>NZ_JAQZSI010000039.1:0-238 GCF_028674975.1 Pseudomonas sp. CNPSo 3701 | reverse complement strand
ATCGGCAGTGATGTTGGCATCGAGGCTGATGGTCGGGACTGGGGCAGTGACGTCGACGCTATAGCCTTCGCTGTCCGTGGCAGTACCAATGTTGCCGGCCGCATCGGTGGTGCTGATGCTGGCGTTTATGGTTTTGCCGGCATCGGCGACCAGGTCAGAGCCTGGGACGTTGATGCTGAAGCCTAGGGTGCCGTTAGGATTGGCAACGACCGAGCCGGTGAAGTCTTTGCCATTGACG
>NZ_JAQZSI010000038.1:0-248 GCF_028674975.1 Pseudomonas sp. CNPSo 3701 | reverse complement strand
CAGGCTACTTACCTCTAGCAACTTATCGCTACGGTACGGCCTTTACGGCTGCCTCTTACGTAGCCTGCGGTAGAGCGAAGCGAAACCCAGGTCAGCGTGCTTTCAGCCGTCTGCGTGTCGCCGCTGAGTATTGGGTCGTTAATTTCCCGGCCCGAAAAGACGAAACCCCAGACCTCTGTCGAGATCTGGGGTTTCTTATAGAAGCTTGACGATGACCTACTCTCACATGGAGAAGCTCCACACTACCA
>NZ_JAQZSI010000037.1:0-269 GCF_028674975.1 Pseudomonas sp. CNPSo 3701 | reverse complement strand
ATGTTGGCGTCGAGGGTGATGGTCGGCACAGGTGCGGTGACGTCGACGCTATAGCCTTCGGTGTCTGTCGCGGTACCGGTGTTACCGGCGGCGTCGGTGGTGCTGACGCTGGCTGTAATGGTCTTGCCGGCATCGGCAACCAGGTCGGCGCCCGGCACATTGATGCTGAAACCAAGGGTGCCGTTGGCATTGGTTACCAGACCGGTGAAGCTCTTACCATTCACTGTGAGGGTGACGGTATCGCCAATCTTGGCGTCGCCGCCGACGGT
>NZ_JAQZSI010000036.1:0-274 GCF_028674975.1 Pseudomonas sp. CNPSo 3701 | reverse complement strand
CGGCGACCAGGTCAGAGCCTGGGACGTTGATGCTGAAGCCTAGGGTGCCGTTAGGATTGGCAACGACCGAGCCGGTGAAGTCTTTGCCATTGACGGTCAGGGTGACGGTGTCACCGGCCTTGGCATCGCCACCGACAGTGCCGGTGACCGGGATCTGCTGAGTGGACTCTGCGATGTTGATCACGTCATCGGCAGTGATGTTGGCATCGAGGCTGATGGTCGGGACTGGGGCAGTGACGTCGACGCTATAGCCTTCGCTGTCCGTGGCAGTACC
>NZ_JAQZSI010000035.1:0-276 GCF_028674975.1 Pseudomonas sp. CNPSo 3701 | reverse complement strand
GCCGGTGAAGCCGACGGCCTGGATGGCCGGGTGCTTGACCAGCGCCTCGCCGACGCCCGAACCGTAGATCATGTTGAACACGCCTTTGGGCATGCCGGTTTTCTCGGCGGCGCGCAGGATGGCTTCGCCAACATGGGCGGCAGTGGTCATGTGGCCGCTGTGGGCCTTGAACACTATCGGGCAACCGGCGGCCAGCGCGGCGGCGGTGTCACCGCCGGCGGTGGAGAAGGCCAGCGGGAAGTTGCTGGCGCCGAACACGGCGACCGGGCCCAGGCC
>NZ_JAQZSI010000034.1:0-276 GCF_028674975.1 Pseudomonas sp. CNPSo 3701 | reverse complement strand
GCCGGTGAAGCCGACGGCCTGGATGGCCGGGTGCTTGACCAGCGCCTCGCCGACGCCCGAACCGTAGATCATGTTGAACACGCCTTTGGGCATGCCGGTCTTCTCGGCGGCACGCAGGATGGCTTCACCAACGTGAGCGGCGGTGGTCATGTGGCCGCTGTGGGCCTTGAACACTACCGGGCAACCGGCGGCCAGCGCGGCGGCGGTGTCACCGCCGGCGGTGGAGAAGGCCAGCGGGAAGTTGCTGGCGCCGAACACGGCGACCGGGCCCAGGCC
>NZ_JAQZSI010000033.1:0-306 GCF_028674975.1 Pseudomonas sp. CNPSo 3701 | reverse complement strand
GGCGACCTCCGACGCCCGCGGCACCTCGGTCGGCACCCTGGCCATCGACCGCTTCCTGCGCCCGGTGTGCTACCAGAACTGCCCGGATGCCCTGCTGCCTGACGCGTTGAAGAACGCCAACCCGCTGCAGATCGCCCGCCTGGTGGATGGCGCCAGCAGCCGCGACGCGCTTTAAGCGCTGGCTGCTTAGTCAGAGAAAGCCGACCTCAGGGTCGGCTTTTTTGTGGGTGGTGGATCGGACGTGATCGGTGCAGGTAGTCATCGGTGTGGGGGGGGGCCCAGGCCCCCGTAAGCGCGGATCGCGCG
>NZ_JAQZSI010000032.1:0-344 GCF_028674975.1 Pseudomonas sp. CNPSo 3701 | reverse complement strand
CCAGGCCGATGCGGTACTGGCGCAGATCCGGGCGCGGCAGCGGCTGGCGATCCGGCAGGGCGCGGTCGATACGCGCACCGTAGAAGTCGCCGCGGCGCAACACCTTGGCGAACAGGCGCATCTGGCCGCTGGTGCGGCCGCGCTCGCCCTGGATACGGGCGGTTGGCAGGGCGGTCTCGCGGGTTACGGTGGCGACGAAGTCGTCACCCAGGGCGTCCAGCTCGTCGGCGATGGCGTCGAGGAACGCGGCGCGCTTCTCGGCCGACAGGCTGCGGTAAGCGGGATAGGCAGCAGCGGCAGCTTTGGCAGCAGCATCGACTTCTTCAGGGGTGGCCTGGATGAAA
>NZ_JAQZSI010000031.1:0-344 GCF_028674975.1 Pseudomonas sp. CNPSo 3701 | reverse complement strand
TTTCATCCAGGCCACCCCTGAAGAAGTCGATGCTGCTGCCAAAGCTGCCGCTGCTGCCTATCCCGCTTACCGCAGCCTGTCGGCCGAGAAGCGCGCCGCATTCCTCGACGCCATCGCCGACGAGCTGGATGCCCTGGGTGACGAGTTCGTCGCTACCGTAACCCGCGAGACCGCCCTGCCGACCGCCCGTATCCAGGGCGAGCGCGGCCGTACCAGCGGCCAGATGCGCCTGTTCGCCAAGGTGCTGCGCCGCGGCGACTTCTACGGTGCGCGTATCGACCGCGCCCTGCCGGATCGCCAGCCGCTGCCGCGCCCGGATCTGCGCCAGTACCGCATCGGCCTGG
>NZ_JAQZSI010000004.1:0-929438 GCF_028674975.1 Pseudomonas sp. CNPSo 3701 | reverse complement strand
GCGGATGCAGCCGGCGAAGTAGCGGAAGTGATCGGCGGCCAGGGGTACGTCGGCGTTCAGGGTTTCGCGCACGGCCTTGCCGTTGTCCCAGGTCTCGGCCACGGCCAGCAGCTCGAGGTTGGCTTCGATGCGGTCGGCGATCTTCAAGAGGATCAGCGCGCGATCCTGCACTGCAGTCTTGCCCCAGGCATCGGCGGCAGCGTGGGCGGCATCCAGGGCCTTGTCGATGTCCTTGGCGTCCGAGCGCGGGAATTCGCCGATGGCCGAGGCATCCACCGGGCTGGTATTGGTGAAATACTGACCGCCCACCGGCGCGACGAACTCGCCTCCGATGTAGTTGCCGTAGCGCGATTTCAGGGTGACGACGGCGCCTGCGGTACCGGGTTTGGCATAGATCATTGACGTTCTCCCATTACGAGTTCTTGTAGTTTTCAGGGGCGGGTCGCGAGCACGACCGGTGCTCGCGTTGAACTATGAGACGAATTCATGGGGCCGACTTGACGCTAGGCGAGGCTGGCTGTTCTGCAAAGTCAAATTTCGAAAGTGGCGTGCAGGCTGTCGCACCAAGTCAACTGAGATGGCTCCGTTTCGGTGCAAGTGTTTCCGAATGACCCGTTTTAGGGCCTTCATGCCAGGTCGCGAGGAGCGGGTTTGGCGCGGGGGCCTGTAGGGCGGGGTTATTGGCGGGGCGTTCAATAATCGGCGTGTTTCTTGCTTCCAGACACAAATTGTCACCAAGGAGGCGCCATGAGCTCTGTCCTCGTCCAGCCTGACCTGTCCGCCGGCCTGCCGCTGCTGTCCGGCAGCCCGTCCAATGCCGGCGTTCTGGCCGCCGCAGCCAGCGGCCTGTGCGGCTTTATCGAAAAGCACGGCGGTGATCCCGATCGCATCCTTGGCGTATCCGGCATCGACCCCGAATCCCTGCGCCATCCCACCTTGAGCCTGGCCTTGCCCAATTATTGCCAGGTGCTGGAAGAGGCGTCGCGCCAGTCCGGGTGCGACAACTTCGGGCTGTACTACGGTCAGCAGTTCAAGCCCCAGGCGTTAGGGCTGCTTGGCTATATCGGCCTGTGCTCGGCGACCGTCGAACAGGCGCTGATCAACTTCGCCCGCGCCTTCCCGCTGCACCAGCGCAACAGCCTGATCCGCCTGGTGGACGAGGGCGAGTGCTACCGCTTCGACTACCAGGTGCGCCACGGCGCGATTCTCTGTCGCCGCCAGGACGCTGAGTTGACCCTGGGCATGGCGCTGAACCTGGTGCGCCACGTGCTCGGCCCACAGTGGGCACCGCGTGCGGTGCACTTCGAGCATCCACGGCCCGAGCACTGGCATGAGCACTGCAAAGTCTTCGACGCGCCGGTGTACTTCGAGCAGCCGTTCAATTCGCTGGTCATCCCCAAACGCGGCCTCGACCGCGCCATGCCACAGGGCGACCCGGTGCTGCTGTTGGTGATGCAGGATTCGCTCAGCCAGCTCAGTGCCCTGAGTGGCCGTGGCGAACGGGACCTGGCCGATGACGTGCGCGAGCAGATCCGCCAGCAACTGCTGATGGGCGAGCCGGTGCTGGAACTGGCCGCCGAGCAACTGGGCATGAGCAGTTGGTCACTGCAGCGCCGCCTGCGCGACCAGGGCCTGACCTTCACCGCCATGGTGGACAAAGTGCGTTGCGAACTCGCCACCCACTACCTACGCCAGCATCAACTGCCCATCTCGAACCTGGCGCCACTGCTCGGCTACTCGGAAGTCAGCGCCTTCTCCCGCGCCTTCCGCCGCTGGTTCGGCGTCAGCCCACGGCAGTGGCGGCATGAGAGTGATGGGGTCGGTGGGCGTCGGCATTGACCCATTGATGTGCCCGGGGTGCGGCGCCCCAAGGCGCCGGCGCTGAAATGCTATCGCCTGCTGCCGTAACTCCACTTCTAGGCTCTCGGACTGAACTTGCCTTTTGTTTTGCCGCCTCGTTCAGGTGGCGCAATCGTTCCTATACCGGTCGTTGCGGCTGCCACATTCATTTATAGAAGCTCGACGGCGCCACCCCGAACTGCCGGCGGAACGCAGCGGCGAAGGCGCTCTGGCTCTCGTAACCATGCTGAAGGGCCACTTGCAGCACGGGTTGGCCTTCAGCCAGGGCTTCCAGCGAGAGCAGCAGGCGCGCCTGTTGGCGCCAGCGGCCGAAGGTGATGCCGGTGCTGGCCAGAAAGCGGCGGTGAAAGGTTTTCGGGCTCATGGCCAGCCGCTCTGCCCAATGCTCGGCGCTGTCGTCCTGCGCCGGGTTTTGCGTCAGGGCCAGGCACACGCGGGTGATGCGTTCGTCATCCGGCCAGGGCAGGTGGAAGGGCAGTACCGGCAGGCTGCGCAGTTCATCGAGCAGAAAGCGCATTAGTCTCCCGTCACGGCTGTCCGCACTGTATTGCGCCGGCACTTGGGTCGCGGCCAGGATGAGTTCGCGCAGCAGCGGTGATACGTCGATCACGCAGTTGCCGGTCGGCAAGCCATCGATGGCATCGGCGTGGACGAACAGGCTGCGCATGCAGGCTTTGCCGCGAATGCGCAGGGCGTGCTCGACGCCTGCCTGCACCCACACGGCGCGGGTCGGCGGTATGACCCAGCGGCCAGCCGGCGTTTCCACCACCAATACCCCGGAAATGGCATAGATCAGCTGCGCACGCGGATGGCTGTGGGCGGGTACTTGGTGGCCGTTGGAGTAATCGACCGAAACGCCGGTGACCGGCATGGCCTGGGATTCTTGGGGGAGATGGCTGTGGTCGACCATGGGAGCGTCCATGCTAAGCGGCCTATCAGCTTAGCGGTAGGAATGACCATTTGGCGATAACGACCGACCATTTGTCGTGAGTGGTCAGCCGCCCGGCTGCCTATGCTGGGCACCTGTCTGACCGGAACCCCGCCATGAACCTTCAGCTGCCCTCGCTACCGCTACTAGCCCTGAGCTTCGGCCGGGGTCTGTCGCCGCGTGTGCGGCGCCGACTTGCGATCTCCCCCAGATCCCGGCCTTGAATCAGCCCGCCATGGCGGGCAGGGGAGATCGGTACCGTCCGCTTTCCCGCTCGAGGTTCACTCCATGCTGCGCAATCCGCAAACCAAGTACCGTGCTTTTCCCGTCATTGAGCTGCCTAATCGTCGCTGGCCATCGCGCCGTATTACCCAGGCGCCGGTGTGGCTGTCCACCGACCTGCGTGACGGTAACCAGGCGCTGTTCGAGCCGATGAATCGGCAGCGCAAGCTGCAGTTGTTCGGCGAGTTGGTGCGCCTCGGTTTCAAGGAGATCGAAATGGGCTTTCCAGCCGCCTCGCGCACCGATTTCGAAATCATCCGCAAATTGATCGACGAAGGCGGCATTCCCGATGACGTCACGCCCATGGTCATGACCCAGCTGCGCGAGGACCTGATCGACGAAACCGTACGCGCCGTGGCAGGCGCGCGGCGGGTGATCGTGCACCTGTACAACGCCATCGCGCCGGTCTGGCGGCGGGTGGTATTCGGCCTCTCGGTGGATGAAGTGGAGCAACTGGTGGTGCGCCACGTGCAGTTGCTCAAGGAAAAGGTGGCGGCGCACCCCGAGACCGAATGGGTGTTGCAGTACTCCCCGGAAACCTTCTGCATGGCCGAGCTGGAGGTGTCGCTGCGCATGTGCAACGCCGCCATCCGCACCTGGGATGCCGGCCCCGGTCGGTCGATCATCATCAACCTACCGACCACGGTGGAAGTGGCGACGCCCAATGTGTTCGCCGACCAGATCGAATGGATGCACGAGCGCCTGGAACGCCGTGAGCATGTGGTGCTCTCGGTGCACCCGCACAACGACCGCGGCACCGGCGTGGCCTGCGCCGAGCAGGCGCTGCTGGCTGGCGCCCAGCGGGTGGAAGGCTGCCTGTTCGGCAATGGTGAGCGCAGCGGCAACCTCGATCTGGTCACCCTGGCGCTGAATCTCTATACCCAGGGCGTCGACCCGCATCTGGATTTTTCCGATATCGCTGGCGTGGCGCGCGTCGCCGAAACCTGCACGGGGCTGCCGATCCACCCGCGTCATCCCTATGTTGGCGATCTGGTGTTCACCGCCTTTTCCGGCTCGCACCAGGACGCCATCGCCAAAGGCTTCGCGGCACAGGACCCGAATGGCATCTGGGAAGTGCCGTACCTGCCAATCGACCCGAAAGATCTGGGGCGCACTTATGACAGCATCGTGCGGGTCAACAGCCAGTCGGGCAAAGGCGGCATCGCCTACCTCTTGCAGCGCGACCACGGCGTGTCGATGCCGCGGCGAATGCAGGTCGAGTTCAGCGCCATCGTCCAGAAGCTGGCCGACAGCAGCGAAACGGAATTGAACAGCGCTGAGCTCTGGGAGCTGTTCCAGCGCCACTACCTGGCTCCGGCACGCGCCGGCGGCGAACTCGTCTATCTCGGCCACCAGCTGTTCGAGGCCGAGGCTGGCCAGGGCGTGAGGCTGGAGATCGCGCTGCCGGATGGTCGCCGGCAGACGCTGCAGGGCATCGGTAACGGTCCCATCGATGCCGCCGTGGCCGCGCTTGGCTTGCCGATCCGCATTGACAGTTATGAGGAGCGCAGCCTGGGTGGTGGCGCCGCCGCCGATGCCCTGGCGCTGGTCGAGGTGGCCTGGCCGGGTGTGGCCGGCTCGCGTTTCGGTGCCGGCAGCCACGCCAATATCGTCGTTGCCTCGATCCAGGCGTTGCTGGTCGCGGTGTCACGCTTTGATGATGGCCTGGCACAGCTGGCTGCAGATTGAGCGAGAGCGCTCGATAGCCGTTAAGGGCACAGCAGCGCTGACCTCACACAGGGCCAAGGCCTGCGTGAGGTCAGCCCTCGTTTCGCTCCAGCCCACCGGCAACCTGCAGAACCTGCTCGCGCAGCCAGATGCTGGCGGCATCCTCATGGTTGCGCGGGTGCCAGTAGGCGTTGAGCGACAGCGATGGCAGATCGATCGGCGGTTCGAACAGATCCAGCGAGCTGGCGAACTGCTTCAGCAGGCGGCGTGGCAGCGTGCACAGCAGATCGGTGCCCGCCACCAGCGCTGGCGCGGTGGCGTAGCTCTGCGTCGGCATCAGCACCTGGCGGCTGCTGCCCAGCTTGGCCAGAACCCGATCGACGATGCCGACAAAGGGATCGCCCGCCGATGACACCAGCAGATGCGCTGCGCTGCAGAACGTTTCCTGATCCAGCTCTCGCGCCCCGCGCGGATGACCTTTGCGCTGCGCGCTGACGAAGTTATCGGTGAACAGCTGACGGCCCACCCAGCCTTCGTTGACCGTCTCGCCAATACCAATGAACAGGTCGATTTCACCGTGCTCCATCTGCTGGGAAAGGGTATCGAGGTCGGGCTGGACGAAACGTAGACGCGCCAGCGGCGCCTGTTCACGGATGCGGTTGAACAGATCGGCGCCCACCATCAGCGCCGGGTTCTCATGCAAGGCCACCACGAAGGTGCGCTGGCTGGTGGCGGGATCGAACACCACAGGCTCCAGCAGGGCGGACATGCCGTTGAGCACCTGCTGCAAGGTCGGGCGCAGGGCCAATGCCCTGGGTGTCGGCAGCACGCCGCGTCCGTTGGGCGCCGCGATGAACAATCGCTCACCGAACACCCGGCGCAGGCGTGCCAGGCGGGCAGACATCGCCGGCTGGCTGATGCCCAGGCGCAGGGCCGCGTGGGTGATGTTCTGCTCGTCCAGCAGGGCATCCAGGGTCAGCAGCAGATCCATGTCGATACCCGAGGGCAACTTCATGCAGGCAATCTCCTAGGGCTCTTTGCGATCGACATAGGTCAGGGGAACCCAATCATAGCCGCCGCGGGCATTGCCACGCAGATGGCCCATGCCGGGGTAGGGCAGGTGGGGCGCGGCGATCAGGGTGCGCTGCTTGGCGAAGGCAGCGAACTGCGCCTTGCGCTCGGCGGCGGCCTTGGCCTGGTTCTGGTCGAAGGTGATCGTCACGCCGGGCATGGGAAACTGCACCGCTGCCACGTGGATGAGATCGCCCACGAAGGTCAGGCTTTCGCCGGCGCTGGTCAGCGTGTAGAAGGCCGAGCCCGGTGTATGCCCGGGATGCAGCGTGGCGATGATGCCTGGCAGCACCTCTTCGCTCTGCGAGAAGGTGCGCAGCTTGCCCGCGTCCAGGTAGGGCTGCAGGGTCAGGCGGGCGATGTCGAAATACTTCTGCTCGTAGCCGGTGCGTTTCTGGTTGGTTTCATCGAAGAAGAAATCCACGTCGGGTTTGCCGACATACACCGTGGCATTGGGGAATACCCGTTGCCCATCCCTGACCAGCCCGCCGGAATGGTCCGAGTGGGCATGGGTGAGCAGCACATCGGTGATGTCTTCAGGCTTGAGGCCCTGGCCGGCCAGGTTGTCGAGCAAACGCCCACCGTTGCCGGGGCCGAACAGCTGACCGGCGCCTGTATCGACGAGCACCTGATGGCCCGGCAAGGTTACAAGAAAACTGTTGATCGAGGTTTCCAGCGGGTTGCGCTGGAAGCCCCTCATCAACAGCCTGTCGATGTCTTCGGGTTTGGCGCCCTTGAGCAGGGCATGCACGTCGATAGGGATGGTCCCGTCGCTCAGCGCCGTCACCTGCACATCGCCAACCCGCACCTTGTAACCGCCAACCTGCTGCTGCACGACGTGCGAGGGTAGGGGATCGGGCTGGGCGTGGGCGAGTGGGAATTGCCACAAGGTGGCTGCGATTAGAACGGCAGCGAATGCTTTGTTGGGTTTGCGCATGGTGATGTCTCCTGAATGTGAGGCATAAGCGTAGAGGGGCGAGTGGTATCCAGGTAGGTAGCTGAGATTGATATCGGGTATCCATGATATGGATGGGGCGCCGGCCTATCGCTTGCAGATAGGTAACCTCATTGAGCAGGTGAGCCTGTTTTATGATGCGCACTCGCGAATATCGGAAAAGCCCGGGAGGTAGTCATTGAGCATTGAGATCAATCTGCAGGACCGCTACACCGGATGCCTGCTCGGCCTGGCTTGCGGCGATGCTGTCGGCACTACCCTCGAATTCAGCTCTCGCGAGACGCTGAGGCCCATCACGGATATGGTCGGCGGTGGGCCCTTCGCCCTAGCGCCTGGCCAGTGGACAGACGACACCTCGATGGCGCTCTGCCTGGCAGAAAGTCTGCTCTCGAAGAACGGTTTCGATGCCCGGGACCAGATGACGCGGTATCTCAATTGGTGGCATTGGGGTTACTGGAGCGCGACGGGGCAGTGCTTCGATATCGGGACGACAGTCAGGCAGGCGCTGATGGCCTTCGAGGAAAGCGGAGAGCCACTCGCCGGTTCCATTGATCCGCAAGCGGCCGGGAACGGCTCGATCATGCGCTTGGCTCCAGTCATCCTCTTCTACTATCCGGACCTGACTTCGATGGCATGGGCCGCTGAGCAGAGTTCGCGCACAACCCATGGCGCCCCCGAGGCCATCGAATCGTGCCAGCTTTTGGCAGAGGTGGTTTCCAAGGCATTGGCAGGGCACAAGAAAGACGAGGTGCTTAGCCTTTCTCCCGGGCAGTATTGTGAACCGGCAATCAAAGCCCTCGCTTCGGGCAGCTTCAAGAACAAGCATCGCGACCAGATCAGAGGAACCGGATACTGCATTGCTTCACTCGAAGCCGCACTGTGGTGTTTCTGGTCCACTGACTCTTTCGAGGCAGCAGTACTGCAAGCCGCCAATCTCGGTGACGATGCCGACACCACCGCGGCGATCGTTGGCCAGATAGCCGGTGCATTCTATGCAAAGCACGGGATTCCGGCGCGATGGCTGGAGAAGTTGCACCTGTGCGCTGAGATCGAGGGTATTGCCACCGCGCTGTTCGAATCAGCCCAGCTTCGCACTGGGCAGGGGCGTGTGGATGCCGGCAACTCTGGCACAGCACCATCGCCTACTTCTTGAGGGCTCAGGCTCCAGCTCGAATGCGCTGCAGTACGTTCTGAGTTTCTGGGCGCTTCGAAGTCGAGGCACCTGCCGCACCGCAGCAACCCGCTTGTATCACCAGGCCCTTATCACCGAGCTGTTTCAGCACGCCTAGTTCAGCAGCTGGTTGAACGTCGCCTTGCTGACGCAGTTGCTGTGTCAGCTGCCCAAACGATATCGCCAATGTCCCCGATTGCCTTGGGCTCGCTGTCAGGCTCGTCGGAGCTGGATCCTTTTTAGCTTGCTGAAACGTTTCATCAAGTTTATAAAAAATGCCACAACTCCAAAAAAGGCTGTAGTCATGACCCCACTCAAACTCTTCGTCGCGCTCGGCGCACTGTCCGCGGCCTCCCATGCCATGGCTTGGGATTACGTTTTGCTCGACTCCGACAAGGCTGCCCAGAACTGGCAGATCACCAGCGAGCAACTCGGCCTCAAAACCGACAAACCCTTCAGCGTCACCCTGCGCATCTTGCACGGCGGGCGGCAGGAAGGCGTGAGCATCGTCGATATCGATAACGGCACCATGAAGCTGTCCGTGGTGCCGACACGCGGCATGAACGTCCTGCAGGCTTCGGCCGGCGATGTGCGGATGGGCTGGGATTCCCCGGTCAAGGAAGTGGTCAACCCGGCCTTCATCGAGCTCAATGGCCGCGGTGGCCTGGGCTGGCTGGAAGGCTTCAACGAGCTGGTCACCCGCTGCGGCTACGAATGGGTCGGCCACCCCGGCATGGACAACGGCGAATTGCTGACCTTGCACGGCCGGGCCGCCAACATTCCAGCCAGCAAGGTCACCCTGCATATCGATGAAAAGCCGCCTTATGCCATTACCCTGCGCGGCGAGCTGAAAGAGCAGGCGTTCAAAAAGGTTGACTTCTCCGTGGCCACCGAACTGGTCACCGAACCGGGCAGCGTGACCTTCGCCCTCAACGACACCCTGACCAACAACGGCGACTATGCGAGGGAATACCAGGCGCTGTACCACAGCAACTTCAGCACGCCGTTCCTTGAGCAGGGCGCGCGGTTCGCCGCGCCGGTGAAGCAGGTGTCGCCGTTCAACGACAAGGCCAAGGGCGATCTGGCCGACTGGCAAACTTATCGCGCGCCTACCAAGGACTACGACGAAACCGTCTACAACGTGGTGCCCTACGCCGATGCCAAGGGCGACACCCTGACCGTGCTGCACAACAAGGCCGGCAGCCTGGGCGTTTCGGTGGGCTTCAACACCCGGACACTGCCGGTGTTCTCATTGTGGAAAAACACCGACACCCAGGGCCAGGGGTACGTCACCGGGCTGGAACCCGGCACCAGCTTCTCCTACAACCGTCGTTATCAGCGCCCGCTGAACCTGGTCCCGACCATCGCGCCCAAGGAACACAAACAGTTCCAGATCCGCTACAGCCTGCTGGCGGACAAGCCGGCGGTGGACAAGGCCTTGAAGCAGGTGAGCACGATTCAGGATGGGCGCAAGACCGAGGTGCGGCAGACGCCGTTGGTTGACCTGACCAAGGAGTGACGCCGGCTGGCGCATTGTCGGCCGCTCTTGCGCAGGTGCATGCGGCCCGGCTCAGTCGCTGAACAGCTCGAACATCAGTTCACGAAACCACTGGTTGGCGGGCTCTTTGTGAAAGCGCGCATGCCAGAACAGGTTGATGGCGATTTCCGGCAAGGGCACCGGCAATGGCAGGGCTACCAGGCCGAAAGGCACCAGACAGGTCTCGGCGAAGCGTTCCGGCACCGTGGCAACCAGGTCGCTGCGTTGCAGAATGTGCCCCACCGCAACGAAGTGCGGTACTTGCAGACGAATGTCGCGCCTGACCCCGGCGCGGCGCAGGTACTGCTCGACCTCGCCGTGGCCGGTACTGGCTGCTGCCACGTGGACATGGCCATGGCTGCAGAACGCTTCGATGCTCATGGCTTGCTGCACCAGCGGGTGATCGCGGCGGCACAGGGCCACATAGCGATGCACGAAGAGCCGACGCTGATAGAAACCACTTTGCAGGTTGGGTTGCAGGCCCACAGCCAGGTCGATGGCACCACTGGCCAGATCGTCGGACAGTTGCGCGTCACTGCGTACGGTGCTCACCGAGATGCCCGGCGCACGTTGCAGCAGGGTCTCGATGAGCCGAGGCATGAACCAGATTTCGCCGATATCGGTCATCGCCAGATTGAACGGGCGCTCGCTGCTGGCCGGGTCGAACGCCGCCGTGCGCATCAACGCCTGGCGTAACAGGGCTATGGCTTGGGCTACCGGCTCGGCCAGGCTTAGCGCATAGGGCGTGGGCTGCATGCCCCGTCCGGTACGCACGAACAGGTCATCCTGCAGGGCGCAGCGCAGGCGCTTGAGGGCATTGCTCATGGCGGGCTGGGTAAGGCCCAGATGCTCGGCGGCGACCGATACCTGGCGGTCGAGGAGCAGCTGGTGCAGTACCAGCAAGAGATTCAGGTCGAGATCACGCAGGTTCATGCTGAGCCTCTGGCACAGGAAGACCAAAATTATTCACAGTTGTGATAATGGCTATATTCTTCGCTGCATTTATCAATATCGCAACCCGCCGCATGATGAGCCCATTCCAATAACAATCAGCCCCACGGGTAACCCTCATGCAGAACTCTCCCTTGCGTATCGCCATCGTTGGCGGTGGCATCGCCGGTGTCGCCCTGGCACTGGACCTGTGCCGTCATCCCCATCTTGACGTTCGTCTGTTCGAGTCCGCCGCCGCCTTCGGCGAGGTGGGTGCCGGCGTATCGTTCGGCGCCAATGCTGTACGCGCCATCGACGGTCTGGGGATCGGTGAGCCTTATGGTCAGATCGCCGATCAGACTCCTGCGCCCTGGCAGGATGTGTGGTTCGAATGGCGCCGTGGTGCCGATGCCGGCTACCTGGGTGCCAGTGTGGCGCCGGGGGTAGGGCAGTCCTCGGTGCATCGCGCCGACTTTCTCGACGCTCTGGCCAGCCGCCTGCCACAGGGCATCGCCTGTTTCGGAAAGCGCGCGGTGCAGGTACAGCAGGCCGAGGACGAGGTCCGGGTGAATTTTGCCGATGGCAGCTCGCACAGCTGCGACCTGCTGATCGGTGCCGATGGCATCAAATCCTCGATCCGTGACCACGTCCTGGCAGGACTGGGGGCGCCGCTGGCTCAACCTCGCTACAGCGGCACAACGGCCTATCGTGGCCTGATCGACAGTCAGGTGCTGCGTGCGGCCTACCGCGAGCGTGGGCTGAATGAACATCTGATCGATGTACCGCAGATGTACCTGGGTCTTGATGCACACATTCTGACTTTTCCGGTCAAGCAGGGCCGGCTTATCAACGTGGTGGCCTTTATCTCTGACCGCAGCCAGGCCGAGCCCGAGTGGCCGGTTGGGCAACCCTGGGTGCGCAATGCCAGCCAGGCGGAGATGCTCGAGGCGTTCAATGGTTGGGGTGATGCCGCACGGGTACTGCTGCAATGCATCGGCGCGCCGACCCTGTGGGCATTGCACGATCTCGCCGAGTTGCCGGGCTATGTGCATGGCAGAGTGGCGCTCGTCGGCGACGCCGCCCACGCGATGCTGCCGCACCAGGGCGCGGGGGCCGGTCAAGGTCTGGAAGATGCCTGGCTACTGGCTCGCCTGCTGGGCGACGCACAACTCGCCGGCGGTGATGTACAGGCGCTGCTGGCCGCCTACGATGCCGTGCGCCGCCCACGCGCCTGCCGGGTTCAGCGCACCTCCCGCGAAGCCGGCGAACTCTACGAGCTGCGCGACCCAGCCACGGCGGCGGATGAAACCCTGCTGGGCCAGACCCTCGCCGAACGCTTCGCCTGGTTGTGGGAACACGACCTGCAAGGCGATCTGCGCCGGGCCTGGCAGACCATCGGTGCCTTACAGAACGCCTGACTCGCCTGATCACAACAACAAGAAAGAGCCATGCCATGTACAAGATTCCTGTCACTGCCCTGCTGGACGGGGCGCGCTTCAATGCCTTCCATGCCCGCGTGCTGCTGTGGTGCGCGCTGATCATCATTTTCGACGGCTATGACCTGGTCATCTACGGTGTGGTGCTGCCGTCGTTGATGAGCGAGTGGGGTCTCAGCCCCTTACAGGCCGGCGCACTGGGCAGTTGTGCGCTGGTCGGAATGATGTTCGGTGCCTTGTTCTTCGGTTCGCTCTCCGACCGTATCGGGCGGCGCAAGACCATCGCCTTCTGCGTGACGCTGTTCAGTGGCGTCACGGCGCTCAATGGCCTGGCCGGCAGCCCCGAGGCGTTCGGCCTGTGCCGCTTCATCGCCGGGCTGGGCATCGGCGGGGTGATGCCCAATGTGGTGGCGTTGATGAACGAGTACTCGCCGCGCCGCTCACGCAGCACCCTGGTGGCGCTGATGTTTAGTGGTTACTCGCTGGGCGGCATGCTGTCGGCCGGGCTGGGCATCGTGCTGATTCCGCAATGGGGCTGGCAGGCGGTGTTCTACGTGGCTGCAGTGCCGTTGTTGTTGCTGCCGTTGCTGGTTCGCCAGTTGCCCGAGTCCATGACCCACCTGGTACGCAGCGGGCACACCCGGCGTGCCCGGCAGACCCTGGCGCAGGTGGTGCCGGGCTATCAGCCCACGGCAAACGATGAACTGGTACTGGAGGGGGGCGGCAAGGCCAGTGTGGCCATCGCCGAGTTGTTCCGCGAGGGCCGAACATTGAGCACGCTGATGTTGTGGTTGGCGTTCTTCTGCTGCCTGCTGATGGTTTACGCGCTGAGCGCCTGGCTGCCCAAACTCATGCACAGTGCCGGCTATGGCCTGAACTCCAGCCTTGCGTTCCTGCTGGTGCTCAACGTCGGCGCAATCGTCGGGGCCATCGGCGGTGGCTGGCTGGGCGACCGGGTCGGGCTGGGTCGGGTGCTGCTTGGCTTCTTCTGCTGTGGCGCGCTGGCGCTGAGCCTGCTGGCCTTCAAGGCCCCGCTGGCGGTGTTGTACCTGCTGGTGGCGGTGGCGGGGGCCTGCACCATCGGTACGCAGATTCTCGCCAATGCCTGCGCCGTGCAGTACTACCCGGCGCAGGTGCGTTCCACCGGTCTGGGATGGGCCATGGGCATCGGTCGCACGGGGGCGATCATCGGCCCGCTGCTGGGCGGCGTCTTGCAGGCCTCGGGGCTGCCGTTGCAGGCCAGCTTCCTTGCCTTCGCCTTGCCTGGCGTGATCGGCGCTGCGGCAGTGCTGGTGTTCCTGCGCCGCGGCCGTGCCATGGGGGAACCGGTGCAGCCTGCAGGAGCGGCTTCAGCCGCGAAGCACATTCCCGGCTGAAGCCGCTTCTACCGGTCCTGCGCAAGACTCAACCTGCAGTCCTGGGCATATGCGGGGCGGGCGTGCTTTTCTCGCTTTAAGGTGTCAGCCACTCACCAAACAATCGGCCGGTTATCCCAGGCCCAGAAGCTCCCACTGTCATCCGGCCCGTGGGCGCCTGTCACTTCCAGGATGCGCTCGGCCGAGAACGCCGGTTCGAACAGCTGGCCTTCCGGTACGTTAGCCTGGAAGGGTTGGGACAACCCGGTATCGGTTGTGCCGGGGTGGATCGCCAGGATGGTGGCGGCGGGGTTCAGGCGTTTGAGTTCGATGCTGGCCGTGTGCAGCAGTTGGTTGAGCGCTGCTTTGCTGGCGCGATAGCTGTACCAGCCTCCCAGGCGGTTATCGCCAATGGAGCCAACGCGTGCGGAGAGGGCGGCGAAGGTCGCGGGTTGCTTGCGCAGCAAGGGGAGCAGGTGTTTGAGCAGCAGGATCGGCGCAAAGGCGTTGGTCGCGAAGGTTGCCTGCAGGCTTGCCAGGGTCAGCTGTGACAGGGCCTTTTCGGCTTTGGCGCCGTCCTGATGAAGGATGCCCAGGGTGCTGATGACCAAGTGCAGGTGATCGCATTCCTCGAGCACTGCCCGCGCCAGGGCTTCGAGGGAGTGCTCGTCGCGGGCGTCGCAGTTGAACCGTCTCAGGCGCTGGCCATGGCGCTGGGCAAGCTTTTCCAGCTCTGCAGAAGTGCTGGCTTGTCGCGCCAAGGCCCAGACCTGAGTCACGTCATCGCGTTCGAGCAAAGCCGTGCATAGCGCCAGGCCGATACCTCGGCTGGCGCCTGCTATCAGCACGCATGCATCGCTGTTCAGTCCGGGTATCAAACGCATGACACACCTTGAGAGGCTTGCGGAAGTGCTTGTTAAGACTTCATGCAGGGTGCGGCGTTCAGGTGAGTGGCGAAGCGCTTTGCGTTAAAGGCTCACGGCCTGCTAGTCGCCCCGCGCGACTCAATAAGCCGCCAAGATCCCCTGCGGGTTGTAGCCGTGGATCACAGTGCCGTTGACCTTGAGCACCGGCACGCCGCGGCCGCCCAGGGCGTCGTAGGCGCGGCGGGCTTCGGGGGATTTTTCGATGTCCAGCTCGGTATAGGCGATACCGCGCTCGCCGAGAAACTCGCGGGTCTGGGCGCAGTAGCCGCACCAGCTGGTGGCGTAGAGGATGACTTCACCGTGGCCGGCCACCTGCTGTGGCTTGCCCAGTAGCATCGGCTCGAGGCGGTCCCAGTGTTGCCAGGCGGCGAGCGCCACGATAATCAGCAAAATCCGTTTCATGAGTGGCATCTCGGCAGTGGGACGTGGCGTTTATCGCCTAATCCTTGCGGCGTTTCAACTGGTCGGTCAGCTGTGTCGGCAGGTTACGGATGGTCAGGGTGTCGGAGGCTTCGTCGTATTCGATCTTGGAGCCCAGCAGGTGGGCTTCGAAGCTGATCGACAGGCCCTCGGCGCGGCCGGTGAAACGGCGGAACTGGCTCAGGGTGCGCTTGTCGGCAGGAATCTCCGGCGATAGGCCGTAATCCTTGTTGCGGATATGGTCGTAGAAGGCCTTGGGGCGCTCCTCGTCGATCAGGCCGGAGAGTTCTTCCAGAGTCATCGGCTCGCCCATCTTGGCCTGGCTGGTGGCGTAGTCGACCAGGGTATCGGTTTTGGCGCGGGCCTGTTCTTCGGGCAAATCCTCGCTCTCGACGAAGTCGCTGAAGGCCTTGAGCAGGGTGCGGGTTTCGCTGGGTGAATCGACCCCCTCCTGACAGCCAATGAAGTCACGGAAGTACTCCGAGACCTTCTTGCCGTTCTTGCCCTTGATGAACGAGATGTACTGCTTGGACTGCTTGTTGTTGCGCCACTCGCTGATGTTGATGCGCGCCGCCAGGTGCAGTTGGCCGAGGTCCAGGTGCTTGGCCGGGGTCACGTCCAGCGCGTCGTTCACTGCCACGCCTTCGCTGTGGTGCAGCAGAGCGATGGCCAGGTAGTCGGTCATGCCCTGCTGATAATGGGCGAACAGCACGTGGCCGCCGGTGGACAGGTTGGATTCTTCCATCAGCTTCTGCAGGTGCTCGACGGCCTGGCGGCTGAAGGCGGTGAAATCCTCGCCGTCTTCCAGGTAGGTTTTCAGCCAGCCGCTGAACGGGTAGGCACCCGATTCCTCGTGGAAGAAGCCCCAGGCCTTGCCCTGCTTGGCGTTGTAGCTGTCGTTGAGGTCGGCCAGCATGTTCTCGATGGCCTGGGAGGCGCCCAGTTCGCTGTCGCGGGCGTGCAGCACGGCGGGCGTGCCATCGGGCTTCTTGTCGATCAGGTGGACGATGCAGTGGCGGATCGGCATGGGAGGTCCTCGGGACAGCGGGTTGGAGACGGCGGCCAAGTGTACCCGAGCAGGCCGTCACAGGTGCAGCGTGCCAGCCTTGTCGCGAGTAACGGCTCGCAATAGAGTGCTTGCCGACATCCGATGACCAGGGAAGGGCGCTCCATGTCCGCTTTCAACCCCAATGCTCAGCTTCCTTCGCCAGCGCTGCTGGCGCAAATCGAGGCGCTGGTGGACCGCGGCCTGCACCTGCAGGCCTATGTCCTGGCCAGCGAGCAGGGCGATCCGCGCTATTGGCAGGGTGCCGAGGCCATGGGCTGCATGGCACGCCTGGCCGGGCACATCGGTGCGCCACGGCTGGCCGACGTGCTGACCTGGCTGGCGTACCGCCGCTACCCGGAGTCTGTCCCGGCGCGGCTGCGCTTTCTGCGCATGCAGATGGCCCGGCGTGGGCACTACCGGGCCTGGCGCCTGCTGCAGAACTTCGGCGACTGGCTGCCGGCCGATGGGGCGCAACGTGCCGAATGGCTGTCGTTCAAAGCCTACCTGTACGCCTCGCTGCGCGACTTCGAAACGGCCCAGGCGCTCTACGAGCAGGCCTGCCAGCACGGTGACGATGACCCGTGGCTCTTGGTCGAGCGCAGCCATGGCCTGGAGCTGGAAGACCGCCGCGAGGAGGCCCTGACCCTGTGCGAACAGGTGCTGGCCCGCCAGCCGGACTTTCGCTCGGCGCTGACCCAGGCGGCCGGCCTGCAGTTGCAGTTGGGGCAGACTGACGCCGCGTTACAGCTGCTGCGTCGCGGCGCCCGGGAGATGGAGAGCACGACGATCTGTGCCCACTTGGTCAACCTGCTGATCGAGCGCGAAGAGCTCGACGAGGCCCGCACCTTGCTCGACCACATGCAGACGCTGCAGTGCATCGAGGAGCGTAGCTCCGCCGACTGGATCGCCGCGCGCCGCTGCGACATCGCCTGCCTGCAGGGCGATCATGTCTCCGGACGGCAGCTGGCGGAGAAGGCCGGTGGCGGGTTCTACGAGAAGATCCAGGCGCACCTGGCCAGCCCCAGTGGGCGCCGGGTGCTGTTGCCCGTGCCTTTCGTGCGCCAGCACCACATGACCTGCGTGCCGGCAACCCTGACGGCGATTTCCGATTACTGGGGCAAGCGCGTCGAGCACCTCGAGGTCGCCGAGGAGATCTGCTACGACGGCACCACGCACCAGGCCGAGCGCGCCTGGGCCGAGCGCAACGGTTACCTGGCCGTGGAGTTTACCGCGGACTGGGCCAGCAGTCGGGCGCTGATCGACCGCGGCATACCCTTCACCCTGACCCTGCAATACACCGGCAGCGGGCACCTGCAAGCGCTGGTCGGCTATGACGAGCCGCGTGGCACGCTGCTGGTGCGTGACCCGGCGCAGCCCCACCATGGCGAGAGCCTGGCCGAGCTGCTGTTCGAGTCGCAGCGCGCCTCCGGGCCGCGCGGCATGCTGCTGTTGCCCGTCGACCAGGCTGTGCTGCTGGACGGTCTGAGCCTGCCGGATCGCGAACTGTGGGATGTCTACTATCGCTTCACCAGTGCCCTGGAAGCACACCAGCGTGATGAGGCGCTGGTGGCCTACCAGGCTCTGCAGGCGCTGAGCCCCGAGCATCGGCTGACCTGGCAGGCGCAGCGTTCGCTGGGCTGGTATGACGGCCAGGAACGCGAAGTGCTGCAGGGCACCGAGGCGCTGCTCGCGCAGTTCCCCGACGATGCCAACCTGATCCTCTCCAAGGCCACCTCACTGGCCCAGCTGCAACCGCGCGGCGTGCAGCTCGAATGGCTGGGCGGGCATTGCCAGGCGCGCTGGAACGAGCCGACCATCAGCGTGCGTTACGCGGAGTTACTCAGCGAGGATGGCCGTTGCCACGAACAGGTGGCCGGCATTCTGCAGCGCGTGCTGCTGCAGACGCCCACCCAGGCCCGCGCCTGGAACAGCCTGGCCAGCCTGCGCTGGGGCGAGAATCGCCGCGAAGAAGCCTGCGAGCTGTATCGCCTGGCGGCCTGCCTGCATGCGTCCCACGAAGGCTACGCGGTGCAGTATTTCCGCGCCCTGCGGGCGCTGGGCAGAACGGCCGAGGGCCTGCAGTTCCTCGAGCGGCGCCAGGCGCGACTGGGCCGGCTGTCGGCAGCGCCGAGCCTGACCCTCAGCGAAACCCTGGAAGAAATGCAGCGCCCCTACGAGGCGCAGGCCATGCTGGAACAGGCGCTGACCTGGCGCCCGGCAGACGGTGAGTTGCTGCTTGGCCTGGCCGAGCACCTGGGGCGCAACGGTGATGCCCAGGGCTGCCAGGCTTTGCTCGCTCGGGCCGAGCCATTGTGTCGGCGTTCAGCCTGGCTGCGGGCGGCGGTGCAAGCCGGCATGCGGCGCATGGACGAGCCGCGCCAGACCCTGGCCTGGGCGCGCGAGGCCGCCGTGCTCGAGCCGCTGGCAGTAGGGGCGCACCGCCTCTGCGTGACGCTGCTCGAACAAGGCGAGGGCAGCGAGGCCGCCGACGCCTATGTCGAGGCGCTGGCCGCCGAGTATCCGCACCATCTGGGTATCGCCGAGCTGCAGATCGAGCGAGTCAAGCGACGCTCGCTGCCGGCCACCGAGCAGGCTCTGCGACGCCTGCTGGACAATCATCCGGAACACGCCTGGACGCTGCGCGAGCTGGCCGGTTGCCTGGCACGCCAGGGCCGCCGTGCCGAGGCTCTGGATGTGTGCCGGCAGGCCGGCCTGGTCGATGCCCAGAACACCTATTTTCACTCCACTCACGGCTTCGTGCTGCTGCAGGATGGTCAGCGCGAGGCCGCCCGCGACGCTTTCCAGCGGGCTCTGGGCCTGTTCGCTGACAACGAGTACGCCAGCAACATGCTGCTCGATACCTGCGAAAGCCATCAGCAGGCCGTCGAAACCCTGGGCGCCATCCATGCCGAGCTGGTCCGTCAGGTGACCTTCGGTGATGGCTGGCTGGCCTACGAGCAACAGGCGCAGCGCTTGCTCGAACCTCAGGCGCTGCTCGATCAACTGCGTGAAGCGCTCGTTCAGCGCGAGGATCTCTGGCAGCTGTGGGTGGTGGTCGCCCGTCAGCAGGCGCGCATGGAGCAATACGCGGCAGCCGCCGACACCCTGGGCCGTGCCATCGAACGCTTTCCGCTGCTGCCGCGGCTGTCGCTGGAACTGGCGCGGCTGCACAAGCAGCAGGGCGAGCTGGACGCCTGCTGCCAGGCCCTGCAGGAAAGCTTTCGCATCAACCCGCTGTGGACGCCCACGGTGAGCCTGCACGTCGACTGCCTGCTGGAGCAGGACGAGCGCCTCGACGAGGCCGAGCAGCAGTTACGCCGGGTGGTGGCGCAGGTGCCGGAAGACACCGAGCTGCGTGCCTACCTGGCCTACGTGCTGGGGCGCCGCGAGGCGTTCGCCGAGGCCGCCGACCAGGCCGAGCGGGTGCTGCGCGCCGAGCCGGGCCACGAGTGGGCGTGGAATCAGCTCAAGTACTATGCCGAGCAACTGCAGAGCGGCGAGCGGCCGCTGCAACTGGCCAGGCAACTGGTGGAAAACCGTCCTGGCGATGTCGACGCCTGGCTGGCCCTGGCGGACCTGGAAACCGACCGCGAGGCACGGGAGAACGCCCTGCGCGCAGCGCTGGCTTACAGCCCGCGCAACCGTGCGATCAACGACCGCTTGCTGCAGTTGCTCATGGAAGGCGAGCGCTTCGGCGAAGTACGCGAGTTGCTCGCCGCGCCGTGCTGGGAAGGCAAACCGCCGGTGGAAATGGCCCTGTATGGCCCGTGTGCCCTGCGCGCCGAAGGCGATGCCGGGGCCATCGAGGCGCTGCGCGCACTGCTGGCGCAGCACCCCGATTACTACGATGCCTGGCGGCAACTGGCCGACTGGCATGACGAGGATGCTCACTACCCGGCTTACATCGCTGCGGCCCGTGAGATGGTGCGCCTGGAGCCGCGGCTGGCCATGGCCCATGGCTTCCTTGGCCACGCGCTATTGCTCAACGGCGACAAGGCCGAAGCGTTACCGGCCTTCGAGCAGGCCTGGGCGCTGGATGGGCGCTACCCGTTCGCGGCGCTCAACACCTTCGACCTGCTGTGTGAGCTGCATGGTACGAGTGCGGCTCTGGAACGCCTAGATGCTCTGCTCGAAGCAGGCGATCCGGTCACTGCCTGGCGCCGCGTGCTGCCCATGGCCAGGGGTAATGGCGACAAGGCACTGCTGCAGCGCGCGCTGAGCGCACTGGCCAGCGACCCGGCGGGCGAGGCCAACTGGGAGCGTGATGTCGCCGACTTCCCTGTGCGCGAACCGGTGCTGCGCCGGGTGCTGGATGCCGGCGTGGTGGCCGGCGAACTGCACAGCGCGGCCGTGGAAACCTGGCTGGGCTGGCGTATCCACGACATGTTCAGCAACCTGACCCTGTCGGCGGCCTTCAACAAGGCGCTGCGCAACGACGCCAGGCATGCCGCCAAGTGCGCCATGTTCCGGGTGCTGGGCCGGCACCCGCATGCCAACCGGATCCTGCTGGGGTCCACCCTCAAGCGTTGCCGCCAGGCGTTGGCCGAAAGCGCCGACGTGTGGGGCGCGGCCAGCTATGCGCTGATCGAGAGCAAGCGCTATGGCTTGATGTTCGAGACCCTGAGCGACTGGCGCCGGCCCGATACTCAGGCCTGGTGCCTGGGCAACCTGGCGCTGGGGTATCGCATCCGCGGCCTGAATGACGTTGCTGCCGAGGTGTCGCGCCTGGCCCTGGAGCGTGAGCCAAACGACGTCGATTCGATGGTCTGGCTGGCGGTCGATGCGGCCCTGGACAACGATCAAGCCGCATTGGAACAGTGGCTGGGACGCCTGGAGGGCGCCTCCACCCGTGACTTCTATGGCGCGCTGATCAAGCTTGCCCGCTCGGCTGTCGCCAATCAGGACCCGGCCCGGGCCCGTGAGACCCTGCGCCAGGCCGAGGACATGGCCGGCCCGAGGCACCTGGCATTCTGGCGTTTGCGCCAGCGCCTCGGCGTACGCCTGGGCTGGCACGGCGAGTTCCCGCCGGCGCGCTGGCGCTGGCAGTTACGGCGCTGGTGGCAGAGCTGAGAGGTTCGTACGCCGCAGCAGTGGCAGGCGATCAAGAATCAGCAGGCCGGCCAGCAGGCCGATGGCATACAGCGCGTCGAAGCCCAACGTCAGCAGCAGGCCCAGGCACAGCAGTGTGCTGAGCCCGGCCAGCCAGCGCCACAGGCCGCGCAGCAACAGCCAACCAGCGGCCATGCTGAGCAGGTAGATGACGATGAAGTTGCCGTTGGCGTAGCGGATCAACTGATCGAGCGACAGCGACAGGCTCCAGATCAGCGTGGCGCTCAGGGCGCAGCTGAGCACCACCAGCAGCAGCGCCCTGGCCGGTACGCCATTGGCGTTGCGCACCGCCAGCACGCGGGGCAGCTTGCCCTCGTCGGCCAGGCTCCAGATCAGCCGCGAGAAGCCCTGGATATATACGTTCATCGAGGCGAAGCAGGCCAGGTAACCGATGCTCGCACTGAGCCAGCGGGCCTGGTCGCCGAGCAGCACGTCGAGCATCAGGGGCAGCGAGGCGGCATCGGTGCGCGCGTCGCCGTAGGCATGGAAACTCAGCACCGCCACCGAACAGGCCCAGTACACCAGCCCGGCGAGCAGCACGCCGAGCAGCAAGGCGAGGGGGAAGTCGCGCTGCGGGTTCTTGAATTCCTCGCCCAGGTGGGTGAAGGCCTCAATGCCGACGAAACACCAGAACATCACGCCTAGGGCCACCGGCAGCAGCTGCCAGTTGCCTGCCAGGGGCGGCAGCAGCGGTTGCTCGGCGTGGGGCAGGTCGCCCTTGAACCAGATCAGCGCGATGGTGGCGACGATGGCCAGGGCGATGACGATTTGCACGCCGCCGGAGGTACGGGCCGGGCGCTGGCCGAGCAGCAGAATGATGCCCAGGGTGGCGAGCTGGATAGCCAGGATCGCCAGGTCATTGAGGGTGAACAGCGCATGCCAGAAGCCGCTGGCGATATTCAGCGCCGCCGGTAGTCCCACCGGAATCACGGCGAGAAACAGCCAGGCGCTGGTGCGCTCCATGGGCGCGCCGAACGCGCGGCCGATCAGATGCGGCGCACCGCCAGCGTGCGGGTAATGGCGGCCGAGCTGGGCGAAGGTGAAGGCCATCGGCAGAATCAGTACGATCAACAGCAGCCAGGCCCATAGGGAGATCTCGCCAGCGACCGTGGCTGCCAGCGCGGGAATCACGAATACCCCGGTGCCCAGCAGCGACGTGCTCAGCAAACCCACGCCTTGCAGCAGCCCCAGTTCCTTGTTCAATCGGCTCATGTTGTATGCTCTCGCTCCTGACGCGGCCCCTGGCAGAGCGCCTGCCGGCCCTATCGCCATGGTAAGGCCGCTTCGCTTGCGCGGCTGCCGGCGAAGCGTCGCCGATCACCGACGAAACGGCGGCAATGGCCGTCATCCTGTTTGCAGAGAGCTTCAGTGGACAAGTTCGATCAACGCATCATCGCCCTGTTGTGCGCCGATGCGCGCCTGACCGTTACCGAGGTGGCCCGCCAGGTCAACCTGTCACGTTCCGCGGTGAGCGAGCGGATACGCCAGCTGGAAGCGTCCGGGGTCATCCAGGGCTATCACGCGCGCATTGCCGAGCCAGCGACGATAGTGGTCAAGGCCTATCTGGAGCTGTTCTACAAGGGCGGACGCTGCGAGCAGTACGTCGAGCGTATGCGCGCCTTCCCGGAAGTGCGCCGCTGCTCAGGCATCAGCGGCGAGACGGACATGCTGATCTATCTGGAAGCGGCTTCCATGGAACGGCTGGCCGAAGTACGCGGCGAGATCGAAAACCTGCCGGGCGTGTTCAAGGTCAAGACCCATATGGTGGTGAAGGATTGGGTGTTCTAAATTAATAAGCGATAAAAATTAAGACGTTGTAGGACTTGCGCAAACATGGAAGATTTCATCCTTGAAAAGAGTGTCTGGGATCATCACGACTTTGAAAATATGGGTTGGCATGACGCCACGCTATGGTCGGTGGTGGCGAATACCGAGTCTTACGAGTTTCTCGTTGATCTGGACTATATATTCAAGTGGGTAAGCCCCGGAGTTGATGAGGCCCATTATCGATTTTGGGTGGCTCCTGTGACTATGGTCTTCGAAAATGCATTCGATATAGTGCTTGATATTCAGTCGTCGCAAGGGTCGATCGAAGTTGAAAATTTTCATCGTGTAGAGCTTGGCCTCTCCCCAAATAAAAAATTTATTCAGTATGGCTTTCGATATGAGTGCCAGGAGGGAGTCATTTCTTTGAATGCTACTGGATATAAAATGTTCGTCCGCCAAAAGCCAGTATTGATTGATCATCAGTCGTTAGCGTATGCAAGCCGAGGCGGTGTTAGTTTTAGTCGTACCGTTACTAGCTGAAGCTCAAGGCTTAATGGTTTAGCTGTGCTGGTTTTTAGTGAGGTGTTTATGTCATTTCGACTAAGGCTAATTGCTCTGCTTTGCATTTCTACGATTCAAGGATGTGATAACTTTCAAGCTGAAGTCGTCGTTGGGTGCGAAACAATTGACGGTGGTGTTTCCTGCTTGGTTGAGCGTAAGAGTGGGGCTAAGCGCGTAGATGCATGCTGGTCAGTCGCCTTTGTGTGTGAACGGCACAAAAATGCAGTATGAAACTTGTGCCGCGGCACCAGTTGCATTGGGCGAAAAATTTTCAAAAATATTCGCTTGGAGTGAGTTGGGTAATTATGAAGATTGCGAAAAAATTTCCGCGATGAGTGTCGAGAATTTATCTGTGAAGTGAATCCTTAGAGTAATTGTTGCTTCGGATTTTTCAGTGAGATATCAGTTCTTGGTTTTTAAAAATTGAAGTATCCGCGCTCTGCCTGATTTATCGCCGTTCAGGAGTTTCTAAATGCTGTTCGCCGACGCGTTCCAATACAAGAAATGGGCAAATGAAGAGCTGCTCGCCCTTGGCGAACGCCAGCTGCATCAGCTGCCGGATAACGATGCCGAGTTCTTCGTACGTATCCTCAACCACGCCACGGTGGTCGACAGCCTGTTCATCAGCCGCTTGTCCGGGGGCGCGGAGCATTACGGCGCTGACAACACCCGCGAGACGCCAACGTTCGCCGAGCTCAGGGCGCGCATTACCGAGAACGATGCCTGGCTCGTCGACTTCGCCCAGCGCGCCACAGCCGAAGAGCTGCAACGGGTTATCGCCTTTCGCTTCACCGATGGTGATCTCGGCCAGTTGTCTGTCGAGGAGGTGCTGCTGCACCTGTTGACCCATGGCAGCAACCACCGCGGCATGGCGTCGCGAACCTTGGCGATTAATGGGCTTGAACGGCCGAAGGACACCTTCACGCGCTATCTGCACGAGGCGCAGCCGGCCAGGCGAGAGCTTGCCGGCCGAGCCGCTTTCCCGCCCGCCGGTTAGTCATCGAGCGCTGTCTTGTAGGCCCACATCAGCAACTGCCAATCCTCATCGGGCATGGTCCCGCAATGACGCTTCAGCTGGCGCATGTCATGGCGCGAGGCGTCGGCGGTGCGCCAGCGGCGGCGGCTTTTTTCCAGGTCGAGCAGGGCGATTTCGGTACGGGGCGAAGCGGTTTCATCGTTTTCGATCCTGATGAAGACATGCTTGGCGTAGCAGCAGCCGTGCTGCCAGCGGCCCTGGTGCAGGCGGGCCAGGGTGTTGCCCAGTTCCGCCAGCATGCAGCGGGTACGTTCTGCGCCCTGCGGCTGCTGGTACCACTGCTCCAGGCTGACGAACCCCGTCAGCGCCTGGGTGATCAACAGCGCCTGCCACTGGCCCTCATGCTTTCGAGTCGAGCCGTAAATCAGTTTGGGTACCCTGATGCCCAGGCGTGCGAATGCCTGGTAGGCGTTGAGTTCGCGCAGGATGGTCGGGCGGCCCAGGGGGTAGCGCAGGCTGCGGTACAGGTGCCCGATCTGGCGTTTGCTGTAGAGCAGCGGATGGGAAGGGTTACGGGGCAGCAGCCGTTGCACGCCACTTTCCCCGTCGCGGCGCTGGTTGAGTGGTTCCACCCAGGTGCCCTGGCATTGCCACCAGCGCTCGAAGGCGCTGGTTCGAGTTGCCGGATGCTGAAAGACGACCGTGGCCATCACTGCACCTCGCGCTTGCGCAGTACATAGGTGCGCCACATGGCATAGCCGGGCAGAAAGTCGCGATGGCCGAGAATCTGGAATCCCGCTTCGAGAAACTCGGATTCGATCTGCTCGCGGCGCACCACGAAGCGGTTCTCGCCCGCGCCGCGGCGTTTCTCCAGGCGGTTGCGCCGCCAGGCCTTGTAGTTGCCATCGACCCACAGCGAAACGATCACCGTATCACGAGTCACCCGGTGAAATTCACGTAATGCCGCCAAACGGTGTTCCGTTGATTGGAAGTGATGCAGCAGACGAATGCAGAACACGCAGTCCACCGCGTTGTCGCCCAGGGTGATATCGAAGGCGGAAGTCTTGAAGGTTTGCACTCGGCCGACCACCTCGGGTGGTTGGGCGGCCAGCGCCGTGGCGAGCATGTCGGCCGAGTTGTCGGCGGCCAGGATCACCCGGTTCGGTTGCTCGGCGAGCAGCGGCCAGAAGCGGCCCGCGCCGCAAGGCAGGTCCAGCACCAGATCGGGCTCGCCGGCCAGGCGTAGGGCGCTGCGGCCGACCTGTACGTCGCGCCAGTGCGAAAGCCGCCTGGCCAGGCCGTCCTGGTGCTTGTGCAGGTAGCTCTGGGCGTGTTGCAGGTCGTATTTGCCGGAGAAGGCCAGTTCGATGGAACGGGATTTGGACATGACGAGGCACCTCTTGGGAAGTGCCTCGATGCTAGTCAGGCGGTTCTGATGAACTCGTCAAACAAAAGTGAAAAAAATGTCAGCTGGCCGGCTGCAGTATCACCTGAAAACAACTGCCGGCCACTGGCAGGCTGCGCACGGTGATCTGCCAGCCCTGATGGGCGCAGATGCGCTTGACCAGCGAAAGGCCCAGACCCAGGCCCTCGCCGCGGGCCTGTTCGCCGCGCACGAAGGGGTCGAAGATCTGCGCGTGCTGCTGTTCGGGGATGCCGACGCCGCTGTCCTCGACGCGAAAGCCGTCGGCCTGCAGGGTCAGTTTCACGAAGCCGCTTTCGGTGTAGTGCCAGGCATTACGCAGCAGGTTGGCCATTACCGTGCGCAGCAGCGTGGGGTTGTAGATGCCCTCATGATGTCCCTGTACCTCGAGGCTGAAATCCAGGCCTTTCTCGGCCATCAGCGGCGCCCAAGTGTCCACCTGGTCGTCGGCAATCTGCTGCAGGCTAGCGCTGCCGGCGAACAGGCTTTCATTACCTTTCACCCGGGCCAGTTGCAGGAAGGTCTGCACCAGGTCCTGCATCTCCGCGCTGGCGCGCTCGATGCGCTCGACCTGCTTGCGCTGTGTGGGTTGCAGGTCGGCCTGCAGCAGCAATTCGCAGGAGCTGCCGATAACCATCAGCGGCGTGCGCAGCTCGTGGCTGACGTCGCTGGTGAACAGCCGCTCGCGCTCCAGCGACTGGCGCAGGCGGCCTAGGGTGCTGTCGAAGGCCGCTGCCAGCTGGCCTACTTCGTCGTCTGCGTATTCCGGCGCCATGGCCGGTGCCAGCGGCAATAGCTGATCGCGGTGGCGTACCTGGTTGGCCAGGCGGCTGACCGGCTGCATGACCCGCTGCGAGATGAACCAGCCCAAGACCAGTGCGCACAGTACCGACAGCAGAAAG
This sequence comes from Pseudomonas sp. CNPSo 3701, assembly GCF_028674975.1. Taxonomy (NCBI): domain Bacteria; kingdom Pseudomonadati; phylum Pseudomonadota; class Gammaproteobacteria; order Pseudomonadales; family Pseudomonadaceae; genus Pseudomonas; species Pseudomonas sp. CNPSo 3701. The sequence goes on along the minus strand of NZ_JAQZSI010000004.1, from coordinate 903,113 downwards.
CCTGCCAGCACCACGTTGAACAGTACCCGTTCGCGCCGTTCGAACTCGCTCTGATCCTGCACCAGCACGTAGCGGTCCCCCCTGATCAGCCTGGTGAACACGTAGTAAGCCTGGTCGCCTTCGAAACTTTCGCTGAACCCCTCCGGCTTGTGGGCGTAGCGCTTGGGAATCGCATACTGCGGAGAGGTGGAGGCGAAGAAACGGGTTCGCGAATCCAGACGGGGTTGCTGGCCGCTTTGCAAGTCCTGCTGCATCACCACATCCAGTTCCAGGGACAGCCCCTCGGACACCAGGTGCTCCTCGATCAGGTGCACGATCGCCACGATGCTCAGGGAAAACACCCCGCTGACCAGGATGGTCATGGTCACGAAGGCGATAAGAATACGCCGGCGAAACGGCTGCTTACTTTGCATCGGGAATCGCCGCCAGCCGGTAGCCCACGCCATGCACGGTGTGCAGCAGGGCGGTGGCGAAGGGTTTGTCGATGGCCTGGCGTAACTGGTGCACATGGCTGCGCAGGCTGTCACTGTCGGGGCAATCGTCGCCCCACAGGGCTTCTTCCAGCGCTTCGCGGCGCACCACGGCGGGGGAGCGCTGCATCAGGATCATCAACAGCTTCATGCCCAGCGGATTGAGCTTGATGGTGTGGCCGGCACGGGTCACGCTGAGCATATCCAGGTCGTAGGCTAAATCGGCGACTTCCAGTAAACGCCGGCGATTGCCCTGGGAACGGCGCAAAATGGCTTCGATACGCGCCACCAGCTCGGACAGCGCGAAGGGCTTGATCAGGTAGTCGTCGGCCCCGGCGCTCAGGCCTTGCAGACGGTCTTCCAGGGCATCGCGGGCGGTGAGCATGAGTATCGGGATGCTGCTGCGCGCCTCTTCACGCAGGCGGCGGCACAGCTGATAGCCGTCCAGCCCGGGCAGCATGATGTCCAGCACGATCAGGTCGTAGTGCCCCTGGGTGGCCAGGTGCAGGCCGCTCAAGCCGTCCTGGGCGCAATCGGCCGTGTACCCCTTGAGCTGCAGGTAGTCGAGGATATTGGCCAGGATGTCGCGGTTGTCTTCGATCACCAGAATGCGCATGCAACGTTCTCTTCACGGGGATTGACGTTTTTTTCACAAAGCCATGACGAAGCCCTCACGGGGCCATCGCGAGACTGAGCTCGTTCATCCAGCCAGGATCATACGATGCCACAGCTTCGCTACGCCCAACTACGTTACCTCACCATTGTCCTGCTGGCCTGGACAAGCATCTTCCTGTTGACCCGCGGCGCGCTGCTGGTCGCCCACTGGGGCGACGCCAGCGCCGGCCCCCTGGAGATCCTGCGCATCTTTGCGGTGGGATTGGTCTATGACGCGACCTTCCTGTTGTATGCCGCGCTGCCCCTTGGGCTGTACCTGCTGCTCTGCCCGCAGCGGCTGTGGCGCAGTCGCGCCCACGGCGTGTTCCTGCACCTGCTGCTGGGCATCAGCCTGTTCGTGATGCTGTTCACCGCCACCGCCGAATGGCTGTTCTGGGACGAATTCGGCGTGCGCTTCAACTTCATCGCCGTGGATTACCTGGTGTATTCCGAGGAGGTGATCAACAACATTCTCGAGTCCTACCCGGTGTATCCGCTGATCGCCGCGCTCGCCCTGGTGGCGGTGTTCCTGGCTGTGGCCTTGAAGAACCCGGTGAGCCGGGCGCTGAATGCGCCGCTGATGCCGCGCAAGAAGGCCTTGGGCGCCTGGGGCCTGCTGCTGGCCGTGGCGCTGCTGGCGACCCTGGCGATCAACCAGAATGTGCCCCGTGGCCTGGGCGGCAACGCCTACCAGAACGAGCTGGCCAGCAACGGCCCGTTCCAGTTCTTCGCGGCCTTTCGCAACAACGAGCTGGACTACATGAAGTTCTACGCCACCCTGCCTGACGAGAAGGTTGGCTCGCTGTTGCGCCAGGAAGTGGCCGAAAGCAACGCCCGCTTCGTTAACGATGACCCCGAGGACATCCGCCGGGTGATCGACAACCCCGGCCCCGAGCAGCGCCACAACGTGGTGCTGGTCACCGTCGAGAGCCTGAGTGCGCGCTACCTGGGCGCCTTCGGCGATCCCCGTGGCCTGACGCCGAATCTCGATGCACTGAGCAAGCAGAGCCTGTTCTTCAGCAACCTGTACGCAACCGGCACTCGCACCGACCGCGGCCTGGAGGCCATCACCCTGTCGATGCCGCCAACGCCCGGGCGCTCGATCGTCAAGCGTATCGGCCGCGAATCCGGTTATGCCAGCCTTGGCCAGCAGTTCCGCGCCAAGGGCTACGACAGCGTGTTCATCTACGGCGGGCGCGGCTACTTCGACAACATGAACGCCTTCTTCGGTGGTAACGGCTACCGGATCGTCGACCAGAGCAGCGTGCCCAGCGATGAGATGGTCTTCCAGAACGCCTGGGGCATGAGCGACGAAGATCTCTACGCGCAGACCCTGCGCGTCGCCGATACCGAGCATGCCGCCGGCAAGCCGTTCTTCCTGCAACTGATGACCACCTCCAACCACCGCCCGTACACCTATCCGGAAGGACGCATCGACATTCCCTCCGGCAAAGGGCGCGACGGTGCGCTGAAGTACACCGACTACGCCATCGGCCGCTTCCTAGCCGAAGCGAAGAGCAAGCCCTGGTTCGCCAATACCCTGTTCGTGTTCGTCGCTGACCACACCGCAGGCAGCGCCGGTAAGGAAGACCTGCCTGTGGCCAACTACCACATCCCGTTGTTCATCTACGCGCCGGGCATCATCGAGCCTGCGGAGGTCAGCAAGCTGACCAGCCAGATCGACATCGCGCCGACCCTGCTGGGCCTGCTGGGCTTCGATTACACCTCGACCTTCTTCGGCCACAACGTGCTACGTGACGACGCGCCGCCCGGTCGTGCGCTGATCGGCAACTACCAGCACCTGGGCCTGTTCGATGGCCAGAACCTGGCGATTCTCAGCCCCAAACGGGCGATGCGCCGCCATGACGACGCCTTGGGCATCAGCCGCGAGCAGACGACCACCAAGGCCGACCCGCTGATGGCGCGTGATATCGCCTACTATCAGGGCGCCAGCCACGGCTTTACCCATGACCTGCTGAGCTGGCAGCCCGATCATTCGGCCGCTGTGGCGGTGAAACCATGAAGCCGGCTCGGGAGTACGCCATGACATCCGCTCGCCACTCGTCGCGGTTCTTCGACTTTCGCCTGTGGCTGGGGCTGCCGCTGGGCCTGATGGCTCTGCTGCTGGTGCTCGACCCCAAGCCGCTGGACTTCGCCCTGGCCGAAATCCTCTATGACCCTGTCACAGGGTTTATCGGTGGACGCAGTTCCTGGTTGGAAAACGTGCTGCACGACCAGGTCAAGATTCTGGTCATCTGCCTGGGCGTGGCGTGCATCGCCGCCTTTCTCATCAGCCTGTTGCCGGTGCGCCTGCGTAGCTGGCGCCGCGAGCTGGGCTACCTGGTGTTGGCGCTGGGGCTGTCGACCAGCATCGTGCCGCCGCTCAAGACCCTGACCGCCGTGCAATGCCCCTGGAGCCTCACCCAGTTCGGCGGCCACGAGGCGTTCAGCCCGCTGATCGGTGAGCGCCCGGTTACCGACAAGCCCGGGCGTTGCTGGCCGGGCGGCCATGCCTCCACCGGTTTTTCCCTGTTGGCGCTGTACTTCGCCTTGCGTGACCGCCGACCACGTCTGGCGCGTTGGGCGCTGGGCTTTGCCCTGACCCTGGGCTGCGTGCTGTCGCTGGGGCGGATGATGCAGGGCGCGCATTTTCTCTCCCACAACCTATGGACGTTGCTGCTCGACTGGCTGATCGCCGTGGTGGGCTACCGCGTACTGCTCTATCGCAAGGCGGCGCAGCCGGCGCTGCCCTCACCGGTCCTGTCTAGGGAGCTACACGGATGAAGACCCTGAACCTGCGTGCACTGCTACTCGCCGTCTTCCTGTGTGTGCCTGGCGTACCTGCCTGGAGCGCCATGCAAAGCCCGGCGGCGGACCTGCAATGGGCGACGCCTGTGGACAAGAGCTTCAACCTCTATCGCATGCAGCCCGACCTGTATCGCAGTGCGCTGCCCAAGGCGAGTCAGCAGGGCGAGCTGCAGCGCCTGAAGATTGCCACGGTGATCAACTTCTATCAGCGCAGCGATGCCGAGTGGCTGAACGACCCGAACATTCGCCTGATCCAGCAGCCATTGCACGCCGACCGTGTCGACGATGCCGACGTACTGCAGGCGCTGCGCAGTATCCGCGAGGCGCAGGCGCGCGGCCCGGTACTGATCCACTGCAAGCACGGGCAGAACCGCACCGGACTGATCGCTGCCATGTACCGCATCGTCTACCAGGGCTGGAGCAAACAGCAGGCGATTGCCGAAATGCGCGGTGGCGGTTTCGGCGGCCAGGAACGCTTCGAGGATGCCGAGCGCTATGTGCGCGAGGTCGATCTGACGCGCTTCGGTCAGGCCCTGGCCAGCGGCGCCTGCAGCACCAGCCCCTGGGCCTACTGCGCGTTGCGCGACAAGCTGCTCGACGCGCTCAACGAGTAGCGAGGTGATCACCATGGTCAGCAGAGTTTCGGTTCTTATGGCAGTGCTGCTGGTGCCGCTGCTGGGGGGGTGCCAGAGTACCCGCGACTACCTGCTGGCCCAGGGATATCCGCCAGCCTTCGCCTCCGGCTACGCCGATGGTTGCACCAGCGGCGACAGCGCGGCCAAGGCGCTCGGTGCATTTCGCAAGAACGTGCCGGTGTACCTGGCCGACAAGCAGTACGCCACCGGCTGGGACGATGGCTTTCGCCAGTGCCAGGCCAGCGCCACGGCCGCCATTGAACGGCGCTTGCTGCCGGACAGTGATCGGGATCGTGACTGGAAGCATCAGATCGACCAGGACATGGCCAAGGCCATGAGCCGATCCCTGAAGGGTAGCTAGCTGCATACCGAAGCGTCTTTAAAAAGTCATGGCGACAGGGCACATTGGTGCGCTCGCTGGCTGCGTGCCGGCGCTGCTTTCAGCTGTCCTGTCGAGAAGCCTGCATGCCCGCTACCCCACCTGATGACCCTCGGCCCTGGTCGATCTTTCTGATCTTCCTGCGTTTGGGGCTCACCTCGTTCGGTGGGCCAGTCGCCCATCTCGGCTACTTTCGCCAGGAATTCGTCAGCCGTCGGCGCTGGTTGAGTGAGGCCGCCTATGCCGAGCTCATCGCCATCGCCCAGTTCATGCCGGGGGCTGCCAGCAGCAAGGTCGGCATGGCCATCGGCCTGTCGCAAGCGGGTTACCGCGGCGCGCTGGCAGCGTGTCTTGGCTTCACGCTGCCGTCGGCATTGCTGCTGATGGCCTTTGCCCTGGGCCTGGCGGGGCAGGGCGATGCCCTGGCGTCCGGCGCCCTGCATGGCCTGAAGATCGTTGCCGCCGCCATCGTCGCCCAGGCGGTGTGGGGCATGGCGCGCTCGTTGTGCCCGGATACGCCACGGCGCGTCTTGATGCTGGGGGCCGCTGCCGTCGCGCTACTGGTGCCGGGCGCAGTCGGGCAACTGGCGGCGATTCTCGGTGCCGGGCTAGTGGGCGTTGTGGTGCTCGACACGAAAGCGCAAACCCAGGCCGAGGCGCTGCCGGTTGCCATCAGCCGCCGCGCCGGGGCGCTGTGGCTGGTGCTCTTCGCGTTGCTGATGGTTGGCTTGCCGCTGCTCGCACATGTTGCCGACAGCCCGCTACTCAGCCTGTTCGAGGTGTTCTACAGAACCGGCGCCCTGGTGTTTGGCGGCGGCCACGTGATGCTGCCGTTGTTGCAGGCCGAGCTGGTGCCGGATGGCTGGTTGAGCAACGACCTGTTCCTGGCTGGTTACGGCGCTACCCAGGCGGTGCCGGGGCCGCTGTTCACCTTCGCTGCCTTTCTCGGCACGGCCATCGCCGGTGTGCTGGGCGGGCTGCTGTGCTTGGTGGCGATCTTCGCGCCGTCATTTCTGCTGCTGGTCGGCGTGCTGCCCTTCTGGGTGCGACTGCGCACCCGGGCACACTTGCAGGCGGCACTGGCGGGGGTGAATGCCGGGGTGGTCGGCCTGCTGCTGGCCACGCTCTATCAGCCGGTAGGCACCAGCGCCGTTGGCAGTCTGCTGGATCTGGTCCTGGTGCTGCTGGCCCTGGTGATGCTGATGGCCGGCAAGCTGCCGCCCTGGCTAGTTGTCGTAACTGGCGCACTCATCGGCTGGCTTGTACTGTGACGGCCCACTGCATCGGCAAGGAAAGCAAAGTGGCATTCGACTGGCACGGCGGCACCATCACCCGCGACACCCCGGTAGGCAGCAATTACCGCAACACTCAGAACGTGCGGCGCTTCATGACGGAGCAGTGCGGCGCCAGCTTTCGTTTCGATCGGCCGTTCATGGCCTGGATTCGCAGCGGCACGCCGCAAACCATGGGCGATGTGGTGGACGAGTGGCAGCGACGTAACCCCGCTGCTCAGGCCTGAGACCGTTCTTTAATCGCTGCCGTGACGCAAGCGCTCCACCAGCGCCGGCAGCTCGCTCATACGTCCGATCAAGTGGTGCACGCCCAGTTGGCGCAGGGTCTCCCCATGCTCGGGCGGAATGTGGCTGGCGCCGAGAAAACCGATCACCTGCATGCCGGCGGTCAGCGCCGCGGTGGCGCCGGTGGCGCTGTCCTCGACCACCAGGCAACGGCTCGCATCGACGCCTGCGCGTTCGGCGGCCAGCAGGTAAAGATCCGGTGCCGGTTTTGGTCTTTCTACCTGGTCGGCACTGAAGGCGCCGACGTTGACCCGTTCGACCAGCTCGCAGCGCTGCAGGGCGAAGGCCACCGCGTCGGCGTGGCTGTTGGAGGCCACGGCGAGCGGCAGGTCGATCTGCATCAGCGCTTCGCGCACACCGGGGATCGGCTTGACCTGCTCGCGGATCAGCGCCTTGGTGATGGTGCGGTTCTTTTCCAGAAACCCCTCGGGCAGCGGCTTGCCGAAATGCGCTTCGGCGCGGGCGATGATGTCGGCGGTCTGCAGGCCGAAGGTACCGGCCAGTACCACCTCCAGCTCATTGGCCGGGTAGTGCTCGGCCAGCGCTGAGTGCAGGTGGTGCTCGGCGATGATCTCGCTGTCGATCAGTACGCCGTCGCAGTCGCAGATCAGCAGTTCGATGGGCGGTTTCGGCGGCATGGCAGGCAGTCTCCTGTAAGGCGGGGAGGGCCTGTGTAACACAGAAACCCGTTCAGTTCGAACCGCTCGCCACGGCCTCGGCCGGCCGTTGCAGCAGCAACAAGGGCAGCCCGGCGGCCAGAATCGCCAGGCCCAGCAGGGCGCCAGCCCCGGCATACAGGGTGCTCGACCAGAACAACCCCAGGCAGCTGGCGGCGAACAGCAGCGGCAGCAGCGGGTAGAGCGGCACGCTGAACGGTCGGGCGCGATCCGGGTTCAGGCGACGCAGGCGCAACAGCGACAGGGCGGTCAGGCACATGAACAACCAGAATACCGGCGCGGTGTAGGCGACCATGCTCTGCACGCCGTTTTCGCTCAGGGCGCCGAACAGCAGCAGCGGCAGGGTGATCAGGCATTGCACCAGCAACGCTCGTACCGGCGTGGCGGCGCGGTCGTTCCAGGCGCCGAGCATCGACAGCTGCGGCACGTCGCGGCCCAGGGCGTAATAGACCCGCGAGCCGGTAAGGATGGTGGCGTTCAGGGTGCTGATCGCGGTGATGCAGATCAGCACGCTGAGCAGCACGCCGCCCCAGGGGCCGGCGACGATGGTCATCAGGTCGGCGCCGATGGCGCTGGACTGGCGCAGGCCAACGAGGCTGAAGATGTTGAGGAACACCAGGTTGGCCAGCAGGTAGACGCCGGTCACCACCAGGGTGCCGATCAGCAGCACGCGGCTCATGTTGCGGCCTGGGTTGCGCAATTCGCCGGACAGGTACGCGGCTTCGTTCCAGCCGCCGTAGGTCAGCAGCACGAACACCATGCCCATACCGAGCATACCGGCCAGATTGCCGCCGGCATCGGCAGCGGCTGGCGCCACGTCTGCCACCGGTTCGGCCAGCAGCAGGCCGGCAACGATCACCGTGATCAGCGCCAGCAGGGTGATGCCGGTGAACAGCACCTGCAGGCGCTTGGACTCGTGGGTACCGAGGATATTCAGGGCGGTCAGCGCCAGCACCACGAGGGTGGCGTGCCAGGCGCTGCCGTATTCACCGAGCGGCAGCAGGCGCTGGGCGTAATCGCCGTAGATGAAGGCGACCACGGCGATCGCCCCGGTCTGGATCACCGTGCCCCTGGCCCAGGCGAACAGCAGGCTGATCTGCCGGCCCCAGGCCAGGTGCAGGTAATGGTATTCACCACCGCGATCCGGGTAGCCGGCGCCCAGTTCGGCATAACACAGCGCGCCGATCAGCATCACCAGGCCGCCGGCCAGCCACAGACCGATGTACAGGAAGGCGTTGTCGGCATGCTGAGCCACCAAGGGCGGAAAACCGAAGATGCCGACGCCGATCACCACGCCGACCAGCATGGCGACGCCGTCGATCACCGACAGCCCGGATTGTCGTGCCGCTGCGTGTGCGCTCATGACTCAGCTCCGTCGTGCGCTCCAACCGGTCATCGCGCCTTCGGCGGAAATCGGTTCGATGCGATCACCCTCGACCTGGCCGACGTACAGCTTGCCGTCGACTTCGAAGCGCAGCTCGGTGCCGTTCAGGCGTCCGCGCAGGCGTTCCTGATGCTGGGTGATGCCGCTGATTTCCTGGAAGCGCTGCTCGAGGTCGACGGTGAAACGCTCGCCCTCGGTTTCGATATGCCAACTGCCGGCGATCTTGGCTGGCACGATCCACAGGTAGATGCGCGCACCTTCGACGATATCGCTGCGATCGGGCTCCCAGTCCTCCATGCTGAAGGCGTGGGACACCACGCGGGTGCCGGGCTCCAGGGTGTCGAGGATGACCGGGCGCAGGCGCATGTTCACGGTGTTCAGCAGGTACATGGTCAGCACGTCGGCGTCGGCTATGTCCTTCTTGAACAGGTCGCCCTGCTCGAACACCACCTTGTCGGCGACACCGGCCTGCTGGGCGTTGGCCTCGGCTTCCTCGATGCGCTGCGGGTTGAGGTCGATACCGTAGGCGGCCTTGGCACCACGGTCCTTGACCGCCGAGATGGCGATGCGTCCGTCGCCGGAGCCCAGGTCCACCACGTAGTCGTCGGGGCCGACATCGGCCATTTCCAGCATGCGCGCCACCACCGGTTCCGGTGTCGGCACATAGGGCACGTCGAGGGCGATGGTCTGGGCCTGGGCGGCGGATTGCAGAAGGCCGAACAAGGCCAGCGCGGAGGCGCACAGGGACAAGGGGCGAACGGCTGCGGTGGTCATCGGCGGATACCTCTCAGCGAAGTCGGCAAGGGAAGGGGGGAACGATTTTCCGACTGAGGCCTTTGCGCCAGGGTTCGACCTGTGCAGCCGGGCCTTGCGGTGATTTGCCGGGAAATCAGCCCGTAGGCCCCGTGCCCTGGCGTCTGCCGGGTGTGTTACCTCATGTGAGGCCATTGCCTTGATCGCGTCGAAAAGGCATGGTGGCCGCATTTTTCAGCCATTGGATTTCGCTGCACATGCGCCTTCTGCACACCTCCGACTGGCACCTGGGCCAGCATTTCATGGGCAAGACGCGCCAGGCCGAACATCAGGCGTTCTGTACCTGGCTGATCGAGCAGGTGCGCGCCCATGAGGTGCAGGTGGTGCTGGTCGCCGGGGATATCTTCGATACCGGCTCGCCGCCCAGCTACGCCCGCGAGCAGTACAACCACTTCGTGGTAGCGTTACGCGAAACCGGCTGCCAGCTGGTGGTGCTCGGCGGTAATCATGATTCGGTGGCCATGCTCGGCGAGAGCCGCACCTTGCTGGCGCAACTCGGCACTCGGGTCATTCCCGGCGTTGGCGCCCACCTGCACGAACAACTGCTGGTGCTCGATGGCGCCGATCGCGCGCCGGCGGCGCTGCTCTGCGCCATCCCGTTCATCCGCCCGCGCGATGTGCTACGCAGCGAAGCGGGGCAGAGCGCAGCGGAAAAGCAACTGTCGCTGCAGCAAGCCATTCACGCCCATTATCAGGCGCTGTACGAGCTGGCCCTGGCGCGCCGCAGCGAAATCGGTGCGGCGCTGCCGATCATCGCCACTGGGCACCTGACCACCGTGGGCGCCAGCGCCAGCGAGTCGGTGCGCGAGATCTACGTCGGCGCGCTGGAAGCCTTTCCGACCTCCTCCTTCCCAGCCGTCGACTACATCGCCCTGGGGCATATCCATCGGCCACAGAAGGTCGGCGGCCTGGAGCACATCCGCTATAGCGGCTCGCCGATCCCGCTGAGCTTCGACGAAGCCCGCCAGCAGAAGGAAGTGCTATTGGTCGACCTGGATGCCAGTGGCTTGCGCGAGGTGCGCGCCTTGCCGGTGCCGCGCTTCCAGGCCCTGCAGTCGGTGCGCGGTTCGCTGAAAACGCTGCCGGCGGCGCTGGCCGAGGCGGCGCGCGAGGGTAGCGGCGAGCGCCCGGTGTGGCTGGAAGTGCAGGTCGAAATGGACGATTACCTGAGCGACCTGCAAGTACGCATCGCCGCGTTGTGCGAAGGCCTGCCCGTGGAGGTGCTTCGCATCCGCCGCGCACGGGGCACGGCGGTCGCCAGCCTGCAGGGCGAGCAGGGCATGCTCGACGAACTGACGCCGGAGCAGGTGTTCGACCAGCGCTTGGCCAGCGAAACCCTGGAGCCCGAGCAGGCCCAGCGCCTGCGTGGGCTCTACAGCCAGGTGCTGGCTGAGCTGCGCGAGGATTCAGTCGAGCAGTGAAGGATCCTGTCTGATCATCAGCAGCTTCATTTCCTCGAAGTGCTGTCTGGAGAAATCGGTGATGCCCTCCCAGGCGCGGGCGGTTTTCTCAGCCACCTCGTCCGATAGCACGTTCAGCGGCTGGCCCGTTGACAGCGCCGTGACCAGGATCTGGCAGGAGCGCTCCAGCGTCCAGATGTCGTCAAAGGCTTCGCCTACCGTCGGCGCCGTCACCAGTACGCCGTGGTTGCCCATCAGCAGCCGGCTCTTGCCTTGCAGCAGGTCGGCTAGCCGTGCTCCTTCCTCCATGCTGTCCGCCATGCCGCCATAGAGTTCGTCCACCGCCAGGCGGTTGAAGTAGCGAGCGGTGTTCTGGTCGATCGGTGGGATGCCCGGATTCTTAAGGCACGCCACGCTGGTGGTGTAGATAGGGTGCAGGTGCAGCGCCACCCGCGCGTCTGGCAGGCGCTGATGCAACTGGCCGTGAATGCACCAGGCGGTCGCGTCCACGTCACTGCGCTCCATCACCTGCGGGTCATCTGCATCCAGCAGCAACAGGTCGCTCGCCCGGATGCGCGAGAAATGCATCCATTTGGGGTTGAGCAGAAACTGCTTGCCGTCCTGCGAGACGGCGGCACTGAAGTGGTTGGCCACCGCCTCGTGCATGCCCAGGTGCGCGATGATGCGAAAGGTGGCAGCCAGATCGATACGGATCTGCTCTTCATGGGTGTAGGCCATCGTGATTCTTCCAGCAGCGAGCGCCGGCGGTGAGGCCGGCGCGGGGTGAGGGTCAGGGCTTGGGCATCATCTTGGCGATGTCTTCTTCGCTCGGCGCCTCGAAGTTGTATTTCTTCAGCAGCGCAGCGTATTCGGGCGTCTTGCTGTAGCTGTCGAGCGCCTTGATCATGGCGTTCTTCACTTCGTCATTGCCCTTCTTGACGCCAAAGCCGTTGAGTACCGGGTAGATCAGCTCCGGCGACGAGACCACCACCCGGTTGCCGAGCTTGTCGATCACGCCACGGGCCACGGCCGCATCGGTGATCTGCGCCTCCACGGCGCGCGAGAGCAGTGCCTGGGTGGTTTGCGGGTCGGTGCCGTATTCGCTGATCTTGATCGGCTGCTTGCCGTTCTTGACGCAGTATTCGGCCGATAGCTTGTTCAGGTCCTGCAGCCAGGACGTACCGCCCATGGAGCCTATCTTGTGGCCACAGAAGTCCTCGGGGCGCTGGGGTTGGTAGTCGCTGCCCTTGAGCGCCAGGATGGCCTGGCCGCTCTTCAGATAGGGGATCATGTCGATGACTTTCAGGCGCTCGGCGGTGATGTACATCGACGAGTTGGTGATATCGAACTTGCCGCCCTGCAGGCCGGTGATCAGGTTCGGGAAGCGCGTGTCGACATTCACCGCGCGGCGGCCCATTTCCTTGGCAAGGCCGTCGAGAAACTCGATGTCGAAGCCCGCTGGCTTGTTGTTGTCCATGTACTCGTAGGGAAAGAACGTCATGTCCGAGCCGGCGACGATGGTGTCGGGCTGCTGGAAAGCCGATGCGCTGAACGAGGTCAGCGCCAGGCAGACGGTCATGGCACCAAGGGTGAAGCGAGTGAACGAGGGTAGCGCTTGCATGACGATTCTCCGTTAGTGGTATTCAGATGCCTTCTCAATCCTTGCCCGCTTGCTGGACGAAGAACGATGCGCCCTTGGGTTTGACCGGCAGGCGGATTTGGTTGGCGGTGCTGCGAACCAGGCCGCTTTCGTGGCCGGCGACCATGATCCCGGCGTGTTCGCTGGGCAGTGGGTTCTCGCCGAAGGGCAGGGCGTCTTCGGCGGCATACACGCTGATGAACAGCGTTCTGGGCTGCTCGGTTTCATTGGGGCTGGAGGCATGCAGCAGGCGCGTGTGCATGAAGCACACCGAACCGGATGGGCCGTAGCAGGCCGCCGGTTGCTGGCAGTGCTGCTCGACCACCTCGTCGGCCACGGCGCCGGTGAAGCGCCCGTCGTGCCAGTGCGACCAAAGCGGGCCCTTGTGGCTGCCGGCAATCACGTTGAGCGGACCGTTCTCTGGGGTGACCTCGCTGACCATCAGCAGAGCGGTTACCAGGTCATCGTTGCTGTGCGGCGTGAACAGGAAGTCCTGGTGCCATTTCACCTGGGTGGCGGTGTGCGGCAATTTCGAGTTGATCTTGCCGTGATGGAAGCGTGCACCGTTACCGCCGATCAGCTGCGCGGCGATCTGCGCCATCGGTGACTGGAGAGCGACCTGCTTGAAGGCCGGGGAAATTTCGGTCGGCGATACCACGCGGCGCAGGGACGGGTGGTCGCTGCTGTGGTCGTTCTCGATGTCGAAACGCGGGCGACCATCCTGGGTCTGGCCCCAGGCCTGGGTGTGGCGGCGGCTTTCCTCCACCCAGGTGTCGAAATCCTGCTGCAACGCCGCCACGTCTTCGGGCGATACCACGTTTTCGACGACCAGAAAGCCGGTTTCATGAAACTGGTCGATTTGCCATTGCTCGATCATCTTGTTTACCTCGGCGATAACCGGTTGTGGTTAAGTCAATGCAACGTCTTTAAGGAAGGCTTCGACCCGAGGGTGCTGGCCGCTGCGCAGTGCTTGCGGGGTGTCGTCACACACCACGCGGCCTTTCTCCATGAACACGATGCGGTCCGATACCTTGAGGGCGAAGTTCATTTCGTGGGTGACGATGATCATGGTGATGCCTTCGCTGGCGAGGGCCTCGATGACCTGCAGCACTTCGCCGACCTTTTCCGGGTCGAGTGCTGACGTCGGTTCGTCAAAGAGCATGATCTTGGGCCGCATCATCATCGCGCGGGCAATGGCCACACGTTGTTGCTGACCGCCGGAAAGTTGATGTGGGTATTTGAAGGCGTGCTCCAGTAAACCGACTTTGCGTAACAACTGGTAAGCCTGTTGTTTCAACTCGGGCAGCGGTGCCAGGGCGTGATAACGCGGGGCCAGCAGCAAGTTGCCCATGACACTCAAGTGCGGGAACAGATTGAAACTCTGAAAGACCATGCCGATATCGAGGCGATGTTTGGCATGCTCCACGAAGACCGGCTTTTGTGCGCCCTGGCGTTGCAAGTGGATGAACGGCTGGCCATTGATCTTGATTTCGCCGTTATCCAGTTTTTCCAGGCCATTGAGCAAACGAATCAAGGTGGTTTTACCCGAACCGGACGGGCCGATAATCGAAACGACTTCGCCGGGGTTTATCTGCAAGTCGACAGAGCCCAGCACTTCAATATCGTTATAGGCCTTGTGCAGTTTGCTGGCTTGCAATGCCGGGCCTTGCCACGGCGTTGTTTCCACGCTGCGCGGTGAAGTTGGCATTATATCGAGATCGAGGGATTCCACATTCGGTGCAGCAACGGTTTTTCTTTTGCTGACATCCAGATAACGCTCCAGTTGTTTGAGCAGACAGTCGAATACCGTGACGATCAATACATAATAAAAGGCCACTGCCGCCATGGTTTCCAGAACCAGAAAATTCTGGGAGTACAGGCGTTGCCCCACCATGAGAATTTCGGTGAGGGAAATTACCGAAACCAGCGAACTGAGTTTAACGATGGAGATGAATTCATTGGCCAGCGTCGGCAGCGCTACGCGTAGGGCCTGGGGGATGACCACGCGCCACTGAGTGCCGGTGAAGCTCAGGCCCAGAGCCCGCGCTGCTTCTGCCTGGCCCTTGTTGATGGAAATCAGCCCGCCACGATGGATTTCCGCGATATAGGCCGTCTCGCAGATGACCAGGGCAATCAGGCCCGCATAGAACGGATCACCCAGCACCACTGACGTCGCAGGAAATATCTGTGGCAAGTTGTAGACGAATATCAGCAGCACCAATAACGGCAAACTGCGAAAGAACCAGATATAACCGCTGGCAGGAAGTTGCAGCCCCGGGCGGCTCGATTGTTTGGCCAGGGCCAGCAGGAAACCCAGTGCAATACTGATCAACCAGGTCAGCACGCTGAGCTTTACCACAACGACTGCCGCCAGCCAGAAATCAATGTTGCTGAGCAGACTCAGCATGTATTTCCAATCAAAGGTCATGGTTATCGATTCGCACGGCAAGTTGGGTTGCGTGGCGTCGGCCTTTGATTGTTGTATGGGCCGCCGGTGTGACTGTGAATTCATCATGAGTGACGTTTTGCACGGTAAGCAATTAGTAAATTCCTGCACCTTGCTTAGGCGATGACTATGCAATGGATGTGACAACTCGGCGAAGTCGTGGATACGACGCGATCTGGTTGGCGAAATACGCGAACCAGGATTGAAGTTATGTTTTGTTTTGGTGCGAGTGGGGCGCAGTTATTTAATCAATGATCTTTTATGGTGCGAAATTGCTGCGAGGGTTGGCTGTGTATATCGGTGAATACCCCAAGTGATTAAGGTCAGCCTAAGCAGCTTGTTGTCAGGTCTTTGGCGAGCTGTTGCCGCTTCGATAAACACCCGTGGCACGCTTCTCGCAAATTCGCTTGGGCGGCAATCCGGCAGAAGCGAGATCGACATGGCCCACTTCACCCTCAAACAGCTGAAATATTTCGTGTGCGTCGTCGAGTCGCAGAGCATCGCGGAGGCTTCTCGGCAGTTGCACATCTCGCAGCCGTCCATCTCCGTGGCCATCAAGGGCCTCGAAGACGTGTTCAACCAGCAACTGCTGGTTCGTCACCATGCTCAGGGGGTTTCCATCTCGGCCAACGGTCGGCGGGTCTACGAACGAGCCAAGGAATTACTGAGGCTTTCCAACGAACTCGAACAGGATTCCAGGGAAGAGGACGAGCTGGTTGCCGGCACGATTTCGATTGGCTGCTTCGAGTCCGCCGCGCCGCTCTACATGCCGCGCCTGGTGGCTGGTTTCAAGCGGCTGTGCCCGGGCGTTTCGATACAGCTGCACGACGGCGAACAGCACGAGTTGATGCACGGCTTGCACCGCGGTCGTTTCGATCTGGCCTTTCTTTACGACCTGGAGCTGGAAAGCACCATCGTCAAGGAGGCGTTGAACGCGCCGCACAAGCCATACGCGCTGCTGCCCGCCGATCATCACCTGGCCCGGCAGCCGTTCGTCACCCTGGCCCAGCTCGCCCGCGAACCCATGATTCTGCTCGACGCGGTGCCGAGCAAAAGCTACTTCGTGGATATCTTCACCCAGGCCGGGCTCTCGCCAACCATCGCCTACAGCTCGCCATCGATCGAGATGGTGCGCTGCATGGTGGGGCAGGGCTTGGGCTTTTCGGTGCTGGTCACCCGCCCGCGTACCAGCGTGACCTATGACGGCCAGCAATTGGTGCAGCTGGACATCCTCGACGACATGCCGGATTCGGCGTTGATCATGGCCTATTTGCGCAACAACCAGCCCACCCGCGCGACGCGCCTGTTCATGGACTACTGCCGCACCGTCGAGCTGGCCGCGGTTACCCCGCTCGCCGCGTCGGCCTGATCAGGCCCTGAAGAAACTCACCCGCTCGAGCAGCCGGCGCGCCAGGGCCGAGAGTTCCTCGCTCGCTGCAGATACCTGGGTGGAGCCGGCGGTGGTTTCCACAGTGCTGGCGTGAATGCGGCTGATGTTCTGGTTGACGTCTTCGGCCACCAGGCTCTGCTGCTGAGCGGCGCTGGCGATCTGCGCGTTCATGTCCTTGATAGCGCCGACTTCCTGGCGAATGCGGCCCAGCGCCTGTTCGGTCTCGGTGGTCTGTTCGACCGTCTTGCGGGCCATCTGGCTGCTGGTCTGCATGATCTGCGCGGCGCCGCTGGCACCGGCCTGCAATTGTTCGATCATGCCGCTGATTTCCCGGGTCGAGGTCTGCGTGCGGCTGGCCAGCGAGCGGACTTCATCGGCCACCACGGCAAAGCCTCGGCCATGTTCGCCGGCGCGGGCCGCTTCGATGGCGGCGTTGAGGGCGAGCAGGTTGGTCTGGTCGGCGATGGAGGTGATCACCGCGATGATGGTTTCGATATTGCTGCTGTCGCGAGCCAGTTGCTCGACCTGCTCGGCAGCCGAGTCGAGTACCTTGGCCAGTTCATGAATCGCCTCGCCGCCCTGGGTCACCAGGCGGCTGCCGGTTTCCACTTCACCGTCGGCGTTACGGGTCGCCGAGGCGGCGGTGCCGGCGTAACCGGCCACTTCGTTGACCGTTGCCGCCATCTGGTTGATGGCGGCGGCCATCTGCTCGGCCTCTTCGGATTGCGCCTGCAACTGGCGATTGTTGCTGGCCGAGGTGGCGCGCAGCTGGTCGGCGGAGAGGTTCAGCTCGTTTGCCGCGTGACGCACCTGGCTGATGGTGTCGTTCAGGCGCGCGCTCATGTCCTTGACCGCGCCCATCACGCTGTTCGGGTAGCGGGTTTCGATGTGCTGATCGAGGGCGCCGCCAGCCAGGCGCTGGATGACGTCGGCCACCTGATGCGGCTCGGCGCCGAGGGTCGAGCGCAGGCGGCGAATGATCAGCAGCGAGATGATCACGCTGAGCAGGATCGCCACGCTGGTGACGGTCACGATCAGCAGGCCGAAGCCGCCCGCGGTTGCCCGCACCCCATCCAGGCTCGCGGTGATGTCCTTTTCCTGCAGGTCGATAAAGGCGTTGATGCGCTTGAGCCACTCCGTGTACGCGGCAGCCACCTCGCGGGCGAGCAGTGCCTGGGCGCCCTCGATGTCGCCGCTCTGGCGCTGGCTGATCAAGCGCAGGGTCAGGTCGCGGGCGCTGCTCTCGATGGCCTTGATCTGGCTGAGCTGGCGCTGCTCCTCGGCACTCGATTGGTGGCCCGCAACCAGCCTGTCCAGAGGCGCCGCCGACTCCTGATAGAAGGCGTTGAGACGCTCGATGTTCTGCAACTGGGTGTTCATCGCCGCCGGGTCGCGGGCCAGCACCAGATCACGGATGGCGATGGCGCGGTCATGCACGCTGCCGCGGAAGTTGATCGCGTAGCGCTGTTTGAGGCTGGCGCCCTCGTTGACCTCGCTGAGGCTGCTGTCGATCACATGCACGCGTTGAATGCCGACCAGCGCGACCAGAATCATCAGCGACAGCACCAGTCCGAAGCCCATGGCCAGACGCTGGGCGATCGTTAAGGGTTGCGACATCTTCGACGTACCTATGAAGGGAAAGCGGCCAGGCTGATCGCGCGTATCGACACGCGCGCCGTGAGGGCGGCCACAGGAGTGCTGAGGCTATTGTTTTGGCGGCGGAAATCAAGCGTTTTGTACTGGCGGATCGATGCTATAGCCTGCCTCTATGGCCCGCGGCGGGCGACTTTTGCCGGCGGCAGGCGTCAAGGACGAGGCCCGCATTCAGATGCGGAACTGCCCCAGCAGGCGACCGAGTTGCTCGGCCAGTTGTTTGAGGTGCTGGCTGGCGGCGCTCGACTGCTGCGCCGACTCGGCGGTGCTGTGGGCCAGGGCGGCAGTCTGGGTGACGTTCTGGTTGATGTCGTCGACCACGTGGGACTGCTGCAGCGTGGCGCTGGCGATCGAGGCATTGAGGCCGGTCAGGTTGCGCAGCGACTGGGCGATCTGCGCCAGGCTCTCGCCGGCCTGGCTGGCTTGCTCGACGGTCAGGCGTGAGGCCTGGCTGCTGTCGCTGATGGCCTTCACCGCTGCCTGGGAGTTGCCTTGCAGGCGCTCGATCATGGCCTGGATCTCGGCGGTGGATTTCTGCGTGCGCTGGGCCAGCAGGCGCACTTCGTCGGCGACCACGGCGAAGCCGCGGCCCTGTTCGCCGGCGCGGGCGGCCTCGATGGCGGCGTTGAGGGCGAGCAGGTTGGTCTGCTCGGCAATCGAGCGGATCACTTCCAGCACGCCACCGATCTGCGTGCTTTCGCTGGCCAGCGACTCGATCACTGCCACCGCCTTATCGATGGTGTCCGATAGCTGGTCGATCTGCTTCAGGCTGGCGTCGATATTGTGCTGACCTTGGCGTGCCTGCTCTTCGGCGGTGTGCACTTCGCTGGAGGCGTGCTCGGCGTTCTTGGCCACGTCCTGCACGCCATAGGTGACTTCGTTAACCGCGGTGGCGACCAGTTCCATCTGCTGGGCCTGCTGTTGGCTGTGCTGCTGAGCGGCGGTGGAAATGTCGCCAAGCGAATGGGCTGCCTGGTCGAGGGAGGCCGCGGAGTCGAGCAACTGGCGGATCACCTGGCGCATCTTGCCAGTAAAGGCATTGAAGTGGCCGGCCAGGGCGGCCAGTTCGTCACGACCCTGATCATCGAGCTTGTGGGTCAGGTCGCCTTCGCCGCTGGCGATATTGGCCATGGCGGTGACCGCCTGCTGCAGCGGCGTGGCGATGCTGCGCGAAATCACCACCACCAGGGCGATCAGCAGCAGGGTGGCCGGCACGCCGATGGCCAGCGCCTTTAGCGCCTGGGATTTGAACTCGGCCTGCACGTCGTCGACGTAGACGCCAGAGCCGATAATCCACCCCCAGGGTTGGAAGAGCTCAACGTAGGAAATCTTCGGCACTGGCTCGCTGGCGCCCGGCTTTGGCCAGCGGTAGTTGATCGGCCCGGCGCCCTGGCTTCGGGTGATGGCCACCATGTCGTTGAACAGCGCCTTGCCATCCGGGTCCTTGATGGCCGACAGGTTCTGCCCCTCGAGCTTGGCGTTGGTGGGGTGCATGACCATGGTCGGCGTCTGGTCGTTGATCCAGAAGTACTCCTGGCCGCCGTAGCGCAGGCCGCGGATCACCTCGATCGCCTGTTTTTGCGCCTGCTCACGGCTCAGCGTGCCGCCCGCTTCCAGGCCCTGGAAGTACTTGAGAACGCCGACCGCGGCCTGCACCACATGCTGGGTCTTCTCGGCCTTACCCGCATAAAGATCGGTATTGATCTGATGGAGCATATAGGTGCCAAGCAGGACCAGCATCAGCACCGGCATCGCGATGATGAGCCACAGACGACGATTGATCGGTAAGCGACGCAAGCTGTTCATGGGCGCATTCCTGAATTGTTGTTCTTATTAGTGGCTGCCACGTCGAGGCGGCAGCGATCGGTAAGCACGTGATAGCACTTGGTCAGTACGGCGTAAATGAAAAAGTGCTGCTTTGAGTTTATTTACACCCAATGCTAATCCGAGCGCCCTAGAACGGGGCTTTCAGATTGGCGGACCTCCACTCAGAGTGAGCCTGGAAAGCCGCTGTCTTTTGTCGGAATTGAAGGGCGGGATCGTCAGCAGATATCGATCTGGTAGCGGAAGTTGGCCGCCGCGGCGCGCGACAGACGGTATTCCAGGGGGCGGCGATCGTAGCCCAGAGCCGTGCGCTCGATCACCACGATGGGGTCGCCCTCGCCGATGGCCAGGGTGCTGGCCATATCGGTGTCGGCGCAACCGACCGTCAGGGTTTCCCGGGCCGAGGCAATGCACTGGCCGCACTGTTTTTCGTAGAAGGGGTAGAGCAGGTCGCCAAAGGTGGCTGAGTCGATATCCATCAGCGCGCCGAAACGCGAGGCGGGCAGCCAGATTTCCTCATGGAACAGGGTGCGATCTTCAACCATGCGCAGGCGTTCCATGTGTACCACCTGCTCGGTGCTTTTCAGCGCGAGGACCTTGGCGACTTCCTTGGCAGGCTTTTGCAGGGCCTTGGAAAGAATCCGGCTGCTGGGAATTTCCTGCCCGCCGCTGGCGTTCACCTGTCGGAAGAAGCGCGCCAGCGACGCATCGAAGTTCGGCCGCCGCACGAAGGTGCCGCGGCCCTGGCTGCGCAGCAGTAGCCCCTCGTTGACCAGGGTATCCACCGCCTTGCGGACCGTGCCGATGGCCACGCCGTAGAGCTTGGTCAACTCCGCTTCGGTAGGGATCGGCGCACCGGGCGACCACTCGCCGGCAGCGATCTTGGCGAGCATTTCCTCGCGCAGTCGTTGGTAAAGCGGCAGGCGTTCGTCGTATCCGAGTGTCATCGCGTGTTGGGTCCGTTGCAGCAGGCGGCCGTCACTCTACCACCTGCGTGCCGATTGACAGAACGGATGACGTGAATATATGGTCAACTATTCATATATATGACTGTATGTCGTGATAATAAGGCCGGACCCTCATTCCGGTTTTGATAACAAACGATCAGGTATCTTTTTCATGAGCGTCTCCACCCCTGCCATCACTGGCGTCGACAGCCATGCGCACATCTTTCGCCAGGATCTGCCGATGGCCGCTAACCGCCGCTACAGCCCCGCTTACGATGCGCTCGTCGAGCAGTACCTCGCGCATCTGGATGCTCATGGGCTGTCCCATGGCGTGCTGATCCAGCCGAGCTTTCTTGGTACCGACAATCACTTCATGGTCGAGGCGTTGCGCCGCTTTCCCGAGCGCCTGCGTGGTGTGGCAGTGGTCGATGTGACGGTCACCGATGGGCTGCTGGACGACCTCGCCGCGGCCGGCGTGGTGGGCATCCGCCTGAACATGATTGGCAAGGACCTGCAGGATTACACCGGTGTGGCCTGGACTGGATTGTTCAAGCGCCTGGCGAGCCGTGGCTGGCAGGTGGAAATCCAGCGCGGCATCGATGACCTGGCGCAGATCGTGCCAGCCATCGTCGCCACGGGTGTCACGGTGGTGGTCGATCACTTTGGCCTGCCGACTGGCGGCATCGATGAGCACAAGCCTGCGCACCGGGCATTTCTGGAGCTGCTGGGTGATTCGCGCGTCTGGCTGAAGCTGTCGGCGGCCTATCGCAGCCAGTCCGATCGGCCCCAGGCCAGCGTCGTGCTGGCCCAGGTGCGTGCGGCGGCTGGCGGCATTGAGCGCTTCGTGTGGGGCAGTGATTGGCCCAACACCCAGTTCGAGGATCGGACAAACTATGCCGAGCAGCTCGCCCTGATCGAAACCCTATTACCCGAGGCGACGGAGCGCGATCAGGTGTTGGCGGCCAACCCCGCGCGCCTGTTCGGCTTCACCCTTCGCTGAGCCCATACCAACAACAACAGGAAGCTTTCATCATGATGAGCCTGCTCGTCGTCGCGGCGATCGTCGTCGCCGTCGCCCTCGGTTACAAGACCAAGATCAATATCGGTCTGTTCGCCATCGCCTTCGCCTACCTGCTCGGCTGCTTCGGCATGGGCCTGAGCCCGTCGGACGTGATCGGCATGTGGCCGTTGAAGATCTTCTTCGTGATCTTCTCAGTGTGCCTGTTCTACAGCTTCGCCACGGTCAACGGCACCCTGGAGAAACTCGCAGAGCACCTGATCTACCACTGCCGCCGCATGCCGCAATTGCTGCCGTTCGCGGTGTTCTTCACGGCCACGGTAATCGCCGCGATGGGCGCCGGTTACTACACCGTGCTGGCGTTCATGGCGCCTATCACCCTGCTGCTCTGCCAGCGCACCGGCATGAGCCTGATCGTCGGCGGCATGGCGGTGAACTACGGCGCGCTGAGCGGCGCCAACTTCATGTCCAGCCAGAGCGGCATCATCTTCCGCGGTTTGATGACCAATGCCGGGATCAGTGACAACGATGCCTTCATCAACGCCACCGGCATCTTCCTGAGCACCTTGGTGATTCCGCTACTGGTGATCGGTGTCTTCGTGTTCCTGACCCGCGAAGGCCGCGCCATGAAGGCGTCGGTTTTCGAAGCCAGCGCACCCGCCGCGCTCAACCGCGAGCAGAAGATCACCCTGTGGTTGACCCTGGCGATGATGGCCATCGTGCTGGCCGCGCCAATCGCCCATATCCTGCTGCCGGCCAACGGCACCATCACCTTCATCAACTCGAAGATGGACATCGGCCTGATCGCCAGCATCTTCTCGGTCATCGCCCTGCTGCTCAAGCTGGGGGACGAGCGCAAAGCCATGGCCTCGGTGCCGTGGAGCACACTGATCATGATCTGCGGTGTGGGCATGCTGATCTCGGTGGCCATCAAGGCCGGCACCATCGACGTGCTGGCCTCGTGGATCGGCGGCAGCATTCCGCCGATCCTGGTGCCGGTGGTGTTCGGTGTGGTAGCGGCCTTCATGTCGCTGTTCTCCAGCACCCTGGGCGTGGTGACGCCGGCGCTGTTCCCGATGGTGCTGCCCATCGCCCAGGCCATGGGTTTGGAACCGATGGTGCTGTTCATCGCCATCGTGGTCGGTGCTCAGGCCACCTCTATCTCGCCATTTTCCTCGGGCGGCAGCCTGATCCTTGGCTCCTGCACGTCGGAGCAGAGTCGCGCCACGCTGTTCCCGCAGCTGCTGTTCAAGGCGGCGCCCATTGGCTTCGTCGCTGCACTGGTGTTCAACGTGCTGCTGACGTTCGTTTACTGAGCCGAACATCGAGCACAAAAAAACCGCAGCCTGGCTGCGGTTTTTTATGCCCTCTGCGTAGGCAGGAGTTGAGCGAAGCGATACCCGGCAACCCCATTATTTGGGTTGTAGCTCCAGCAGCCGCCCACCCGAGCCATCTTCCAGCAGCCAGACGCTGCCGTCCGGGCCTTGCTCCACTTCGCGGATGCGTGCGCCCATGTCGTAACGCTCGGCCTCGCGGGCGTTGTCGCCGTCGAACGCCACACGCACCAGCGAATGGGACGACAGCCCGCCGATCAGCCCGGCGCCGTCCCAGCCGGGAAAACGTTCGCCCTGATAAATCACGAAACCAGCGGGGGAGATAACCGGCGTCCAGGTGATCTTCGGGGCGGCGAAATCCGGGCGGGTGTCGTGGTCGGGAATCGGCTTGCCGCCATAATGATCGCCGTTGGAAACCTCCGGGTAGCCGTAGTTTTCGCCGCGCTTGATCAGGTTCAGTTCATCGCCACCGGCCGGGCCCATCTCGTGTACCCAGAGCTTGCCATCAGGTGCGAAGGCGATGCCGAGCATGTTGCGGTGGCCCAGGGACCACACCTGCGCGGCCACGCCGCCCTGGCCGGCGAATGGGTTGTCGGTCGGCAGGCTGCCATCGTCATTGAGGCGCACCAGCTTGCCGAGGTTGGCATTCATGTCCTGGGCCGGGGTGAATTTCTGTCGCTCGCTGGAAGTGACCCACAGCTTGCCGTCCGGGCCGAATGCCAGGCGGTGGCCGTAGTGGCCGCTGCCGCTGACCTTGGGCGTCTGCTGCCAGATCACGCCCAGCTCGGTCAGCGCGCCGCTGCCGTCGTCGTTGAGCTGCAGCTTAGCGCGGGCCACCGCCGCGCCGCGGGTGTCGCCGTCACCGGCTTTGGCGTAGCTGATATAGACGTACTGATTGTTGGCGAAGTCCGGGTGCAGGATCACGTCGCCAAAGCCGCCCTGGCCGCCATAGGCCACTTGCGGTACGCCGGCGATGTCATGGCTCTTGCCGGTCTTCGGGTCGAGATGTTTGAGCACACCGCGTTTCTCGGTCACCAGCAGCGTGCCGTCGGGCAGGAAGGTCATGGCCCATGGCTCATCCAGCGTGGCGCGCGGCTCGGCGGTGAACGGCCATTGCGCCTCTGGCAGGGCGTCGGCGGCCTGCGCGGCGAAGCTGGCAAGGCCTAGTGCGATACCACCGAGCAACAGATGAACGGGACGGGCCATGGCGAATCTCTCCTGATAGCGAGCCTCACACGTTACCCCTGCCTTGCCGGTGCAGCAGGGCGTTTTTGTTACCTCGCGCGTCAGCCACGTTGGCCGGCAACAGTGCCACAATAGCGGCCTGCCTTGATTCGAGCCAAACCGCCTTTCCATGAAAATCCTCAGCCTGCGCCTGAAGAACCTCAATTCGCTCAAGGGCGAGTGGAAGATCGATTTCACCGCCGAGCCCTTCGCCAGCAATGGCCTGTTCGCCATCACCGGGCCGACCGGCGCCGGCAAGACCACGCTGCTCGATGCCATCTGCCTGGCCCTGTATCACCGCACCCCGCGCATGGACAAGGTCGGCGGCGAGAACGAGCTGATGACACGGCACACCGCCGAGTGCCTGGCTGAGGTCGAATTCGCGGTGAAGGGCCAAGGCTATCGTGCGTTCTGGAGCCAGCGCCGCGCGCGGGACAAGGCCGATGGTGCGCTGCAGGGCGCCAAGGCCGAGCTGGCGAAGCTGGACGGCCAGATCATCACCGACAAGCTCAGCGAAAAGCCAAAAGAGGTGGAGCGCCTGACCGGCCTGGATTTTGGCCGTTTCACCAAATCGATGCTGCTGGCCCAGGGAGGCTTCGCGGCCTTCCTCGAAGCCAGCGCCAACCAGCGCGCCGAGCTGCTCGAGGAGCTGACCGGCACCGATATCTACGGGCAGATTTCCCAGCGCGTGTTCGAGCAGACTCGTGAGGTGAGAAGCCAGCTCGATCAACTGCGCGCCCGCGCCGAAGGCGTCGAGCTGCTGAGTGACGAACAACGCCAGGCGCTGACTGATGAGGCGACGCAGCTGGCGATCGAGGAGGGTGAAACGCAAGCCGCCTGCGCTGAAGCTAGCCGTCAGCGGCAGTGGCTGACCGACCTGGCACGTGCCGAGGAGCAGGCCGCGGCCGCGACCGCTCAGGTGGAGTCCGCTGCTCAGGCCGAGCGTGACGACGCGGATGAGCTGGCGCGGCTGCAACTGAGCGAGCCCGCTCAACGCCTGCAGCCGCTGTACCAGGCCGGGCGTGATGCTGCCCGTGCATTGGTAGCCAACGAAGAACAGCAGCGCAATCATCAACAGGAACTTGCCCAGGCCCAGGCGCAATGGCGTAGCAGCCTCGAGCAAGCCACCGGCGCCAGCGCAGCCCTGGCGTTGGAAAAACAACAGGCGGTGCAGCGGCTCGAGGCTGAGTGCCAGAGCCTGGATGCACAGCTGCAGGCCTGCGCTGACCACGAACGTTTAGCTGCCCAGCTCAGCGGCTGGCAGCAGGCCTTTCAGGCCCGTGATCAGTCCCGGCAATCCCTTGCCAGCCTGCAGGCTCGCCAGCAGGCCGGTGCCGGGCAGTTGCAGCAGTTCGTAGAGCAGCTGAATGGCCTTGCCCAGTCGATGCAGGCGGCCACCCAGGCGAAAGCCGAGGCCGAGCGGGCGGTCAGTGAGGTGGAAGGTCGCTGGCAAGCTGCCTTGGCCGGTCGCAGCGAGGCGCAGTGGCGTGAGCATTGGCAGCAGGTACACGCCCGCGGCAGCGCCCTTGAGCAACTGGCGCAGCTGGCCGAGCGACGCAACCAGTTGAATCAGCAGCGCCAGCGCACGGCCGCCAACCTGGCCCGCCAGCAGCAGAGCCTGGCTGAAAAGGAGGCCGAGCGTGCGGCCCTGCGCGAGCGCTACCGTGAGGTCAAGCAGCGCCTGGCCGACCAGGAAAAGCTGCTGGAGCAGGAACAGCGCATCCGCGCCCTGGAAACCTACCGCGCACAGTTGCAGGCCGACGAGCCCTGTCCGTTGTGCGGCGCTACCGAACACCCGGCCATCGCCGCCTATCAGGCGCTGGACGTTTCGGCAACCCAGCGTGAGCGCGATGAGGTGCGGCAAACCCTTGATGCCCTTACCGAGCAAGGGCAGCAGCTCAGCAGCCAGGTCGCGGCTCTGCAAACCCAAGTCGCCCAGAGCCAGGAGCAGGATCAGGAACTGCAGCATCAGCTCGACTCTCTGGCCGCCACCTGGCAGCGCCTGGGCGAAACCCTCGACCCGCTGCCCGAAGACGACCAGGCCCTTGCTGCCGCGCAAACCCGCCAGCTCAACGAGCATGTGGAGATCAACGCCACACTGAAAAAAATCGATGGCCTCAAAAGCGAACTGGAGCGGGCGCGTCAGGCCGCCAGCCTCGCCAGCCAGAAACACCAAGCGGCGCAGCACCAGCAGGCGGCCATCGAGCATGAGCGTGATCTGGCGCAGGCCGCCCGGCAGGCGCTGGATGAACAGTTAATCGCTCAACGCGAACAGCTCAGCGCCATCGAACGCGACCTGGCCACCCAGCTCGCTGCTTTCGGCCACGAGTTGCCGGACGACGGCGCCGCCTGGCTGGCCGCCCGCCAGGCAGAGGCTGTTCGCTGGCAAGACACCCAGCGGCGGCGTCAGGCGCTGGCCCAGCAACTGCCGACGCTGCAGCACCAGGCCGGCGAGGCTGATAAGCAGGCCCTGCAGTGGCAAGCCCGCTGGCAGCAAGCCGATGGCGAGCCGCTTGCCGCTGCACTGATGGAGCAGGCTGCGGTGCGCCTCGAATCTGCCCAGGCCAACTGGGAAAGCGCCGAGCGGCGCTGCCTGGAACTGCGCGTTACGCTGGACAGCATTGCCCGTCAGCAGGAAGCGTTGCGCGATGCCGAGCAGGCCGCTGCGCAGCAGTGGCAAACCGCATTGGGCGGCAGCCCGATCGCCGACGAGTCAGCATTTCTCGGCGCTGTGCTCGATGACGAGCAGCGCGAGCAACTCCAGGTACTCAAACAACGCCTGGAAAAGGCCCAGACCGAAGCGCGCGCCCTACAAGCCTCTGCCCAGGCACAACTGGTCGCGTTGCGCGCCGAGCCGCAGACCGAGCACAGCGCCGCGTACCTGGATGAACAGATGCAAGTCCTGCAAGCGACGCTGAGGCAGCTCGGTCAACGCCAGGGCGAGATCCGTGGGCAACTGCAGGGCGATGACCAGCGCCGCTTGAACCAGCAGGCGCTGTTCGAGTCCATCTCCCGCCAGCAGATCGAGTACGACAACTGGCAGCAGCTCAACAGCCTTATCGGCTCGGCCGACGGCGCCAAGTACCGGCGCTTCGCCCAGGGTTTGACCCTCGGCCATCTGGTGCACCTGGCCAACGGGCAGCTGCAGCGCCTGCATGGCCGCTATCAACTGGCGCGCAAATCCCTAGGCGAACTGGAGCTGGAGGTCGTCGACACCTGGCAGGGCGATGTAGCCCGCGATACGCGAACCCTGTCCGGTGGCGAGAGCTTTCTGGTCAGCCTGGCGCTGGCGCTGGCGCTTTCCGATCTGGTCAGCCACAAGACGCGCATCGACTCGCTGTTTCTCGATGAAGGCTTCGGCACCCTGGACGGCGAAACCCTGGAGGTGGCCCTCGATGCCCTGGACAATCTCAACGCCAGCGGCAAGATGGTCGGTGTGATCAGCCACGTCGAGGCGCTCAAGGAGCGTGTTGCCGTGCAGCTCAAGGTCAACAAAGGTGTAGGCATGGGCTACAGCACCCTGGAGAAACGCTATGCGATTTAAATTTCTGGCAGCGTGCCTCTTGGCATCCAGCCTTGTGCACGCCGAAGACGTACAGAAGGATCACGGCCTGCAGGCGATGGACGAGCGCGGCTGCGTGCTGGGCAATGCCGGTATGCAGGCGCCGACCCTGACGCTGATGGCCGCTGCTTACGGCGAGTCCGAGGCGCGCAAGGACATGGCGCTGGCGCAGATGAAACAGGCGCTGGCGGCAGGTTGTCCGGTCGACGAGCCGGACCAGATGGGCCTGTCGGCGCTCAATGGCGCCATCCTCTATAACGAACCGGTGCTGGTGAAGCTGCTGCTCGAGCACGGCGCCAATCCCAAGCGCAAGATCGTCAACCCGAAAACCACCCTCAATGGCCTCGACTCCTTCGCCTTTCTTGACCTGCTCGGCAAGCGCGACGGCAAGCAGGATCGCAAGGCCATCCGCTCGATGCTGAAGGCAGCACGTTAGCGTTTCGCTTGTGCCGCTCATGGTGTTTCGCGCCGGTTGCAAATTCAGCGCGGAACCATGTGGCGGCAGGGCTATCTGTTGTAGGGATTTTTCATTGCCCAACGGGCGACATGCAGACTCCTTACCGATTCAGGGATGCCCATGCATAGACGTGACCTTCTCAAAGCCTCGATGATGATGGCCGCTGCCAGCGGTTTGCCGGCCAGCCTTTTCAGCCTGCACAGCTTCGCCAAGACCGCCGACGGCGAGGCCGAGCCCTTCGACTTCAAGCAGTTGCAGGCGCGAGCCAAGAAAATGGCCGGCAGTGCCTACAAGAGCACTGCCGAGGTGCTGCCCAAGACTCTTGCCGAGTTGACGCCCCAGCAGTTCAACGCGATCCAGTACGACCCGGCCCATTCGCTGTGGAACGAGCTGGGCGGCCAGTTGGACGTGCAGTTCTTCCACGTTGGCATGGGCTTTCGCCAGCCGGTGCGCATGCACGCCGTCGATCCCAAGAGCCGCCAGGCGCGTGAGGTGCATTTCCGCCCCGAGCTGTTCGAGTACGGCAAGAGCGGCGTGGATGTATCCCAGCTCAAGGGTGACCTGGGCTTTGCCGGCCTCAAGGTTTTCAAGCAGCCGAACATCGCCAAGTACGACATCGTCTCGTTCCTCGGTGCCAGCTACTTCCGCGCGGTGGATAACACCGGCCAGTACGGGCTGTCGGCCCGCGGCATGGCCATCGACACCTTCAGCGACAAGCCGGAGGAATTTCCGGACTTCATCGAATTCTGGTTCGAAACCCCGGCCAAGGACGCCACCCGTTTCGTGCTCTATGCACTGCTCGACTCGCCGAGCGCCACCGGTGCCTTCCGCTTCGATATCGACTGCCTGGAAGACCGCGTGGTGATGGACATCGACGCCCATATCAATGCACGCAAGGCCATCAAGCAGCTGGGCATCACGCCGATGACCAGCATGTTCGCTTGCGGCGGCCATGAGCGTAATCGCTGCGACTTTATCGCCACGGCGATCCACGACAGCGATCGGCTGTCCATGTGGCGCGGGAACGGCGAGTGGGTCTGCCGGCCGCTGAACAACCCGGAAAAACTGCAGTTCAACGCCTTCGCCGACACCAATCCAAAAGGCTTCGGCCTGGTGCAGTTCGATCACGATTTCCAGTCCTACCAGGACACCGTGGTCTGGTACAGCCGCCGACCGAGCCTGTGGGTCGAGCCGACCACCCAGTGGGGCGAGGGCAGCATCGATCTGCTGGAGATTCCCACCACCGGCGAGACCATGGATAACATCGTCTGCTTCTGGAATCCCAAGCAGGCCATCGAACCTGGCACCTCGCTGAATTTCGGCTACAAGCTGCACTGGGCCGCACTACCGCCGGTCAAACCGACTCTGGCCCAGGTGCATGGCACCCGCTCCGGCATGGGCGGTTTCACCCTCGGCTGGGCGCCGGGCGAACACTGGCCGAAAGTCTGGGCGCGCCGTTTCGCCATCGACTTCGCGGGCGGTCCGTTGGCCAAAATGGATGCCAAGGCCCAGGTCGAGGTGGTGGTCGAGGCTTCCCACGGCGAGGCCAAGGATTTCAGCATCCTGGCCTTGTATCCGGAGGTGGAAGGTTTCCGTGCGCAGTTCGACTGGTTCCCCACCAGCGACAGCGTCGAGCCGGTGAACATGCGCGCATACCTGCGCCGCGTCGACAACAAGGAAGTGCTCAGCGAAACCTGGCTGTACCAGTACTTCCCGCCAGCGCCAGCAGAGCGCCGTTATCCGGATTGGAAATCGGATAGCTGATCGAGCGAGCAGGGCAGGCGCCTCCTTTGGGCGGTGCGCTGCCCACGCTCCGGGCCGGCCTGATAGACTGGCGCACTTTTTCCGATTCCAAGAAGTGCGCCATGGCCCTGCCGTCCACGACCTACAAGGTCGATCTCAACCTCACCGATATCGACCGCAACATCTATGAAAGCCTGCGCTTCACCGTGGCCCGCCATCCTTCGGAAACCGAGGAACGACTGGCTTCGCGGCTGATCGCCTATGCGCTGTTCTATCAGGAAAACCTCGCCTTTGGCCGTGGCCTGTCGGACGTCGACGAGCCGGCGCTGTGGGAAAAGAGCCTCGATGGCCGCGTGCTGCACTGGATCGAAGTCGGCCAGCCGGACAGCGAGCGCATCACCTGGTGCTCGCGGCGTACCGAGAAATTCAGCCTGGTGGCCTACGGCAATCTGCGCGTGTGGCAGACCAAGTGCCTGGACCCGGTACGCAGCTTGAAGAACATCAACGTCGTCGCCCTCGGTCAGGAGGCCCTGGCGGAACTGTCCCAGGATCTGCCTCGTTCGCTGTCCTGGAGCGTGATGATCAGCGACGGCGAACTGTTCGTCACCGACGAGCGCGGCCAGCACGAAATCCCGGTGGAGTGGCTGGCCGGCGAGCGTGAACTGAGCAACTGATGCAAACCGGGCTTCGGCCCACGATTCAACCGCACGAGTAGAAAACCCGTCCATGCGTATCGAGTCCCGCCCGCTTCCCGATTCACTGCCCGACCTGGGCAACCTGCCGCCGTTGTTGACCCGCCTTTATGCCGCACGCGGGGTGCGCTCGGCAGTGGAGCTGGAAAAGGGCCTGGCGCGGCTGATTCCGTTCAGCCAGCTCAAGGGCATCGATGCCGCGGTCGAGCTGCTGGTCGAGGGCTTGCGGCAACGCCAGCGCATGCTGATCGTCGGTGATTTCGACGCCGACGGCGCCACGGCGAGTACCGTCGGCCTGCTCGGCCTGCGCATGCTGGGCGCCGCCCACGTCGATTACCTGGTGCCCAACCGCTTCGAATACGGCTACGGCCTGACCCCGGAAATCGTCGCCGTGGCGCTGGGCCGCGAGCCTGAATTGCTGATCACCGTCGATAACGGCATATCCAGCATCGAAGGCGTGGCCGCGGCCAAGGCGGCCGGGCTGAAGGTGCTGGTCACCGACCATCACCTGCCGGGCCACGAGCTGCCGGCGGCCGATGCCATCGTCAATCCCAACCAGCCGGGCTGCAATTTCCCCAGCAAATCCCTGGCCGGCGTCGGGGTGATCTTCTACGTGCTGCTGGCGCTGCGTGCGCGGCTGCGCGAACTGGGTTGGTTCACCGCCGAGCGGCCCGAGCCGAACCTGGGCGAGCTGCTCGATCTGGTCGCCCTGGGCAGCGTGGCTGACGTGGTGCCGCTGGACGCCAACAACCGCATCCTGGTGCATCAGGGCCTGGCGCGTATTCGTGCTGGTCGCGCCCGCCCTGGGCTGCGCGCGCTGCTGGAAGTGGCTGGCAAGCAGCACGCACGGATCACGTCGACCGACCTGGGCTTTATCCTCGGGCCGCGGTTGAATGCGGCCGGGCGCCTCGATGACATGAGCTTGGGCATCGAATGTCTGCTCTGTGAAGACGAAGCCCTGGCCCGTGACATGGCGGTGCAGCTCGACCAGCTCAATCAGGACCGCAAGGCCATTGAGCAGGGCATGCAGCGCGAGGCCCTGGCCCAGCTCAAGGATTTGCCGGTAGAAAATCTGCCGTTCGGCCTGTGCCTGTTCGAGGCGGACTGGCACCAGGGCGTGATCGGCATCCTCGCCTCGCGCCTGAAGGAGCGCTACCACCGCCCGACCATCGCTTTCGCCGATGCCGGGGAGGGCATGCTCAAGGGTTCGGCGCGTTCGGTGCCGGGGTTTCATATCCGTGACGCGCTGGACGCCGTGGCCTCGCGCCACCCAGGGCTGATCAGCAAGTTCGGCGGTCACGCCATGGCCGCCGGCCTGTCGTTGCCGGCCGAGCACTTCGAGACCTTTGCCAGGGCCTTCGACGATGAAGTCCGCCGCCAGCTCTGCGAGGACGACCTGACCGGTAGGCTGCTTTCCGACGGCGTGCTGAGCATCGACGAATTCAACCTGCCGCTGGCCCGCGAACTGCGCAACGCCGGCCCCTGGGGCCAACATTTCCCCGAGCCGCTATTCCACGGCGCGTTCCAGTTGGTCCAGCAGCGCATCGTCGGTGAGCGTCACCTCAAGGTGGTGCTCAAGAGCGAGTGCGGCAGCGTTCAGCTGGACGGCATTGCCTTTGGCGTCGACCGCGAAGTGTGGCCCAACCCGACCGTGCGCTGGGTTGAGCTGGCCTACAAGCTGGACGTCAATGAGTTCCGTGGTCAGGAGTCGGTGCAGTTGCTGATCTCCCACCTGGCGCCGCGCTGATCGCATCACCACACGCCTTATCGCCGCCTATGAACGTTGCCTGCAGGTCATCTGTCCATCGACCTGCGAGGCACGGCCGTTCGCGCAATATCCTGACGCAATCTGTAACCGACGGCGGCCAGGCTTCGCAGTAGATTCATCCGTTCCGAATCCCTGGAGACGTCCATGAATACGCGTGGCTTGCTCGATCAACTGCTCAAGTCCGGGCAGCAATTGCTGCAACAGAAAAGCGCTGGCAAATCCTCATCCGGCCTGGGTGATGCCCTGGGCGGCCTACTTGGCGGCGCTTCTGGTAAAACCTCTGGCGGTGGTAGCGATCTGGGGTCGATGCTCAAGGGCGCCGGTGGCGGCGCTGCGCTGGCTATGCTGCTGGGCAACAAACGGGTCCGCAAGGTCGGTGGCAAGGTGGCGATCTATGGCGGTTTGGCCGCCCTTGGCGTGATCGCCTACAAGGCCTACGGCAACTGGCAGGCCAAGCAGGCCGGCGCGCCCAAGGGTGAGCCGCAGACTATCGATCGTCTGCCGGCGTCCGAAGTGGAACTGCACAGCCAGAGCATCCTCAAGGCGCTGGTGGCTGCAGCCAAGGCCGACGGTCATGTCGACGAACGCGAGCGCGAGCTGATCGAGGGCGAGTTCAGCAAGCTGGCCAGCGACAGCGAAACTCAACATTGGCTGCACGCCGAGCTGAACAAACCACTGGACCCGGCCGAGGTGGCGCGCGCCGCCAGTACGCCGGAAATGGCCGCGGAGATGTACGTGGCCAGCGTGCTGATGGTCGACGAGGAGCACTTCATGGAGCGCGCCTATCTGGACGAGCTGGCCCGCCACCTCAAGCTCGACCCGGCCCTCAAGGCCGAGCTGGAGACCCAGGTCCGACAAGACCTCAATTAATTTCCCGCACTATGACTGCCGGTGGCCTCGTGCCGCCCGGCAGCTGTCCGTGTTCTCCCCCCTCATGTCCGGGCGCCTGTTCTACAGTGAATAGGTCCGGTCTCGCTTGCGCTGCACTCGCAACGCCCCTAGAGTCCGGCAGCATGAGCTGGAGGCGCTGCCCTGCGGCGGATCAGGAATATCGGCAGATGGGGTTGAATGTGAAGAACTGGACTGTTCGCCAGCGTATCCAGGCAAGTTTTGCGGTCATCATCGCGATCATGTTGCTGATGGCAGTAGCCTCTTTCGAGCGTTTGCTCAAGGTCGAAGAGGGCGCGACCCGATTGCTGGAAGACGCCATGCCGGGCATGTTCCATATCACTCAGGTGCGCAGTGCCTGGACCGACATGTTCCATCAGACCATCGTGCAGGTCAGTCTGCGCGAGGCGCATACGCTTACCGACGCGGACAAGCATCTGGTTCAGGGCGCCACCGAAAAATTGGCTGCATCTCTGAACGAGTACCGCCCTACCATCCGCGACGAAGCCGATCGCAACGCGCTCGAGGCATTCGAGAAAACTCGCGACCTGTTCAATCAACAGCAGGCCGAGGTACTGGCCATGTACGAGCAGGGTCGTCAGGCTGAGGCACGTAAGGAGTTGAACGGATTGCTGACCGACACCTGGAATGTTGGGCGTGGCCAGCTGACCTCGATGATCGAACTCAACCGCGATGTCGCCTACACCGAGGGCCGCGACATCGTCAACGCGGTCAATCGGGCCGAGTTGGGAATGGCGATCTCCGTGGTATTGGCGATCATCGCCGCGTTCGTATGCGGCTATTTCCTGATGCAGGCGATCACCCGGCCAGTGCAGCAGGTCGTGCTAACGTTGCAGACCCTGGCTAGCGGCGATTTCACGACACGCCTGAATCTGGGCCGTCGCGACGAGTTCGGCGCTATCGAAACCGGTTTCAACGGTATGGCAGAAGAAATCAAAGCGCTGGTCGCCCAGGCGCAGCGCTCGGCCGTGCAGGTCACCACCTCGGTGACCGAGATCGCCGCTACCTCCAAGCAGCAGCAGGCTACGGCTACCGAAACGGCTGCCACCACTACGGAAATCGGCGCCACCTCCAGGGAAATCGCTGCTACGTCCCGGGACCTGGTGCGCACCATGACTGAGGTTTCCGGCGCCGCCGAACAAACCTCGACCCTGGCCGGTGCCGGCCAACTCGGCTTGGCGCGCATGGAAGACACCATGCACCAGGTCATGAGCGCCGCCGAGCTGGTCAACGCCAAGCTGGCGATCCTCAACGAGAAGGCTGGCAACATCAATCACGTGGTCACCACCATCGTCAAAGTGGCGGATCAGACCAACCTGCTGTCGCTCAATGCGGCCATCGAGGCGGAGAAGGCCGGGGAGTACGGGCGGGGGTTCGCGGTGGTCGCCACCGAAGTGCGCCGCCTGGCTGATCAGACGGCGGTGGCCACCTACGACATCGAGCAGATGGTGCGTGAGATCCAGTCGGCAGTATCCGCCGGTGTTATGGGCATGGACCGCTTCTCTGAGGAGGTACGCCGCGGTATCGCCGAGGTGGGGCAAGTCGGTGAGCAGTTGGCGCAGATCATTCATCAGGTGCAGGCGCTGGCGCCGCGCGTGCTGATGGTCAACGAAGGCATGCAGGCGCAGTCCACCGGCGCCGAGCAGATCAACCAGGCGCTGGTGCAGCTCAGCGAGGCCTCGTCGCAGACCGTCGAGTCGCTGCGCCAGGCCAGCGCCTCCATCGACGACCTCAATCTCGTGGCGAACGGTCTGCGCACCGGCGTCAGCCGCTTCAAGGTCTGAATCAATGACCGAGGCAGGCAGGTCTTCGCCGGGGCGGCGTAGTCCGGGACAACTGTTCCTGCTGTTCAGCATGGGCAGCGACCGCTACGCCCTGGACGTTCACGAGGTGGTCGAAGTGTTGCCGTTGCGCCGCTTTAAGCAGATTCCCGCCGCACCAACGTGGGTGGCTGGATTGTTCGTGTTTCGCGGCACACCCGTGCCGGTGATCGACCTGGCTGCCCAGGCGCTAGGGCAGCCTGCAGTGGTGCGCACCAGCACCCGCTTGGTCGTCGTGCATTATCAGACCCGCTGGCTGGGCCTGATTCTGGAGCAGGCCAGTGACACCCTGCGCAGCCCAGCAGAGTCCTTTGTGGAAAGCGGCTTCGACCTGCCGAACGCCCGGTATCTGGGCCCGGTCCTCAAGTCCGAGCAGGGCCTGGTGCAGTGGGTTCGGGTCGCGGACCTGCTCGACGAGCCGGTCCGCGAGTTACTGTACGCGCCGCTTGCGGAGGGCGGTCGATGAGCGCGCGTTTTGAACGGCTCCTGCACGGCCTTATCGGCCTGGATGCCGAATCAGTCGGTCAGGTGGTGATCGAGCGTGCGGTTCGTCAGCGTATCGCGGCACTGAGCTGTGGCGACGAGGATACCTACTGGTTGAAAGTGCAGGGGTCGGCCAGTGAGCAGCAGGCGCTGGTCGAGGCGGTGGTGGTGCCGGAAACCTGGTTCTTCCGTTACCCGGAATCCTTCGTCGCGCTGGTTAGCCTGGCCCGTGAGCGCTGCGTGCAACTGGCTGGTGCCCGGCCGCTGCGCATCCTCAGCCTGCCATGCTCAACCGGCGAGGAGCCCTATTCGATCGCCATGGCACTGCTTGATGCCGGTGTGCCAGGTGACGGCTTTCGCATCGATGCCATGGACATCAGCGAGGTCAACCTGCAGAGAGCCGAGCGGGCCCTGTATGGCCGCAATTCCTTTCGTGGCGACGACCTGAGCTTTCGTGATCGTCATTTCAGCGAAACCCCAGAGGGCTTCGAGCTGCGCACTGAGGTACGACGCAAGGTGCGCCTGCTGGCTGGCAATCTACTCGCGCCCGGCTTGCTGGCCGGCGAAGCGCCCTATGATTTCGTGTTCTGCCGCAACCTGCTGATCTACTTTGACCGACCGACCCAACATGCGGTAGCCGCTGTGTTGCAGCGACTAATGCGCGATGATGGTGCAATGTTCATCGGCCCCGCCGAGGCCAGCCTGTTCAGCCAGATCGGCATGCAGGCGTTGAGTATTCCGCTGGCGTTTGTATTTCGTCGTCAGGCCGCCCGGCCAGTGCAGTCGCCAGCGCCAAGCCTTCAAGTTCCGGCGAAGCCTGCGCCCAGAACAGCGCCTTTACCGCGCTCGGCTGCCCGGGTGCCTGCTGCGGTACTTCGCACGCCGGTCACGGCGACTGCACCTGCTGCGGTCGTTGCCGATAGCGCACTGGAGGAAATTGCCGCCCTCGCCAATGCCGGGCGCAGTGACGAAGCGCGCGCCGCCTGTGAGCGCTACCTCGCCGCCCATGGGCCAGACGCCCAGGTGTTTTACTGGCTAGGGTTGCTCAGCGATGTGGCCGGGCGCCGCAGCGAAGCCCAGGCCTATTACCGCAAAACCCTTTACCTGGCGCCGACCCATGCCGAGGCCCTGGCGCACCTGTCGGCGCTGCTCGCCGCCGGTGGCGACTTGGCCGGTGCCAAGCGCCTGCAACAGCGAGCGGGCCGTGGAGTGAGCCGTGATGAGCGATAACTTGCTGCCGCTGAGCGATGCCGAGCGCGATGCCGTCGACGACTGCTGGAACCGCATCGGCGTGCAGGGCGACAAGTCCTGCGAGCGCCTGGTCAAACATATCCACTGCCGCAATTGCGAAGTGCACGCCGAACTGGCTACTCGACTGCTGGACCGCTTCGCGCTGCAGCGCAGCGACGCCCAGCCCGATGAGGAATGGGTCGAGCAGGACGACAGCGAGCGCCGTTCGCTGCTGCTGTTCCGTTTGGGCGATGCCTGGTTGGCCTTGCCGACCCGGGCGCTCAGCGAAGTCGCCGCCAGTACGCCGATCCATTCCCTGCCGCACCAGCGCTCGCTGGGGCTGATTGGCGTGACCAACGTGCGCGGCGCCCTGGTGGCGTGCTTTTCCCTGGGCGAAATGCTCGGGCTCGAGCCCGGTGAGGCGGTAAGCGAGCGCCGCGTGGTGCCGCGTATGCTGATCTTCAACCTGGCGGACGGGCCGGTGGTGATTCCGGTCGACGAGGTCGAGGGCATCGAGGCGATCGCCGTCGGCCAGATCGTCGAGTCCGGCGCTGGCAGCGTACCGGTGGGCCGCCGGTTCGCGGCGGGCGTGTTGCAATGGAAAGGCCGTAGCGTGACCCTGCTTGACGAACAGCTCGTGCAGCAGACTATCGCCAGGAGTCTCGGATGACGCCCGATCAGATGCGCGACGCATCACTGCTGGAGCTGTTCAAGCTTGAAGCCGAGGCCCAGACCCAGGTGCTCAACAGCGGCCTGATGGTGCTCGAGCGTGACCCACGGCATGCCAGCAGCCTCGAGGCCTGCATGCGCGCGGCCCACTCGCTCAAGGGGGCGGCACGTATCGTCGGCCTGGATGCCGGGGTCAAGGTCGCCCACGTCATGGAGGATTGCCTGGTCGAAGCCCAGGAAGGCCGCCTGCTGCTCAGCCCTGAGCACATCGACGCCTTGCTGCAGGGCGCCGATATTCTGCTTGGGCTTGGCACGCCGCTTCAGCCCGGTGCGGTTGATCCTGGTATCGACGCCCTGGTGGCGCGCCTGGGCGCATTGGCGCGCGGGCTCCCGGTTCCGTCTGCGGCGCCGGTGCAAGCATCAACTCCTATTGCGGAGCCTGCTGCCGCCATTGCGCCATCCGAGTCGCCAGTTAAAGCACCTGTTGTCGAGCCGCCCGTTGCACTGCCGCCTGCCAAACCGGAACCCAGCGAGCCTGCAGGCGAGGGCCGCGCTCGGATTCTGCGGGTCAGTGCCGAACGACTCGATCACCTGCTGGATATCTCCAGCAAATCCCTGGTGGAATTCCAGCGCATCAAAACCCTGGGCGACAGCCTGCAGCGCCTGAAACGTCTGCAGGCCACAGCCCGCCGCGCACTGGATGTGGCACGCGAAGCGTTGCCCAAGGGCGCTTTGGATGCCCAGGCCGAGGCCATGCTGCAGGAAACCCGCCAGGCGCTTGGCGAGTGCCAGCAGCTGCTGGTTCAGCACATGACCGACCTGGACGACTTCGGCTGGCAGGGTGGACAGCGCGCCCAGTCGCTCTACGACGCTGCGCTGGCCTCGCGCATGCGTCCATTCGCCGATGTGCTGGCCGGGCAGGAACGCATGCTGCGTGACCTATCCCGCTCGCTTGGCAAGCAGGTGCGCCTGGTGGTCGAAGGCGAGAGCACCCAGGTCGACCGCGACGTGCTTGAACGCCTCGAAGCGCCGCTCACCCATCTGCTACGCAATGCTCTGGACCACGGTATCGAAACGCCCGAGCGGCGCCTGGCTCAGGGCAAACCGGCCGAAGGGCAGATTCTGATCCGTGCCCGTCACCATGCCGGCATGCTGTTGCTCGAGCTGCGCGACGATGGCGGCGGCGTTGATCTCGAGAAGCTGCGCCAGGCGGTGATCAGCCGCGGTTTCGCCACCGAGCAGACTGGCGAGCAGCTGACCGAAGACGAACTGCTGGCTTTCCTGTTCCTGCCCGGCTTCAGCATGCGCGATCAGGTTACCGAGGTGTCTGGCCGTGGTGTTGGCCTGGACGCCGTGCAGCATATGGTGCGGCAGCTGCGTGGCGGCGTGCGCATGCAGCAGCGCCATGGCGAGGGCTCGACCTTCCACCTGGAAGTGCCGCTGACCTTGTCGGTGGTCCGCAGCCTGGTGGTCGAGGTGGGCGGCGAAGCCTACGCGCTGCCGCTCGCCCATATTGAACGCATGACCCGT
The DNA here is from genome assembly GCF_028674975.1 of Pseudomonas sp. CNPSo 3701. Lineage (NCBI taxonomy): Bacteria > Pseudomonadati > Pseudomonadota > Gammaproteobacteria > Pseudomonadales > Pseudomonadaceae > Pseudomonas > Pseudomonas sp. CNPSo 3701. The sequence goes on along the minus strand of NZ_JAQZSI010000004.1, from coordinate 863,978 downwards.
CTGCAGGCCGAGGACATCGTTCAGCTCGAAGGTCGTCAGCACTTCTGGAGCGAGGGCCAGCACGTCGGCCTGATCGCCGCCAGCCAGATTCTCCAGCGCCCGGAAGGCAAGCCCAGCGACAACGGCATCCCCGTGGTGCTGATCCGCGACCGCGACAGCCTGTTCGGTCTGGTGGTCGAGCGCTTCATCGGCGAACGTACCCTGGTGGTGATGCCGCTGGACGCGCGCCTGGGCAAGGTGCAGGACGTATCCGCCGGCGCCCTGCTGGACGACGGTACCCCGGTGTTGATTCTCGATGTCGAGGACATGCTGCATTCGGTGGCCAAGCTGCTCGGCAGCGGGCGCCTGGAACGGGTCGACCGCAACGCCCGGCAACTGGCCGGCAGCAAGCGCAAGCGTGTGCTGGTGGTCGACGACTCGCTGACCGTGCGCGAGCTGGAACGCAAGCTTTTGCTGTCGCGCGGCTACGACGTGGCGGTGGCAGTGGATGGCATGGACGGCTGGAACGCGCTGCGCGCCGAGCACTTCGATTTGCTCATAACTGACATCGACATGCCACGCATGGACGGCATCGAATTGGTCACCCTGGTACGCCGCGACAGCCGCCTGCAGTCGCTGCCGGTGATGGTGGTGTCCTACAAGGATCGGGAAGAAGACCGCCGGCGTGGACTGGATGCCGGGGCCGACTATTATCTTGCCAAGGCCAGTTTCCATGACGAGGCGTTACTCGACGCCGTGGTTGACCTGGTAGGGGAACCACACGAATGAGGATCGGGATCGTCAACGACATGCCGCTCGCGGTGGAAGCCATTCGCCGCGCGTTGGCCCAGGAGCCGGCGCATCGTATCGTCTGGGTGGCGGGCAACGGTGCCGAGGGCGTGGCGTGTTGCCAAGCTGACACGCCGGATCTGGTATTGATGGACTTGCTGATGCCGGTCATGGACGGTGTCGAGGCGACGCGGCGGATCATGGCGCAGACGCCCTGCGCGGTACTGATCGTCTCGGTGGATATCGAGCAGTACGTCAACCGCGTGTTCGAGGCCATGGGGCATGGTGCTCTGGATGCCGTCAACACCCCTTCGCTTGGCGGGCAAAGTAGCGAAGCTGCGGTGCTGCTGCGCAAGATCCAGAACATCGGCTGGCTGATCGGCCAGAGTAGCAACCGCAAGCCGATCGCCGCGGCAACTGCGCCAGCTAACACAGCCGCCCGCCGCCTGGTGGCTATCGGTGCCTCGGCCGGCGGGCCGGCGGCGCTGGCCGTGCTGCTCAAGCAATTACCGCGTAACTTCAATGCTGCAGTGATGCTGGTGCAGCATGTCGACGAAGTGTTCGCTGCCGGCATGGCCGAATGGCTGGCAGGTGAGTCGGCCCTGCCGGTGCGCCTGGCTCGCGATGGTGAGCAACCGCAGCCGGGCCTGGTGCTGCTGGCCGGTACCAACAACCATATGCGCCTGCAGCGCAACGGCACCCTGACCTACACCGCGGAGCCGCGCAGCCACGTATACCGGCCTTCCATCGATGTGTTTTTCGACAGTTTGGTCGAGCACTGGACGGGCGAGGGCATTGGCGTGCTGCTCACCGGCATGGGCCGCGACGGTGCCCAAGGTTTGAAGAACATGCGCAACCGTGGTTTCACCACCATCGCCCAGAACCAGGCCAGCTGCGCGGTGTATGGCATGCCCAAGGCCGCCGCCGAACTGCAGGCGGCCAACGAAATACTCACGCTGGAGCGTATCGCACCACGCATCGTCGAACTGTTTGGCTGATAGACTAACCGCCACTCACCAGAGGCCTGCCTTCAACCGGTCCGGAGACCAACATGCAAGTCCCACCCCAATCCATGGAAGAATTCGGCTCACGCAAGGACGGCGCGGTCATGGTGTTGCTGGTCGATGACCAAGCGATGATCGGGGAGGCGGTTCGTCGTGAGCTGCTGGGCGAGGAGGGCATCGATTTCCACTATTGCTCCGACCCGACTCAGGCCATCGCCGTGGCCGAGCAGCTGCGCCCGACGGTGATTCTGCAGGATCTGGTGATGCCCGGTGTCGACGGCATTACCCTGCTCGGCGAATACCGTGCGCGCCCGGCGTTGCGCGATGTGCCGATCATCGTGCTGTCGACCAAGGACGATGCCACGGTAAAGAGCTCGGCATTCGCCGCCGGCGCCAACGATTACCTGGTCAAGCTGCCTGATACCATCGAGATGGTGGCTCGTATTCGCTATCACTCGCGCTCTTACATGGCCCTTCTGCAGCGCGACGAAGCCTACCGCGCATTGCGTGAAAGCCAGCAGCAACTGCTGGAAACCAACCTGGTGCTGCAGCGGCTGATGAACTCCGACGGCCTGACCGGGCTGTCCAATCGTCGCCATTTCGATGAGTACCTGGAGATGGAATGGCGCCGTGCGACCCGCGAGCAGACTGCGCTGTCGCTGCTGATGATCGACGTCGACTTCTTCAAGAGCTTCAATGATCATTTCGGTCATGTGGCCGGTGACGATGCCCTGCGCCGTGTAGCAGCCGCGCTACGCGGTAGCTGTAGCCGCTCTACCGATCTGGCTGCACGCTACGGCGGCGAGGAGTTCGCCATGGTGTTGCCCGGCACTTCAGCTGGCGGTGCGCGACTTCTGGCCGAAAAGGTACGCCGCGCGGTGACCGACCTCGGCATCCCCCACCACAAACCAGAGCCGGACTCGGTGCTGACCGCCAGCATCGGCGTCGCCACCCTGGTGCCGCGGGTCGGTCAGACGTCGCTGCAACTGGTCAACCTTGCCGACCAGGGCTTATACATGGCCAAGCAGGCTGGCCGCGATCAGGTCGGTCTGGTCAACGACACCAGCGCATTGTCCTGAGTCACTGCGGCTCGTCCGCCGGCGCTTCGCCGTGCAGCATGACGCGGCCGCGGCCGGTCTGCTTGGCGCGGTACAGGGCCTGATCGGCCATCTCCATCACCTTTTCGAGATCCGCATCGTGCTGTGGCCAGAGCGCGCCGCCGATGCTGCAGCCGATCAGCAATTGCTGGCTTTCCCAATGTATCGGCGCCGCCAGGGCCTGGAGCGTGCGCTCGGCGATCTGCCGGGCCTGGTTGGCGGCGTCATCGGCAGCCACCTGCAGGATCATCAGAAACTCGTCGCCGCCCAGGCGCACCACCAAGTCGCCGCCGCGCAGGCAGCCACGCATCCGTGAGGCCGCCTCGCGTAGCACCTGATCCCCTGCGCCGTGCCCATAGCGGTCGTTGACCGGCTTGAAACCGTCGAGATCCAGATAGAGCACCGCCAGGCCGTCCTGGGCGCTCTGATTACGTTGCTGCGCCCGGGGTAGAAAGCGCGCCAGCGCGGCGCGATTTGGCAGGCCGGTCAGCGGATCATGGTGGGCACGGTTTTCCAGCGCATCGAGTTCGGCGTGCTGATGGGTGAGGCTTTCCACCAGGTGGCGGATGGAATGGCTGAGCCGGGCGATCTCGCGAGGACTACCGATTTCCGGGATCACGGTGATTTCGCCACTGGCCAGGCGGTCGGCAGCGCGGGCAATGGTGCGCAGCGGGCGGGTCACGTAGCTGGCCAGCAGCCAGCCGCAGGCGGCGAACAGCAGGGCCAGCACCACGCTCCAGGCGAGAATGATCAGGTGCATGGCCCGTACCGGCGCATCGGCCAGCTCAAGATCCTGACGGGCCACCACCATCCAGCCCAGGCCCGGATAGTCGAGGTAGCCCTGGCTGGCTGTCAGGCCGGTGAGGTATTGCTTGCCGTCGGGCCATTGCTGAACGGCCCAGTCGCTCTGCCGGGCCGACAGGTTCTGCATCATCGGCAGATGCAGTTTCTGTCCGACCAGCTCGCGGGGACCAAGCAGGATGGTGCGATCGCGGCCGATCACGAAGAATTCCACCTGGCGGGTTTCCTCGATGGGCTTGAGGATCGCCTCGCGTACCTCGTCGGCCCAAGACCATGACAGATGCGAGGCCAGCACACCGACCAGGTGGCCAGCGTCATCGCGCACCGGCAGGCTGATGTCGACGAACTTCATCGCCTCGCCGGTAGGGTTGGGCAGCAGCTTGGCCAGCAGCACTGCCTCGTGCACGTCGCCGATGAACAGTTCCTTGCTGCCTTCGAGAAATACCGGCCGCTGGGCGATGCTGGCGCCTTCAAGAATGCCGTCGCTGGAAGCCCGTACCTTGCCCTGGGCATCGGTGAAACCGATCCAGGCGATGCTCGGGAACTTGCCCTGCAGCTCGTCGAGCAGGCGGCGTACTTCGCGGCTGTCGCCCGCGTGGCGCAGGGCGCTGAGGCTGCCGATCACCTGTAGCATGCTGGCGCGGCTCTGCATGTCGCGATCCAGGCGATCGACCATGGTGTAGGAGACTTCGGCCAGGTCGCGGCCGATTTCTGCGCGGATGCGCTGGCTGGAATCCCGGCTGATCAGGCCGCCGAGCAGCAGGCTAAGCAGGCAGACCAGTGCCACGGTGAGTAGGGCATAGTGGCTACGCAGGCTTTGGGTGCGGAGCATTGGGGCTGGAGATCCTTGGCTCGATGGCGGGCTGCCCGTCGAGTATAGAAGGGCCGTTAGTGCGCAGGTGGCCGATCACCGCCTGGCGTGCTGCCAGAATAGCCTGAGTCGGGTATACTCCGCGGCTTTTCCGAAGTTTTACCTGCGAGTGCCGCCAGCCATGGAAATCAACCCGATCCTGAACAGCATCAAGGACCTGTCCGAGCGCACCCAGACTATTCGGGGGTATCTTTGACTACGATCACAAGCATGATCGTCTCGTCGAAGTAAACCGCGAACTCGAAGACCCGAACGTCTGGAACAAGCCCGAATATGCCCAGAGCCTGGGCCGTGAGCGCTCCACCCTGGCGCAGATCGTCGAAACCATCGACGACCTGACCGGCAGCCTGGCCGACTCTCGCGACCTGCTGGACATGGCTGTAGAAGAGAACGATCAGGGCGCCGTCGACGACGTCGCCGCTGAAATCGAGCGCCTGCGCGAAATTCTCGAGAAGCTCGAATTCCGCCGCATGTTCAGCCACGAGATGGACCCCAACAATTGCTACCTGGATATCCAGGCCGGTTCCGGTGGTACCGAGGCCCAGGACTGGGCCAACATCCTGCTGCGCATGTACTTGCGCTGGGCCGACAAGCGCGGCTTCAATGCCGAGATCGTCGAGCTGTCCGAGGGGGAGGTCGCCGGTATCAAGGGCGCCACCGTGCACATCAAGGGCGAGTACGCCTTCGGCTGGTTGCGTACCGAGATCGGCGTGCACCGTCTGGTACGCAAGAGCCCGTTCGACTCCGGCGCCCGTCGCCACACCTCGTTTTCGGCGGTGTTCGTCTCGCCCGAGATCGACGACAAGGTGGAGATCGAAATCAACCCGGCCGACCTGCGCATCGACACCTACCGCTCCTCCGGCGCTGGTGGTCAGCACGTCAACACCACTGACTCGGCGGTACGTATCACCCACGTGCCGACCAACACCGTGGTGGCCTGTCAGAACGAACGTTCCCAGCACGCCAACAAGGATACCGCCATGAAGATGCTGCGGGCCAAGTTGTACGAGCTGGAGATGCAGAAACGCAACGCCGCCTCCCAGGCGCTGGAAGACAGCAAGTCGGATATCGGCTGGGGCCACCAGATCCGCTCCTATGTGCTCGACGATTCGCGCATCAAGGATCTGCGTACCGGCGTCGAGCGTAGCGATTGCCAGAAGGTGCTCGACGGCGACCTCGACGGTTACCTCGAAGCCAGCCTCAAACAGGGTCTTTAAGCCCGCACCCCATGCCGGGGCCGCTGCCCGTGAGCGGCGGCGCCCTGCGGATTCCCCATCGATTAGTGATTAGACGCCAGGCAGACAGACGACCATGAGCGACCAACAGCCCGACCAGCACGAACTGCAACAGGAAGAAAACAAGCTGATTGCCCAGCGCAAGGAAAAGCTTGCTGCCATCCGTGAGCAGGGCAGTGCCTTCCCGAACGACTTCCGCCGCGACAACCTCTGCGCCGACCTGCAGAAACAGTACGTGGACAAGACCAAGGAAGAGCTGGAAGCGGCTGGCATTCCAGTCAAGGTCGCCGGGCGCATCATGCTCAACCGTGGCGCGTTCATGGTCATCCAGGACATGAGCGGGCGTATCCAGGTCTACGTCAACCGCAAGACCCTGCCCGAAGAAACCCTGGCTCAGGTAAAGACCTGGGACATGGGGGACATCATCGCCGCCGAAGGCACCCTGGCCCGTTCCGGCAAGGGCGACCTGTACGTCGAGATGACCAGCGTGCGCCTGCTGACCAAGTCGCTGCGCCCGCTGCCGGACAAGCACCACGGCCTGACCGATACCGAGCAGCGCTACCGCCAGCGCTACGTCGACCTGATCGTCAACGAAGAAGTACGCGACACCTTCCGCGTACGCTCCCAGGTCATCGCCCACATCCGTCGTTTCCTGGCCGAGCGCAACTTCCTGGAAGTGGAAACGCCGATGCTGCAGACCATTCCCGGGGGAGCCGCGGCCAAGCCGTTCGAAACTCACCACAATGCCCTGGACATGGCCATGTTCCTGCGCATTGCGCCGGAGCTGTACCTCAAGCGTCTGGTGGTTGGTGGCTTCGAAAAGGTCTTTGAGATCAACCGCAACTTCCGTAACGAAGGCGTTTCGACCCGGCACAACCCCGAGTTCACCATGCTCGAGTTCTACCAGGCCTACGCCGACTACGAAGACAACATGGACCTGACCGAGGAGCTGTTCCGCGAGCTGGCCCAGACCATTCTCGGTAGCACCGACGTGCCCTACGGCGACAAGGTGTTCCACTTCGGCGAGCCGTTCGTGCGCCTTTCAGTATTCGACTCGATCCTCAAGTACAACCCGGAAATCACTGCCGCTGACTTGCAGGATCTGGACAAGGCTCGCGCCATCGCCAAGAAAGCCGGCGCCAAGGTGCTCGGCTTCGAAGGCCTGGGCAAGCTGCAGGTGATGATTTTCGAGGAGCTGGTCGAGCACAAGCTGGAGCAGCCGCACTTCATCACCCGTTACCCGTTCGAAGTTTCGCCGCTGGCCCGTCGCAGCGACGACGATCCGAGCGTCACCGATCGCTTCGAGCTGTTCATCGGTGGCCGCGAGATCGCCAATGCCTACTCCGAGCTCAACGACGCTGAAGACCAGGCCGCGCGCTTCATGCAGCAGGTGGCCGACAAGGACGCTGGTGACGACGAAGCCATGCACTTCGACGCGGACTTCGTACGCGCCCTTGAGTACGGCATGCCGCCGACTGCGGGCGAGGGCATCGGCATCGACCGTCTGGTGATGTTGCTGACCAATTCGCCGTCGATTCGTGACGTGATCCTGTTCCCGCATATGCGTCCGGAACTCTAAGCGTTCAACGAGCCGCCTCAGGGCGGCTTTTTATTGCCCGCGATTCTGCGCCTATCCTTGAGATAGCGCGCTTGACGCAGTGCGCAGCAGGGTTGGACTATCAGGCCGTTGCCGGCCACACGCCTGTCTCAAGGAGAGCATGATGAAAGCCTGTCGCGCATTGGTGGTGCTGTCGTTGCTGCTCTTGAGCGGCTGCCTGGTGACCTTCAGGGAGCCGATTCCGGCCAACGAGGCGGCGCCGATTCCGCTGCTCGGCGTGTGGTCGCGGGTGGACGAGTGGGGCGAGCTGCGTTACCTGGACATTACCCGTGCCGGCTCCAACCTGTACAAGGCCGACACCTACGTCGACAACCCGGATAACGTGCCCAGCGTGCAGAGCTACAGTTTCACCGTGGCCCACCACGGGCGGCGCTGGTACCTGTCTGCGGGCCTGCCCAAGCGCATGGGCGCCAACTACGCCATCGGCGGCTTCGAACTGACACAGACCGGCGAGCTGGTGCTTTTCAATCTGGATGTTGAGCGTATTCGCCAGGCCATCGCCACGGGCGAGCTGGCCGGCAACGACGTACAGATGCCCCAGGGCCAGGGCGTGCTGGTCACCAGCAAACTGGACAAGGTATTCGCCTACCTGAACGATCCTGCCAACTCCGACCTGTTCGTCGAAGTGGCGCGCTACCAGCGCAGCGTGCCCTGACACTTTCAAAGCAAAGAGGATTGCCATGAACAGCCACCTAGCACTCGACGGCTACCAACTGGCGGTGCGCGCGCTGTCCGACCGCATTGTCGAGGCGCAGACGCCAATCCGCGTGCTCGATGCGGTGAAATGGGACGATTCCGTTCGCCAGACCTTTCTCAAGCACAAGGGCCGCGAGCTGCCGGCCATCGACCGTAGCTACTACGACAGCCGTCCGCTGCCCTTTGACCCGGCCGCCAAGAAGCTGGAATTCCAGAACATCGAGCGCGACATCACCCGCCAGCTCGGTCAGTTCAACCCGGTCGGGCAGATCATGCGCCGCATGTGCCGCGAGTACCGCATGGTGATTCGCATGCTGGAAGCGCGCGGCACCTCGGATTTCGGGCTGATTTCCCAGGAGCTGTACGGCGCTGCGTCCGACGCCTTCCACGCCGGTGACCCGACCCTGGCGGATCTGGGGCTGATGTTTTCCGACTACCTGAACAACATCGACAGCCGCGGTGACCTCAAGGATGAGCCCAAGACCCTGGGCGCCAAGGAAGCCGTGGCCCTGCTGCAGAGCCGCCTGAACCTGGTATTCGGCGAAAGCGAGAACACTATCCGCGTGTTCGAGTCCGACGGCATTCTGGCCGACGCCGCGGCCGGCGCCGACTACATCAAGATCCGCACTGACGCCATGTTCAACGAGCGTGACGTCAAGGCACTGGAAGTACACGAAGGGCTGGTGCACGTGGCGACCACGCTGAATGGCCAGAACCAGCCGATCTGCACCTTTCTGGCCAAGGGGCCACCCTCGTCGACTGTCACCCAGGAAGGCCTGGCGATTCTCATGGAAGTGATCGCCTTCGCCTCCTACCCCAGCCGCCTACGCAAGCTGACTAACCGTACCCGCGCCATTCACATGGCCGAGCAGGGCGCCGACTTCGTGCAGGTCTGCGATTTCTACCGCGAGCAGGGTTTCAGCCTGGAAGACAGCTACAGCAACGCCAGCCGTGCCTTCCGCGGCTCGGCGCCGGACGGTCTGCCCTTTACCAAGGACCTTTCTTATCTGAAGGGTTTCATCATGATCTACAACTATATCCAGCTCGCGGTGCGCAAAGGAAAGCTGGAACAGATCCCTTTATTGTTCTGTGGCAAGACCACGCTCGAAGATATGCGTACGCTACGCCAGCTGGTCGATGAAGGCCTGGTGAGCCCACCCAAGTACCTACCGCAGCAGTTTCGCGACCTCAACTCGCTGTCGGCCTGGATGTGCTTTTCCAACTTCCTCAATCACCTGAGTCTGGATCGGATCGAAGCCGACTACGCCAATATCCTCTGAGCACCGGCTCGGGTCGGTGGCGATGCGGCGCGGCAGATCCCCACTTTTCCGAGCTGCCTGACCGGGCAGCCTGCACCGAGATGATGCCGGTATGACAGCGCCCAACCCCATTCCTCTGATTCTCACTGCCATCGGCAGCGTCGCCGGCACCGTGGCGGTGCTCGGTTATTACGGCTACCTGCATTTCTCCAAGCCTGAAGACGCCTTGCTGCTGGCCGAATTCACCATGCTCAAGACCATTCCCGGCGAGGATTACCGGGTCAGCCTGAAGCCCGCCGACCAGGTGGCGCAGTGCATCGATGGCGTGCTGGTACTGTTCGATCTACAGCAGAAGGGCCTCAGCGGCGTACTGGTGGATGACGCCAAGCGCGCGGTGCGCTGCAACCCCTGAAACGACAAACCCCGCCTGAGCGGGGTTTGTCATTCAAGGAAGTCTGCAGCCTTGCGGAGCAGACTCCCTCAGGCACGCCAGAACCTTAGTTGCTCATGCTCGAGCGTGGGGCGACCGGCTTGTTGTCGTTGGAAATAGTCACTTCCACACGACGATTCATGGCGCGGCCGGCCGAGTCGCTGTTGCTGGCAACCGGGTATTCCTTGCCATAACCCTGAGCGACGATGCGCTCTGGGCCGACACCCTGGCTGATCAGCGCGGCGCGAACGGAGTTGGCGCGGCGCTCGGACAGGCTCTGGTTGTACTGAGCCGAACCGGTGCTGTCGGTGTAGCCTTCGACGATCACCTTGCGATCCGGGTTTTCCTGCAGGAACTGGGCGAGCTTGGTGATGTTGTGCATGCCGCCCGGCTTGAGCTCGGAGCGATCCAGATCGAACAGTACGTCACCAAAGGTCACCAGGGTGCCGCGCTCGGTCTGCTTGGCGTTCAGGCTGTCCTGCAGCTGCTTGATCTGCGCATCGCGGGCTTCCAGACGCGCCTGGGCACGTTGGGCGCCGGTCTGCTCCAGGTTCTGCTCGGTGGTGCGCAGAGCGATGGTCTGTTCGGCAAGCTCGATGCGCTTGTTGGCCAGGTAGGACAGCTGGTCTACACGCTTCTCGTCTTCTTTCTCGCGGTACGCCTTCTCTGCACGCTCCAGGGCTTCGCCGGCGTCCTTGGTTTCCAGAGCGGCTACTTTGACCGACTCCGGGTTGGTCTGCAGGCTGGAGTAGCTGCTGCGCGCCTGCTCCAGGTTGACGTTGGGCTTGGAGGCGCAAGCAGCCAGGCCGACGCTCAGGGCCAGCAGGGCAGGAATCATCACTTGATTACGCATGGTCGTTCATCCTTCTATGAATTGGCGAAAGCGGTAGCGGGGCGTTATTACTGCTGACCCTGAGGGCGCATCTGCTCGGCGCCACGCATGCCTTCCTGACGCAGCTCTTCGATACCCTGCTGAGCATCCTTGAGCGCCTTGTCCGCCTTGGCAGCCTGGGTCTTACGGGTCGCTACGCGGGCGTCCCACTCGGCCTGCTCAGCCAGCCGCTTGGCTTCTTCGTAGTTCTTTTCGACCATTTCCAGCTCGGCCTGCTTGAGCTTGTCCTGAGCGGATTTGGTTTCTACTGCGGCGAACTCGGTGCCGCCGGAGCTGACGGCTTCATTGACGGCGGACTTGGTCACGGCCATCTGCTCGCTGGGCGGGTTGCCCGCGCAGCCAGCCAGCAGCAGGCTGCTGCCAATGGCCAGCGCAGCGACCTTCCAGCTGGCCAGTTGGGTACGAGCATTTGGGGCAGTTTTAGTGGTCATGGTGTGCAACTCCATTGGTAAATAACTGGCAAAACAGTCGGTTCCACGATGGTTACCTGCCGGGCGGAGCTCAGGAGCGTAGGGCTGCTGAGTAAGTTTTTCTCCGGCGACCAGTGGTCGCATCGGCATAGTTGTGTGAGTTGGCCGCCTAGCGAAACGTTCAGCAAAAAACTGCAGAGTGCCACCAGAGAGTTGCCATTCAGAGCTGCGCAGGCCCCGTGGGTGCTGGCCTGCACGCATCTGACCAAGTGATCAGGTTGGCGAGGGCGGTTGCCCCGCGTCGAGCTCCTGGCGGTAGTGGCGGGCCAGTTCGAGAAAGCGCGGCGTTGGCCCAATGTCTTCATAGACCGGATTGCCTTCCTCGTCGGTGGCCACCACCTGGCTGCCCTGCACGTAGGGCATGCTGGCTTCCAGGTCTTCCAGCGCGGCGCTCAGCAGTTCGGCGAGCAATTCTTCGGGGCGACGTTTGGGGTACATGTGGTGCAGCGCCGCCAGGCGGGCGGCGGCCTCCACGTCCAGGTGCACTTGGTAAGGCGCGCTGGTCAACTGGCCGGTGGCGTTCTGTTCCCATTGCTGGACGAGCTGGCGAATCTTCATAGAGACCTCGGGGCAGGGTTGTTTCCTACAGACCCGAGTGCTCCGGTGGCGTTCCGGTTGCAGCTCGTTGCGCGGGCCGGATGCGGCTTTGCTCATGGCCTGGCTTGTCAGGCGCCTCGCAGCTGGGCAATCTGAGGGCTCACGCAGAGGCGATGGGAGACTGGTATGACGCAAATCGATGCACGTCTACGCGAGGATGTTCACCAACTCGGTGAGCTGCTCGGCACCACCATCCGCGATCAGCACGGCGAAGCGTTTCTCGACAAGATCGAGCGCATTCGCAAGGGCGCCAAGGCCGCGCGCCAGGGCTCGGCTGACGGCGCACGGCAGCTCAGCGAAACTCTCGACGGGCTGCATGATGACGAGCTGTTGCCGGTGGCCCGCGCCTTCAACCAGTTTCTCAACCTGGCCAATATCGCCGAGCAGTACCACCGCGTGCGCCGCCGTGGCACTGGCGAAGCGCAACCCTTCGAAAACCGCGTGTTCGACGAGTTGCTGCAGCGCCTACGGGCCAACGGTCATGAGCCCGCAGCCCTGGCCCGACAGGTCGCCGAGCTGGATATCGAGCTGGTGCTTACCGCACATCCCACCGAGGTGTCGCGGCGCACGCTGATTCAGAAGTACGACGCCATATCCGCGCAGCTCGCCGAGCAGGATCACAGCGACCTGTCGGGCGCCGAACGCGAGGCCATCGCCAGCCGCCTGCAACGGCTGATCGCCGAAGCCTGGCACACCGAAGAGATTCGCCGCGTGCGGCCAACCCCGGTGGACGAGGCCAAGTGGGGTTTCGCGGTGATCGAAAATTCCCTGTGGTACGCGCTGCCGACCGTGATGCGCAAGGCCGACCAGGCGCTGCAGCGGGAAACCGGGCAACGCCTGCCGCTGGACGCCGCTCCGATTCGCTTCGCCTCGTGGATGGGCGGTGATCGTGACGGCAACCCCAATGTCACTGCCAAGATTACCCGCGAGGTGCTGCTGCTGGCGCGCTGGATGGCCGCCGACCTGTACCTGCGCGACATCGACAACCTGGCCGCCGAGCTGTCCATGCAGCGCGCCAACGACGAGCTGCGCGCCCGCGCAGGTGACAGTGCCGAGCCCTATCGTGCCGTACTCAAGCAACTGCGCGAGCGGCTGCGTGCCACCCGAACCTGGGCCCACGAATCCCTGGCCGGGTCGGTCAATCCGCCAGCGCAGGTGCTGCACGATAACGCCGAGCTGCGCGAGCCCTTGCTGCTCTGCTATCGCTCCCTGCATGACTGCGGCATGGGGGTGATCGCCGATGGCCCGCTGCTGGATTTCCTGCGTCGCGTCGGTACCTTCGGGCTGTTCCTGGTGCGCCTCGACGTGCGCCAGGACGCCACCCGTCATGCATCTGCCATGGCCGAGATCACCGAGTACCTGGGCCTGGGCCGCTATGACAGCTGGGACGAAGAACAGCGGCTGGCATTCCTGCAGGATGAACTGAGCGGTCGCCGGCCCTTGCTGCCGGCCGATTTCAAGCCCAGCGCCGACACGGCCGAAGTGCTCGCTACCTGTCGCGAAGTGGCGGCTGCGCCGGCGGCCTCGCTGGGCTCCTATGTAATCTCCATGGCGGGCGCTGCCTCGGACGTGCTCGCGGTGCAGCTGCTGCTCAAGGAAGCCGGGCTGCGCCGCCCGATGCGCGTGGCGCCGCTGTTCGAAACCCTGGCGGACCTGGACAACGCTGCTGTGGCCATCGAGCGATTGCTCGGCCTGCCGGACTATCGCGCCGGCCTGCAGGGCCCGCAGGAAGTGATGATCGGCTATTCGGATTCCGCCAAGGACGCCGGCACCACTGCAGCCGCCTGGGCGCAGTACCGCGCCCAGGAAAGCCTGGTGCGCATCTGCCGCGAGCATGAGGTCGAGCTGCTGCTGTTCCATGGTCGCGGCGGCACCGTGGGGCGCGGCGGCGGCCCGGCCCACGAGGCGATCCTGTCGCAGCCGCCGGGTTCGGTTAATGGGCGCTTCCGCACTACCGAGCAGGGCGAGATGATCCGCTTCAAGTTCGGCATGCCGGATATCGCCGAGCAGAACCTCAACCTCTACCTGGCCGCTGTGCTGGAAGCCACCTTGCTGCCGCCACCGGTGCCGCATAAGAGTTGGCGCGCGCAGATGGACAAGCTGGCCGCCGATGGCGTGGCCACCTACCGCGGCGTGGTGCGCGAGCATCCGCAATTCGTCGAGTACTTCCGCCAGGCCACGCCCGAGCAGGAGCTTGGCCGTCTGCCCTTGGGCAGCCGGCCAGCGAAGCGTCGCGAGGGTGGGGTGGAAAGCCTGCGCGCCATCCCGTGGATTTTCGCCTGGACCCAGACCCGCCTGATGCTGCCCGCTTGGCTCGGCTGGGAGGCCGCTTTGCGCAATGCGCTGGAGCGTGGCGAGGGCGAGTTGCTGCGCGAAATGCGCGAACACTGGCCGTTCTTCCGCACGCGCATCGACATGCTGGAGATGGTGCTGGCCAAGGCCGACGAGTCGATCGCCCGGCTGTATGACGAGCGCCTGGTGACGCCTGAACTGCAACCTTTGGGTGCGCATTTACGCGACCTATTGTCGCAGGCCAGCGAGGTGGTGCTGGGGCTGACCGGCCAATCGCAGCTCTTGGTACACAGTCCCGAAACCCTGGAGTTCATTACCGTGCGCAACACTTATCTCGACCCGCTGCACCTGCTGCAGGCCGAGCTGCTGGCCCGATCACGGCAGCGTGAACAGGAGCCCGGAAGCGCTCTGGAACAGGCGTTGCTGGTCAGTGTGGCGGGTATCGCGGCAGGGCTGCGCAACACAGGTTGAGGCGCTATCGAGCGCGCTGCATTGATGAATGATCGTGCTGGCAAAAGCTTTGATTCAGGGATGAATTGCCAGATATAGATCAGGGTGCGGCGCGCTTTCGACTTTGGTGGGATGGCGCGGCCATCACCGCTGCGCTCAAGCTGTACCAGCGTAACGGCAAGTCGACACGAACTGCGACTTTTCAACGGCTTGTGCGGCATTGGAGCGCTGTGTATCTTGATCGACCTTCTGACAGTTCGGCACCTGGCCGGGCTGCCGAAATCCAGTTGCGATTGGCCCCGCAAGGCGAGTCCACAATACCAAGAACTTGAGGAGCACATCGATGCGCGTGATTCTGTTGGGGGCGCCCGGTGCCGGCAAAGGTACTCAGGCAGGTTTCATCACCAAGAAATTCTCCATTCCGCAAATCTCCACCGGCGACATGCTGCGTGCTGCGGTCAAGGCCGGCACCGAGCTGGGCCTGGCAGCCAAGAGTGTGATGGACGCCGGCGGCCTGGTTTCCGATGAGCTGATCATCAACCTGGTCAAGGAACGCATCGCTCAGCCTGACTGTGCCAATGGCTTCCTGTTCGACGGCTTCCCGCGCACCATTCCGCAGGCTCAGGCCCTGAAAGATGCTGGCGTGCAGATCGACCACGTGGTGGAAATCGCCGTCGACGACGAAGAAATCGTCGGTCGCATCGCCGGTCGCCGCGTGCACCCGGGTTCGGGCCGCGTTTACCACACCGAGCACAACCCGCCGAAGGTGGCTGGTAAGGACGATGAAACCGGTGAAGACCTGATCCAGCGTGATGACGACAAGGAAGCCACCGTGCGTCATCGCCTGTCGGTCTACCACTCGCAGACCAAGCCGCTGGTGGACTTCTACCAGAAGCTGTCGGCCGCCGAAGGCACGCCGAAGTACAGCGCCATCGAAGGCGTCGGCTCGGTCGAGCAGATCACCGCCAAGGTGCTGGCAGCGCTGAGCTGACCTGACCCACTTCAACAACGGCCCGCTTGCGGGCCGTTGTCGTTTCTGGGCATGCCAGAGCGATCACGGGCCCAAGTCGGGTCGCTGTCAGGCAGCCACGGTCGCTGCCGTTTCGTTACTATCGGGCTTCTCCATCGCCATCTGGCATGTTCCGAATTCCAGCCGGCGCGCCGCTGCGCGGGCTGGTTTGATCGACCGTCACGAAGAACTTCGAGAAAGGCGGCTACAACCCACCCTCCATCAGAGTGCATTCCATGACCCAGAACAGAAGATTCGCCTGCTTGCCCATCGCCCTGGTATCGGCACTGACTGCATCCGTCGCCTTGGCCGACGGCGCCCCCGAGAAGAAGGGCGACTGCTCGGTTGACCAGTTCACCATGGCGCTGCGCTACCAGCAGCAATCTGCGGAAGTTCGTGCCTTGCAGATGCAGGCTTACAACATCGCCACCGAGAAGCTCGACGCCGCTGTGGCCAAGGCCAAGGATCCTTCCAAGCTGGCCATCGTCACCGATGTGGATGAAACGGTGATCGACAACTCTGCGTTGCTGGCGCGCGACCTCGCCAACTGCCACAGCTATGACGGCTGGGATACCTGGCTGCCGTGGGAGCGTGATGGTGATCCGGTGCTGATCCCCGGTGCGAAGAAATTTCTCGAGCACGCCGACAAGCTGGGCGTGACCATTCGCTACGTGTCCGACCGCTCCGAGGAGCAAAAGGACTACACCCTCAAGGCGCTCAAGAAACTCGAGCTACCTCAGGTCAGCACCGACAGCGTATTGCTGCTTGGCCCACCCAAGGTCGAGCGCCGCGAGCTGGTCGCCAAGGACTACCGCATCGTGATGCTGCTCGGCGACACCCTGCATGATTTCGATGCGCGCTTCCGCAAAAAACCGGTGGCCGAGCAGCGCGCCACTGCCGATGCCGAGTCGGCCAAGTGGGGCACCGAGTGGATCGTGTTCCCGAATGCCGGCTATGGCACCTGGTCGAAAGAGCCCCTCAAGGCCTGGGACGCCAAGCCCGTTATCGAGAAGTGGTAACCCCCGCCCTGGATCGTTGATCCTGATCGCCGGCGCCCCCAGGGCGCCGGTTGTTTATCTAGTGGCCGCCTGGCCACTGCGTAGCGCCAGTTGGCCCGCCGTGCTGGAAAAAAACGCCCCAAACCGTTTTAATGCCCGCCCGCTCAGCTACCTCTACAGATCGCTATGACCACTCTGCTGGCCCTCGATACCGCCACCGAAGCCTGCTCCGTCGCCTTGCTGCATGACGGCCGCGTGATGAGCCACTACGAGGTGATTCCGCGCCTGCACGCGCAGAAGCTGCTGCCGATGATCAAGACGCTGCTGGCCGAGCAGGGCGTCGCACTGTCGGCGCTGGATGCCATCGCTTTCGGTCGTGGTCCGGGCGCCTTCACCGGCGTGCGTATCGCCATCGGCGTGGTCCAGGGACTGGCCTTCGCGCTGGATCGCCCGGTGCTGCCGGTTTCCAATCTGGCCGTGCTGGCGCAGCGCGCACAGCGTGAGCATGGCGCCAGCCAGGTCGCTGCCGCCATCGATGCGCGGATGGATGAGGTGTACTGGGGCTGCTACCGGGCCGAGGCGGGCGAGATGCGTCTGGTCGGGCGCGAAGCCGTACTGGCTCCAGAGCGCGCGTTGCTGCCGGACGACGCCCACGGCGAGTGGTTTGGCGCCGGCACCGGTTGGGGCACCTTCGCCGAGCGCATCGGTGGCCAGGTCGCTGCCTGCGACGGGGCGATGCTGCCCCATGCCGAAGATCTGCTGAGCCTGGCCCGTTTCGCCTGGGCCCGCGGCGAGGCGGTGGTGGCCGATCAGGCCCAGCCGATCTACCTGCGCGATCAGGTCGCGACGCCAAAGATGCCGCCACCGGCGGGCTTTTGATCACCGAGCGACGAAAGGGTCGTCCTTTTGTCGTCAACTTACCGACATTAATTGCCAAGGGCGGACGACGCGGCTAAATTGCCGTTACTTCCGCACGCCTTCCTGCCGAGCCTTCATTGATGCGTATCGACGGTAACATCGCGCCCTATTCACCGGATCGTGGCCCCCGCTCGGGGACTGCGGTTACGCCCTATCGTGAGGCGAACCGGGAAACGGAAGTAAAGCGTGAGCAGCCGGCCCCTACCGCAGCCACCCAGGGCTTCGAACAGACTCCGCAGATTCGTCGTGTGCAACAGAGCAATGCCAGCACCGACAACTACCCCGTGCGCGCGTTGGACACCACCTACCAGCCGGCCATGAGCAACCGCGCCGCCCAGGCCATCGCCAGCTACAGCAGCACCGCCGCGTTCGCCCGCGATCAGGATGCCCAGCAGATTCTGGGCCTCGACCTCTACGCCTGATCGATTGGCGGTCGCTGAGCTGTCTGGCTCAGGCACAATAGCCGTTTTGGCTGTCTAGCGATTCGCGATGCTTCCCTATTTTCTTGGTTGTCCTTCCTGGAACGAGCCCGCCTGGCGCGGCAGCTTCTATCCGCCCGACCTGAACATGAGCGACAGCGTGGAACACTACTGCCGCGTGTTCAACGCGGTGGAGGGCAATACCACCTTCTATGCACGGCCTGACGCGGAAAAGCTCGAGCGCTGGGTGGCGCGCATGCCGGCGCATTTCCGTTTCTGCGCCAAGGTACACAAGGACATCAGCCACGAAGGCGATCTGCGCGACCAGTTGGGCAGCACCCAGGCATTTCTCGATCTGCTCGCACCGCTGGGCGAGCGCATCACACCGCTATGGTTGCAGCTGCCGGCGCAGTTCGGCCCTTCACGGCTGGGGGAGCTGGCGGTGTGGCTGGACGAATTCGCCAACCGGCGGATCGCCGTAGAAGTGCGCCATTCGGCGTTCTTCGACAAGGGCGACGAGGAGCGGGTACTCAACCGGCTGCTCCACGAGCGTGGCGTCGAGCGTATCTGCCTGGATTCCCGGGCGCTGTTCAGTTGCACGTCCCGCGACCCGGCGGTGCTGCATGCTCAGGCCAAGAAACCGCGTCTGCCGATTCGCCCGGCGGCGTTCACGGACAGCCCCCAGGTGCGCTTCATCGGCGGGCCGGACCTGGACGCCAACCAGCCGTTTCTCGAGCCCTGGCTGGACAAGATCGCCGCCTGGATCGAACAGGGCCTGACGCCCCATGTATTCTTGCACACCCCGGACAACCACCTGGCCGCGGCTCAGGCGCTGCGTTTTCACGCGCTGTTGAGCGAGCGGTTACCGGACCTTCCGCCATTGCCGCCGTACACCGACAACGAGCCGCGGGCGGAGCAGTTGGGGTTGCTTTAAGACAGAAGCGGATATCGGGTGCTGCTTTTTTTTGTAGGAGGGGCTTTAGCCCCAAGCTCTTTACGCCCTCATAAAGCTCGGGGCTAAAGCCCCTCCTACAATTTACACGAACGGCCGCTCCAGCCACCTTTCTGCACGTCAGTCGCAGCCGCAGGATGGGTGCAACCCATCGAGCGTTGATGGGGTTCACCTACGCAGCCCGACCGATCCTACGTTGGCAATGTTTTAGGAGTTCGTGACAGTGGGAGCGGGCCATGCCCGCGAAAAACCGAGTACACGCTGCGCTCCCACCGTTGACAGCAATCAAGCCAGGCGCAGGTGGTTATCCCAGAAGCCCGCTGGCAGCTCCAGCGCCTGCATGGCGATGCGTTCGCTGCGGCAGTCGTAAAGGCGGCAGCGGCCGATACCGGCGCTGACCACGAAGCCGTTCTCCACCGCGCCGACGCCGGCGCAGTCGGGGAGGGCTGCGTCCAGGCGCACGGCGCCACTGTCCAGATCCCAGATGAACAGGCGGTTGCCGCGCGGGGCGGTCATCGCCAGCAGGCGCAGCTCGCTGTGCACGGCGACGCTGGCGGTGTACTGGCTCATCATCTGGCGCTGCGCGTCTGCCATGGGGAAGTGCTGGAACGGCTGGCCCGGGCGCTTGATCGCCACCAGGGGCACGGCGTCCATCGGATCGCCCATGTACTGCTGGCCGCTGACCACGGTGCCATCGCTGGCCACGGCCAGGTGGCGCACGCTGTTCATCGGCTCGGGCAGCTGTTCCTTGCTATGCAGCGTGCCGTCGCGGCCCATCAGCACAAGGCTGGCTTCCATGGCGTCGAGGTTCATCTCCACCCGGCTTTCCGCCTCGGTGCGAATACCGCCGTTGGCCACTACCATGGTTTCGCCGTCGGGCATCCACAGCAGCTGGTGTGGCCCCAGGCCGTGGCTGGAAAGCTCGTCGCGGTGCACCAGCGTTTCGCCTTCCAGGCGATAGGCGCCAATCACGCCACGGCCGGGATCGCGGGTGTCGTTCTCGGTGGCGTACAGCCATTCGCCATTCTTGTGGAACACCGCGTGGCCGTAGAAATGCCGACCCTTCTCGCTGCGCAGGGTGTGCAGCAGGCGGCCGTCGCGGGTGTCGATCAGATAGCTCTCGGTGCTCGGGCGGCGCCCGACGAACAGCGCCATCGGTAGGCTGGGGTGGGGCACTACGTCGTGGCAGCGCTCGGTCACCTGGGTGACGAAGGCGCGCTCGCCGTCGAGGCGATAGCCGACCGCGTAATGCTTGCCGCCTTCATCGTTGCGTGCCGATAGCAGCAGTGGCTGGTGACCGGTGTGGGTCAGCTTCCAGCCACCAACGGCGCCGGCAGCCAGCAGGGTGGCACTCAGGCCGAGAAACGCCCGGCGTTTCATGCTCATGGTTCAGTCTCCGTCATGGGCGTTGAAGCCCAGCTGGATGCCCAGCGCTCGCGCCAGTTCGCCTTCGTGCAGGCGGTGCAGCACGTTGAGGCTGTCGTAGAAGGCGTTGAGGCTCTGGCGGCCGGCATCGTCGGCGAGTAGCTCGCCGAGCGGGCGCTGCAGGCCGGCCAGTTGCTTGCGACTTTCCGCGTAGGCAGCGTCGATGCGTTTCTTGAGATCGTCCTGATCGCTGCCCAGCAAGGCCTGCAGGCCATCGTTCTTGGCGCCGTGCCAGAGCTGCTCGGCGCCGCTCAGTGTGGCGCTCAGGTTGCTCAGGCTGGCCTGGCTGCGCCACGCTTCGGCCTGGTAGGGCTGTGGAACGCCTTTGCTCTGACGGCCCAGCGGGGCACCGAGTTTCTTCTTCAGGCCGTCGATGGCGCTGACCTGGGTGCGCAGCATATCGGAGATCGCTTCACCCGCTTCGGCGTAGCGCTCGTTGGGGAAAGTGCGAAATAGCGCCAGGGCACCATTGTCGCCTTGCCACTGCTCCAGCACGCTGGTGGCCAGCGCCTGCTGATGCTCGCCGACGGCCACCAGCAGCGGGCAGTAGCGGGTTTTCTGCTCGGCGTTCTGGAGATCGATCTCGGGATCGAACATCAGGTATTCGTAAGCGGTGAGCCCCTGGACGACCACGCTGGCCTTTTCCAGATCGGCTGTGCCGAGCTGTGGCTTGGCCTTGACCAGTGCTTCGACCTGGCGCGCCACGAGATTTTTCTTGTCCGGCCAGAACTGTACCTGCCAGGCGCGGTTGCCCTCGGCCAGCGGACCGACCGCCAGAGGCTGCAGGCTGGCCCACGCGCTTTGCGCGGTAAGGAATGCCTGACGCGCCCGGCCGAGGTCTTCCTGGCCTGCGCAGAAGGCCTTGGCGCTGCTGGCCAGGGCCACGTCGGCTTCTTTCCAGGTGGCGTGGGCCGGCAGCAAAACGCCTTCGGCCAACGCCGAACTGATGGTGGCCTGTGGGTCGGCCGGGGAACACGCAGCCAGGGTCAGGCCCAGCAGGGCGAGGGTCAGCGGAGAACGGATCATGCGCGGCTCCTTACAGTGAGTTCAGAAACGCCAGAAGCGCGGCGCGCTCCTCGCTGGAAAATTGCAGCACCTGCTGCTTGGCCGCTTCGGCTTCGCCGCCGTGCCAGGCGATGGCTTCGAGCAGATTGCGGGCACGACCGTCGTGCAGGAACTGGGTGTGGCCGCTGACCGTTTCGGTCAGGCCGATGCCCCACAGCGGCGCGGTGCGCCATTGGCGACCGTTGGCGCGAAATTCGTCGCGGCCATCGGCCAGGCCGTCGCCCATGTCGTGCAGCAGCAGGTCGGTGTAGGGGTAGATGGTCTGGCCCGCCAGCTCCGGTTCGGCAGCATCGGCGGCGGTGACGAAGCTGGGCGTATGGCAGCCCTGGCAGCCGGCGCTATGAAAAAGGGTCTTGCCGGCCAGCACCTGGGCATCGCCGACCTTGCGCCGCGCCGGTACAGCGAGGTTGCGGGTGTAGAACAGCACCATGCTCATGATGTTATCGCTGACCTCAGGCTCGCCGCCGTGGGGCGCCTGGCGGCAGGCGGTCTGCGCCTCGGTGCAGCCGTCGGTGGGCAAGAGAGTGCTGGTCAGGCCCATGTCCTGCAGGAAGGCGTGGGCGTTCTGCTGGTTGAGCGTCGGCTGCCCGGCCTTCCAGCCGAAGCGGCCCAGCACCGTTTCCTGGCGGGCATCGTCCCACACCCGGTTTGGCACGCCCCTTATGCCGTCACCATCGCGGTCTTCCGGATCAGCGTTGGCCATGATCGCTTCTTCGGGAATCGCTTCGAGCAGCCCCAGGCCGATCATCGGCGGGGCGACGCGCGCCGAGAACAGCGTATCCGGATGCATCGGCCCGTAGCCGAGCTGGCTGATGTTCAACTGCGGTTTGCGCAGCTCGATGCTGTGCCCGTCAGCGAAGCGCACCTGTTCGGTGCTGTACTCGACGCGCACCTTGCCTTCCGGAGCGACGCCGGGATTGGCCATGTCCTGCAGCTGGCCGCCGTAGGTAGGCTCGGGCACCACGCCAAGGCGCTCGAGTGCGGCGCGATCGGCATCGCCGGCCGGAATCGACAGGCGCACCAGCATCGACACGGCGTTGACGCTGCCCGGCTCCGGCGGATGACCGCGGCCATCACGCACGTGGCAGTTCTGGCAGGCGTTGGTGTTGAACAGCGGGCCGAGGCCGTCACGGGCGGTGGTGGTTGACGGCGCGATCACCCAGGGGTTTCGGAAGAAGCTGTTGCCCACACTGAAATCCAGGCGGCGCTCGGGCGCCAGATTGGCAGAGGGCAGGGAGAAGGCCACGCGGTCGCTACGCGAGACGGTGGCGGCGCCGCCGGATAGCGCTTCGCCGGGTTCGGCGCTGGTGAAGGTGGGCGACTGATCGCAGGCGCTCAGGCCGAGAGCCAAACACAGCAATGGCAGCAGGCGACCGGGTGACGCGGGCATGGATGGATCCGCAGAGCTGAAATCGAGGGCGGCAATCTTAGCAGTCCGCGCCGCTTTAAATAAGATGGATTTGCGTTTAATCGCTGGCGCATCAGGCCGCTATAGGCGACGTGCGCCATGAGCATTCGTGCAAGTAACGCCTGCGGTCATGGGCCAAATAAAAAAGCCGGTGTGAACGCTCGCACCGGCTTTTCGTTACGCAGTCTGCGCGTCGATCAGAACTCGTGATCGGCGGTGTCCGGGTTCAGGTCGTTGATGCCCAGTTTGGCGGCGGCCTGTTCGATGGCACCGGTCTGCTTGACCAGGGCGGCGATGGCGTCGCGCACCAGTTGCTGGCCTTCGGCGTTGTCGGCTGCGATCAGCTGGTCGAAGTGCACGTTGTTCTTCTCGGCACTGTCGACCAGCGCCTGCAGCTTGGCTTCGGTGGCTTGCAGGTCGGCCTTCACGGTGCTGTCGGTGGCGGCGTCAGCCTTGGCGACCAGCTCGGACAGACTCGGGCCGGTCATGGTGCTGCCGTCGACCTTCTTGTACTCGCCCAGGTAGACGTTACGAATGCCTTTGCCGTTGTAGAAATGCGAGTTGTGGGTGTTGTCGCTGAAGCAGTCGTGCTCGTCTTCGGTGGAGTTGGCTTCCAGGGCGACCTTCATGCGCTCACCAGCCAGCTCGCCGAGGGACAGGCTACCCATGCCGAACAGCATCTTGCGCAGGCCGTTCTCGGCGGATTCGCCTTCCAGGGTGGCGCGGTAGTTGTCGGCCACGCCGGCTTTCCACTGACCAGCCATTTCGTCTAGATCGGCGACCAGCAGATCGGTGGCAGCTTTCAGATAGGCGCGGCGACGCTCGTTGTGGCCGCCGGTGGCGCCGTTACCCACTACATAGTCGGTAGCCGGACGCTCGCCAGCGCCTGGGCCGGTGCCGTGCAGGTCCTGGCCCCAGAGCAGGAATTCGATGGCGTGGTAGCCGGTGGCGACGTTGGCTTCGGAACCGCCCAGCTCGTTGAGGCTGGCCAGCAGATCCGGAGTGATTTCGGTTACGTCGATCTTGTCTTCGCCGACCTGAATCTCGGTATGGGCGATGATGTTGGCGCTGGCCGCCGGGTTGCCCAAGGCGTGCTGGTAGTCGGAATCGACGTAGTCGATCAGGCCTTCGTCAAGGGGCCATGCGTTAACCTGGCCTTCCCAGTCGTCGACGAGGGTGTTGCCGAAGCGGAACACTTCGCTCTGCATATAAGGTACACGAGCGGCCAGCCAGGCTTGGCGGGCGGCCTTCAGGGTTTCATCGTTGGGGTTGGCGAGCAGGGCATCGACGGCGCTCTGCAGTTTCTTGGCAGTGCTGGCGGCGTCGTCGAACACGGCCGAGGCGATGTCGGCGTAATGTTTGACCACGGTCTTTGCAGCGGCTTCGTCGAAGGCGCCGGCTGCTGCAGGTGCGCTGCTGGTCGCTTGCGCAGCCGGGGCAGCGGCTTGGTTGGCAGGCGCCTTGTCTTCGCCGCACCCCGCCAGGGCGATAGCGATGGTCAGCAGGCTGGCAGAGGCCAGGGGCATACGAATCATGACGAAATCCTTTGCGTGTTAATGGGGGAGCGCGTGGAGGCTCCACGCGAGCTGTAACATAATGCGAAAGATTTGCATTTTAAGCAAAGGGTCGATGTGCCAGCACCCAATCGCGAGGTTTGCGCCATTGGGTGGGAGAGGGGAGTCTACAGACCGTTAAAAAACGCCGGCGGCTAGGTAGTTTTTCAACGGTCTGTCAAAGCGTGGCGGGGTTAATCAGGCGCTGCGAGCGGCTGGACTGCTTGAGGTATTGAGTCAGCTCGCGTGCAGGCAGCGGCCGGCTGTAGTAGTAGCCCTGACCTTCATGGCAGCCCTGAGCGATGATGTAGGCCTCCTGCTCGGCGGTTTCCACGCCTTCGGCGATGACCTGCATGCCCAGGCTTTTGCCCAGCTGAATGATGGCGCGCACGATGGTGGCGTCGTCTTCGTCTTCGAGCAGATCCTGCACGAAGCTCTTGTCGATCTTGATCTTGTCCAGCGGCAGGCTCTTCAGGTAGCTGAGTGAGGAGTAGCCAGTGCCGAAGTCGTCGATGGCGATCAGTGCGCCGGAGCGGCGCAGGCTCAGCAAGTGCTGGGCAGCGGTGGTGATGTCTTCCATCAGGCCGGTTTCGGTGACTTCCAGCTCAAGACTGCGGGCGGGCAGGCGGTACATCTGCATCAGATTGTTGATCACCCGCGGCAGCTCCGCGTGGTGCAGCTGCACGGTGGACAGGTTGACCGCCATGCGCAGCTCTCCATAGCCCTGATCATGCCATTCACGCAGTTGGCGGCAGGTCTGGTCGAGTACCCATTCGCCAATGGGGATGATGCTGCCGTTCTGCTCGGCCAGCGGGATGAACAGATCCGGGCCGACGAAGCCGTGCTGCGGATGTTGCCAGCGCAGCAGCGCCTCGACGCCGACCACGCTATGGTCTCGATAGCTGATCTGCGGCTGGTAGACCACGTGCAGTTGGTTCAGCGCCAGGGCGTCGCGCAGGTCCTTTTCCAGCTCGCGGCGGCGGCGCATTTCGCTGTCGACGCTGGCGATGTAGAACTGGTAGCGGTTGCGCGAGCGGCTCTTGGCCAGGGTCATGGTCTGTTCGGCTTTCTGCAGCAGCTTTTCAGGGCTGTCGCCATCTTCCGGGAACAGGGTGATGCCGATGGTGGCGCGCAGTTGCACCTGATGGTCATCGAGGGTGAAGGGCGTTTCCAGGTCGTCGAGCACGTTCTGCGCCAGTTCGGCAGCTTCGTAGGGTTGCTCGATATCGGCCTGCACCAGGGCGAACTGGTCGCCGCCCAGGCGCGCCAGAGCGCCGAGCCGGCCGCTGTGGCTGCGCAGGCGGTCGGACAAGGCCAGCAGCAACTGATCGCCGGTCTGGTAGCTGAACTGTTCGTTGATGCCCTTGAAGTCATCCAGACCGACGCACAGCACCGCGACGCGGCGCTGCATGCGCCCGGAGTCTTCGAGGATCTGTTCGAGTTGCTGTTGCAATTGCAGGCGGTTGGGCAGGCTGGTGAGGAAATCGTACTGCGACATGCGCTGCAGGCTGGTTTCCGCCTCGCGTCGCAGGGTGGTGTTACGTTCTATCGAGGCGAGCAGCTGGTTGGCAGTGTTGATCCACAGGCCGAGCTCGTTGCGCTCGTTGCCGGCAAGCATTGGCAGCTTGGTCTCGCTGGGGCGGTCCGGGTTGATATTGCTCAGGTGCTGGATGATCAGGCCCAGGGGCTTGGTCAGCAGCCAGTAGTAGACCAAATACAACACCAGGCCCATTGCCAGTGCGCGCAGCACGCCGGAGATGAAGATGATCACCGAGTTGGTGAGAAAGCTTTCCCCGTACAACGCGGTGTCCAGGGTGATATTCAGGTCGCCGTAATATTCGTTGTACGGCTCGCGGCCAACCAGGCGTGTGCTGAAGCGCTGTTCTTCACCAAGAATCGGGTCGGTCAGCCAGCGCATGGGCAGGTCGGCGAGGGGGCGGCTCTTTTCGGCGAGCATCTGCTCACCCGGATGGCCGATGGAGGCTTCACGTACCGAGTCGTGGCGAAACAGGCCTTCGACCACCTGCATGCCCATCTCGCGATCCAGGCTGTAGACCGCCTGGGTGGAAGGGTCGCGGAACATGCCAAGGATACGCTGGGCGTCACTGGTGATCGAATGACGGGTCTTGTACATGTCGAACACGATCTGCCCGAGGCTTAGCACCACGCCCACGGCAAGCGCGGACAACAGCACCACGCGCAGCAGTTTCACGGACAAGCTGTGCTTGAGTTCCAGCTTCAAATGGCAGTTCCTTGTGCGATAACCGGCGCCGGATTGGGTTGAGTATTGGCAAACTCGCGGTGCCAGTCAAAGGCCGCATGTGCGCGACGCCCAATCTTGTCGCACCCAGGGTCTGTTGATGTTTCACGCACGGCCGCGCCGGAGTCCGTTTTGCCGCGAGGCAAGGCACGAGCCGCGAAGTTTAGCTGGCTAAATGAGCCGGCGAGAAACGCAGTGTCGCGGCAAAACGGACCCGGCCCTTCGGGTTGCGCGGGAAATCTCGCCATGCGTCGTTGGAGGACTTGGCAAGGGAATAACCATTCCCTGCGTCCTCCGCCTAGCCTAGCGAGATTTCTCGCGGCAACGCGGCTCGCGTTGAACCGTCAACAGACCCTAGGTCTGTTTCGGAAAAAAACGACAGGCCTTGAGGCCGCTCGTCGCGGCCGTGAATTTATGGTGGATACAAAAATGCCCCCCTGACTCGCATCAGGAGGGCATCTTTACTTACCTAGGCAGGGCTCAGGCAGCGAAGTTCTTCGCCACGAAGTCCCAGTTGACCAGGTTCCAGAACGCCTCGACATACTTCGGACGTACGTTGCGGTAGTCGATGTAGTAGGCGTGTTCCCAGACGTCGCAGGTCAGCAGCGGGGTGTCGCCGCTGGTCAGCGGGCAGCCGGCGCCGATGGTGCTGGCCAGGGCCAGGGAACCGTCAGCCTTTTTCACCAGCCAGCCCCAGCCGGAACCGAAGGTGCCGATGCTGACTTTGCTGAACTCTTCCTTGAACTTGTCGAAGGAACCGAAGGCCTTGTCGATGGCTGCAGCCAGTTCGCCGGTCGGCTGGCCACCGCCGTTCGGGCTCAGGCAGTTCCAGTAGAAGGTGTGGTTCCACACCTGGGCGGCGTTGTTGAAGATGCCGCCGGAGGAAGTCTTGACGATTTCTTCCAGGCTCTTGCCTTCGAACTCGGTGCCAGGCACCAGGTTGTTCAGGTTCACGACATAGGTGTTGTGGTGCTTGTCGTGGTGGTACTCCAACGTTTCCTTGGAGATGTGCGGCTGCAGAGCATCGTGTGCGTAGGGCAGCGGCGGCAATTCGAAAGCCATGGTTATTCTCCTAATCAGGTCAGTTGCGATGAGCGCAAGGCCGATCACGGGCGGCCAAACTTGCGTCGGCGGGTTTATACCCTTTGCGACGCAGGGCAAGGATCATAGCACCGGGGCTACGCCATAACCACGCAGCAACTGTGCGGGATAGCTTGCCAGAGCCGTTGCGGGCCGTTTCAGGCCAGTTTCATCATCGCTACGCCGGCGAGAATGATCAGGCAGGCCATGGCGCGCAGCGGTGGCAGGCTTTCCTTGAGCCACAGCCGGCCGATCAGCAGGGCGAACACCACGCTGGTTTCGCGCAGTGCCGAAACCAGCGCCACAGGTGCGTGGGTCATGGCCCAGATGGCGATGCTATAGGCCAGCATCGACATGGCGCCGCCGATCAGGCCGGCGTGCCAGTGCGGGCCGAGCGCGGAGACCACGGCCGGGCCGCGCTGGGCGATGATCACCAGTGCGGCGACCAGACCGTTGACCGCGAACAGCCACGCCGAATAGGAAAGCGGGTCGCCATTGGCGCGGGCACCGCTGGCGTCGGCCAGGGTGTAGCCGGCGATGAACAGGGCGGTCAGCAGGGCATTTACCAAAAGGCCACGGCTGCTTGCGCCATGGCCGCCGCGGATCGCCATCAGCCAGATGCCGCCAACCAGCACACTCAGGCCCAGCCACTGGCCGGCGGGCAATACTTCGCCGAGCAAGAGAATTGAAAGCAGCGCCACCAGCAGTGGCGAACTGCCCCGGGAAATCGGATAGACCTGGCCGAGATCGCCATGTTGGTAGGCGCGGCTCAGGAACAGGTTGTAGCCGATATGCAGCAGCGCCGAGAGGATGATCCATGGCCAGGCAGCTGCATGAGGAACGGCCACGAAAGGCAGGGCGAGGAGGGCGACGATGCCGGCACCGATTTGGATCAGCGAGGCGGTGAGAAAGCGGTCCAGACCGATCTTGAGCAGCGCGTTCCAGCCGGCGTGCAGGGCCGCGGCGGCAATGACCATCACAAAAACGCTGGTTTCCACGGTTGCTCCGTTGCATGTCAGGCGGGCCCCAGCATAACAGTTGGGGCCGCGGTGATGCGGGCGTTACAGCGGGCTGGCGATCAGTTGCCAGGCGATGGCGAACATCATGGCCGCGACCACCAGATCGATGATCCGCCAGGTCAGCGGGCGAGCCAGCCAGGGCGCGAGCCAGGCGGCGCCGAAGGCCAGGCACAGGAACCACAGCATCGACGCACTGGCCGCACCCGCTGCATAGGCCGAGGGAACCGGCTGCTGAGCGCCAAGCGAGCCGATCAGCAGCACGGTGTCCAGGTATACGTGGGGGTTGAGCAGAGTCACCGCCAGGGTCGCCAGCAGGACCGCGCGCAACGATCGCGAGGCGCCGGTCTCGGTTTGCAGCCCGGCGGGGCGGCAGGCGCGCCGCAGGGCCTGGGCGCCGTACCAGATCAGAAACGCGGCGCCGCCCCAGCGGGCGATACCCAGCAGCAATTCGCTCTGCAGCAGCAGGGTCGCCAGGCCGAACACGCCGGCACTGATCAGCAGGGCGTCACAGACGATGCACAGCAGCGCCACGGGCAGATGATGTTCGCGGCGCAGGCTTTGCGCGAGTACGAAGGCATTCTGCGCGCCGAGGGCGATGATCAGGCCGGCGGTGATCGCCAGGCCGTTGGTGTAGCTCTGCCACATGATGAGAGTCCTTGAAGTGCGCAGCAATGCGGTTGATGGCTGTCAGTCTGCGCGGATCATCTGTATAAGAAAAACCAATAGTGCTGATCGCTCATTAGGAAAATCGATGCTCGATTACAAGTTGTTGGCCGCTCTTGCCGCGGTCGTCGAACAGGCTGGTTTCGAGCGCGGCGCCCAGGTGCTGGGTCTGTCGCAATCGGCGGTGTCGCAGCGCATCAAATTGCTGGAGGCACGTATCGGCCAACCGGTGCTGTTGCGTGCCACGCCGCCGACACCCACCGATGTGGGCCGGCAGCTGCTCAACCATGTGCAGCAGGTGCGCCTGCTAGAACGCGACCTGCAGCGACAGGTGCCGGCTCTGGAAGCGGACGGCGAAGCCCAGCGCCTGCGCATCGCCATCAACGCCGATAGCCTGGCCACCTGGTGGGCAAGAGCCGTAGCGGACTTCTGCGCCAGCCACCGGGTGCTGCTGGAACTGGTGGTCGAGGACCAGGAGGTTGGCCTCAAGCGCATGCGCGCCGGTGACGTGGCCGCCTGCGTGTGTGCAGCAGAACGCCCGGTATCCGGCGCGCGGAGCCTGGCGCTGGGCGCCATGCGCTACCGTGCCATGGCCAGCCCGGCCTTTATCGCCCGGCATTTTCCGGGTGGAGTTAGCACCGCGCGCATCGCCCAGGTGCCGGCCATCGTGTTCGGCCCGGATGATCAACTGCAGCATCGCTACCTGAGCGAGCTGGGCCTGTCGGGCAGCTTTCTGCATCACCTGTGCCCCTCGTCCGAAGGCTTCCTGCGCCTGACTGCCGAAGGGCTGGGCTGGGGCATGGTGCCTGAACCGCAGATGACCGAGGCCATGACTCGCGGCGAGTTGGTCGAGCTGCTGCCTGGCCGATCCGTCGACGTGCCGCTGTACTGGCACCACTGGCGCAACGGTGGCGAGCTGCTCGATCAACTGACCCGGCACCTGCAACGTCATACCGGCGATTATCTGGTGCCGCTGGCATGAGCACCGCTGTCGCTGGCAGCAAGACGCACTTATAGTGCGCGCAGCAGCGGGCGGAGGGCGTGATGAAGATTCTGGTCACCGGAGCAAGCGGGTTCATTGGCGGGCGTTTCGCGCGGTTCGCCCTCGAGCAGGGCCTGGACGTGCGCGTCACCGGCCGCCGTGAGGAAGCGTTCGAGCACCTGATTCGCCGCGGCGCGCAGTTCACGCCGGGCGACCTGGCCGATCCCGAGCTGGCGTTGTCGCTGTGCAGCGACGTCGAGGCGGTGGTGCACTGTGCCGGCGCCGTGGGCCTGTGGGGGCGCTACGAGTATTTCCACCAGGGCAACGTGGTACTCACCGAGAACGTCATCGAGGCCTGTCTCAAGCGCGGTGTGCGCCGCCTGGTGCACCTGTCCTCGCCGTCGATCTATTTCGATGGCCGCGATCACATGGGCCTGCGCGAAGAGCAGGTGCCCAAACGCTTCGCCAACCATTATGCGCGCACCAAGTTCCTCGCCGAGCAGCGCCTGTTCGGCGCTCAGGAATTTGGCCTGGAAGTGCTTGCGCTGCGCCCTCGGTTCGTTACCGGGGCAGGGGACGTGAGCATCTTTCCGCGGATGATCGCCCTGCAACGCAAGGGCCGTCTGGCGATCATCGGCAACGGCCTCAACAAGGTCGACTTCACCAGCGTGCACAACCTCAACGACGCACTGTTCGGCGCCTTGCTGGCCGCCGGCCCGGCGCTCGGCAAGGCCTACAACATCAGCAATGGCGCGCCGCTGCCGCTGTGGGACGTGGTCAACTACGTGCTGCGCCAGCTGGAATTACCACCGGTCACCCGTCATGTGCCGGTTGCTGTGGCGCGCAGCCTGGCGGTGGCCAGTGAAGGCGTGTGTAGCCTGCTGCCCGGTCGGCCGGAGCCCGCGCTGACGCGCCTGGCGGTGGACGTGATGAGCCGCAACTTTTCCCTCGACATCAGCCAGGCCCGTGAGCATCTGGACTATCAGGCAAGCCATGGCCTGTGGCCGGCGCTTGACGAGTTCTGCCGCTGGTGGAGAGCGCAGAGCTAGGCGCCCGCATTAGGCTGCCGTGGAACCCGAGCCGCTCGCTGTGGGTCTCTGTGGCCAATAAAGGCCGTTGCGAACCCCCGATTACTGGCACTGCGACACCCTAGCGACAGCCGTGAATCGGTATACTGCGCGGCACTTTGCCTCCACCCTGTTTTCCTCAAGGTCTCCCACATGCGTAACGATGCCCACGACGACTTCGATGACGTACCCAGCCTGACTCCGGATCGCCGCGATGACGACGATTTCGAGCCCGAGCCGCAGCCCTACGCTCGTGCTGCCGCGGCGCCACGTGCCGCCAAGGCGCCGCGCGCGGCCAGCACCGGGCCGCTGTGGGCGCTGGTTGGTGCCCTGAGCATCGCCCTGGTAGGCCTGGGTTGGTGGAGCTTTCAGCAGATCAGCCTGATGGAGCAGCAACTGGTGGCGACCCAGGAAAGCTTCGCGCGCATCAGCGAGGAAGCCGCCGGACGCATTCAGGATATTTCCGGCAAGGTGGTGGCGGCCGAGTCGACCTCCACCAGCGGCAGCGAAGCGTTGAAACTGCAGGTGCGTCAGCTGGAGAACAAGCTGAACGAGCTGAGTAAGCAGCAGCAGGCTGCCGGTGGCCAGCAGAGCGGCCAGGACAAGCGCATCGAGCAACTGGTCGCCGACCTCAAGACCGCTCAGGGCGACGCCGGCAAGTATGGTGACAGCCTGAAGAGCCTGAGCAGCGGCCAGGACGCGCTGAAGACCGAGCTGGCGAATCTGAAAACCGAACTGGCTTCACTGAAGAGCAGTCAGGGTGACGCCGGCAAGCTGGCGACCCAGATCAAGAGTCTTTCCGGTGAAGTCGATGCGCTGAAGAAGGCCGGCAATTCCAACGCCGCTGTCGAGCGCCTGGAGCAGGATATGCTGGTGCTCAAGAGCGAGTTGGACAATCGCCCGGCGGCTAGCAACAGCGGCAGCAGCACCGCCGAGTTCGATGCCTATCGTGCGCAGACCACCCGCAGCATCAATACCCTGCAGGCGCAGATACAGAATTTGCAGCAGCAGATCGACGCTCGTTGAGAACGATCTGCTGCGCGTCGGCCCTGCTGCGTTAAAAATAGGTTCGTAATGCTCATGTACAAAAGTACACTCCGCTTACTCGCCTATTTTTGCCTTGCAGTGCTCTAGCTCGCTAGATCGCCAATACCGCATTAAGACTATTCAAATAGTCCTCAGCCAACAAAAAGCCCGCGTTTTACGCGGGCTTTTTGTTGGAGCTAAAGAAAATTACAGGCGCGGATAGTCGATATAGCCGACCGGGCCGGAGCCGTAGAAGGTGTCCTTGTGCGGCTCGTTCAGCGGCGCGTCCTGACGCAGGCGCTCGGGCAGGTCCGGGTTGGCGATGAAGGGCACGCCAAAGGCCACGGCGTCGGCCTTGCCGCTGGCCAGCCAGGCATTGGCCTGATCCTTGGTGAAGCCTTCGTTGGCGATGAACACGCCGCCGAACGCCTCTTTCAGGCTTGGCGACAGGCTGTCGTCGGCCTCGTGCTCACGGGCACACAGGAAGGCGATGTTGCGCTTGCCCAGCTCGCGCGCCACGTAAGTGAAGGTTTCGGCGCGGTTGGAGTCGCCCATGTCGTGACTGTCGGCACGCGGCGCCAGGTGTACGCCCACGCGGCCCGGCTCCCACACGCTCAATACCGCATCGGTGACTTCCAGCAGCAGGCGGGCACGGTTTTCCAGGCTGCCACCGTAGTTGTCGGTGCGCTGGTTGGTGCTGTCCTGCAGGAACTGATCGAGCAGGTAGCCGTTGGCCGAATGGATTTCCACGCCGTCGAAACCGGCAGCCTTGGCATTCTCCGCGCCCTGGCGGTAGGCCTCGACGACGTCGGCAATCTCTTCGGTTTCCAGGGCGCGCGGGGTCACGAAATCCTTCATCGGGCGGATCAGGCTGACGTGGCCGGCCGGTTTGATGGCGCTGGGCGCGACCGGCAGTTCGCCGTCCAGGTAGACCGGGTCGGAGATGCGGCCGACGTGCCAGAGTTGCAGAACGATCTTGCCGCCATTGGCGTGCACGGCCTTGGTGACGTTGCTCCAGCCGCGTACCTGATCATCGGACCAGATGCCGGGGGTGTTCGGGTAACCCACACCCATCGGCGTGACCGAGGTAGCTTCGCTGATGATCAGGCCAGCCGAGGCGCGTTGCGTGTAGTACTCGGCCATCAGGGCGTTGGGCACGCGGCCTTCATCGGCGCGGCAACGGGTTAGCGGCGCCATGATGATGCGGTTGGCGAGTTCCAGATCGCCGATCTTGATGGGGTCGAACAGTGTGGTCATTGCCTAGATCCTCGAAACATTCGCTCGGTACAGGTTGATGGACGGGTTAACAGTTCTGTTTGTGACGCCTATTGCTCAGAGCTCGCAGGTAATCCGCTCGATAAAGGCCGTGATGGCCGTATCGTTGCGCTTGAAGAAACTCCATTGGCCGACCTTGCGGCTGGTCACCAATCCGGCTCGCTGCAGGGTGGCCAGGTGGGCCGAAACCGTGGATTGCGACAGGCCGGTGGCCTGGTCGAACTTGCCGGCGCACACGCCGATCTCGAAGGAGTGATCGGGCTGCACGAAGTGCGCTTCGGGCTCTTTCAGCCAGCGCAGAATGTCGCGGCGCACGGGGTGGGCCAGCGCCTTGATCACTTCGTCCAGGTCCAACTCTTCGGGGTTCATCGGCTCTCCTGCGCAGCTGCAACGGTATATCGCGATGGGGCGAACTTTATATCGAGACTTGGCGATATACAGATCGTTCAAGCAGATAGTGCATATCGAGCGGCATGATGGCGCGCCCCTCGCCGTGGCCGGGGCGAGGCTTTAAGCTGGGCGCCATGAACTACCTCGCACACCTTCATTTGGGCGGCGATTCGCCCGCCGAACTGCTTGGCAGCCTGTATGGCGATTTCGTCAAAGGGCCGCTGGCCGGGCAATGGCCGGCCAGCATCGAGGCGGGCATCGCCTTGCATCGGCGCATCGACGCCTTTACCGACAACCATCCGCTGCAGGCCAGGGCGCGGGCACGTTTTCCCGTCGAGCGGCGGCGGGTGGCCGGGATCTTTCTCGACCTGTTCTTCGATCATTGCCTGGCTCGCGACTGGCAGCGCTACAGCGACCAGCCGCTGCAGCATTTCACCAGCCGCGTCTATCACGTGCTGGCCGCCGAACCGCAGCTGCCCGGCAGCCTGCAGCGTATCGCCCCACGTATGGCGGCGCAGGACTGGCTGGGTAGCTACGAGGAGTTCGAGGTGCTGGGGCAGGTGATCGCCGGTATGTCGCGGCGCTTGTCACGGCCAGGCTTGCTGGACGGCGGGCTGGACGAGCTGCGCCGTCTTTACGAGCCGTTGAGCGAGGATTTCAGCGTGTTCTATCCCGAGCTGATGGCCTTCGCCCGGAAGCAGCGCGAGGCACTGACACCCGCCGTTGGCTGAGCAAGCCGCAGCCGGTTATCAGTCCTGACCGGTGTTCTGCAATTTGTCGAACAGCGTGGCGTCGACCTTCTTGCGTCGTGCGCCTTCCAGATGCGCGCGCATGCGGTCGGCGGCGGCGAGGCGGTCGCCCTGTTCGATCAGGTCGAGAATCTCAAGGTGTTGCTCGACTTGCGCGCGGCGATGCTCGCGGGACACATCCACGCGATATTCGACCAGGCGACGCAGGCGATCCAGGCGCTTGAGCGACTGCAGCAGAAAGCGGTTGCCGGAGAAGCCGGCGATGATCTCGTGGAAGCGCGAGTTGGCTTCGTAGAGCTCCTCGATGGTCATGCTCAGGTAGCCGCCCTCGGCGATGAACGCCTGCTGCTTGCGGCAACTGGCCAGCAGCTCACGGTCGATCTGGAAAGTCGGCGACAGCAGCCCGGCCGGCTCGATGATCGAGCGGAAGGCGAAGCTCTCCTCGTAAGCCTCGATGGAGTCGATCACCGGCAGCATCTTCCAGCCCTGACCGCTGCGCTGCTCGGCCCAGCCTTCCTGCTGCATACGCAACAGCGCTGCGCGCAGCTCCGCGCGGGATACATCGAACTGACGCATCAGCTCGATCTCGGTGAACTGCTCGGGCAACTGCCGTGACAGGCGCAGGGCGACGAAGCGGCGATACACCGAATCTTCCTCGGCCTCGGCGATTTCCTGTACCAGCTCGTTGAGGTCTTCCGCGGCGCGGGCCAGGAAGAAACCGCGATTGCGGTCGTGCTTGAGCATGCCGCGCTCGGCGAGGTGGTTGAGCACGAACTTCACCGGCGTGCGCGAGGTGTTCAGGGTTTGCGCCAGGTGCGACTCGGCCAGGTGATGGCCGATGGGCAGCCGCTCACGGCGCACGTAGGCGATCACCTCGCGGGCGACGCGCTTCTGCAGGGCAGTGAGTACCGCCGACGGGGTGTTGTCCTGGGCCATGGCAGTGAGCGTCGATTCCTGTCTGGGGTGATTCGCCGGCGCCGATCGGCGGGCAGGCGCTGCATTCTGCTACGTAAACGGAGCCACGAAAAGATGCCGGGCGGCTGATGCTTTTTCAATGGTGGATTGTTTTTTATTCGACTAAAGATCAATAATAAGCGGGTCGATTCACGAGGCCTCCGGCAGAATTTCTAGATTTATGCCGTTGCGCTCGACAGGCTGTGAATAACGTAGCGATAAAAAACATCCAAGATCCGCCTTCCGTTTTCCGCGACCACCTCGATCTCGATCCATCACCAGGCCGCTGGTGCACGTACCGAAGGGGACGCAATGTTCAAGACCCACTGGAGCAATCATCTGGGCACACCGCTGGTCGGGGCTCTCGGCGCGGTAATCGCGACCTATATCGGCTGGCCGTTGCCCTGGATGATCGGCTCGCTGGTGGCGGTGATTCTGGTGCGCTGCCTCAGCACCTGGCAGCTGCAGCCGCTACCGGGCGGGCGCAAGGTCGGTCAGTGGATCATCGGTATCGGCATCGGCCTGCACTTCACGCCGGCGTTGGTGGCGCAGATCGGCGGGCATCTGCTGCCGATCATCGTCGGTGCGCTGATCACCGTGCTCAGCAGCATCGCTGGCGTCTGGTTCATGCGTCGCACCGGCGAAAGCATGGCCACGGCGTACTTTTCCAGCATGCCGGGCGGCTCCGGCGAGATGGTCAACCTCGGCGCCCGCAATGGCGCCGAGCTGACTCGAGTGGCGGCGGCGCAGAGCCTGCGCGTGGTGGCGGTGGTGCTGCTGGTGCCTGCGGTGTTCAAGTTTCTGCTGGGCGATGGTGAGGTGCATCACCACACGGTTCACGTCGACTGGCCCTGGCTGGCCCTGATCCTACCGGTGGCCGGGTTGGCCGGCTGGCTGTTACAACGCTACCGCCAGCCCAACCCCTGGCTGTTCGGCCCGCTGCTGGTCAGCGCCGCGGCGAGCATCGGTTTCGA
Organism: Pseudomonas sp. CNPSo 3701; assembly: GCF_028674975.1. NCBI lineage: Bacteria > Pseudomonadati > Pseudomonadota > Gammaproteobacteria > Pseudomonadales > Pseudomonadaceae > Pseudomonas > Pseudomonas sp. CNPSo 3701. Next base: position 827,312 of record NZ_JAQZSI010000004.1, on the reverse strand, counting down.
CCTGAACAGCACGCTGCCGTCCGGCGCCAGCCAGGTAGGCCAGCTGATGATCGGCAGCGCTCTGGGCTGCTTCTTCAACCGCGCGTTCTTTCGCTACGCCCCGTCATTCCTGGCACGCACGCTGGTCACCACGCTGGTGATGATGCTGGTGGCGTTCGTCGGCGCGGTGCTGGTGGGCTGGGCGAGCGGGCTGGATGTGCAGTCCCTGACCCTGGGGATGATGCCCGGCGGCATTGCTGAAATGAGCCTGACGGCCGAAACCCTGCAATTGGCGGTGCCGCTGGTGACGGCCATGCAGGTGGTGCGGCTGTTTCTGGTGTTGTTTCTGGCCGAGCCGATCTTCCGGCGTTGGTTGCAGCGTGATGGTGCGCAGTTGCGGCGGGCGTGATCGATCTCTTGGTAATTCCACGGGCAGTGGTCGCGATGTAGTGAGAACGCCCGCAAGTGCACTACCTATGGGAGCGGGCCATGGCCGCGATTTTTTCGCGCGCATGGCGCGCTCCTACAACCGCAGCAGTGCCTGAGAGTATGGAAGGATCCGCCGGGAAAGCTCGCGGCTAAAGCCGCTCTTACGCGGTCGCTGGGATTGCGCTTTTGCCCTGTCGCCTTTGCGCTGCAGAAAAATGAGTTCGGAAGATGGTGAGCCGGCTTCAAGCCGCCGCCTGCGCTTCCGGCTGCGGCCCATAAAGCGCCTCGCTAACCGCCGCCTGCGCCCGGCGGGCCAGATCGTTGCGGTTGCCCGAGTTGCTGGCAATCGGCTCGAGCAACTGGATTTCCACCTCGGCCACATCGCTTTTCATCAGCCGTAGCAGGTGCGAGAGCATGTCGTCGTCGCCGATAAAGGGCGCCACGCTGCAGCGCTGACCGTCGCGAACATAGCGAATTGCAACTGGCTGCAGGTCGATGCCGCTTTCGATGGCGCTGCTCAGCAGGCGGCCGTGAAAGGTGCGCAGGGCGGCGCCGTCGCACGTGGTGCCTTCGGGGAAGATCAGCAGGTGGCGGCCGCCACCCAGGTGGCGACCCAGTTGCTGGTTGAGCAGGCCGCCGTCCCCCGCGCCGCGGCGGATGAACAGGGTGCCGGCCTTGTGCGCCAGCCAGCCGGCCAGCGGCCAGGTACGCACTTCGGCCTTGGACAGGAACGACAGCGGCGCCAGCATGCCGATCAGCGGGATGTCGGTCCAGGAAATGTGATTGCTCAGCCACAGCATCGGCTTGCGTGGCAGTTGCCCCTGCACGCGAACGCGAAAGGGCAGGGCGTTGCTCAAACGGGCCAACCACCAGCGGGTCAGGCGCTGGCGTAAGCCCATCAGGTCGCGGCGGGCCAGACGTTCGACCGGCACCAGCAAGGCGGCCAGCAGTGCACCGACTGCAAGCACTGCCGCTAGGCGGCTCAGGCGCAGATACAGACGCAGTTTGCTCATGGAGTGTTGGGCCTGGAAATAGGAGAGAAGGGCGTTCCAAAAAGCCGCGCCCGGCGAGGCATTTCTACCGCGCCGGGGAGCTGTGGGCAAGTCGTCGATCAGACCGCGGCTTTGAAGTGCTTTGCGTAGCGCGGGCACAGCTCGTCGCGCTTGAGCAGGATGAATACGTCGGCGACCTGGAAGTCCTTGTCCCAGCACGGCTCACCGCAAATCTTGGCGCCCAGGCGCATGTAGGCCTTGAGCAGCGGCGGCATCTCGGCGATCACGTTACCGGAGACTTCCATCGCCGGCAGCGGCGTCTTCGGTTCGGCGCGCAGGTTCTCGGTGCACAGGTAGCGTTCGCGCAGGCGCTGCATGATCGCCTGGGCCTGGATGCCGCCGTCCTGCATGGGGATGCTGGCGCAGCCCATCAGATAGCGGTAGCCGCCTTCGTTGAGTACTTCGGCCAGCTCGGCCCACAGCACGGCGATGGTGCCGCCGTTGCGGTAGGCGGCATCGACGCAAGTGCGGCCGATCTCCAGCACCGGGCCCTGCAGGTGGCGCAGGCCGTGCAGGGCGAATTCCTCTTCGCTGTAGAAGCGGCCCAGGCTGGCAGCCGCTTGGTGGTCGAGCAGGCGGGTGGTGGCCACCAGCTCGCCGCTGTTCAGGTCGCGCACGCCGATATGGCGGCAGTGCAGGTCGTAGTCGTCCATGTCCAAGCCCAGTTCGGCGCCCTTGAGCTTGGCGTCGAATTCGGCGCTGAACACGCGAAAGCGCAGGGCCTGGGCCTCGCGCAGGGCGCGTGGCGTGGTCAGGCGCTCGGCCTGCAGGCGACGGGACGTGTTGCGCTCGGGTGCCATGGCGTTCTGGGTCATGCCTTACCTCCTTTGCGTCCCGGGCAGCCTCGCTGCGCACGGGCCGGATTGACCTGCAGACCTGAGCGAACTCAGGAAACAGGCTCAGGCTAGGCAGTGCCGGTGTCACGCCCATGAAGGTTCGGTGATGCTTGTGTGACAGCGCCCAGGCTGCGATCAGGCGTGCAGCACAGGTGCGGCTTGCTTACCATGGGCGTCTTTGAGCCCCTCGAGCGCCCACTGCCCATGTTCTTCATCCGCAACCTCGCCGTACCCTTCATCCTCATCATCGGAGGCGTGGTCGCCATGATGGGGCTGGCGATCCTTTCCCGGCAGGGCGGCGCGGTAGCGGACTGGGCGCGGGCGATGTTCCCGTGGCTGGGCGTGTTGCCGGCTTTGGGCGCGGTCTGGGCGGCGCGGCGGCTGGTGCAGATCTGGCAATGGCGGCGTGGCACCTTGAACGGCGGCTGCCCGAGCTGCACGGGCGTGATGACTGGTGGGCGCTGCCGCATGTGTGGGCAACGCTGAAATATCGGCGGCTTTTGCTGATCCAGGTCATCACGTACGCAGAGGCCACTGCCTAAGCTCGGCGCCTTTGCCTGACAGGTGTGCCGGTATGCGCCGCGACCCCATCGTGCTGTTCGATAACGGCACCCACCGCTGCATGATGTTCGACGACCTGGTCAGTGGCGAGGGCGTACAGTCCAACCAGTTCCTGATCATCGATAACGACCAGTACCTGTTGCTCGACCCCGGCGGCGACCTGACCTATGTGCCGCTGAGCATGGAGTTGTCCAAGCACATTCCGGTGCAGGAGCTGACCTACATCTTTGCCTCGCACCAGGACCCGGACATCATCGCCTCGCTCGACAAGTGGCTGCTGCACACCAAAGCCCAGGTCATCTGTTCCAAGTTGTGGGCGCGCTTTCTGCCGCACCTGACGGCCAACTACCTGGCGTTGAGCCGCGGCATCAACACCTATGACCGCATCACCGCGCTGCCGGACCGCGGTCAGTCTTTCGCACTCGGGCGTTGCACCCTCAAGGCGGTGCCCGCACATTTTCTGCATTCGGTGGGCAACTTCCAGCTCTATGACCCGCTGAGCAAGATTCTGTTTTCCGGCGACATGGGCGCCTCGATGCTCGATGACAGCGGCCCGGTTACCGACTTTGCCGCCCATGTGCCGAGCATGCTCGGCTTTCACCGTCGCTACATGGCCAGCAACAAGGCCTGCCGCCTGTGGGCCGCCATGGTACGCGACATGGACGTGGAAATGATCGTGCCGCAGCATGGCCGGCCGTTCGTGGGCGGCGAGATGATCAGCGCCTTTCTGTACTGGATCGAGAACCTGGAGTGTGGGCTCGACCTGCTCGGCCCCGAGGACTATCAGCTGCCGCGCTGACAGCTTATGGGCGCCGCCCTTTGCAAGGCGCACGGCGCCGGCTATCTTGGCGCATCCTCCGTTGTTGCCGAGATGTCATGCGCCGTTTTTCCCCTCTTTTTTGTGTGTGCGACTGATGCCCGGTCAGGTCTATCCCTGGCGTCAGGGCAATCAGTTCACCTTGCTCAACGACGGCCCGGCATTCTTCCCGCGGATGATCGCCTGCATCGATGCCGCCCGTGAAACGGTGGAACTCGAACAGTATCTGGTGTGTAGCAGTGCCTGCACCGACGCGCTGCTACGGGCCCTGTGCGAGGCGGCCGCGCGAGGGGTGGCGGTGCGCTGCCTGTTCGACGCCTTCGGCTGTCAGGCACTGAATGCCGCCGACCGCCAGCGCATGCTCGATGCCGGCATCCAGCTGCGCTGGTACAACCCGCTGCGCTGGCGGCGCGGCGTGCGTAATCTGTACCGCGACCACCGCAAGCTGCTGGTGGTCGACAGCCGCGTGGCCTTCGTCGGCGGTACCGGTTCGACGAATGATTTCTGGACGCCCGGCGAGCCCGAGAGCGCCTGGCACGAGGTGATGGTGGAGATCGACGGGCCGCTGGTGGCTGACTGGCTGCAGCTGTTCGGCCGCCAATGGCAGGCCAACAACTCGCGTTTCGCCTGGCGCCCGTACCTCACCCCGCACCGTCAGCCGTTGCCGCACTTGCCAAAAGAGGGGCCAGGCTGGGGGCGGGTGGCCTATGCCGACGCCCGCCAGCACCGCGACATATTGCAATCGCTGGTTCGCGCGCTTAACGGCGCCCAGCACCGGGTGTGGCTGGCCACGCCATATTTCCTGCCCACCTGGCGTGTGCGCCGGGCGCTGCGCAAGGCCGCTGGCCGCGGCGTCGACGTGCGCCTGCTGCTCAGTGGCCGGCACACCGACAACCCGCCGGTGCGCTTTGCCGGGCAGCGTTATTACCCGCGGTTGCTGCGTGCCGGCGTGCGCATCTTCGAATTCCGCCCGCGTTTTCTGCACCTGAAGATGGTGTTGGTCGATGACTGGACCAGCGTCGGCTCCTGCAACTTCGATCACTGGAACCTGCGCTTCAACCTCGACGCCAACGTCGAGACGCTGGACGCCGGCTTCACTGCAGCAGTGCAGCAGAGCTTCGAGACCGATTTCCCGCAGAGCCGCGAAGTGGACCTTGAGATGTGGCAGGCAAGGCCGTTCTGGACCCGTGTGCGTCAGCGCGTCTGGGGCTGGGCGGACCGTTTGATCGTCAACCTGCTCGATCGACGCCGCTGATTCGCCCCAGAATCCGCAGGTACAGCTGCATGGTGGTGCCCGCGCCTGGCGTCGTCAGCACGCGCACGTCGCCGCCGGTGGTGTTGGCGAATTCGCGAGCCTGGGCCAGGCCCAGCCCGGTGCCTTTGCCAGCCTGCTTGGTGGTGAAGAAGGGGTCGAATACCTTGGCCGCCAGCTCGGCAGACATGCCAGGACCGTCGTCCTGCACGCTCAGCACCAAATAATTGCCGTCGCTCAGCTGTTTGTCGCCGAGTAGTTGTTCCTGGTGCGTGGTGATCAACACCCTGCCGCGGCCCTGCATGGCGTCGCGGGCATTGCTGAGCAGGTTGAGCATCACCGCCTGCAGCTGCACCTCGTCGCACATCACGCCGACATCGCGAGCACTCAGATCGAAGCCCAGCGTGACGGTGTCGCCCAGGGTGCCGGCCAGCAGCTCACGGGCGGCCTCAAGACGCTCGCTGATATCCACACAGGCCAGCTCCGGGCCGTCCTGGCGTACATTGGCGAGCAGCTGGCGGATCAGTTTGCCGCCTTGCTCCACCGCCTGCAGACCAGTCTGGGTCAAGCGCTCCACGTCCGCCGGCCGCCGTGCGCGTAGCTGTGCCATCTGCAGGCTGGTGCTGAGCACCTGCAGCAGGTTATTGACATCGTGGGCGATGCTGGCGGTGAGCATGCCGAGTGACGACACGCGGCGTGCATGGCGCAGCGACTCCTCGGCCTCGCGATGCCGCGCCTTGGCCTGTTCCAGCTTATCAAGCAGCTTGCTGGCGCGGCGCTCGCGTTGCTGCTCCAGCAGGCGCAGCTGCAGCAGAGCGGCAGTCTGCCGGGCCAATGCCTGCAGTGCCTGACGCTGGTGGGCAGGGAGGGTGCGTGGTTTGGTGTCGATCACGCACACGGTCCCTAGCGGATGACCGGCATCGGTACGAATCGGCGCACCGGCATAGAAGCGAATGTGCGGTTCGCCGAGCACCAGAGCGCTGTGCTGGAAGCGCGGATCCTCGGCGGCATCCTCGACCACCAGCACGTCATCGGGTTCGAGGATCGCATGGGCGCAGAACGCCAGGTCACGGTGCGTCTCGCGCACCTCCAGACCCACGCAGGCCTTGAACCACTGGCGCTCGCGGTCGACCAGGGAAACCAATGCAATCGGGGTGTCGCACAGGGTGGTGGCCAGCAGCACCACGTCATCGAAATTCTGCTCGGGTACCGAGTCGAGGATGTCGAGGTGCTCGAGCGACAGAACGCGCTCTTCTTCGTCATGCGGTGCAGGGGCGGGGCGATGGGACATCGGCGGGTACCGCAGAAAGAGTGGCGGCATGATGCGCTGTAGGTTGTACAAGAGGCAAGCAACTTGTCGGATGCGTCAGCTTGTAGACGTCGTGCATAAGCACCGTGCCAGGTTTGGAGTAGCGAAGTGTTGAACCCGCTTTTCGCCGCTTCGGTCACAACCTGCAGATGGCCTTCAAAGGCCGCGCACAGCCGTTAGCCGATGAGGTGATCCATGCAGATATTCGAAGCGTTACGCGAGAGTCATGACCGTCAGCGGGCGATGGCCGAGGCGTTGCTCGCTACCACCGGTGATTCGCCCGAGCGGGCCGAGCGTTACAGCGAGCTGAAGGACGAGTTGCTGGCCCATGCCCGGGCCGAGGAGCGGTTCTTCTATTCACCGCTGATGAAGCACGATGCCGGGGTTGATCTGTCCCGCCATGGGGTGGCCGAGCACCACGAGATGGACGAGCTGCTGGAAACCCTGGAGGAAACCGACCCCTCCAGCCCGTCGTGGATCGCCACGGCGCGCAAGCTCAAGGACAAGATCTTCCATCATCTGGAAGACGAGGAGCACACCTTCTTCCAGCAGGCCGGCAAGATGCTCACCGACCAGCAGAAGACCAGTCTGGCCAGTCAGTACGTCAAGGATTACCAGGACGCTCTGGACTGAGCGCCGCCCGCTATTCGGCGAGCAGTTCTCGCACCCGTGAGGCCAGAGCGTCGAGAGTGAAGGGCTTGGTCAGCACGGTGATGCCAGGCGCCAACTGACCATCGGTGAGTAGCGTATTTTCCGCGTAGCCGGTGATCAGCAACACCGGCATGCCTGGCCGCTGCTGCCTGCCGGCATCGGCCATCTGCCGGCCGTTCATGCCACCAGGCAGGCCGACGTCGCTGATCAACAGGTCGATGGCGGCGTCCGAATGCAGCAGGCCGATGCCCGCTGCGCTGTCGCCGGCTTCGATCACCGTCAGCCCCAGTTCTTCCAGCACATCGGTGACCAGCAGGCGAATCGTTGGCTCGTCATCGACCACCAGTACAGTCTTGCCTTGGCGTTCTTGCGCTGGTTCGAGTGCGGGAATGCTACCCGGCTCGGTTTCGCTCTGCGGGTTACCGTTGTGTCGCGGCAGGTAAAGCGTTACTACCGTACCCTCACCTTCAACCGACGTGATGCGCATTTGCCCGCCGGATTGCTTGGCGAAGCCGTAGGCCATGGAAAGTCCCAGGCCGGTGCCTTCGCCGATCGGTTTTGTGGTGAAAAACGGCTCCACCGCGCGGGCAACGATGTGGGCGGGCATTCCCACGCCATCGTCATCGACCGCCAGGCTCAGGTAAGAGCCCGGCGTCAGATTCAGTGCGGTGGCCTGGGTTGCGTCTATCTGCAGGTTGCGGGTGCTGACCTTGATCACGCCGCCACCTGGCATGGCGTCGCGGGCGTTAATGCACAGGTTGAGCAGGGTATTTTCCAGCTGCGAGGCGTCGACCAGAGCCGTCCAAAGGTCGGCCTGCAGATCGCTCTCCAGGCGAATGGCCGGGCCGACGGTGCGCTGGATCATTTCCAGCATGCCGGCGATCAACTGGTTGGTGTCTGTGGGGCTGGGCAGCAGCGTCTGCCTGCGCGAGAAGGCCAGCAGGCGATGGGTCAGGGCGGCGGCGCGGCGAGTGGCTGTTTCCGCGGCGCTCATGTAACGGGCCAGCTCATGGAAACGGCCCTGTTCGATGCGCAAGTGCATCAGCTCCAGCGCACCGGAGATACCAGCCAACAGGTTGTTGAAATCGTGGGCCAGACCGCCGGTCAGCTGGCCGATGGCCTCCATCTTCTGCGCCTGGCGCAGGGATTCCTCGGCCATGTGCTGGGCTGTGACGTCGCGGCCAACGAAATGGAAGATCCTCCCGGAGGGATCCGGGCCGGCCGTCCACATGAAGGTGCGCGTTTCGCCATCCTTGCTGCGCAACCGGCTGGTGAAGTCGCTGACCTTTTCACCTTGGCGCAGACGTTCCATGAGATTGAGCACATCGGCCCAGTCGTCCTCGACCACCACGTCGAGAAAGGGCGCGCTGAGCAGTGTGTCTGCCTCCCAGCCGAGCAGTTGCGTCCAGGCCGGGTTGATGGTCTTGAGGTAGCCGTCCAGCCCCGCCGATCCCATCAGGTCGTTGGTGGTTTCCCACAGACGGTCACGTTCGGCGGTGCGCTTGCGCAGTTCGGCGCGGTTGAGTTTCTCTCGGGTGATGTCGCGGGCCGAGCAGTAGGTCTTGCGGCCGTCGGGCACCGCTACCCAGGACAGCCAGCGCCAGTCGCCGTTGCGGCAGCGGAAGCGGTGCTCCAGTCCCAGCGCCGGCTCACCGGCGCTCTTGAAGTTCATCCACACCTGTTTTGTGGCAGCCTGGTCCTTGGGGTGGACGAATTCGAGGAAGTGGACGCTGGCCAGTTCCTCCTCGCTCCAGCCCAGGGTGGCCTGCCAGGCCGGGTTGGTGGTCTCGAAGTAGCCATCGTGGTTGAGCACGCCGAGCAGATCCGGGGTGATCTGCCAGGTACGGCCACGCTCGAAGGTCTGGGCAATAACCTTCTGTTCGAGCTCGGCATTGAGCGCCATGACCCGGGCGATGGCACGGTCACGTTCCCCTTCGATGGCGCGGCGCTCTTCGACGTTGATCAGCACGCCGGGAAAACTCAGGCCCGTACCATCGGCTGCCAACTCGACACGGCCGTTGGCTTCCAGCCAGTAATAACGGCCATCGGCGCGGCGCACGCGGTACTGGTGGGCGTAGGGGCCGCCGCGGGCAATCGCTTCGTTGATGGCAGCGAGCAGGCTGTCGATGTCGTCCGGGTGAACCGTCTCAACTACCTGCTGCAGGCTCAGGCCGCGGCGGCCAAGTGCCGGATCCAGACCGAAGCTGCGGGCGAAGGCTTCGTCGACCGTGAACTGGTTGCTGGGTAGGTCCCAGAACCATGTACCGATGATCGCTCCGGCAGCCAGCGCCAATTGCACCCGCTCGGCGTTGGCGACGGCCGGCTGCTCGATGGTGACCACCCGAGTGGTCTCGATGGCGACATTCAGGAAACCGGCGACCTGGTCTAAATCGTCGCGCAGCGGGCTGTAGGAGAAGGTCCAGTAGGTGTCTTCGGGCTGGCCGCTGCGGTGCAGCAGAAGATGCATGTTTTCATCATGCACCGGCTCACCGCGCAGCACCTGCTGCACCAGCGGGCCTAGGGTCGGCCACACATCGGCCCACGCAATTTCAATGGGCTGGCCGAGGGCATCAGGGTGATGCTTGCCGAGAATGGCCGCGTAGGGCTCGTTGTACAGCAAGGTGCGCCGCGGACCCCAGACAGCGCACATGGCGAAGCTGCTGGTGGCCATGATCGCGCAGGTGGTGCGCAGCGCGGCGGGCCAGCTGTGCTGGGGGCCGAGCGGCGTGGCGGCCCAGTCGAAATCGTCAAGGATGGATGGCACGGGACACCTTGCTGCGGTGCGGGTCGGCGCCCAGTGTGCCTGAGCGGGAGCGGCAAACCCAGCAGCATTTGCCACGATTGTTCATGGAATTTGCGAGCTTTCTACCGTAATCCTTCGGCATCCTTGCTACAGGCTTGTACAGCTCGCATTGCTTGTAGAACTTCTCAAGGCGCTGTTGCTCGAATGACCTACAGGGGCTTGTTCAAACGGCCCCGCCAGCAACGCTATAGGTAAGCCGATGCCAACAGGTGGCAAGCACGATTTCCGGGTCGATAACGCCTCGTCGGGCGACATTTCCGGCTCGGGGAAGAACATCTTCTTCGCAGCGGTGGAAACCACCCGCATGCCGATGATCGTGACCGATCCCAACCGTCCCGATAACCCGATCATCTTCGCCAATAACGCCTTTCTGGAAATGACCGGCTATGAGGTCGAGGAAATCGTCGGCCAGAACTGCCGCTTTCTGCAGGGCGCGGAAACCGATCGCTCGGTGGTCGCCCAGGTGCGGGAGGCCATTACCAAACGCCAGGAGATCTCGGTTGAGCTGATCAACTACCGCAAGGATGGCTCGACCTTCTGGAACGCGCTGTTTATCTCCCCGGTATACAACGATGCCGGCGAGCTGATCTATTTCTTCGCCTCGCAGTTGGACATCAGCCGCCGCCGCGACGCCGAGGAAGGGTTGCGCCAGGCGCAGAAGATGGAGGCCCTGGGCCAGCTGACCGGTGGCATCGCCCACGACTTCAACAACCTGCTGCAGGTGATGATCGGCTACCTGGAAGTGCTCGAACGAACTGCCAGCAAGCCTCAATACGACGTCGATCGCATCCTGCGCTGCGTGAACAACGCGCGCAACGCCGCGGACCGAGCGGCCACGCTGACCCAGCAGCTGCTGGCGTTCTCACGCAAACAGAAGCTCGAAGGCCGGGTACTCAACCTCAATGGGATGATCAGCGGCTTTAAAGAGTTGGGTGAACGCACGCTGGGCCATGCGAACCTGCGTCTGACCCTGGACAAGAGCCTGTGGAATTGCCGCATCGACCCCACTCAGGCCGAGGTCGCGTTTCTCAACATCTTGATCAACGCCCGCGACGCGCTTGAAGGTCGCGACCAGCCCGTGGTGCATATCGAAACCAAGAACGTCAGGGTCGAAGAGCTGGGCAGCATGTCCTATGACGGGTTGATGCCGGGCCGATATGTCAGCGTGGCGATCACCGATAACGGCATGGGCATGTCCGAAGGCGTGAGCAGCCGGGTGATGGATCCATTCTTCACCACCAAGGATGAAGGCAAGGGTTCCGGGCTTGGCTTGTCGATGGTCTACGGCTTCGTCAAGCAATCCGGCGGCGCCGTGCGCATCTATTCGGAAGAGGGCGTGGGTACTACGTTGCGCCTGTACTTCCCGGCCGATGACAGCCAGGTGATCCACAGCCCGGCGAAGGAGCGCACTAACGAGCGCAACGGCACCGAGCGCGTTTTGGTGGTCGAGGACCGCCCGGATGTGGCGGACCTCGCGCGCATGGTGCTCGAGGATTATGGCTATGTCACCGACATCGCCCTGAATGCTCGCGAAGCGCTGCTGCGTCTGGATGTGGCCGAGTACGACCTGCTATTCACCGACCTGATCATGCCCGGCGGCATGAATGGCGTGATGCTGGCGCGTGAAGCACGCCGCCGCAAACCGGGCCTCAAGGTGCTGCTGACCACAGGCTACGCGGAGAACTCGCTGGAGCGCACCGATGCCGGTGGCAGCGAGTTTGATGTGATCTCCAAGCCCTACGTGCCCAACGAATTGGCGCGCAAGGTGCGTCAGGTCATCGACGGGCCTACCGGTGTGAGCTGAGACGAGTGGCCGTGCGCGTCTAATTGGCGCTTCGCGGCCATTCTTGATGCCCCGGACGAGTGGTCACAAGACTATACGAACTGTTCTGCATGTATCCGCCTCACAGAGGTATGGACAAATACATCAGCAGATTCATGACGGAAACCGGCTGCCAGCTCGAACTCGAGCGTTGTCCCACCGGCATTTGCTTCAGGGCGATATCCAACGGCGGACAATGCCTGGGGCAACGGCACCTGAGTACGTCACAACTGGGCAACGGTGCCCTCGTGCAAGCGGTGATGCTGGACTTCATCGCCCAGGTCAAGCGGCTGCTCGAGCGGGACGGGCAGACCGTATCCACGCCAATCGATCCATTCGTCGAGAACGCTGATAACGCATCTAAGTAGCTGAACCGCTGCCAGCGAGGCACAAACCCCGTGCGAAACGGCCGCTTCGCAGCTACCTCGCCCGCTCACCCGCCGTATACAGTGAAAGCCTTTCGCTGCTACCGGCCGTCCCTATATGAATCTCTGGTTTCGCCTCTTCCTGATGCTCTTGCGCCGCCCCTGGCGCAAACCAGTTTCGGCGTTCGACACCACCGTGGTGCGCATGCGCGTGTGGCCGCTGGATCTGGACTTCAATCGTCATGTCACCAACGGCCGCTACTTCACCCTCGCCGATGTCGGGCGCATGGATTACGTATTGCGCAGTGGTGCATTCCGTGTGGCGCTGCGCCATCGTGCGTTGCCCATCGTCGGTGACGTGTGGGGCAAGTTTCGCCGTGAGCTGAAGCTGTTCGAAGCCTTCGAAGTTCACTCCCGCATGCTGGGTTGGGATGACAAGTGGAGCTTCATGGAGCATCGCTTCATCAAGGGCGGGCGTGTGGTTGGCGTGGTGATCATGCGTGGGCTGCTTCGTGGGCCTAAAGGCAACGTGTTGCCGGGCGAATTCGCCGCCGAACTGCGCTTGCCCGAGCAATCGCCGCCATTGCCGCAGTGGCTGAGCGACTGGTCCGCCAGTTGCGACCAGTTGAGCGCACAGTTGCGTGATGAGGAGCAGTAGAGGCGGGCGATAGCCCACCAGAATAAAAAAACGCGAGCCCTGTGCTCGCGTTTTCTTGAGCAATGCAGCCTGCTCGTCAGGCCAGCTTGGCCAGATCGGCCGCGTCGAAGCCCGGCAGGGGCTCGCCCTTGCGGACCTTGTTGGCCCACTCGGCATCGGAGATCAGCACGCGGCCGACGGCGATCAGGTCGAACTCCTCACGCTCCATGCGCAAGTGCAGGTTATCCAGCACCGCGGCGCCGGAACCCTTGCCGCCGAACGCGCCGAAGAAGTCGCCATCCAGACCTACAGAGCCGACGCTGATGGTCGGTGCGCCCGTCAATTTCTTTGCCCAGCCGGCGAAGTTGAGGCCTTCGGCGCCGTCGATCTCGGGGAACTCCGGCTCCCAGAAGCGGCGCTGCGAGCAGTGCAGAATATCCACACCGGCGTCGACCAGCGGCGCCAGCCATTCGGTCATCTGCTCTGGCGTGGTGGCCAGGCGCGCGGCGTAGTTCTGCTGCTTCCACTGGCTGACCCGCAGGATCAGCGGGAAGTCCTCGCCCACCGCTGCTCGTACGGCACGCACTGCTTCGGCCGCGAAGCGCGAACGCTCGGCGATGGTGGCGCCGCCAAAGGCGTCGGTGCGGGTGTTGGTGCCGGGCCAGAAGAATTGGTCGATCAGGTAGCCGTGAGCGCCGTGCAATTCCACGGTATCGAAGCCCAAGCGCTTGGCATCGGCAGCGGCGCTGGCGAAAGCGGCCACGGTGTCGGCGATATCTTCCAGGCTCATTGCCACGCCGCGCGCATCATCCGGTGCCACCAGCCCGGACGGGCTCTCGACCGGTGCTTCAGGCTCCCAGCCGCCCTGGCCACGGGTCGAACCGGTGTGCCAGATCTGCGGGCCGATACGCCCGCCAGCGGCGTGTACCGCTTTGGCCACTTCGCCCCAGCCGGCCAGGGCCGCCTCGCCATGGAAGAACGGGATGCCCGGCATGTTGCGCGAGGACGGGCGGTCGATCACCGTACCCTCGGTAAGGATCAGGCCGACACCACCTGTGGCGCGGCGGCGGTAATACTCGGCATGCGCCTGGCCGGGAATACCCTGGGGGGCCATGGCGCGGGTCATGGGCGCCATGACGATGCGGTTAGGCAGGTCCAGGCTTTTCAGTTTGAAGGGGGTGAACAGAACGTCGTCGGACATAAAAACTCCATCAGGGGTTCGCTGGCCGCTGGATTGTCAGCGGCTCTGCAAATTGGGAAATACCGGGGCGGTATCTGGCTATCGAACAGGCAATCAGTCTCTCGATCAGGCGGTCATTATTCGGGCCAGGACGGCCTGATGAAGCCAGCGCGGGGTTGCCCACATGAACACGACATTCAGCTTGTTGGCAACACCAGGCACGATGCTGATACGGCCGTTATTCATGGCGCGAATACCGGCGCGCACCACTGGCGGAGTTTTCATCATCAGCCCCTTGAGGGTGGGCGTGATGCGCTGGCGTGCGGCACTGGCGAAGCCGGTTTCGGTCAGGCCCGGGCATAGTGCGGTGACGGTCACACCGTCGCGTTTGAATTCCCGGTGCAGTGCTTCGCTGAAGCGCAACACGTAGGCCTTGGCCGCCGAGTAGACCGCAAAACTCTCGACGCCCTGGTAGGCGAGAATGCTGGAAACCTGCAGGATTTTGCCGCGCTTGCGGCGGCGCATGTCCTGGCCGAAGAGGTGGGTCATGACGGTGAGGCTGGCAATGTCCAACTGGATCATCGACAGGGCCGCCTCAGGTTGGCTGCCCAGAAATGGCCCCTGCAAACCATGGCCTGCGTTGTTGATCAGCACATCGACCTCGATGCCCCGTTCTTCAGTCAACCGTTGATGCAAGCGGTTCACGGCTGCGATGTCGGCGAGGTCTACCTGCTCGACCAGCACGTCGATACGATGTTGCTGGCGTAGGGAGTCTGCCAGTGCTTCGAGCCGTTCCAATCGCCGGGCCACGAGTATCAGGTTATGGCCAGCTGCCGCGTATTGCCTGGCGAACTCCTCGCCGAGGCCACTCGAGGCGCCGCTAATAAGCACCCAGGTGCCTTGATTCGATGGCATGGCCTTAGCCTCGCTGCGCGTCGGCCGGGCGATAGCGCTCAGCCGCCTGGGATTGCTTGATGCCGCTGAGCAGGGCCTGGCGGGCGCTGTTGAGTTTGTCCCAGGCAGCGTCGTCATGCAGGGGAGGAATGGTCACCGCCTCGCGTTTGTCGAAGCCCACCAGCGCGGCATCCACCAGCTCATTGACGTCCATCAGCTCCGGGGTGGCGCTGATGTCGATGCCGGCACGTTCCCAGATTTCGGTGCGGGTGGCCGCCGGCAGCACCGCCTGTACATAGACGCCCTTGGGGTTCAGCTCCAGGCTCAGCCCCTGGGACAGGAACAGCACGAAGGCCTTGCTGGCGCCGTAGACGGTCATGCCCAGCTCCGGCGCCAGACCGACCACCGAGCCGATATTGACGATGCTGCCACCACCGGCCTGCGCCAGGCGCGTCGCAATGGCGTTGGCCAGGCGGGCCAGGGCAGTGGTGTTGAGGGTGATCAGCCGCTCGATTGCGTCTCCTGCCTGCTCCACGAAGCTGCCCGATTGCGCGATGCCTGCGTTGTTGATCAGCACGCCGATGCGCGCATCCTCACTCAGCCGTTTTTCGACGAGCCGGGTGTCATCGGCCTGGCTCAGGTCGGCGCGCAGAATATCCACGGCTACGCCATGTTCGGCGCGCAGCCGGCTGGCCAGCGATTCCAGGCGCGCCTGATCGCGAGCGACCAGCACCAGGTCATGACCACGCTGTGCGAAGCGTTGCGCGTAAACGGCGCCGATACCGGACGAAGCGCCGGTGATAAGTACGGTAGAGAGTTGGCTCATGGTGACCTGCTCGATAGCGGAGTGGGGCGTCGATGCCAGTTAACGACGATAGCGTCGGCGTGCTTTAAGATGATGGTCACAATCTTTTATGTCAATGTGTTTTGATTATGGTCGACATCTATGTATAGTGGCTCTCAGCTAATCGACAGGACTTCAGGAGGCATCACCTCATGCGAGTGAGCAAAGCCCAGGCCCAGGCGAACCGGGCGCTGATTGTGGATACGGCATCGCACCTGTTCCGTGAGCGTGGTTATGACGGCGTTGGCGTGGCCGATCTGATGGCTGCGGCCGGCTTCACCCATGGCGGCTTCTACAAGCACTTTGGCTCCAAGGCCGATTTGATGGCCGAGTCCGCGGCTTGCGGTATTTCGAAAACGCTCGAGCGCACCCAGGCGTTAGACGCCGCGCAATTCTTCGATGTTTACGTGTCGCGCCAGCACCGTGATTCTCGCGATGCCGGCTGCACGCTCGCCGCGCTTGGCGGCGATGCGGCGCGCCAGCCGGAGAATCTCAAAGCGATCTTTGCCGACGGTATCGACAGCTTGTTGGTAACGCTGGGGCGTAACGAAACTGCAGCGGATGGTGATGTGAGCCAAGAGCAGCGTGCCAGGTTGATCGGCCAGCTCGCCCAGGCTGTCGGCGCCATCTTGCTGTCGCGGGCCTGCCCGGATGACTCGCCACTGGCTGACGAAATTCTCAGCGTTTGCCACACGCAGATCTTGGCGGCGACGAAGTGAATTCATCACCTGGCCGTCGCGACGGCGACGACCAGAAACGGAGGCAGAAATGACCCTTTATTACCTCGACGACCTGGCTCCTGGGCAACACTTCAAGGGCAACGCCCGAGCGCGCGTTGAAGAAAATGCCATCAAGACCTTTGCCCGTGAGTTCGACCCGCAGCCCTTTCATCTCGATAACGAAGCGGCGCGTGATTCGCTGTTCGGCTCGCTGGCGGCCAGTGGCTGGCACACCGCGGCACTGACCATGCGCCTGCTGGTGGACTGCGAGCCGAAGCTGGCCGGCGGCATCATCGGCGCCGGTTTCGACGAACTGCGCTGGCCACTGCCGGTGCGGCCCGGTGACGAGCTGCGGGTCGAGCTCGAGGTGCTGGAGGTACGACCGTCCAGGAGCAAACCTACCCAGGGCCTGGTCAAGCTGCGCACCACCACCCTGAATCAGCACGATCAGCCCGTACAGGTTTCCGTGGGCAATCTGGTGGTACCGCGGCGCCCCGCGCAGTGAACGCAATCGACCTAGGCCGCCTGGCGGCATGATGACAGTGGAGCAGACCATGAAATACGTAGCGTTCGGCAATACCGGCTTGCAGGTTTCCCAGGTGGCGCTGGGCACGGGCAATTTCGGTACGGGCTGGGGCCATGGCGCCGACCCGGATACCAGCACGAGCATTTTCAATGCCTACGCCGAAGCCGGCGGCAATTTCATCGATACGGCGGACGTCTATCAGTTCGGCCAGTCCGAAGCGCTGCTCGGCACGCTGCTGCAAGGGCGCCGCGAGGATTTCCTGCTCGCCAGCAAGTACACCAGCGGCGCAGTGCCGAACGCCAACCGCCTGGTGACCGGTAACAGCCGCAAGGCCATGGTCGCCTCCGTCGAGGCCAGCCTCAAGCGCCTGAAGACCGACCGCATCGACCTGTACTGGGTGCACCATCCCGATGGCGTGACGCCGGCCGAAGAGCTGATCCGCGGGCTCGACGACCTGGCTCGTGCCGGCAAGATCCTTTACGCCGGGTTGTCGAACTTCCCGGCCTGGCGCCTCGCCCATATCGCCACGCTGGCAGAGCTGACGCACGCGCTACCCATTGCCGCCGCGCAGTTCGAACATAGCCTGGTGCACCGCGACCCCGAGGCCGACCTGTTCCAGGCCTGTCGGGCGCTGGGCCTGGGCATGCTGACCTGGTCGCCCCTGGGGGGCGGCATGCTCACCGGCAAATATCGCCAGGGCGAGAAGGGCCGGGCCGAGGGGCTTGGCGGCCGGGTGTTCCAGGCCGAGAACTCGCCGCAACGCACGCAGATCCTCGATACGGTGCTGGCCATCGCCGAGGAGCTGGGCGCCACGCCGGGCCAGGTCGCCATCGCCTGGGCCGGCAGCCACCGCTCGGTGCCGATCATCGGGCCACGTTCCCTGGCGCAGGCTACCGATAACCTCGGTTCGCTGGCCATCGACCTTTCGCCCGAGCAGGTCGAGCGGCTCGACGCGGTCAGCGCACTGGGCGAGGCGACGCCCTCCAGAAAGCCGCTGGCTGATGGGCAGGTGATCGCCTGATAGCGACGCAGCGCCAAAATCCTCTCCACGCAGTATGATGGCGTATGGCTATGTTGCGCCGGGTGCCTGCCGCCCGGTGTGACACGGCGTATTGTCGGGAGAGGGCATGGATCCGCTGAGCAAGACGCAACTCAAGGAGCTGGTGCGACGGGTGATCGTTGCTCAGGGCAACGCGTTCATCAAGGAACTGCTGCGTGGCACCAACGCCAGGATCGGCGCGACCAAGGAAGACTTCGCTGCCAACCTGGACGCCGCCATCGATGCCGACGAGCTGACCCAGGAAAAGCTCGAAGCTTGGCTGGCGGAAGTCGAGGGTTGGGGCGACCAGCACCTTTATCTGATCGCGGCGCCCGCGGTCGATGGGTCGCGGCTGGCCGCCGGTATCGCCGCGAGCCCTCATGCCGAAGCGCTCGGCGCCAGCGCCAGCCTGGATTTCCCGGAAGCGCTCACGCTCACTCATATCGCGTTGTCCGACGCTGGCCTGTCGTTGCTCTGGCATCAGGGCAAGGCCGGTTGGAATCGCTTCAAACCCAAGGATTTCACACTCGAGGAAGGGCTGGAGCGTTATCGCTTCGACGCCTATCGGCAGCGGCTTGATCGCAGCGTGGTGCGCTTCGAGTGGCGCTTCGCCGACCCCTACTGCCTGGTACTGATTCACCGCAACCCCGAGATCGATCACAAGGCGGTTTTCGGGGATATCCGCCGCACGCTGGCCGCCATCGGTTGCCCGGACGCCCCGGCAAAACCCATCCCCCTTGACCAGGCCGTCAAGGTGGCCGCAAGCAAGGGCAAGGGCGTGCATTCGACCCGCTTCGAACTCGATGGCGGCTATGTGGAGATGGCCTCGACCCTGGCTGATGGCGGAATCGAAGCCGTCGAGCCGGTGCGCGTGGTGCTGCAGGCGGTGGACACCGGCCAGTTCGACCGGGCTCAGGGCATGCTGCATTTCGCCGCCGAAGAACATGGCACCAGCCGGCGCATCGCCGTGCAGGTGTATGGACGCGACGCTCGGCTGCGTATCTGGGCGCAGTGCAAGCGTGAGGACGTGCTGCGTATCGTCGAACTGCTATGGGCGTACAACGGCGCGCCATGAATACTGCACAGTCGCACCGCTGGCAGGCGGAGGTCGAGCGGCGCCTGAGTCAGGGCGTCGAGCTTGAGTTCACCCGCGCGCAGTTCGCCCGGACGGTCGAGGCGGCGCCTGACGATGTTGGGCTGAAGATCTTTCTCGACGGCCTGGTCGGTGCCACGAGCGCCGAGCGGCATGAGGTTTACCGCTGCCCAATGGCGCCGTGCGCGCGCCTGCTGCCGGCCGGTATGGCCAACACTGTGTGCCCATTCTGTCAGGCCGATTTCGAGCAGGAAGGTGTGACGGCCGAGGTCGAACCTGTCTATCGGCTGGTGGGCGAGGGCAGTCGCGACATTCGCTGGCTGATCGTCATTCACGGCATGAACAGCCGCGCCAAATGGCAGGAAGCCTTCAGCTGGGAAATCGCCAACCGCCTCAGCTATTCGGCGCCGGTACTGATTTACAAGTACGGCTGGGCGACCATCGACGTGTTCGCCCGCTGGCTGCACGATCGCCTCGCGAGGCGCCTGGGCGAGCGCATGCGCATCGCCATCGCAGAGGCGCAAAAGAGCCGCCTGCCCGACCGGCCGGACATCATCGCCCACAGCTTCGGCACGCTGCTGCTGTCACGGGTGCTGGAGAACCCCGAATTCGCCGACCTGAAGTTTGGTCGCATCATCACTGCAGCGAGCATCGTGCGCCCGGATTTCGACTGGGATCGGCTAATTGCCCAGGGGCGGGTGGAGGCTGTGCTCAACCATGTCGGTGCTCAGGATTGTGCCGTGCCCTTCGCCCAGTACGCCATTCCCGGCGCCGGGCCGGGCGGGCAGGTTGGATATCTGGCTGCCTCGACGCTTAACGTGCGGGCCGAGGAGTATGGCCATTCGGGCTTCTTTCTGCCCGAAAATCTGGGCGCGGCGATCTCGCGTCACGGTCTGTGGCAGGCGTTTCTGACCCGGCCGTTGGCGCGCTTTCGGCCTGTTGGCGCTTTCGTTGCCGAAGCAGACTGGCGGCCGGCACCGCTGGTGGTACGGCTGTGTACGCGGGCACTGGCGTATGGGGTGTTTTGGGTGCTGGCGCCGTTTTCGTGGGTGCGGCGCCGGCTCGATCCCTGAGCGATGGCGCAGGCGCGCGCCGGGTGTTCAGTTGCTCGGCCGCTGCTTGGTCGAGTCTAGCTCGGCCTTGCTGGCTGTGGTGATTTCGGTGATCTGTGCAGACTTTGCAATCGCGTAGTCGAAGGTGTCCTGCATCTTGGCGATCGCTTCGGTCGGCGTGCCCTTGAGACCGCCACTGGCTGCCCAGTCGAAGTTCCAGACGCCGGACAGGTCATCGGCACCGGCCACGTCGTGAGTCTCGATGGCGGTGAACACGTCGGGGTGACGCTGCATGTACTTGGCAGCCTCGACGACATCGCTAGGCACCTTGCCAGAGGTGTCGTTGGCCAATTGCGACACCTCTTGCTTGGTGATCGCCTGCTTGCCGTTCTGGCGCATGTAGTCAGCGATCGTCTTGCTGGACTTGGCGATGTCCAGCTTGGCATCGAACGCCGAAGTCGAAGAACTGGGAGTGTTCGGGGTACTGCTGGTCGGTGAAACGGTCGTGGACATCGGCTCTGCTCCCTCAGTGGATGAACGGCGTTTGACTGGTTCTATCGCCTGCGCCATCGACCTTAGCAGCATAGAAGTGGTGATAAGGCCGTGCCTTCACAGCAATTCGCAAACGACCGAAGATTTCACAGTCTTTCACAGGGCAAAAATGACTGGGTCATTACGCGCCGACATCCCTGCCATGCGTGATCCTTTTTGCGGAGGCGCAAGCTTTCAGATCCTCGGCGCGCTCTTGATCGTCGACAGGGCGCGTTCGATGGCTTCATGGGGCGTCGAAGGCATGGCCTGCTCGACGTAGTTGTACTTGCTGTTGTCCAGAACCAGCATCTGGGCCTTCTTCGCCAGCTTGTCGATGTCGTAGCCCAGGTCGATGCAGGCACCCATCAAGGCCATGATGGTCTGCTCCAGCACCCTTTCATTCTGTGTCGCCATTTACCCACCTCGGTCATGGCCAGTCAGCGGCCGCATCGAGCGCGGACAATTCCGTGCTCCACTGCTGAGCTATGACTGCGCGCCATGCAGAAGGATTCAGCAGAAGTTGTGCCGTTCCAGGCGCTTGCCGATGAGTGACCTGCCGCTGCGCTTGTCGTGTTGCAAGCGACAGACCGCACGGTAAAACAGCGAGCGCTCGCACAGAGCGGCAGGTGCCGGAGTGCTAAGATTGCCGCCGCCTTTCGCAGCACCGCGCATCACGCGCCAGGCCAGGAAGGCCGCACAAACTCATCATGGACAGGCATCGAACAGACGATGAAAAAATCAGCAGCACTAGCAATCGCGTTGGTAACGGTCGGCGCAATCAGTACCGGCGGGGCCTGGTACACCGGTACCCAGTTACCGGGCGTTCTCGACAATCTCATCGCCGAGGCCAACCGGCAGAGCGCCGATGCGCTGCTCGGCACCAGCGTTTCCAGCAAACTCGAACTGCTGTCGCTGGATACGCGGCTGTTCAGCAGTACGGCGCACTACCGCTTCTCGCTGGACGCACCAGACAAGGACGGTGAGCCGCGGCATATCGAAATCCTGTTGGTGGACAACATCGAGCACGGCCCGCTGCCGCTTTCGCGGCTGGCGCGCCTGAACCTGTGGCCGGTCATGGCTGCCAGCAGCTATCAGCTGGAGCCTAACGAGCTGACCCAGAAGTGGTTCGACGCTGCCAAGGGCGCTGCGCCGCTGACCGGTACAGGCGTGCTGGGTTACGACGGCGCGACCCAGGGCACCTTGGTGCTGACGCCGCTGGACTTCGCGCCTTCGCCAACCGCCACGGTCAAGTTCTCGGGCATGACCCTGGATATCGAAGCCAGCAAAAATGCTCGGGACGTTCAGGTCAGTGGTGGCATGGGCAGCCTGGTCGTCAGCACCACGGATGACACGCCCATGCAGGCTGACCTGCGCGGCCTGACCATCAGCAGCGAGCAGCGCCTGGGTAGCGGTGATTTCTACGTGGGCGAGAGCAGCATCAAGCTGGCCACTTCGCAGATCAAGTTCGGCGACAAGCCGGCGTTGTTGATCAAGGACATCGCCCAGACCGGCAGCCTGCAAGAGGCGGGTAGCGCGCTCAATGGGCAGATCGGTTACGACATCGGCAAGGTCAGCTATGACGGCAAGGACATCGGCGGCCTGCGCATGCTGTGGTCCATCAAGAACTTCGACAGTGTGGCGATGCAGTCGCTGATCAAGCTCTATCAGGACAAGCTGACGCCTGCTCAGCAGGCCGCGGCCCTCGGTGAAGAAGCGCCGAAACCCGAGCTTTCGGCCGACGAAGAAGCGCGCATGAAGGCCGATCTCGACAAGTTGCTGGCTGGCAAACCACAGTTGGCGCTGGATAACCTGACGCTCACTACCGAACATGGCCAGGCCTCGCTGCATGTGGCGGTGGACCTGGACAAGCCTGAGTCCTTCGACCTGCCACCTGACGAACTGGCCCGCCAGGTGATCGACACGCTGGACGCCAAGCTGTCGGTCGCCAAGGCGGTGATCGGTGATGGTGTACGCGTGCAGGCGCTGGTCGAAGGCGTCACCGATGCCAAGGCCGTCGAAGAGCAGGCAGCGATGATGACCGAGATGGGCAGCGGCATGGCCCTCGGTACCGGCCTGGTGACCCTGGAAGGCGATGCCCTGCAATCCAGCCTGCATTACGCCGACAACAAGGTGACCTTCAACGGTCAGGACATGAGCGTCGACGAATTCGTCACCCTGGTGATGGCCAAGACCGGCGGCATGGGCGGCGGTCTGGGTGACGATCCTTCGGCTTACGATTTGCAAGACGGATCGCAGTACGATGAAGGCGCTGAACAGCCCGAGTAACGCGCGCTGCTGATGCAAAAAAGCCAGTCATATCGACTGGCTTTTTTATGCGCTGGTGTTGGCTTAGAAGCTGTACTTGGCGGTCAGCATCAGGTTGCGTGGGGCGCCATAGGTGTCGCCGCCGTACTGCGTGGACGTGGAAATCGACGAGTAGTACTTCTTGTCGAAGATGTTGTTGGCGTTGAGCTGCAGATCCAGATTCTCGTTCACCGCGTAGCCTGCCATCAGGTTGGTGAGGGCGTAGGCTTGTTGCTTGAGACGGTAGCTGCTGCCGTTGTCCAACGGGATATCGTTGTACATCCGGCTCTGCCAGGAAAGGTTGCCGCCGACGCGCAACTTCTCCAGCGGGCCCTGGAAGCGATAGACGGTTGAGAGTTTGAACAGGTGCTCCGGCATATCGGTGTCGAAGCGCTGGTTCTCGTTTTGTGGCTTGGCGTCATCCTTGATGGTATGCACGCGGGCATAGGTATAGCCCGCACCGAGTTGCCAGTTCTCGGTCAGAGCGCCTTGCAGTTCCAGGTCGATACCCTGGCTGCGCACCGCGCCAGAGGCGCTGTAGCAGCTATTCGGGTCGGCACAGTTCTGGCGGTCGTCCCCTGTCACGGCGGTCGCACGGTTTTCCTGATCAACCCGGAACAGTGCTGCGCTTGCATTAATGGCACCATCGAAGTATTCGCCCTTGATGCCAATCTCGTAGTTTTTCCCGGTAATCGGAGTGATCGGGTTCGCGGACTTATCTTTTTCCTCTTGTGGCTTGAAGATGTCGCTGTAGCTCACATAGACCGAGTGGTGATCATCCAGCTCGTAGACCAGCGCTGCAAGGCGGGTGACGTTGCGAGTCACCTTGTAGTCGGCCGTCGAGCTCTCCTTGTCGTCGTAGTCGTACCAATCCAGGCGACCGCCGAGGATCAGTTTCAGCGGGTCTGCCAGACTCAGGCGGGTGGTGAGGTACACGCCATCCTGAGTAGTGACGGTGCGCTTACTGTCGCTACGTGTGAAGTTCGGCTTACCAGCATCTAGAGGCCAAAACATGTCGTAGGGCAGGTAGTTATGGGTATTCATGTCAGCGATACGCTTGCTGGCGCCTATCACCAGTTCATGAGTACGCCCGAGAGCCTCGAACGGGCCGCTGACGAAGCTATCCAGCCCGATCTTGTGCTCGTCATATTTGGCTTGCCAGACGGTGCGTTCCACTACGTTAGGGGTCCAGCGCGACTGGTATGAGCCCGAGAACAGCGCGTTCAGGTCGGAGTAATCGGCATTGACCTGTAGCTTCCAGTCATTGGCCAGCTGGTGGCGCAGTTCGGCGAACAGCGTATTGGTTTCCTGCTCCTTGTTTTCCCAGCTAGTGCCCGGGTTGTAGGAGCGCGGCAGGTCCTGGTGGCGACCATCCAGGCCGACCAGCGAGGCACCCCAGAAGTTGTTGGTCTTGTCCTTCTGGTGGGAGAAGCCGACGCTCAGGGTGGTGAAGTCGCTCAGGTCCGCCTCGGTGATGGCGTAGAACAGGCCGTGATCTTCTTCGGCGCCGTCGACATAGCTGTTGGCATCGCGATAGGACGTCACCACCCTGCCGCGCAGAGTGCCGCTGTCGTTGAGCGGGCTGGAGGCGTCGACTTCGCCGCGGTAGTCGTCCCAGCTGCCGGCCGCGCCGGTGAGAGTGACGCGCTGATCGGCCAGCGGGCGCTTGCGCACCATATTGACCGCCGCCGACGGGTTGCCCGCACCAGTGACCAGGCCGGTGGCGCCGCGCACGATCTCCACCCGGTCGAACATCGCCAGGTTCGGCTGCACGCCCACCCCTACACCGTTGTAGCCGCTGGGGATTCCGTCATACATCAGGTTGTCGATCTCGAAGCCGCGGGCGTAATAGGTTTGCCGGCCTGGGCCGCTGGCGTAGCTGAGAAACACCCCGGGAGTGGCGGCGATGGCGTCATTGATGCTGGTCATGCCCATGTCGTCCATGCGCTGACGGGTGATCACGGTAGTCGCCTGGGGCGTTTCGCGCATGGTCATGGGTAGCTTGGTGGCGGTGGACATGGCGCCGGTGGTGTAGGAGCGCGAGCCTTCGGTGGTGCTGCCCAGCTGGGTGTTGGTGATCTCGGTGGCGCCGAGTTCCAGCACACCGCTGGCGGCGCCGTCCTGCGCCACGCTGCTTTCTTGGGCCATGGCCGGCGTGATGGTAGCCATGCAGATGGCAAGAGCCAGGTGATTGCGGGACGACGCGAAGCAGCGGGGCGGGGTGAGGCGCGACATGGAGGGCTTCCCTGAATATGTATTTGTAGGCGTTATGATTTTGAGAATCGTTATTATTATATTGCCGAAAAGTTCCCCGATGACAACGCATCCTGATCAAATACCTCGGTTGATCAACGGTTTAATGTGTGGAGAGGGGCAAGCATTGGCCGCTCGGCCTACGGCTACCAAGGAGGCGAGATGACACGTGAGCTCGAAAATAGTCTTGCGGTGGTGGTGTTTCGGCCGGCGCGGGTCACCGACCTGCCGGCGATCTACCGGGGCGAACTGGGCTATATCCGCCAGTGGGAACCGCAGCATGAGCACGACTGGCGAATGGTTGCCGAGCGGCATATCGAGCAGTGGGTCGAGAACTTCGAGCGGCTGACCATCGCCTGTATCGATGGCGAGCTGGTGGGTTATTCGCTATGGCGAGAGGAGCAGGGCAGTGCCGAGCTGTGCACACTGCACGTCAGCGAGGCGCACAGGCGCAAGGGGATTGGCCGCAGGTTGATGGAGGGTTATACCGAGCAAGCGCGACAGGCGGGCTTGGAGAGACTGAGCCTGGATGTGCGGGGCGACAATCCGGCCCGGCTGCTCTATGAGCACGCCGGGTTCGTCGTGGTTGGCGTCAATGCTCGCGGCTACCTGCAGTACGAACGGCAATGTTGAGCCGCGGGCGGCAGCTTATCGACCGGCTGGCGTCGCCACGGGCGCCTGGGGCTTGAGCGGCTGGGTGCGCGGCAGCAGCGCGGTGGCCAGGCCCAGCAACGGCAGGAAGGACACCAGGTGGTAGACCCAGACGATGCCGTGCACGTCGGCCAGCTCACCGAGTGCGGCCGCGCCGATGCCGCCGATGCCGAACATAAGGCCGAACATCAATCCAGACACCATGCCCACGCGGCCCGGTACCGCTTCCTGGGCGTAAACCACCAGGGCGGCGAAGGCCGAGGACATCACCAGGCCGATCATGATCGCCAGCACCGCCGTCGCCGTGGCGCCAACGTAAGGCAGGGCCAGAGCAAAGGGCGCTACGCCCATGAAAGAAATCCAGATCACCGCCTTGCGGCCAATGCGGTCGCCCACCGGGCCGCCGGCGAAGGTGCCGAACGCCACCGCGGCGAGGAAGATGAACAGGTAGATCTGGCTCTGCTGAACGCTCATGGCGAAGCGCTCGATCAGGTAGAAGGTGAAGAAATTGGTGAACGCCGCGATGTACACGAACTTGGCGAACATCAGCACGCAGATTACCGCGATGGCCTGGATCACCTGGGCGCGGCCCAGGCCAGCGGTCTGCTTGCCGGCCAGGCTCTTCAGCTTGGCCTGGCCGTGGTGCACGCTCCAAATGGTCAGGCGGCAGAGCACGAAGATCGCCAGCGCGGCGGCCAGCATGAACCAGGCGATGGCGTGCTGGCCGTAGGGGATGACGATGGCCGCCGCCAGCAGCGGGCCGAGGGCCGAGCCCGAGTTGCCGCCGACCTGGAAGGTAGACTGCGCGGTGCCGAAGCGCCCGCCTGAAGCCATCCGCGCGATACGCGAGGCTTCCGGGTGGAAGGTCGCCGAGCCCACGCCGACCACCGCCGCGGCCAGTAACAGCATCTCGTAACTGCTGGCGAAGGCGAGCAGGGCGATGCCGATAAAGGTCATCAGCATGCCCGATGGAAGCAGGTAGGGTTTGGGATGCTTGTCGGTGTACATGCCGATCCACGGCTGCAGCAGCGAGGCGGTGATCTGGTAGACCAGGCCGATCCAGCCGATCTGCGCGAAGCTCAAGGAGAATTGAGCCTTGAGCATCGGAAACACGGCGGGCATCACCGACTGGATCAGGTCGTTGAGCAGGTGCGAGAAGGCGGCTGCGCCGACCACCGGCAGCAGAAAGTTCTGGGCCTGCGGGGCGGAGGTGGCAGGGGTGAGATCGGGTGTCGTGGATTTCATGGGCAAGGCTTCATATGACGGTCGGGCCTGCTGGCGTTTCGAACCAAGTCACCCGGATGGCGGAACAGGGCGCCAAGCTTAAGGCCGCAAGCGCCGCCTGTCTTGCCCGATTCGGCAATGGCTTAAACTTCCGTGCTGCCAGGCGGGTCGACTTTCAACACACCGCGACCGATGGCAAGACTCGATGCAGAACCATCAACAGCTACTGCACGCGGCCTCTAGCCGATGAGCCGACGCAAGACTGCCGCTATGACCACGCCCGACGGTCGTTACCTGATCGTCCGTGGTCGGCTGTGGCGCTGTTCCAATCCGGAGCTGAACGAGGCGCAGCGCCAGGCACTGGTGGGCGAGCTGATGGAGGCCCGTCGTCTGGTCAAGGCCGCCAAGGCAGTGGACGACGCCGAATCGCTTCGGCAGGCACGCGGCCAGGTGCAGGCCAGCAAGGTCGCGCTGGGCGAGCGCGGGCCGGTGTGGTGGCGCGATGGCGCGCCGGACTACAACCGCTATCTGGTCGCCAATAGCCCCTACGCCGAGTGGTTCGCCAGCCTCGACTGCGCAAGGGACGAATCGCCTTGTTCGACACAACCGTGACCGAGATCTATATCGCCTGCACAGGGGGCTGGGCACTTCGCCTATCTGTGCGTACGCTGTGCGCGCCCGATTGCTCAGTGCTTGTTCGGCCAAGGGGCAGAGGCCAGGCGATGGCAGGACGGCGAACAGGGAGTATCAGACGTGCATGATTCCGGTCGACGGCAATTCGACCTGCCTTCCGGTGCGGGTAATCCACGCAGCCTGCTGATCGCCGCGGTGGTTTTCGTCTGCGCCGTTTTGCTGCTGTCCACCGCATTGCACGTGCGCTGGGACAAGGCCCAGGCCCTGGCCAAGAACACCGAAGCCATGCAGACCCTGGCGGCAGCGCTGAACAGCCAGGCAGAATCGACCATCCGCGTGGCCGATACCGTGCTCACTGCGCTGATCTCCATGCACCGCTCCGGCGGCCATGGTGAGGCCAACATTCGTAAACTGAATCAGGTGGCCAGAACCCAGATACGTGAGCTGGGCGAGCTGGATGGCCTGTACATGTCCGACGCTCGTGGCCAGTACTTCCTGGCTACCAATGGCGACACCCAGGCGCTCAACAACGCCGATCGCGTGTATTTCCAACACCACCGCGAGAGTGGCGGCAGCGAGCTGTACATCGGCCAGCCGGTGCTGGGCAAAACCACCGGACAGTGGGTCATCACGTTGTCGAAAGGCATCTATGACGATGACGGCACCTTTCAGGGCGTCGCCCTGGCCACCCTCAGCGTCGAACGATTCCGCACTCTGTACCGTTCGCTGCCGCTTGGCGAGCAGGGCATCGTGGTGCTGGCCAAACGTGATGGCACCATCCTCGCCCGCTCCGAGAGCGATGCACAGACCTACCTGACCAACATTTCCCAGAGCCCGATGCTGCAGGCCATCAACAGTGGCACGCCCAGGGGAGCGGTAACGTTGAACGCCATCGTCGACGGCGTGCGGCGGGTCTACGGCTTCGATTCCAGCCTCAAGTACCCGATGCTGGTGGCGGTCGCCGCCCCCGAGGAGCAGGCGCTGGTGGCCTGGCGGCAGCGTGCCTGGACGATGTGGAGCTTTGCCGTTGGGGCGGTGTTCGGCGTCGGCATCATGGGCTTGCTGGTTCTGCGTGCGCTGGGCCGGCAGTCTGCCATGGCCCTTGAGTTGCGCGCTGCTCATCAGTCCCTGGCGACCGCCAATACCACTTTGAAAACCCTGGCCACTGAGGATGGGCTGACCGGTCTGGCCAACCGCCGACATCTCGACGCCTATCTGGCCAGCGCCTTTTTACGCGCTCGACACGAGGGTACTTCGCTGGCTTTCGCATTGGTCGATGTGGATTTTTTCAAGGGCTACAACGATGCCTACGGACACCAGCGCGGCGACCAGGCGCTGATCGAGGTCGCCAAGGCGATGCGCGCCCGGGTGCGCCGTGAGGGCGATCTGGTAGCGCGTTACGGCGGCGAAGAAATGGCCATCGTGCTGCCGGGCGTGTCCGCCGACCAGGCCCTGGCCATGGCCGAACAGGTGCGGGAGGCGGTGCAGCATCTGGGTATCGAACATCGTCAGTCCGCCTATGACCAGATCACCGTGAGCGTCGGTGTGGTAGCCGGCGTGCCTGGCGTCGATTTCAGCGACGCCGAAGCCATGGTGGCCGCTGCCGACCAGGCGCTCTACGCCGCCAAGGGTGGCGGGCGCAACCGCGTGGTACTGGCTGCGCTTTAAGCTGCCGATCCGTTGCCCGTCACACCCTACGAGCGCGCCGGGCCGGCCTCCACTTGCTCGCGCAGCAACTGTAGATAACGGCGTGCGCCGAGGCCCAGCGGGCGGCTCTTGTACCAGATCACATCGACCCACAGACGGATCTGGCTGGCCATGTTGTCGAACTTCACCGCCGCCAGCACACCCGAGTCGATCATCGGCTGTACCAGTGGGTGAGGCAGGTACGCCCAGCCCATGCCGGCCTGCACCAGATCGAGGGTGGCCATGTAGCTGTCGGTCAGCCACACCCGGTGCGACAGCACGATCTGCGGCTCCGAGGCCTGGGGGTCACCGCTGGCCACCACGATCTGACGGGTGTCAGCCATCTGCCCGGCATCCAGCCGCTTGCCCTCACTGTCGAACGGATAGCCCGGCGCTGCCACCGCGGTGAGCAGTTGGCTGCCGGCCTCGGCGAAAGCCTCGCGTTCATCGATGCCGGGGCGCTCGAACATCAACGCCACCTGCGCGCTGCCCTCGTGAATCATGCGCACTGCGTCGGTCTGTGCGGCCGAGCGGATTTCGATTTCCAGGGTCGGAAATTCCCGCGCCAGGGTAGTCAGCGGCCGGCTCCAGGCGCCGGTCTGCAGCTCCGGCGCCATGGCGATCACCAGGCGCCGCTCCAGGCCCTTGTGCAGTTGCAAGGCGTGAGCATCGAGCAGGTTCAGCTGGCTGACCACCTGCCGCGCCTGGGGCTCCAGAGCGCGGGCGGCGGGCGTAGGCAGTGCCTTGCGGGTCGAACGGTCGAACAGCTCCAGGTCCAGCTCGGCCTCCAGTTGCGAGACCGCCATGTTCACGGCCGAGGGCACGCGGCCCAGCACCCGGGCGGCGGCGGAGAACGAGCCTTCGTCGATGACGGCGAGAAAGACCCGCAGTGATTCGCTGGTGAAGACCATGATTGTCAGATTTCCTGATAACAGTTGTCTTTTTGTATCAGGTTTATGCGCCTAGCATCCAGCCCATCAGAACTCGATTCATGAGGTGGGTATGTTCAGGGCAATGGCAGGTCAGGTCGCGTTGGTCAGCGGTGCCGGCAGCGAGAGTGGCATCGGTATGGCCATCGCGCGTCGCCTCGGCGCTGCGGGCGTCAAGCTGATCGTCACCGCGAGCAGCGCGCGCATTGCCGAGCGAGTGGCCGAGCTGCGCGCTGCGGGCTTTGAAGCCGAAGGCCGCGCGGTCGACCTGACCGACGAGGCCCAGGTGCAGGACTTCGCCCGTTGGGCCGAAGCCTGCTGGGGGCAGATCGACATCCTCGTCAACAACGCCGGCATGGCCATGCAGGGCAGCCCCGAGCCTTTTGTCGAGGTCTCCAAGATGAGCCTGGATATCTGGAACCTGTCGATCTCGCGCAACCTGACCACCGCCTTCCTGCTTACCCGCGCTGTGCTGCCGGGCATGCAGCAGCGCGGTTATGGCCGCGTGGTGCACGTCACTTCGGTGACCGGTACCCGCGTCGGTAACCCAGGTGAGGCCGGTTACAGCGCGGCCAAGGCCGGCATGGTCGGCCTCAACCTGTCGCTGGCGCTGGAGGTGGCTGGGCAGGGGATCACCGTCAACTCAGTTGCGCCAGGCTGGATCGCCACCGGCGCCACCCAGCCGGAAGAACAGCGCGCCGCCGCCTACGTGCCGGTGGGGCGCGCCGGGCATCCCGAGGAAGTCGCGGCCGCGGTGGCCTTTCTGGCCTCGCCGGAAGCCAGCTACATCACTGGCGAGACGCTGACCATCGATGGCGGTAACGCGCTGATCGAGAACAAGGCCCCCTGAGCACAACCTGTCAACCGATTACCAAACGGCTTGCAGAGCCGAGGAGTGAACCTGATGCAACCTGTCGTTCTGATTACCGGTGTGCTCGGCGGAATCGGCCAGGCCGTATGCGAGCGTTTCGCCGCCAGCGGCTGGCGCGTGTTCGGTACCGACCTGGACGCAACCGGCCTGGCTGGCCTGCAGGCCGCTGGCAAGGTGGTCGGCGCCCACGCCGCGGACATCCGCAAGCCCGGCGCCTGCCGCGAGGTGGTCGCCGCGCTACTGGCCAGCACCGGCCGCCTGGACGCCCTGGTCAACTGCGCCGGTGTGTGGCGTGAAGGTCCGGTGGAGACGTTCAGCGAAGAAGATTTCGACATCGTGCTGGACGTGAACCTCAAGGCCACCTTCTTCATGTGCTCGGCCAGTATCCCGGCGCTGCGCGAGAGCAAGGGCGCCATCGTCAACATCTCCAGCGACGCCGGCCGCCAGGGCAACCGCAACGCCGCTGCGTACTGTGCTAGCAAGGGCGCGGTGACCGTCATGACCAAGGCGCTGGCGCTGGACCTGGCCCCCGATGGCGTGCGCTGCAACAGCGTTTCGCCGGGCGATGTGGAAACCCCGATGCTCAAGTTCCAGGCCGAGCGCTACGGCAATGGCGACATGAGCGCCTACTACCAGGAGCTGCTCGCCAAGTACCCGCAAGGCGAAGCCGCCCGTTTCATCCAGCCCGGCGAAGTGGCCGATCTGGTGTTCTTCCTCTGCCAGAGCAGCACCCGCTCGATCACCGGCGCGGACCTGGCAATCGACTGTGGTGTGTCGGCCGGCAACTGAGTGTTGCGCCGACCCAATTGACAATAATAGGAGCCTTCCCATGTACCAGAGTGGCATCAACGATAAAGCCGTCGAAACCTTCGCAGCCCGTGAGCGCGAGGTTTTCCTGCAACGCAACCCGAAATCCGCCGAGCTGGCCAAGCGTGCCCGCAACTCCCTGTTCGGCGGCGTGCCGATGCACTGGATGAACGACTGGTCGATGCCCAGTTCGTTGTTCGTCAGCCGCGCCAAGGGCGCGCGTTTCTATGATGTCGACGGCCACGAGTACATCGACTTCTGCCTGGGCGACACCGGCAGCATGTTCGGCCACTCGCCGGATCCCATCGCCAAGGCTCTCGCCGAGCAGGGCGCCAATGGCCTGACCACCATGCTCCCGGGCGAAGACGCGATCATCGCCGGGGAACTGCTCGCCGAGCGTTTTGGCCTGCCGTTCTGGCAGGTGGCGACTACCGCGACCGACGCCAACCGCTTCGTGGTCCGTTGGGCCCGCGCCATTACCAATCGTAAGGTGCTGCTGGTGTTCGACGGCTGCTACCACGGTACCGTCGACGATGTGATGGTGCGCTGCAAGGAGGGCCGTACCGTGCACCGCGGCGGCCTGATCGGTCAGGCCCGCAACTTGGCCAAAACCAGCCGTGCCGTACCGTTCAACGATGTAGCGGCGCTGGAAGCGGCCCTCGCCCAGGGCGACGTGGCAGCGATTCTCTGTGAGCCGGCGATGACCAACATCGGCATGGTGTTGCCCGAGCCAGGCTTCATGGAAAAGGTCCGTGAGCTGAGCAAGAAATACGGCAGCCTGCTGATCATCGACGAAACTCACACCATCTCCACCGGCCCTGGCGGTTGTACCAAGGCCTGGAATCTGAAACCGGACTTCATCACCCTCGGCAAGCCGATTGCTGGCGGCGTGCCGTGCTCGGTGTACGGTTGCAGCCACGAAATGGCCCAGGCCATGCGCCTGGCCCAGCAGCACGCCAGCGAAACCAGCAGCGGCCACGGCCACAGCGGCATGGGCACCACGCTG
Source organism: Pseudomonas sp. CNPSo 3701 (assembly GCF_028674975.1). NCBI lineage: Bacteria > Pseudomonadati > Pseudomonadota > Gammaproteobacteria > Pseudomonadales > Pseudomonadaceae > Pseudomonas > Pseudomonas sp. CNPSo 3701. Next base: position 794,557 of record NZ_JAQZSI010000004.1, on the reverse strand, counting down.
TCGGCCAACGCCCTGGCGATGCGCTGCATGCGGGTGAACCTGGAGCAGGTGATGACGCCTGCTGCCTACGAGCACATGCTGTCGCTGTCGGCACGTCTGGCCGAGGGCCTGCGTGGCCTGGTCAGCAAGCACGGCCTGAACTGGTCGGTGACCGAGCTGGGCGCGCGCTGTGAATTCCAGTTCTGTGCCACTTCGCCGAAAACCGGTGCCGAGGCCGAAGCGGCGTTCCACGACAACCTGCAGATGGCCATGCACCTGTACCTGATCAACCGCGGCATCCTTATCACGCCGTTCCACAACATGACCCTGTGCAGCCCGGAAACCACCGCTGCCGACGTCGACAAGCTGACCGCCACCCTCGATGAGGGGCTGAACGAGCTGCTGGCGATTCCCGGTGCCCGCGCCTAACCCTGCTGGCCGGCGCGATCGCGATGATTGCGCCGGTGTTTCCGTCATCCTTTTCGAGTACTGATCATGCAATTCGCCGACATTCAGGAAGCCCGCGATTTTCTCGCTGCCCACCCGGAGGTGCGCAGCATCGAACTGATGCTGATCGACGCCAACGGCATTCCGCGCGGCAAGCTGCTGCACCGTGAAGAGCTGCTGGCGATCTACCAGAACGGTCGCCCGCTGCCCAGCTCCATCCTGGCCCTGACCATGCAGGGTGAGGACGTCGAAGCCACCGGCCTGGTCTGGGAAGTGGCCGACGCCGACTGCTGGACCTACCCGCTGCCCGGCAGCCTGACCCTACAACCCTGGCGCAGCACACCAACCGGGCAACTGCAGGTGAGCATGCACCCGACTCAGGGCCTGCCTGCCGCGCCAGCCGATCCGCGCCACGCGCTGGTGCGGGTTATCGACCGCCTCAAGGCTGACGGTTTCTACCCGGTAATGGCTGTGGAGCTGGAGTTCTACTTGCTCGACAAGCAGCGCGACGCCAGCGGCCGCCCGCAACCGGCGGTACAAATGAATGGCGTGCGCCCCAAAGCACCCCAGGTTTACGGTGTGTACGAGCTGGAGCAGGTGCAGCCGTTTCTCGATGATCTCTATGCGGCCTGCGAAGCCCAGGGCCTGCCAGTACGTACGGCGATTTCCGAATACGCGCCGGGCCAGCTGGAGCTGACCCTGGAGCATCGCTTCGACGCGCTGCAGGCCGTCGATGAAGGCCTGCGCTACAAGCGCCTGGTCAAGGGCGTGGCCAACAAGCACGGCCTGCAGGCCTGCTTCATGGCCAAGCCGTTCGGCGACCTGGCCGGCAGCGGCATGCACATGCACGTCAGCCTGGCCGACGTGCAGGGCAACAACCTTTACGCCAGTGAAGATCCGCAGGGCACACCGCTGCTGCGCCACTCCATCGGCGGCATGATGGCCACGCTGCTCGACTCCCTGGCGATCTTCTGCCCCAACGCCAACTCGTTCCGTCGCTTCCAGGCCAACAGCTACGCGCCGCTGGCCAAGAGCTGGGGCGTGAACAACCGCACCGTGTCGTTCCGTGTGCCGGGCGGCCCGGCGGTCAGCCGCCATATCGAGCACCGCATCTGCGGCGCCGACGCCAACCCGTACCTGGCGGCCGCGGCGATTCTCGCCGGCATCCATCACGGCATCCGTGAGCAGATCGACCCGGGCGCCGCCATCGTCGGCAATGGCTACGAGCAGGCCACCGAGTTCCTGCCCACCGACTGGCTTACCGCATTGCGCGCGCTGGAAGCATCGACCTGGGCCCGCGAAGCCCTGGGAGAGGAGTTTCTCAAGGTGTTCCTGGCGATCAAGAAAACCGAGTACCGTCAGTTCATGGCCGAGGTCGGCGAACAGGACTGGCGCTGGTATCTGAACCACGCCTGAGTGGAAAAGGTGACGATATGATCGAAGTAACCGAAGCCTCCATCGCCGAGCTGCGTGCGGCGCTCGAGGCTGGCCGCACCACAGCGGTCGAGCTGGTGAAGGCCTACCTGGCGCGGATCGACGCTTACGATGGCGCGCACACTGCCGCGGCGCTCAACGCCGTGGTGGTGCGTAATCCCGATGCCCTGAAGGAAGCCGAAGCCTCCGATGCCCGCCGCGTCCGCGGCGAGCTGCTGAGCCCGTTGGATGGCATCCCCTACACCGCTAAAGACAGTTATCTGGTCAAGGGCCTGACTGCCGCTTCCGGCAGCCCGGCCTTCAAGGACCTGGTCGCCCAACGCGACGCGTTCACCATCGAGCGGCTGCGTGATGCCGGCGCCATCTGCCTGGGCAAGACCAATATGCCGCCGATGGCCAATGGCGGCATGCAACGCGGCGTGTATGGCCGTGCGGAAAGCCCGTACAACGCCAACTATCTCACCGCACCGTTCGCCTCCGGCTCGTCCAATGGTGCCGGCACGGCAACGGCGGCGAGCTTTTCCGCTTTTGGCCTTGCCGAGGAAACCTGGTCGAGCGGACGCGGTCCTGCGTCGAACAACGGCCTGTGCGCCTACACACCCTCGCGCGGGGTGATCTCGGTGCGCGGCAACTGGCCGCTGACCCCGACCATGGACGTTGTGGTGCCTTACGCGCGCAGCATGAGCGACCTGCTCGAAGTGCTCGACGTGGTAGTCGCTGATGACCCTGATACCCGTGGTGACCTGTGGCGTCTTCAGCCCTGGGTGCCGCTGCCCAAACCGTCCGAGGTGCGCCCGGCATCTTACCTTGCTCTGGCAGCCAAGCCTGAAGCGCTGAAAGGCAAACGTCTGGGCGTGCCACGCATGTACATCAACAAGGACGAGCTGGCTGGTACCAGCGAAAAGCCCGGCATCGGCGGCCCCACCGGGCAGCGCATCTACACCCGTGCTTCGGTGATCGCGCTGTGGGAACAGGCTCGTGCCGCGCTGGAAAGCGCCGGTGCCACGGTGATCGAAGTGGACTTCCCGCTGGTCTCCAACTGCGAGGGCGACCGCCCCGGTGCACCGACCGTTTACAACCGTGGCCTGGTGCCGCACCAGTTCCTGCTCGACGAACTGGGTGAGCTGACTGCGTGGGCCTTCGATGATTTTCTGCGCGCCAATGGCGATCCGAAACTCAATCGCCTGGCCGACGTCGACGGCCCGCAGATCTTCCCTCACGAGCCGGGCACGCTGCCCAACCGTGAGGACGACCTGGCCGTCGGCATGGACGAATACGTGCGCATGGCGCAGCGCGGCATCACGCCGTGGAACGAGGTGGCCAGCGCGCCGGAAGGCATGCGCGCCTTGGAAAAGACCCGCAAGCTGGATCTTGAGGACTGGATGGACAGCCTGCAGCTCGACGCGGTGATCTTCCCGGCGGTGGCCGATGTCGGCCCGGCGGATGCGGACGTCAATCCGGTATCCGCCGATATCGCCTGGAGCAACGGTATCTGGGTCGCCAACGGCAACCTCGCCATCCGCCACCAGGGCGTGCCCACCGTCACCGTGCCCATGGGCGTGATGGCCGATATCGGCATGCCGGTCGGCCTGACCTTCGCCGGCCGTGCCTACGACGACAACGCGCTGCTGCAACTGGCTTCCGCCTACGAGGCGACCGGCAATAAACGGCAGATCCCGCCGCGCACGCCGCCGCTCGGAGTCTGACCCTCACCAGACGTTGCCGCGTTCGGCAACGTCTGGTCCGTGGAATACCTCCCTGGGCCCTGAGTTTCGGGCTGTTGCATTTCCGGCGTTTTCATCGCCTGCGACGCATTGGCGCAGGTGAATCCAACGCCTCATATCGAGTAGCCTTGCGCCTGTATTTTTGCAGCAGTCGCTGGGAGTCGAGCTTTGAGTCACAAGAGCAAAACCTTTCTCTGGGGCGGATTGGGCCTGAGCCTGCTGGTGCTGGTCATCGCGTTCCGGCTGTTCTTTGTCTGGGCCACCACGTTGCCGCTGGACGCCCCGGTGCGCCTCGATCAGGGCGAAACCGTCGAACTGCCGGTAGAGACCCGGACCCTGGAATTCGACACCCTGGCCGTGGTGTTCTCCACCGCCGAGCTGCCGCTGTTCACGGTGCGCAAGCTGTCCGGCGGGCCGATCTGGGAGAACGAGCAGTGGGTCGAATACCCGCCAGCACCGCTGACCCTGGCCTGGAAACTGCTCACCCCAAGTGGTGAACTGGTGTCCGAAGGGCAGGGTTCGCTGGGCGCCGAGCTGACCAGTTACGGCAGCGACCAGATTACCCGCGCCGTGGCGCGCATTCCCATGCAGCCTGGTGATTACCGTCTGCAGGTGCAGGTGCTTAACCCGGATGCACGCTTTGGCGAAGTGGATACCCGCCTGGCCTTCGTGGCCGCCGGCAAGGGCCAGACCTGGCAGAGCGGCGTGGCCTGGTGGGGTTCGATTATCGCCGGCGTGCTGCTGATTCCCTTCGTGATCATCTGCGGCCTGCTGGCCCTGCACAACTTCATTCGCTGGCGCTACGGCGAGCCGTCGGCGGACTGAGTTGCTGGCGGGCGGCCCTGGCGCCGCCCGCCTCTCAGCCGTCTCACGATCTTTATGTGCTTGAAACGGCAGTTACCAGGCAGAAGCGGACATCACTGATCCATTGTGGGAGCGGGCCATGCCCGCGAAAAGTCACGGGCATGGCCCGTTCCCACAGGATGGTTGGACGGCCCCCGCGCCACTTTGTTGCCAAAATCGCCGAACCTGGACTGAAAATCATGTACAGGCTCTCAGAACCTGTTGCGCACGTCGGTGGCCAGCAGCGCCTGTTCGAAGCGCTCCAGAAACACCGCCTCGGCGTGGGTGCGCTTATGGTCGCGGTTCCATAGCAGGTAGACGTTCACGTCGATCACTCCCTCCGCCGGCGGCAGGCGCCACACTTCGCCGGCTTGCACGTCCTTGGCGACGATATGTTCGGGCAGGCAGCCGATGCCGTAGCCGGCGGCGACCAGGCGACGGATCTCGTCGAGGCTCGACGATGAGGCGACGATGCGCCCGGTGAAGCCCTGCTGGTCGCGAAAGATGGTCAGCGGCGACAGGTTGCCGCCAATCTGGTCGCTGGTGAAACTCACGAAGTTCTCGCTTTTCAGGTCCGCCAGCTTCAGGTCGTTGCGCCCGAACAGGGCATGGCGCTTGCCGCAGAAGAACGCATAACGCTGCTTGAGCATCACCCGTTGCTCCAGCCGCGGCTGTGGCGTGCGGCACAGGCTCAGCCCGAACGAGGCGGTTTTCTGCAGCAGGGCGCTGACCACGTCGGAGCTGCGCAGCACGTCGAATTCGAACTCCACCCGTGGGTAGTCGACGTGAAAGTTGGCCAGGAAGTCGTCGTAGAAGCTCGACTCGATGCGGCTGATCATCAGGATACGGATCTTGCCGGCGACGGTTTCTTCCGGCGCGTCGAGTGCCGGGCCCAGACGCGACACCGTGCCGTACAGTTCGGCGGCGATCTGCATGACTTCCTCACCCGCCTTGGACAGCGTGATGCGCGGCCCGCTGCGGATCACCAGGGCACTTTCCAGTTGCTCCTCGAGGCGCTTGAGCGCCTGGCTCACCGCCGGCTGGCTCAGGTGCAGGCGCGCAGCGGCGCGGCTGATGCTGCCTTCCTGACCGATCACCAGAAAGGTGCGCAGCAGGTTCCAGTCCAGCCGGTCGTTGAGAAAACGGCGTGCTTCGGCATGGCGGTAGCCGGCGTTCATAGGCGTTTAAGTATCCGTTTTACTTATACTTGAGTATTGAAATTAGAAGCTTTGCTTAGCATAGGGTCGGGGGCATGATCTGACAATGCACCGCCAGAGTGCGACCGATCCCCACCGGGGATGTGCTTTTTCTCCTGCCTATAAAAACGAATCCGGGAGCCTGCGATGACCACCCCTACCTCCACGCCGCGTCGTGCCGCGGCGGCCGCCTTCATCGGCACCACCATCGAATTCTACGATTTCTACATCTACGCCTTCGCCGCTGCATTGGTGCTCGGGCAGCTGTTCTTTCCCAGTGACAACGCGATGCTGAGCACCATGGCGGCGTTTGCCACCTTCGCCGTCGGCTTCATCGCCCGGCCATTCGCTGGCGTGGTGTTCGGCCACCTGGGTGATCGCCTGGGGCGCAAGAAGATGCTGTTGTTCACCATGGTGCTGATGGGCGTGGCGACCACCTGCATCGGCCTGCTACCGACCTACACCCAGGCTGGCATCTGGGGCCCGATCGGCCTGGTGGCGCTGCGTTTCCTGCAGGGCATTTCGGTCGGCGGCGAGTGGGGCGGGGCGGTGCTGATGGCCAGCGAACACGCGCCCAAGGGCCGCAAGGTGTTCTTCGCCTCCTTCGCCCAGCTGGGCAGCCCGGCGGGCCTGCTGCTGGCGCTGATCGCCTTTCGCGCCATCAGCGAGATGGATCAGGAGGCGCTGATGACCTGGGGCTGGCGCGTGCCGTTCCTGCTCAGCGGCGTGCTGATGCTGGTGGGCCTGGCGATTCGCTTCGGCGTGCCCGAGTCGCCGGAGTTCGCCAAGGTCAAGGAGCAGAAGCAGACCTCCAAGAGCCCGGTGAAGGACGTGCTGCGCCACAACTGGCGGCAGATCCTGTTCGCCGCGGCGGCGGTGACCATCGGTTCGGGCGGTTTCTTCTTTACCAACACCTTCATGATCACCTACGTGACCCAGTACCAGGGCATCTCCAAGTCGACCATTCTCGATTGCCTGTTCCTGGTCACCATCCTGCAGTTCCTCTCCCAGCCGTGTTCGGCTCTGCTGGCTGAACGCTTCGGTGAAGGGCGCTTCCTGAAGGGGGTGGCGGCGCTGTGCATGCTGGTGCCGTACCCGATGTTCCTGCTCGTGCAGACCGGCAATCTGGTCTACATGACCACCGGTATCGCCCTGGCCGTGTTGCTGCTGGCGGCGCTGTATTCGGCGATTGCCGGCTACATGGCCGAGGCCTTTGCCGCCCAGGTGCGCTACTCGGGCATTTCCATCGCCTATCAACTGGGCAGTGGCCTGACCGGCGGCCTCACGCCGCTGATCGGCACCTACCTGGCCGGGCAGTTCGCCGGGCAGTGGATGCCGCTGGCACTGTTCTTCAGCGTGCTGGCCCTGATGTCGCTGGTCGGCGTGATCGGCCTGTCGCGCCTGCGCGCCGAGGAGCGCCGCAACCCCAGCCTGTCCAACCCGGAGGTCGTGACCCCATGAGCAAGCCCGAGATCATCAGCGATGCCGAGTGGCAGGCGCGCTGCGAACTGGCCGCCCTGTACCGGCTGGTCGCCTACTACCGCATGACCGATCTGATCGACACCCACATCACCCTGCGGGTACCGGGGCCGGCGCATCACTTCCTGATCAACCGCTACGGCGTGGCGTTCGAGAAGATGCGCGCCAGCGACCTGGTGCTGATCGACCTGCACGGCAATGTGGTGGATCGCCTGGGCGGTGAGCGGCGGGTCAACGCTGCCGGCTTCGTCATCCATTCGGCCATTCACGAAGCCCGCCCGGACATGCACTGCATCGTGCATACCCACACCGCTGCCGGCATGGCCGTGGCCGCCCAGCGTGACGGCTTGCTGCCACTGACCCAGCATGCGCTGAAGTTCTACGGCAACCTGGCGTATCACACCTACGAAGGCATCGCCCTGTCGCTGGAAGAACGCGTGCGCCTGGTGGCCGACCTGGGCAGCCACAAGGCGATGATCCTGCGTAACCATGGCCTGCTGGCCGGCGGCCAGAGCGTGGCCCATGCCTTTCACGAGATCTATTTCCTAGAGCGTGCCTGCCAGGCGCAGATCCAGGCGATGGCGGCGGGCGTGGCGTTGAACGTTCCCAGCGAAGCGGTGTGCCAGCATACCGCCGCGCAGTTCGCCCGCGACGGTATCGACGGCATCATCGACCTGGCCTGGCAAGCCGCCCTCAGCCTGATCGAGGAGCAGCGTGATGACTGGTGCCGCTGAAACCCTGCCCAGCGTGGTGCTGCTGTGCCGTGAGCGCCCACTCGAAGACTGGCTCGCCGAGCTGTTCGCCCGCCATGCCCCCGAACTCAGGGTGCTGCGCCCCGATGAACCGAGCGCCGAACGGGCCCAGGTCGCGGCCTGCTGGTACCCCGCCGAGGGAAGCCTGGGCCGCTTGCCGGGGTTGCGGCTGATCCACTCGATCGGTTCGGGCGTCGACCATCTTGAACATGATCGCTCCAGGCCTGCCGGGCTTCCCGTGTGCCGGGTGGTCGACCCCGATCACTCGCAGGGCATGGCCGAATACGTGCACTGGGGCGTGCTGCATTTTCATCGCGGGTTCGACCAGGTGATCGAGGGGCGCGCGAGCCAGCAATGGCAGCGGCCGGTGCAGCGCGCGGCGCGGGATTATCGGGTCGGCGTCATGGGCCTGGGCGCCATCGGCACGCCAGTGGCCGCGCGGCTGGCCCAGGCCGGTTATGGAGTGCGCGGCTGGGCGCGGACGTCGCGGGAGCTGGAGGGCATCGCCACCTTTGCCGGCGCCGACGCATTGCCCGCCTTTCTCGATGGCCTGGACCTGCTGGTCAACCTGCTGCCGCTGACCGCCACCACACGCGGCCTGCTCGACCATGAATTGTTCGGGCATCTGGCCCCGGGCGCGGCGCTGATCAACTGCGGTCGCGGCGAGCACCTGGTGGAGGCCGATCTACTCGAAGCGTTGGCCAGCGGCCAGTTGCGCGGCGCCTTGCTGGACGTGTTCGCCCGCGAGCCGCTGCACCGCGACTCGCCGCTCTGGGCCGAATACGTGCACTGGGGCGTGCTGCATTTTCATCGCGGGTTCGACCAGGTGATCGAGGGGCGCGCGCCCGTCGGCCACGACTACGGATAATCGCCATGAAAACCTTTTTCCATCCTCAGCAACGCTTGCATCACCCGCGCAGCTACCTGTCCCGCGGGCAGATGCGCGAGCCCCAGGAAATCCCTGCACGCATCGACCCGCTGCTGGCCATGGCCCGCCAGCTCGGTTTCACGGTCAGCGAACCGGCGGACCACGGCCTCGCGCCGCTGCGCGCGGTGCACAGCGACGCCTATCTGGATTACCTGCAGAGCGCCTACGTCCAGTGGCACGAGGTCGACGAGGACTGGGGCGACGAGGTGATGTCGAACATCTTCATCCGCGAGAACAACCCGCTGCGCGGCATTCTCGGCAAGACCGCGCGCTACCTGGCCGACGGCAGTTGCCCGATCGGCGAGCACACCTGGACGGCCGCCTACTGGTCGGCCCAGGCCGCCGTCGCCGCCGCCCTGGCGGTACGTGATGGCGAGCCCCAGGCCTATGCGCTGTGCCGCCCGCCGGGTCACCACGCGCGGGCCGAGGCGGCCGGCGGCTTCTGCTTTCTCAACAACGCGGCCATCGCTGCCCAGGTGCTGCGCGCCAGTTTCGAGCGGGTCACCATCCTCGATACCGACATGCACCACGGCCAGGGCATCCAGGAAATCTTCTACGAGCGCGATGACGTCCAGTACGTCTCCATCCACGGCGACCCGACCAACTTCTACCCGGTGGTGGCCGGCTTCGACGACGAGCAGGGCGCAGGGGCCGGCAAGGGTTACAACCTGAACCTGCCGATGGCCCATGGCGCCTCCGAGGCGGACTTCTTCACCTGCCTGGGCCAGGCCGAACAGGCGATCAGCGCGTTCGCGCCGCAGGTGCTGGTGCTGTCGCTGGGCTTCGATATCTACGAGAACGACCCGCAGTCCAAGGTCGCGGTCAGCCACGCCGGGTTCGAGGAACTGGGCCGGCGCATCCGCGCACTCGGTCTGCCGTGCGTGGTGGTGCAGGAAGGCGGGTACGACATCGCCACCCTCGATGAAAACGCCTCGCGGTTCTTCAAGGGGCTGCTGGGCTGAGCAGGCGAATGTCAGCCAGCTTGAGCCGGGCCGGCTGTTACTGGATCTTTCAAGATATTTCCGCCCTGAAATGGAGGTGAACTAACGTTCCGGCAGCGCAATCTTCCCCTATGCGCTGTCAGCGCGAGCCAGATGGGCCGGTGCAGGTGCGCCGGCTTCCAGCCCCGGGATCGCTGAACGATAAGGAGCCACCGTGACCGTTACCACTCACCCCGACTACCGCTACAGGCCAGGGCCGCTGCACGCGATGCTGCTGGCCGGCACCGTTCCGCTGTTTCTCGGCGCGCTGCTGAGCGATATCGCCTACTACAACAGCTTCCAGATCCAGTGGGCCAATTTCGCGGCCTGGCTGATCGCCGGCGGCTTGCTGTTCGCCGGCCTGGCGCTGCTGTTCGCCCTGGGCAACCTGATCGGCGCGCAGCGCAAGGCCGGTCGCCCGGTGCTGTATTTCCTGCTGCTGCTGGTCACCTGGGTAATCGGGTTGATCAACGCCTTCGAACACGCCAAGGACGCCTGGGCAGTGATGCCCACCGGGCTGGTGCTGTCGGCCGTCGTTGCCGTGCTGGCGGTAATCACCGCCTGGCTGGGCCTGAGCAACCTGCGTTCGGGAGGTGAGCGATGAAAACGGCAAGTGCACTGACCACCCTGAGCATGGCGCTGCTGCTCGGCGCCTGCGGCGGCGAAGCGGACACCACCCTCGAACGCGGCCCCAACCCGAAACTGCCCGAGCCACAACGCGGCCTGCTGCCAAGCATGAAGATCGCCGAGCCGGCCGAGTGGGGCGATAAGCTGCCCACCGTGCCGGACGGCTTCAGCATCACGGCGATCGCCACCGACCTGAAGATTCCGCGCCAGACCCTGGTGTTGCCCAACGGCGACATCCTGGTGGCAGAAGGCCGTGGCGGCAATGCGGCCAAGCTCAAGCCCAAGGACGTGATCGCCAGCTACATCAAGGCTCAGGGCAATACCAAGGTCAAAGGCGGTAACCGCCTGACCCTGCTGCGTGATGCCGACGGTGACGGCACCTACGAAACCCAGACGGTATTCGCCGAGAACCTCAATGCGCCCTACGGCCTGGCCTTCCACGAGGGCAACCTGTACGTGGCCAACCAGGATGCCGTGGTGCGCTTCGACTACCAGGACGGTCAGACCCAGGCCAGCGGCGAGCCGGCGAAGGTCACCGACCTGCCGAAAGAGATCAACCATCACTGGACCAAGGCGATGACCATCAGCCCCGATGGTCGCTACCTGTATGTCGGCATCGGCTCGAACAGCAACATCGGCGAGCGCGGCATGGAAGTCGAGGCCGACCGTGCGCTGGTCTGGCAGATCGATGCCGAGAGCGGCATGCACAAACCCTACGCGACCGGCCTGCGCAACCCGACCGCGCTGACCATCCAGCCGGAAACCGGCCAGCTGTGGGCGGTGGTCAACGAGCGTGACGAGCTGGGCCCGGACCTGGTGCCGGATTACCTGACCTCGGTGCAGGAGGGCAAGTTCTACGGCTGGCCTTACGCCTACTGGGGCCCGAACGCCGACACCCGCGTGCAGCCGCACAAGCCGGAAATGGTCGATATCACCATTAAGCCGGACTACGCCCTCGGCTCCCACGTGGCGGCGCTGGGCGTCGACTTCTCCATCCCGGAGATGGGCGAGCAGTTCGCCAACGGCGTGTTCGTCGGTGAGCACGGCAGCTGGAACCGCGACAACCCGGTGGGTTACAAGGTGATCTTCGTGCCGTTCGCCGATGGCCGTCCGGCGGGCGAGCCCATCGACTTCGCCACCGGCTTCCGCGGCGAAGATGGCAAGACCCGCGGTCGCCCGGTGGGCGTGACGGTCGACCCGAAAGGTGCGCTGATCATCGCTGACGATCTGTCCAACACCATCTGGCGCGTAACGCGCAATCAGTGAGCCTGATGTCTCGGGGCGGCTAGCCGCCCCGAGATTCACTTAATCACAGCAGACGATCGAGCTGTACCGCGCTGATGCAATGTCAGTGCTAAGTCGTCCTGCCGCGTTCTCCAATCACCTCGAAATCGCCACTGCCAATGCGTTTACGCGCTACGCTCGCCTGCCTGGATCAGTCATCCATTTTCAGGAGCAGCAGATGGCGGACAAACAGCATCACTACGACGTACGCGTGACCTGGACCGGCAACGAGGGCAGCGGCACTTCCTCCTATCGCGGTTACAGCCGTGCCCACAGCATCGAGGCCGCAGGCAAGCCCGCCATCGCCGGGTCGTCCGACCCGAGCTTTCGCGGTGATCCGGCGCGCTGGAATCCCGAGGAGCTGCTGGTTGCGTCGCTGTCCGCCTGTCACAAGCTCTGGTATCTGGGGTTATGTGCTGGCGCCGGTATCGTGGTGACGGCCTATGAGGACAACGCCCAGGGCGCGATGCTCGAACAGGCCGACGGTGCCGGGCAGTTCACCTCGGTGGTGCTGCGGCCCAGGGTGACGCTGGCGGTCGGCAGCGATCTGGAAAAGGCCCGTGCCCTGCATTATCAGGCCCACGAAATGTGCTTTATCGCCCGCTCGATGAATTTCCCGGTCAGCCACGAGCCCGAGCTGCTGATCGAGACTCCCGCCTGAAAAAAGGCCGTCCCGATACCGAGGCGGCCCGCATCCCGCTAGCGGCGGCGAAAGATCATGCCGCCGTGGTGCAGCGTGTCGCGGTCGACGAACTCGCCATCGGCGGTGAAGCCGGTATCGTCCCAGTAGTCGATATGCGTGCCGTTGACTTCATAGCGCCCCTGATAAGCGCTTTCTCGTGTGCCGCGTGCTTCGTCGTAGCGGTTGTTGGGCAGCAGCTCGTGGCGGATCTGACCGTCGTCGGTGACCCACATGCCGACGTAGGGATGGTTGGCCATGGTGTTCTCCTGGCTGGGCGGCGTGGTCGCCGCTGTTGACGAGGCGGCGAGCACCACTGCGGGTGTCGCCAGAAGTAGCGCGCCCAGCAGCATGGTGCGCAGGCAGATAGCTCGGCGATTCATGGTCATCACGCCGGATCGGGGATGCGCTGCAGCACATCGTCGTAGGCCGGCAGGTCGAGGTACGCCGATACCTCGTAGGCCTTGCCGTCGCGCATGCGGAAGATCCATGCGTAGCTGTTGCGATAGGGCTGGCCATCGCGGGCCACGCCGGTGCCGTCCCACTGGATGATCACGTGGTCGCCATCGGCCCACACCTGCTTGCTCACCGGCCGCACCGGCTCGGACAGGCGTGCGGCGAACGGCTGGACCGCCTGGCCTACGAAGGCGTCCACGCCGTGATGAGTGCCGGCGCTGGGGCCCGAGCCCTTGATGGTCCACACCACGTCGGGCGCCAGGATGTCGCGGAAGAAGGTATTGCCGCCGGCTGCCCAGCGATCGAACGCTTCGCTGACGGCCTGCTTGTTGCGGGCCTCCACATCGGCGTTGGCGTGGGCCATGCCCAGCGACAGGGCACCGAGCAGCAGGGCGCCGCACAGGGCCGCGGCACGGACATTACGCAGAGATTCGATACGCATGGTTGGACTCCTCGTTTCTGTTTGATCTGCCTGATCGGTGCGCCTGGCCTATGCTGGCGAGGGCCATCGATTTCGTGGAACCTGCAGGCGGGTTCGCCTGCCTGATCGTCTGAGCTCGGAAAGCTGCGCGGCGCGGGCAGAAGAAAACGCCGCAGTGGCTCGAATGCCGATCTGTGGTGACGAGTCTGCCGGTGCGTTGGGTCGAACTCGTAGCTGGATCGTCCCGGATGCTTACCTGATCATCCGCCTGAAAAACCTTGTAATACCCTGGTTATCAAAGGAGATGCCATGGATTCGCTGCACAAGTTGGTAGAGATCATCGGTCGCCATACGCCGGATGACGGCATTCGCCCGACGGCGATTGCAGGCGTCAGCCTGGTGCGTTCCTGCACGCCGACCGTGCCGATGCCGGTGGTCTATGAACCGACCCTTTGCCTGATCGTCCAGGGGCGCAAGCGAGTGACGGCAGGCGCCACGACCTATGTCTACGATGCGGCCAATTACCTGATCGCCTCCGTGGACGTGCCGGTGATGGGGTCGGTGATCGAAGCGAGCGAGCAGGAGCCCTATCTGTGCCTGGTGGTCGACCTGGACATGACGGTGCTGAGCGACCTGGTCCTGCGCTATCCGGCCGACGACAAGGACGGTGCACCCGCTGCCGGCATCCAGCTCGGCGAAACCACGCCCGAGCTGCTCGACGCCGCCGCCCGGCTTGCCGGCCTGCTGGATGCGCCCGGCGACATCGCCGAGCTGGCACCGCTGACCGTGCGCGAGATCCTCTACCGCCTGCTGATCGGCAAGGGCGGCGCCATGGTCCGGCAGATGGTCAAGGCCGACAGCCGCCTCAACCAGATCGCCAAAGCCATCGTCTGGCTGCGCAGCCATTACGCCGAAGCTTGTCGGATCGACGACATGGCCGATATCGCCGGCATGAGCCGCTCGACCTTCCACGCCCACTTCAAATCCGTCACGGCCATGAGCCCGCTGGAGTTCCGTACCCATCTGCGTCTGCAGGAAGCCCGTCGCCTGATGGTCGCCGAAGCGCTGGATGCCGCCGGGGCCGGCTACCGTGTCGGCTACGAAAGCCCCTCGCAGTTCAGCCGCGATTACGCGCGCCTGTTCGGCCTGCCGCCGGCCAGAGACGCCAGCCGCCTGCGTGACAGCGCCTGGGCGCCAGGCGGCAAGCCGGACGACATTCGGGAAAGCGCCTGAAACAACTTTTTACCCGGCTGTTGGGAACTTTTAAGCGAATTTGCCGAGCGTTCGCCTCGTTATAATTTGCAACGAGTCTCCCCTTGAGAAGCCCACGGCGCCTGCTAGATTGGCGCTGCGACGCCGGGCCCCTCTGACAGCTACCCAGCTGCCATGTCGGAGTTGCAGTTTGTACAACTCTGACTTAGGAGGGGCTTATGAGCACCCTAGTACCGTTCCTCACCGCCGAGTTTCTCGGCACCGCCACTTGGTTGTGGCTCATCTTCATCACCATCGTCATCAGCCTGCTGGTCTTCGACCTCGGGGTGCTTCATCGTGAGCACCGCGAAATTGGCGTCAAGGAAAGCCTGCTGCTGTCCGGCGGCTATATCACTGCAGGCCTGCTGTTCGGCCTGTGGGTCTGGCATATGAAGGGCGCGGCCTCCGGTATGGATTTCTACACCGGCTTCCTGATTGAGAAATCGCTGTCCATGGACAACGTGTTCCTGATGGCGATGATCTTCAGCTTCCTGGCCATCCCGCGTAAGTACCAGCACGAGGTGCTGTTCTGGGGCATTCTCGGAGTGATCGTGCTGCGTGCCCTGATGATCGGCCTGGGTGCCGCGCTGATCGCACAGTTCAGCTGGATCCTCTACGTGTTTGGCGCCTTCCTGCTGCTGACCGGCGTGAAGATGCTGTTCAGCAAGGTCGACGACCACCCGGACCTGTCCGAAAACAAGTTGATCAAGTTCGTCCGTCGACACATGCGCGTCACCAACCGCCTGCACGAAGGTCGCTTCTTCGTGCGTCAGCCGGATGAAAACGGCAACATGGTGCGCTGGGCCACGCCGCTGTTCCTGGCCCTGGTGCTGATCGAGTGTGCCGACCTGGTGTTCGCCATCGACAGCGTGCCGGCGATCTTCGCCATCACCCAGGACCCGTTCATCGTCTACACCTCGAACATCTTCGCGATCCTGGGCCTGCGCGCGCTCTACTTCGCTCTTGCGGCGATGATCCACCGCTTCGCCTACCTCAAGTACGCCCTGGCCCTGGTGCTGGTGTTCATCGGCGGCAAGATCTTCCTGGTCGGCATCATCGGCAAGACTCCGCCGGTGATCTCCCTGAGCGTCACGCTCGGCCTGCTGCTTGGTGGCGTGCTGCTGTCGATGTGGAAAACCCGCAACGACCCGCCGGCCCTCGACGCTGAAAAGACCCCTCACTGACGTCAGACGCCCCGGCGGCGCCGGGGCTTTTCACTGGAGATACACCATGAACCCATCACCTCTTTCCGCACTGGTGCTGACCGCCGTGATCGGCCTGACCCTGGCCGGCTGCGAAATGGCCGAAGAGTCGGCGCAGAAACTCACCGAAAAGGCCGAGCAGGCCGTGCAGGAAATTGCCCGCGAAGCGGTCAGCGATACGGTCAATGCCTTCAACGAACAGATCGACGAAGTGCAGAAATCCACCAACGAAATGCTCGGCCAACCGGAGAAGGAGGGCGCCAAGGAGGAGGGCGAACAACAGGAGAAGCCTGAACAGGAACAGCCGCGCACCTTCCCCAACGAAAGCGTGGAAACCTGATCGGCAATTGATGTAATGGGGAAGGGATGCCCCCGCAATCTGTAATCCACTTCAGCCTGCGCTAAGCTCAGCGCATGTCATCCGACTCCCTCATCGTTCGCTCAGCAACGTCCGCCGATGCGCCAGCCATCGCCAGCGTTCAGGTGGTCAGTTGGCAGCAGGCCTACGCCGGCCTGATCCCGGCTCAATACCTTGCTGCTCTGCAAAGCTCGATCTCGCGACGAGAGGCTTTCTGGTGCGAGTCCATCGCCGCGGGACGAACGCATTTGAGCCTCGTCTGTGTGAATCAACAAGTGATCGGTTTCATTGCCATCGGCCCCTGTCGTGACGAGGGCGCTAGTGCGGGCGAAATGGGGGAAGTTACTGCCCTCTACCTGTTGCCACGGTACTGGCGAACCGGTGCCGGTCGTGCCCTGTGGGCGGCAGGTCTGCGCCGCCTCGTCGAGTACCGCTATCGCCGGGCGATGCTCTGGGTGCTGAGCGAAAATGCCCGGGCCCGGCGCTTCTACGATCAGGCCGGCTGGTCGCCCGAGCCTGACAGCGAGCGAAGTTTGCTGATCGGCGGGGCGAGCCTGCGGGAAATTCGCTATCGCTCGCCAGCGCTCAGCTGAGCGTCTGGCCGATGATCTCGTCCAGTTCTCGGTAAACCAACAACCCTTTATCTTGCGCCAACGCCACCAGCCTGTCTGCCTGACCGGACGGCCCCGCCACACGCAGCAGCGCATCGCAGCGGCTGAGCAGCAGTTGCCCATAGCGCTCGGTATCCACCGTTGAATCGCCCGGCATCTGCCAGCTCGCAGTGACTGGCAGATGCCCGGCCTGCAGCAACCTGGCCGCGCAGCTCTGCACTTCGTCATCGGCGCCCGCGATCAGGATCATCTGCGGCGCGGTGGGCATCAGCGCCTTCAGGTACTGCAGCAGAATGATGGTCTTGCCGTCCATGATGCGGCCGTCGTCGACCATCGCCAGGGCCTCGGCGAAGGGCAGCTCCAGCACCTCGATATCCTCGCCTTCCTCGGCCAGGCCGCCACCATCGGCGACGCGGTCCTCGGGTTGATACTCGCCGACAAAGAAGTGCACGCGCTCGGTCACCGAGCCCGGGCTCATGAACGCCTCGAAGATCTTGCGTACCGATCCTACCCGGTAGCCGGTTTCTTCCTCGGCCTCCAGGCGAATGCGCTCTTCAGGGCTGGCGTTGTCCAGTAGTCCGGCGGCCGCTTCGATCAGGTAGCCATGGTGTTCGTTGACGAACGCCGGGATGCGAAATTGCCGGGTGAGGATCACGGTGCGCCGGGCCCGGTTGTACAGGCCGATGGTGGCACCATTGCCGCGGTCGTACACCTCGCGGGTTTGCGGCTGCCAGCTGCCGTCGCGGCGCTGCAGCTCGAAGTCGATCTTCTTGAGTACGTACCAATTGTCCGAAAGCAGGTGCTGCTTGAGGATGCGAACGTTGGGGCTGCTCACCGGCAGTGTCCTCGCGGGCCATCAGAGCGCTGCAGTGTTTCACAATCAAATGACCACCCCAAGTGCCGCGCCAGCTGCCACAATCGGCCAGACGTGATCGGGGCTTGCAGGCAGGGCGCACAATGGCGGAAAGACGCAGTTTCAGCGAGACGCTGCAGGGGCAGAACCTGCGTTTCGTGGCCGCTAAGAAGGATGCCTCGCGGCAGACTCGCGTGGGCTTTCTGCTGCAGGAGCACTTTTCCCTGCCGGCCTTTACCCAGGCGCTGGACGTGCTGGTCACCGCCAACCTGATCGACCGCGGGCTGTTCGTCACGCGCACCTTCAGCCTCGACCGCCAGGCGGTGACCAGCGACCTGGGCATCGTCATCTGCCCGGACGCCGGGCTGACCGCCAAGGATCTCAGTGAGCTGGATCTACTGGTGATCTGCGCCGGCCTACGCACGCCGCTGCGGCCGATTCCTTCGCTCAGGCAACTGTTGCGCACTGCTGCCGACAAGCAGGTGGCGCTGGCCGGTTTGTGGAGCGGCGCCTGGTTCATCGGCCAGGCCGGGTTGCTGGATGGCTACCGCTGCGCGATCCACCCCGAGCACCGTGCTGCCCTGGCGGAGATCGCCCGGCACAGCCAAGTGACCGCGGAGAGTTTTGTGGTCGACCGCGACCGGCTGACCGCGGCCAGCCCGACCGGGGCGTTCCACATGATTCTGGAGTGGATCGGCGCGTTGCATGGCAACGATCTGGTCGAGGGTATCGTCGGCATCCTGGCGTTCGAGGAATCGCGTTACAAGCGGGTCAAACCGACCCTGCACGCGAAGATGAGCGAGCCGCTGCGCACGGTCATCAACCTGATGAGCGCCAATATCGAGGAGCCGCTGAGCACCGATCAGCTGGCTACCTACTCGGGGCGCTCGCGGCGGCAGATCGAACGGCTCTTCCAGCAACAGCTCGGCACCACGCCAGCGCGTTATTACTTGGAGCTGCGCATCACCGAAGGGCGCCGCCTGCTGCAGCACTCGGATCTGCCGGTGCTGGACGTCAGCGTGGCCTGCGGCTTCGTCTCGCCGAGCCATTTCAGCAAGTGCTACACGGCCTATTTCGGCAACTCACCGTCCAGGGAAATCCGCCACGGCAACGTGAAGTCGCCGCGCTAGGGCATGCCTTCGTCGAATCACCTGGGCGCGGTTCCCTGGAACAACATCGAGATGGTCGAGCGCAGCCAGCGGCTGCCCGGGTCGTGGTGGTAGCGGGCGTGCCAGTGTTGTTTGACCAGAAAGGTGTCGATCGGCAAAGGGCAGGCGTAAACCTTCAGGCCATGGGCGGCGGCGAGCGTTTCGCCGATATGGCGCGGCAGCGTGGCGATCAGGTCGGTGCTGCCGATCACGGCGCCCAAACCGAGGAATCCCGGTAGCTCCAGAACGATCTGCCGCTCGATGGCGTTACGCGCCAGGGCGGCCTCCAGCAGCTTCTGGCCCGTGCCAGCGCTCACGAACACATGTCCCTCGGCCACGTACTTCTTGAGGCTCAGTGCTGACTTGAGGCGCGGATGAGCCGAATTGGCCAGGCAGATCCAATCTTGCGCGAACAGCACCTGCTGGTAGATACCTCCGCCCAGCCAGGGCACGAAGCCGACTGCCAGGTCGGCCTCGCCGGTTTCCAGGGCGCGCTCGGTATTGCCGTCGATACGCGCCACTTCCAGGCGAATGCCGGGTGCTTCACGGCGCAGGTGTTCGAGAATCTTCGGCAGCAGGGTGATATGGCTGGCGTCGCTCAGGCACAGGCGAAAGCGCCGTTGGGCGCTGGCCGGATCGAAGCCGATTTCCCAGGCGGTCAGCCGGCGCAGCGACTCCAGTACCTCGCGGCACGGGGTGATCAGTGCTTCGGCCTGGGGCGTGGGCACCATGCCGGTGGGCGTGCGCACGAACAACGGGTCACCCAGTTGCTCGCGCAGCTTGCCGAGCCACAGGCTGATGGTCGGCTGGCTCTGGCCCAGCTGCTCGGCGGTGCGGGTGACGCTGCGGGTGTCGTACAGCACATCGAACAGGTGCAGCAGCTTGGGTTCGGGCAGGGCGTCTGTCTGGATCATTATTTGATTTTCTGATAGCGCTATTGATTCCATTGTATAGCTCAACAATGGGGGCGTGTTTAAGGTGAGGAAAAAAGCAGGAGCGCCTCATCTTGAAAATCTGCATCCTCGGATCCGGTGCGCTGGGCAGCACCTTTGGCGCCGCGCTCAGCGAGGCCGGCCATGAAACCTGGCTGCTCAACCGCGCCGGCGCACATATCGACGCCATCCGGCACAACGGCCTGGCGGTGATCGAAGACGACGTCGAGCGCAGCGTGCGCATCAATGCCACGTCGTGTGCCGAAGAGGTCGGTGCTGTCGACCTGCTCATGGTGCTGGTCAAGTCGTTCGCCACCGCCCGCGCCATCGCCGATGCCGGCGCGCTGGTCGGCCCGCAGACCGTGGTGATGTCGCTGCAAAATGGTCTGGGCCACGAAGACCTGCTCGCCGAAGCGGTCGGCCGTGAGAAGGTGATCGCCGGCAAGACCTACGTGGGCGGCGTGCTGCTGGCGCCCGGGCGTATCCGCTGCGGTGTGGACGGCAAGCAGACCTACATCGGCGAGCTCGATGGCCAGGTCAGCGCGCGCGTGAGCCATATCGCCGAGGTGTTCCGTGGCGCCGGCCTGGATACCACGGTCAGCGAAAATATCCTCGGCACCATGTGGGACAAGCTGCTGGTCAACGTCTCCACCGGCGCGCTGACCGGCATCACCATGCTCACTTACGGCCAGCTCTACAGCGAGCCGCTGCTGCGCGAAACCGCCCTGGCCGCAGTGGCCGAAGCCATCGCCGTGGCACGGGCGGCGGGCATCACCCTCAGCCTCACCGAGCCGGAGCAGGCCTGGAACCTGGCCAGCTCCGGGCTGCCGGCCTCGTTCAAGACCTCCATGCTGCAGAGCCTGGAAAAGGGCTCGATCACCGAAATCGATTTCATCAACGGCGCCGTGGTGCGGCTCGGCCAGCGCCATGGCATCGCCACGCCCGTCAACGCCACGTTGGTGGCCTGCATCAAGGGCATCGAACGGGCAATGGCCGATCAACAACAAGAGGAAACCAAGCGATGAGTATTCCCAAAGCCTATCTGGAGCACGTGGCCTTCTGGGTCAGTGATATCCACTGGTACATCAAGTTCTTCCACGACGTGTTCGGCATGACCATGCGTGAGGTGCACGGCACGCTCGAAGCGCCGACCCAGTACTGGACCCTCGGCGGCATGCAGTTCATCAGCCAGCCCGGCTTCGCCGGCCCTGAAGGGCGCATGGGCCACCTGGGCATGATGTGCGAGGACATGGAAGCGGCGTTGGCCGCTGCCCTGAGGTTCGAAGGCGTGACCGAGATGCCACAGGGCCGCAACTGGCTGCGCCTGCCCGATGGCCTGGCCGTGGAGTTCATCCAGGCTTCGCCGGCCAGTGCGGTGGCCGAAGCCCTGGCAGTGAATGCCCGTGTGGAGGTGTCGGCATGAGCATTGTCGAGAAGTACTGGGACGATGCCCAAGAGGGCGACGAGGCCATCACCCCCAGCTACACGGTGACCAAGGAACGCATCCTGGCGTACGCCGACCTGACTGGCGATCACACGCCGGTGCACGTCGATGAGGAATACGCCAAGGCCAGCCATTTCGGCGGTCTGGTCGCCCACGGGCTGATGGGGCTGTCCATCGCCGATGGCCTGAAAACGCAGTGTGATTACCGCTTCCTGCCTGGCATGTCGCTGGGCTGGACTTGGGATTTTCTGCTGCCCATCCGCGTCGGTGACGTGTTGCACGTGAAGATGCGCGTCGGCTCCATGCGCGCCAGCAAGAGCAAACCGGGCTGGGGCATCGTGGTGCTGCCGTCGGAATTGATCAACCAGAACGGCGAGGTGGTGCAGCGCGGTGAACACCGCCTGATGGTGCCGCGCCGGGAGGCCAGCGTATGAGCCAGCCACTGCCACTCAAAGGCATCCGCGTCATCGATTACAGCCATTTTCTCGCCGGCCCTTATGTGGGCCGTTGCCTGGCGGCCCTGGGCGCCGAGGTGATCAAGGTCGAGCGGCCGGGCAGCGGCGACGCTGGCCGGCAGCATTCCTTCATCCTCGACGACCAGCAGAGCGGCTACTTCCTGCAGCTCAACATGGGCAAGCAGGGCGTCAGCGTGAACATGAAGGACCCGCGCGGCAAAGCCTTCATGCAGAAGCTCTGCGACAGCGCCGACGTGTTCATCGAGAACTATCGCCCTGGCGCGCTGGACAAGCTCGGCCTGGGTTACAAGGAGCTCGCCGAGCGCAACCCGAAGCTGGTGTATTGCTCGATTTCCGCCTACGGGCACACCGGGCCGGACGCGCACCGCGCCGGCTTCGGGCTGATCGCCGAGGCCAAGAGCGGCATCATGCAGATGGTCGGCACGCCCGGTGAAGCGCCGCCGCTGCTGCGCATTTCCTTGGGCGACATGTACACCGGCATCCACGCGGTGGCGGCCATCAATGCCGCCCTGCTGGGCCGGGTGAACAGCGGCAAGGGCCAGCATATCGACATGGCGCTGTACGACACCCTGGTGTCGATGCACGAGTACGCAGTGCAGTGCTACACCCTGTCCGGCGGGGAAATCCTGCCGCAGCAGACCGGCCATGACATGCCGACCTCGACGCTCTACGGCGTATTCCGCGCTGCCGATGGCGACCTGGTGATCGCTGCCCAGGTCGACGACTCCTGGAAGCGCTTCGCCGCCCTGGTCGAGGCCGACGCTGGCGTTGCCGGGTTCAGCAGCGACACGCGCTTCCACACGCTCAACGGGCGCAACGAACACCGAGAGGAAATCCTCGCCATCGTACGCCGCTGGGTCGGCGCCAACCCGGTGGCCCGCCTGCTGTCGCTGCTCGACGAGGTGGACGTGCCGAGCGCCAAGGTGCAGCGCATCGATGAAGTGGTCAACGACCCGCAGATCCAGGCGCGCGGCATGATCATGGAGCAGCAGCACCCGCGTTACGGCACCCTGAAATTGCCGAACCTGCCGTTCCGTTTTTCCGATTGCGATACCACGGTCACCCGCGTCGCGCCGGACCTGGGTGAACACAACGCACAGGTCGCCGCTCAGCTGGGCTTCAGCCTCGAGGAAATCACCCAGCTGCAGGCCGACGGTGTGCTGTACAGCCATGGAGAAAAAGCATGACAGACCAATACGCCGTGATCGGCAACCCCATCGGTCACACCAAGTCGCCGCTGATTCACGGGCTGTTCGCCGAGAGTTGCGGGCAGCAGATCGCGTACACCGCCATCGAAGGTTCGACCAGCGACTTCGCCGGTGACGTGGCGCGTTTCAAGGCCAAGGGCGGGCTGGGCATGAACATCACCGCGCCGTTCAAGCTGCAGGCCTTCGAGCTGGCCACCCAGCCCAGCGAGCGGGCGCGCCTGGCGCGTGCCGCCAATGCCTTCAAGTTCGAGGGCGATGCGGTGCTGGCCGAGAACTTCGATGGCGTTGGCCTGCTGCGCGATATCGAGCACAACCTCGGCCAGCCGCTGGCCGGGCGCCGGGTGCTGCTGCTCGGTGCGGGTGGTGCAGTACGCGGCGCCTTGCTGCCGTTCCTGGCGGCCGGTCCTTCGCGCCTGGTGCTGGCCAACCGCGACATGGCCAAGGCGCAGGTGTTGGAAAGCGAAGTGAATGATCCGCGCCTGCTGCTCAGCACCTATGAGGAGCTGGCCGGGCAGTCGTTCGACCTGGTCATCAACGCCACTTCGGCCAGCCTCATCAGCGAGTTGCCGCCGGTGCCGGAATCGGTGTTCGCCAACGCGGCGCTGGCCTATGAGCTGGCCTACGGCAAGGGGCTGACGCCGTTTTTGCAGGTGGCCAAAAAGGCCGGCGTAAGCACCCTGGCGGACGGTGTCGGCATGCTCGTCGAGCAGGCGGCCGAAGCCTTCGAGTGGTGGCGCGGCGTGCGCCCTAAAACCGGGCCGGTAATCCAGCGCCTCACCGTGCCGCTGGTGTAGGGGAAGACGATGAAGGTACTCATGCTGCACGGCATCAACCACAACATGTTCGGCAAGCGTGACCCGGTGCAGTACGGCACCATCACCCTGGCCGAAATCGATGCGCGCCTGGGCGAGCTGGCCGCAACCCTCGCCGTGGAAATCGATAGCTTCCAGAGCAACTACGAAGGCGCCATGTGCGAACGCATCCACCAGGCCTTCCTGGAAGGTACGGACGCCGTGCTGATCAACGCCGGGGCCTGGACTCACTATAGCTACGGCATCCGCGACGCGCTGGCGATCCTTACCGTGCCGGTGGTGGAAATCCACATGTCCAACATCCACGCCCGCGAAGCCTTCCGCCACCACTCGGTGTTCGCCGACGTGGTGCGCGGGCAGATCAGCGGCTTTGGCGTGGACAGCTACCTTTTGGGCTTGCGCACCGCAGTGACGGCAGTACGCGGCGAATGAACTGGCCGCTCAGAACCTGTTCACGATCTTTTTAGGCGACATTAAATAGGCTGCTACAAGGCAGAAGCGGACATCGGTCGACCTCGTAGGAGGGGCTTTAGCCCCGAGCTTTTATCAAGGCAAACAAGAGCTCGGAGCTGAAGCCCCTCCTACAAAAGCCGCACATTTACCGAGCGCTCCTGCCACTTAGCTGCCAAAGTCGTGAACGACGATGAACAGGTTCTCAGGGACGAGCGGCCCAGTTTCATCGCGCTGACGGGATCTGCTGGCCCCAGCGCGCCAACGCAAAGTCGACGAAGCTGCGCAGCTTGGGCAACTGATAGCGATCGGGCGAGTAGATCAGGTGCATCGGTCTGCTGGGCAACTGGTAGTCGGGTAGTAAGGCGACCAGTCGGCCGTCACGCAGGTCCTGTTCGGCATAGGCGTCGGGCAGCATGACGATGCCGCCGCCTACCGTGGCGCTTTTGTATAGCGCTGCGGAACTGTTCATCACCATGGTGCCGCTTATCTCCACGGTGGTTTCACCGTCCCGCCCCATCAGCCGCCAGTGTTTGTCCACGCCACTCCAGTCATCGCTGGCGGGGTAGGCGAAGGTCAGGCAATTGTGTGCCTGCAGGTCTTGCGGCTTGCGGGGGACGCCACGGCGCGCCAGGTAATCCGGCGAGGCGCAGAGGGTCATGGTGTAGTCCTGCAGGGGCCTTGCGATCAGGCGGGCGTTGTCCTGCATGTTGCCCATGCGGATCGCGGCGTCGAAGCCGCTGTCGAGCAGGTCCACCCGCAGGTTGCTGAGCACCAGGTCCAGCTTGACCTTGGGAAACTGCTGCGAGAATTCGCACAATGCGGGGGCCAGCACTTCCGAGCCGAAGGTCAGCGGCGCGGTGATGCGCAAGGTACCTGCGGGCTCGGCCTGGGCCTGTTCGGCCAGGCGCTCGGAGGCGGCCACCAGCCCCAGCACTTCCAGGCAGCGCTGGTAATAGGCCGTACCGAACTCCGTCAGGCGCTGACGGCGGGTAGTGCGCTTGAGCAGGCTCATGCCCAGGCGTTGCTCCAGAGCCCGCAGGTGGTTGCCGACCATGGTGGTGGAGATTGAGCACGCCTGGGCGGCGGCGGTCATGCTGCCGGTTTCCACGACCTTCACGTACACCGACATTGCCTGGAACAAGTCCATTATCAAGCCCTGGTTGAGGATGATTGAAGTTTTGCGAGGTTTATCCAGCTCAGGTGGCTAACGATACTGCAAACACCACCTGATGACTTCTGGAGCTTTACGTCATGACCACCGACTGCCTGATGTCCACCTACAAGCCCCTTGCCCTGAGCTTCGTCCGTGGCCTTGGCGCGCGACTCTGGGATCAGGCCGGTCGCGAGTACCTGGATGCCGTGGCTGGCGTTGCCGTAACCAATGTCGGCCACTCCCATCCGCTGCTGGTCGCCGCCATCAGTGAGCAGGCTGGGCTGCTGCTGCATACCTCCAACCTGTACAGCATCGATTGGCAGCAACGCCTGGCCCACAAGCTCACCCGCTTGTGCGGCCTGGACCGGGCGTTTTTCAACAATTCCGGGGCGGAAGCCAACGAGACGGCCCTCAAGCTGGCGCGCTTGCATGGCTGGCGCAAAGGTATCGAGCAGCCACTGGTGGTGGTGATGGAAAACGCCTTTCACGGGCGCACGCTGGGGACTTTGGCCGCCAGCGATGGCCCTGCCGTGCGGTTGGCGTACGGCGCCTTGCCGGGAGATTTCGTCAAGGCGCCATTCGGCGACCTGCCGGCCTTCGAGCGCATCTGTGCACTGCATGGCCAGCGCATCGCTGCCGTGCTGGTCGAGCCGGTGCAGGGCGAGGGCGGTGTACAGGTGGCGCCGAAGGGGTATCTGCAAGCGCTGCGCGAGCACTGCACGCGGCGTAACTGGTTGCTGATGCTCGATGAAATCCAGACCGGCATGGGGCGTACCGGGCAATGGTTCGCCTTTCAGCATGAAGGCATCGTGCCCGACGTCATGACCCTGGCAAAAGGCCTGGGCAACGGCGTGCCCATCGGCGCCTGCCTGGCCAAGGCTGGCGCCGCCGATCTGTTCACGCCCGGCAGCCATGGCAGCACCTTTGGCGGCAACCCGCTGGCCTGCCGCGCAGCCTGTACGGTGGTGGACATCATCGAGCAGCAAGGCCTGGTGCAAAACGCGCGTGAACAGGGGCTGCACTTGCTCGAACGGCTGCGCGAGGCGCTGAGCGGACACCCGGCGGTGGTGGCCGTGCGCGGCCTGGGCCTGATGATCGGCATCGAGCTACGCAAGCCGATCCCCGACCTGGTCACGCTGGCCGCTCGCGATCACGGCTTGCTGATCAACGTGACACGGGGCCAGACCATCCGGCTTTTGCCACCCCTGATCGTGGGTGCGGCGGACGTCGAGGCGATCGTGCAGGGCATCGCCGATACCCTGAAGGGCGCCGAGGACGCCCGAGAATGAGCGCCTCAGAACAACGGCCGCGCCGCCAGTTCCAGGCCGAGCAGGATCAGGAACGCCATGAAGCACTGTCGAAAGCGCACGGGGCTGATGCGTGCGCGCAGCCGCTGGCCCAGCCACATGCCGAGCAACGCCGGGACGATGGCCGCGGTTGATGTGCCGAGCTGGCTGACCTGAAACGCGCCGTGCCAGTAGAGGCCGATGGCGAGCGCCAGGGTGGACACGCTGAAGGACAGGCCCAGCGCCTGCACCAGCTCGTCGCGGCTCAGGTTCAGCGAGCCCAGGTAGGGCACCGCCGGCATCACGAATACGCCGGTCGCGCCGGTCACCACACCCGTCGCCAACCCCACCACTGGCGATAACCAGCGCTCCAGCCGCGCCGACACGCGCAAGGCCGGTGCGAGCAGAGCGTAGAGCGCGTAGACGATCAGCGCGATGCCCAACCAGAACCCCGACCAGAGCGGATCGGCCACCACCAGCAAGGTCGAAGCGGCCAGCGTGCCGAGCACGATGCACAGCATCATCGGCCACAGCCGGCGCAGCAGTGGCGCCAGTGCAGGGCCGCTGAACAGTTGCCAGAGGTTGGTCACGAAAGACGGCACGACCAGGATCGCCGCCGCTGCCGCAGGCGCCATCATGGTACCCAGCAACCCCATGGCCACGGTCGGCAGGCCCATGCCTGTCACGCCCTTGACCAGCCCGGCGGCGAGAAAGGTGCCGAGCAGAAACAGCAGGTAGAAGGTGGCGTCGTGCATGGGGCAAGGCTCGATTGAGTGACCTGTGCAATTGAAGCCGCTCAGGGGACTCGGCACAATGCGGAAAACTCAGTGCAGCCTTCGGCAAAACCAGAGGCAGAGAGGCTCCGATGCGACTCGATCTGGCAGATTTGCAGCTGTTCCTGTGCATCGCCGATGCCGGCAGCATTACCGCGGGTGCGCAGCGGGCGAACCTCGCGCTGGCCTCCGCCAGCGAACGGCTGCGCAAGATGGAACGTGCCGTCGGCGTGGCCCTGCTGGAACGCCGCGCCCGCGGCGTGACCACCACCGAGGCCGGCGAGGCGCTGGCCCATCATGCACGGCTGATACTGCGCCAGCAGGATACCTTAAAGGGTGAGCTGCAGGACTACGCAGCCGGCGCCCGAGGCACCCTGCACCTGTACGCCAATACCGCCGCGCTGACGGTGTTCCTGCCCAACCGGCTCGCGCCGTGGCTGGCCGAGCGGCCGCGCCTGCGCATCGAACTCAAGGAGCGTACCAGTGTGGATATCGTGCGCAACGTGGCCAGCGGCTTGGCCGAGGCGGGCATCGTGTCCAGCGCCGTCAGTGCCGAAGGCCTGCACCTGAAGCCGGTGGCCAGGGACCATCTGGTACTGGTCGCCGCGCCCCATCACCCGCTGGCCGACCGTCGCAGCCTGGCGTTCGCCGAGGTGCTCGGCGAAGCGTTCGTGGGGCTGGCCCAGGGCAGTGCGTTGCAGGATCACATCAACGAGCACGCGCGGGTGGCCGGTCGGCCACTGGATGTGCGCATTCGCATGAACAGTTTCGAGGCGCTTTGCCAGATGGTCGCCCATGGCATCGGCCTCGGCATCCTGCCGCTAGGCATCGCCCGGCTGCACAGGCGCCGCCATAGCCTCAAAGTGATCGCCCTGAGCGACGCCTGGGCCCGGCGTGAGCTGTGCCTGTGCTTCAGGCGCTGGAGCGAGTTGTCGATGCCGATGCGCAGCCTGTTCGAACATCTGGGCGCGTTCAGGCAGCGCTGAAGCGCCCAGAAAATACGTTTTTTTTACGCGCCTGATGGTTTTGCGCCCCCGATAATCCGCCCACTGGCTGAACGCCGAGGAGCATTGAGTGCAGAACACAGCAACCATCGGTGCGGTGCAAGCGGCGGGGCGCTTCATCGGCTATGCCCGCGCCAGCCTTGAAGAACGGGAGGCGCAAGCCCAGGTCCTCGCGCTGCACGCCGAAGGCTGCGCTGTGTTTTACGTAGAGCAAGGCCAGAACGCCTGGCGCAACCGGCCTGAGCTGGCGCGACTGCTGGGTGCCATCCAGCCCGGCGACACATTGATGGTCACTCGGCTCGACCGCCTGGCGCGCAGCACGCGGGACTTGCTGGAGATCGCCGAACACATTCACGCCACTGGCGCACAGCTCGCCAGCCTCGCCGAGCCCTGGGTCAGCGGCAATGCCGCGGTGCTGGCGGTGTTCGCCGGCATCGTCGCCTTCGAGCGCTCACTGATCGTCGAGCGCACCAGCCTCGGCCGCGAAGCCGCCAAGGCGCGCGGTGTGCAATTCGGCGCCAAACCCTGCCTGGCCGAGGAGCAGATATGCCTCGCCAACCAGATGATCGAGCAGGGCAGCTCGGTCAGCGAGGCCGCCAGCAAACTTGGCGTGCACCGCTCGACGCTCTACCGGGCGCTAGGGCGGGTAAAGCAGCCGGCGTGCTGAGCGCATATTCACTAGCAGCGTCAAAGCTTTCGGAGGCGTTAATAACGCACCGGTCTGGCCGTTTGGTTTTACCGGCAGAGCAGGGCAGTGCTGCCTTGCATCGCCCGGCGATCAGGCGTTCTCTTTACCCGAGCGGATAAACGAATAACGGTCGATATCGGTCCGCAGCTGCCAGCCCTGGCTTTGCCAGTAATCGGCCGCTGCCTGGTTGGTCTTGAACACGTCCAGATGGCACTTGTGAATACCGACCGTCTCCATACTCGCCAGGCAACGGTCCACCAGCGCATTGGCGATACCTTGGCGCCGATAATCGGGGAGCACCAGCAGATGTTGCAGATACCCGCGCCGCCCGTCATGCCCGCTCATCACGCAACCGCACACCACACCGTCGGCCTCCGCCACGAAGCTCATGCCAGGGTTGCGCCGCAGATACCGCGCGGTCGCTTCAAGCGAGTCGGCATCGCGGAGCGAGATTCCGGGTGTGGAGCGCATCAGGACGATGACGGCGTCGTAATCGTTGAGGGTCATTGCGCGAATGTTGAACATTGGGGCCTCGGTTCGGCGTGTTTGAGGGGGCGGGCAGCCACTGAGAAGTCGTAGGGCTAGTTTGGGCGAGTGTCTACCTTATTACGGAGCCCCTTTTACTACTGGCTGCTTTCGGCGGCGGGTTCAATTGGTCAACGCAACCTAATATCCCATTACCGACCAATCACCTTCCCGACAACCCAAAACCCAACCATACTCAGCAGGCCGCGCCACCACTCCTCATTCCACCTTCACGTAAACCAGTCTGCGGTCCACGAGCCGTAGCCGTTGGGAGATCCATTTGCTGACCGTTCCGATGGATCTCACCGCCGATGACCGCCTGTCTCATGTGCTCAGTGCCAGCGAGCGGCTGGCGATGGCGGCTTCGCTGGACGAGGTGGTTGCCATCCTGCGTGATACCGCGCGGGCCACGGTGGGCGCCGAGGGCATTGCGGTGATCATCGAGCAGCAGGGGCGCTGCGCCTATGTCGCCGAGGATGCGGCTTCACCACTTTGGCAGGGCCAGGAATTCGCGAGCGATGCGTGCGTTTCCGGTTGGTCGATGCTTAACCGTGAGACGGTGGCGATCCGCGATGTGCGCGACGATCCGCGCGTTCCGCAAACGGCCTATACGACAACCTTTGTGCGCAGTCTGGTGATGGTGCCCATCGGCCGGCCTGCACCTGTCGCGGCACTTGGCGCTTACTGGGGTGATGTGCGTGACCAT
This sequence comes from Pseudomonas sp. CNPSo 3701, assembly GCF_028674975.1. Lineage (NCBI taxonomy): Bacteria > Pseudomonadati > Pseudomonadota > Gammaproteobacteria > Pseudomonadales > Pseudomonadaceae > Pseudomonas > Pseudomonas sp. CNPSo 3701. The sequence continues at coordinate 764,445 of NZ_JAQZSI010000004.1, read as the reverse complement.
CATCCCGATACCATCGCGCGGTTGGAAAGCCTGGCACGGCTGGCGACCATCGCCATCGAAAACGCGCGCCTGACCCAAGCACGCAATCGCGAGACGGCCATCGGCGCTGCGCAGCACCGCATTCTGGAGCTGGCAGTCGCGGAAACGGCGCTCAGTGACACGCTCGACGGCGTCGTCCACGAAGTGGACGCGTTGTCCGTATCGGGTTTTCTGGGCGGCATCCTGCTGCTCAACGAGGGTGGCGAGCACCTGGAGCATTGCGCGGGGCCGAGCCTTCCCCGCGCCTACAAAGAGGCCGCCAAAGGCATCGCCATTGCCCCGAGCACCATCACCGCCGCGGCTGATATCGGTGGCGACCCTGATTGGGCCGCCTTGCGTGAGCTGGCCGGCAGGCATGGGCTGCACATCTGCTGTTCGATCCCGATCCGCTCGGCACAGGCTGCGCTGCTCGGGGCCTTCGTGCTCTATCACCCCAAGTGCCGCGAGCCGCTGGCGGCTGATACCGAGATCATCGACTTCGTGGTGCACACCGTGGGGCTGCTCGTGCATCGCACCCGCGCGGATTCGGCGATTCGTATCAGCGAGGCACGTTTGCGCCTGGCCGTCGACCATGCCGATGTGGGTTTCTGGGATGTGGATTTCGTGGACAACACGCTGGTCTGGCCGGTGCAGACCAAGACGATGTTCGGCATCTCGCCTCATGTGGATGTCACCCTGCAGGACTTCTATGACGGCTTGCACCCCGATGATCGTGAAGCGACGATTGCCGCCTTCACCGCTGCAGCCGACCCCGACCGACGCGCACTTTATGAGGTCGACTACCGCACCATTGGCCGCGAAGATGGCATCGTGCGTTGGGTTGCGGCCAAGGGGCGGGGCGTGTTCGACGCCGCGGGCAAGTGTTTGCGAGTGACCGGCACCGCCATCGACATTACCGCCCGCAAGGTGGCCGAGGAGGAGCTGCGCGAGCTTAACGACACCTTGGAAAAGCGCGTCACCGCGGCCATCGCCGAGCGTGAGGAAGTCCAGAAAGCGCTGCGCCAGAGCCAGAAGATGGAGGCCATGGGTCAGCTCACCGGCGGCGTCGCCCATGACTTCAATAACCTGCTAACACCTATCGTCGGCACGCTGGACATGCTTCAGCGCCGCGGTGTGGGCGGCGAGCGCGAGCAGCGGCTGATCTCTGGCGCCATGCAGTCCGCCGAGCGTGCCACAACGCTGGTGCAGCGGCTGCTGGCCTTTGCGCGTCGGCAACCGCTACAGACTGTGCCGGTCGATGTGGCCAAGCTGGTCAGCGATATGGGCGACCTGCTGGCCAGCACCACCGGGCCGCAGATCCGGGTGATCGTCGACGCGCCGGACAATCTGCCTGCGGCCATCGCCGATCAGAACCAGCTGGAGATGGCGCTGCTCAATCTTTCGGTGAACGCCCGCGACGCCATGCTCGAGGGCGGCACCATCCGTATCTCGGTGAGCCTGGCGACTGTCGACGACGGCCACCGCTGCAAACTGCCGGCGGGCCAATACCTGTGCCTGTGCGTCGCCGATACCGGCACGGGTATGGAGGCGGCAACCCTGGCCCGCGCGGTGGAGCCGTTCTTTTCCACCAAGGGCGTGGGCAAGGGCACCGGCCTGGGTCTTTCCATGGTGCATGGGCTGGCCTCGCAATTGAATGGCGCGCTGACCATCCAGAGCGCGCCCGGGCTCGGCACCAGTGTGGAACTGTGGCTGCCGCGCAGCCTCGCCGAGCCAGCCGGCGCGCTGCGCCTGGTCGAGGTCGTCGAACCGGGACTGACCCGCGGCACTGCGCTGCTGGTCGATGACGAGGAACTGGTGCGCACCAGCACCTCGTACATGCTGGCCGAGCTGGGATATCGGGTGATCGAGGCCGGCTGCGGCGAGGAAGCCATGCAGCGGGTGGCCAGTGGCGAGCCTTTCGACCTGTTGGTTACCGACCACCTGATGCCCGGCATCAACGGCACCGACCTGGCCCGGCTGGTGCGCGCCTCGCGCCCTGGCATCGACATCCTGCTGGTGTCCGGCTACGCCGAACGCGAAGGTCTCGACCCGGAACTGCCGCGGCTCACCAAACCGTTTCGCAAGAGCGAGCTGGCGGCGAGCCTGGCTCGGCTGCGCGGCGAGTCATGGGAGGAGGTGCCCGAGGCGCAAGCCGTGGCGCCCTGAGCCAGCGGCTCGCACTGCCACGTGACGGCAGGGGCGTATCACTGCCAGTCAGACCGGCCTGTCCCGTTCTTCCTGCCTTTGGGCTGATGGTGCCGTCAAACGAATGATCTGCCTGGCGAAGAATGCCCCGGTGAGGATCACACCGAACAATCTCAGCGTTTGCATGGCCAGGACCAGGCCCGCGTCGGAATGGGTTTCCACTGCGATGATCGCCATTGCATCCAACCCGCCGGGACTGGTCGCCAGGTACATCGACAGGAAGTCCGTTCCGGTCAGCGCAGCGAGCAGCCCGGCGAGCCCGGCGCAGAGCATGATCAGCATCAGGGCGCCGATGATCATCGATGGCAGGCGCCGCCAGACGTAGCGCAGGGTTTCGCGATCGAAGCGCAAGCCGATGTAGCAGCCGATGGCTCCATAGCCGAACGCCAGCAGCTCGCTGGGCAGGGTGATGGTCAGAAGGCCGGCCAGCTGCAGTGCGGCGCCGAGCAGCAGGGGCACCAGCAGCGCCCCGGCGGGCAGAAACGCACCGGCTGCAACGCCGGCCAGGATCACGCCGATACCCAGCGCCAAGTTCCCATGGCTCGCCACTGCTGCGCTGGCGATGGCATGGCTCACCCCGGTCGTCGCGCCCAGCAGGTGGCTGACCAGTGCGCCTACCATCACCACGCACACCACTCGTACGTATTGCATGGTGGCCACCAGACGCGAGTCGGCGCCGTAATCCTCGGCCATGGCAACCATCGCCGATGCCGCACCGGGCGCAGTTCCCCAGGCGGCGGTATGGCCGGGGATGCCGCCGAACCGCACGGTACCCAGGCCCACCAGTGCACTCAGGCAGACCGTCAGCACCGTCGCCAGCAGCATGATGTGCCAGGAGGTCGCCAGCGACATCAGCACCGACCAGGTCATGGTATGGGCGACCAGCAGCCCAACGCAGCCCTGGCCGAACCGGAAGACGTTCTTGTGCAGGCGCAGCCCCGCACCGCATACGCCGAACACGATGGCCACCAGCATCGGCCCCAGAAATAGGCCCGCCGGCACCTCAACGGCATGCAGCGCTTGCCCGGCAACTGCGGCGCAGAGGCTCAGGGCAAGCCAGCGCAGTGCCTGGCCGGACGATGTGAGAGGGGGATTGGGTGCTGACATGGGCATCCTGTAAATCACGCGCGTGAGCGCTTTAATGCAAATTATCGACAGGCCAATTCATCACGTCTATTTTCTAATTTTTCTTCAACGATAACTTTTGTGAATGAATTATGGATCTGCGTGACCTCGGCTATTTCGAAACCATCGCCGAAATTGGCCATCTGGGCCGGGCTGCCGACAAGCTCAATCGTAGCCAGCCGGCCCTGACCAAGAGCATCCAGCGGCTCGAGGAGTCATTGGGTGCGCGGCTGTTCCAACGTGAGGGGCGGGGCATCAAGCTGACCGAGGTGGGCGAGCTGCTGCTGATCAGAAGCAAACAACTGCAGATGAGCGTTTCCGAGACCCAGCGCGAGGTGCGGGACCTCGCCAACGGCCTGATCGGCAACGTGCGCCTGGGGTGCGCAGCCAGCATGGCCGAGTACCTGCTGCCGCAGTTGGCGGCTTCGTTGCTGGAGCGCGCTCCCGAGGTGCGGCTCAGCCTGTCGATCGCCCAGGACGACGTGTTGAAAAGCTCGCTGAAATCCGGGCAATTGGATGCAATCATCAGCCCATTGCATGCCGAGGATCCGCAGTTCGTCACCTACCCGATCCTGCAGGATGAAGCGGTGGTGGTGGCCAGCGTCGATCATCCGATTTTCGCCGCGCCCTACGGCCTTGCCGATCTGACCCGCTACCGCTGGATATTGCCGTCGCCAGCGGTTTCGTCTCGCCGCTGGGTGGATAACGTATTCGCCGCGCACAAGTTGGCTGCGCCCGCAGTGCAGATCGAGACCAACACCATCTCCATGCTTCCCAGGCTGATCGCCCGCACCAACCTGCTGAGCTTTCTGGCCAGGGAGACGCTGCAGTTCAGCCAGGGCATGAACCGGCTACGGGAAGTGCAGTTGCCGGAAACCACCATGCAGCGAACCGTAGCGGTGACGGTCCGGGCAGAGGGCTATCTGCCGTCGGCGGCGGCTACCCTGGTCTCGATGCTGCGTGAAAATGGCCGTCAGTTCTTCAGTGGCGACTGAGCGACGGTCGAATAGGCAAGCGCTGTTACCAAGGTCTTTTGGCAGCCGCTATCCGCTGCGCGAAAAAGAGTTTCAGCTGATGCTTGACGAGGTAGAACGATCGTTCTACCTTTGAGCCATGAACAAGACGACGACCGATACCCGCGAAAAGATCCTGGCCACCGCCGAGCAGCTTATCTATCAGAACGGCATCCATGCCACCGGCATGGACCTTCTGGTGAGAACCTCAGGCGTCGCCCGGAAAAGTATTTACCGCTACTTCGTAACCAAGGACGAAGTGGCCGAAGCTGCGCTGAAAGCCCGCGATATCCGCTGGATGTACTGGTTCAGAACCGAGTGCGACAAGGCGGATACACCCCAGGCGCGCATCCTGAGCATGTTCACCGTGCTCAAGGGCTGGTTCGAATCCGAGGGTTTCTGCGGTTGTGCGTTCATCAACACGGCAGGGGAGGTGGGCGACCCCGATGACCCCATCCGCCAGCTCGCCAAGCTGCACAAACAGAAGTTGCTGGATTACACGCTCGAGTTGACCGAGCAACTGGATATCGAGCAGCCGCAGGCGTTGGCCAGGCAGTTGCTGGTATTGATCGAGGGCGCAATCACCATGGCACGTGTGATGGGTGATTACAGCGCCGCAGACAGCGCAAGGGACGTTGCGCAGCTGTTGTTAATACAGGCCTCGCCCTGACGGCCTGAGCTTCAAAGACGCTACCCCGACCGATCTATCCACGTTGCCTGGAGGCACTACCATGTCCGATGCCCAAACTCGCCCGCCACTTCCTCCGTTCACCCGCGAAACCGCGATCGAGAAAGTGCGACTCGCCGAAGATGGCTGGAACAGCCGCGATGCGGAAAAGGTTTCGCTCGCGTACACGCTGGACACCAAATGGCGTAACCGCGCCGAGTTCGCCACCAACCGCGAAGAAGCCAAGGGCTTTCTCACCCGTAAATGGAAGAAGGAGCTGGATTATCGTCTGATCAAGGAGTTGTGGGCCTTCACCGACAACCGCATCGCCGTACGCTACGCCTACGAATGGCACGACGATTCGGGTAACTGGTTCCGCTCCTACGGCAACGAAAACTGGGAGTTCGAGGCCGATGGCCTGATGCACCGCCGTTTCGCCTGCATCAACGACATGCCCATCAAGGAAAGCGAGCGCAAGTTCCACTGGCCGCTCGGCCGCCGCCCGGACGATCACCCAGGCCTGACCGAGCTGGGCCTGTAAGCGCGGGCTTTTTCATGGCTGCGAGTTGCATGGCTGCAACCCGATTCGCGGCGAGCATGTCCGGATCAGCCTTGACTGATCGCGCAGCCGTTGCCGGCAGGTCTTTGAGGGTGGCTGACAATTGGTATCGCGCGGTCGATGCTCCATACTTCGCCATCTCTTGGAGGATGGAGTTGATCATGCGAAAGCCTGGGGCTGGTACCCGAGCTGCTCAGGCAGACCGCACGCGCACGGCCATTCTCAAAGCGGCGGTCAAGGTGTTCAGTCGCCAGGGCTATGCCGGTGCGCGAACCGAGCAGATCGCCAGCCAGGCGCAGTGCAACGAGCGGATGATCTATTACTACTTCGGCAGCAAGGACGAGCTGTTCGTCAGCGTGCTGGAGCATATCTACGCCCAGTTCAACCGCGCCGAGGCGCGCCAGCGCTTCGATCTGACGCAGCCCCGGCAGGCGATCCACGATCTGGTCGCCTTCACCTGGAATTACTACCTCAAGCATCCCGAGTTCATCACCATCCTGGGAACCGAAAACCTGCTGCAAGGCGTCCATGCCCGCAAGTCGAGCAACCTGCGGGCGTTATCCGGGACGGCCGTGGGGATGCTCGAACCGATCGTCAGGGCGGGGCAGGAACAGGGGCTGTTTCGTGAGGACATCGACATCCGCCACGTGTATCTGATGATCGCCTCGCTCTGCTACTTCTATAACTCGAACCTGCACACCCTGAGCTGCTTTCTCGACGACGCGCTGGCGTCGCCGAGTGAAAAGCACAACTGGCTGGGCTTCATTTCCGACCTGGTGCTGCGCGGGCTGGCGCGAGGGGGCGAGGGCGCCTAAGTCGCTTTTCAGTGGCTGCCCGGATTGGCGCGCACATGGGCGACCCTCTCCGGCAGGTTCTTCCAGACCGGTTGCTCGCCGGCGAAACGCTGGCGCAGGTAGCCGGCCAGATCCGCCACCTGGCTGTCGCTGAGGCTGTCCTTGAAGGCCGGCATGTAGCCCAGATCAGGCGTGGCAGGCTTGTCGATGCCATGCAGAATCACGTTCAGCAGGTTGTCCGGGAAGGCACTATGCACGTTGCTGTTGACCGCCATCGACGGGCTGACGCCGAACAGCTGGGGCCCGTTGCCGTCACTGTGACAGGCCTGGCAGGCACCCTCGAAGATCCGCTGGCCACGGTTGAGGGAAAGGGTGTCGACGCCGCTGGCAGCCACTTTCGTGGTAGCTGGGGCCGTGCCGGCATCCAGTGACACCAGGTAGTGAGCGATGGCGTCCACATCGCCTTTGGGCAGCATTGCCAGCTCGCTGACCACCGGCCCCATGGGCCCGGCGGCCACGCCATGCTGGCTGGAGAAGCCGCTGCTCAGGTACTCGCTCAGCTCGGCCTCGGTCCAGGGCACGCCACTGCTGCTCAGGGCATTCAGGGCTGGCGCCTCCCAGCCGTCGACCACGCCGCCGGCCAGGAAGGCTTTGCCGGTTTTTTCCGCCCCCAGCAGGTTGCGCGGCGAGTGGCAGGCGGCGCAGTGGCCCAGGCCGTTGACCAGATAGGCGCCACGGTTCCACTGCTCGGAGCGGCTGGTGTCGGCCTGGTACTCGCCGCGGCCGAGAAACAGCGTGTTCCAGCCGGCCATCAGCGGGCGGATGTTGAACGGGAAGCTCATCTGGTTGGCGGGAGCGGACTGCTTCACCGGCGCCTGCGACATCAGGTAGGCATAGAGCGCCTGCATGTCGGGGTCGCTGATGTTGCGAAAGGCCGTATAGGGGAACGCCGGGTAGAGGTGACGACCGTCGCGGCTGATACCTTCGCGCATGGCACGCTCGAAGGCGCCGAACGACCAAGTGCCGATACCGGTTTCCCGGTCCGGGGTGATGTTGGTGCTGTACAGGGTGCCGAACGGCGTATCCATGGCCAGACCGCCGGCGTTGGTCGCGCCATCCGCTGCCGTGTGGCAAACGGCGCAATCGCCAGCGGCGGCCAGCAAGCGGCCACGCTCCAGCGTCGCGGCGGACCAGGTGCCTGACGCCGCGGGCGCCACCGGGGCGATTTCGGCGCGCCAGGGCATGGCGGTGGCGAACAGCCCCAGTGCGGTACCGAACACGCCGGCCAGGCCGCCGAGCCACCATTTGCTGCGCTTCTTGCCGGTTGCCGTGGCGGATGCGTCCTCACTCGGTGAGTGGCCATTGAGAGCCGCTCTTACCCGTTCGGCGGTGATCGGCAGTTCGCGAAAGCGCAGGCCGGTGGCGTCATAGATCGCGTTGGCGATGGCGGCGGCGCTGGGCACCGAGGCCGACTCGCCACTGCCCATGGGTGGTTCGCTCTGGCGCGGCATCATCATCACATCGATGGCAGGCACCTCCGGGAAGGTGAGGATCGGATAGGTGCCCCATTCGCTGCTGGCGACCTTGGACTCCTCGAACTGCACCTGCTCCTTGAGCACCCGGCTGGTGGATTGCACCACGTTGCCGTGGATCTGATGGCGCACGCCGTCGGGGTTGATCATCATGCCGGCGTCGTGGCCGATCACCACGCGGGTCACCGCCACCTCGCCGGTGCGCTTGTCCACCGCCACGTCGGCGACCCAGGCCGCCCACGCCGCGCCGAAGCCGGGAAACTTGCTGTGGATGTAGCGTGCGTAGGCGAAGCCGCGACCGCGCAACACGTCACCCTCGGGCGGGGTCTGCTGCGGCTGGGTGTGCGGTTGCCAGTCGGCGCGCTTGGCGGTGGCTTCGATCAGGTCGCGGGCTCTGGGATCTTCCAGGTGCTGCAGGCGGTACTGAACGGGGTCAATGCCGGCGGCAAAGGCCAGCTCGTCGATATACGACTCATGGGCGAAGCTGTTGGGCAGCGCCGAGACGCCACGCATCCACGAGGCGCGCACCAGCGGCGCCATGTCGTTGATGGTCACGCGCATGTGTTCGTAGTCGTAAGGCGGTATCGAAGTGCGGTCGCCCATTTCGAACATCATCGGCAGCGGCTCGACTCGGCCGGTCAGCAGCAGGGCCAGGGTGGGCGCACCGTTGGACGGGTAGCTGGTCTGGAAGTCGTAGGCGCTGATGCTGCCATCGGCGTTCAGGCCGCCGTCCACTTCCATCAACTGCGCGGTGCCCTTGGGCTCCCACACATGTTCCTGTTCGCGGGTCAGCTGCACCCGCACCGGCTTGCCTACGGCACGCGACAGCAGCAGCGCGTCGGCGCACACGTCGTCGGCGCAGTTGCGGCCGTAGCAGCCCGAGGCCTCCATGCGGATGATCTCGATATGACGCTCGTCGCATTCCAGCAGCCAGGCCAGGTCGGCGCGCAGCAGGTGCGGGTTCTGCGTGCCGGACCAGACCCGCGAATGTTGTTCGCTGTAGTCGGCCACGGCGCAGGACGGACCGATGGAGGCGTGCAGCTGGTAGGGCCACAGGTAGCTGCGGGTCAGGCGCTGGTCGGCATCCTTCAGGGCCTGCTCGACGTCGCCCTTGTCCAGCACGGTACGGGCGATGCGCGGGTTGTCGCGAATGGCCTGGGCAACGTTACGCAGGTCGGGCAATTGCTGCTGCCAGGGTTTCCACTCGATGCGCAGTTGCTGGGCGGCGCGGATGGCTTGCTCCTCGCGCTCGGCGACCACGCCGACGAAGTCGCGGATCACCACCACGGCAACGATGCCGGGAAGCTCGGCGATGGAGCTTTCATCCACCGAGAGCAGGCTGTTGCCGACGAAGTCGCCGCTGTCGTAACCGGCGTAGGGCGGGCGGATGACGCGACCGTGGAGCATGCCGGGCAGGCGCATGTCATGCACGTAGGTGAGTTCGCCGGTGGCCTTGGCCGGGATATCCACCCGCGCCGCGCCCTGACCGACCAGGCGGTATTCGCTGGCAGGCTTGAGCGGTGCGTCACCGCTGATCTGCAGGCGAACATGCCCGCCGGTGACCAACTCACCGAAAGCCAGCTGGCGGCCATCGGGGTGGGTGAACACGCCGTCCTCGAGGGTCAGCTGTTCACCTGGGGTCTGCCAGCGCTCGCTGGCCTGCTGACGTAGATGACGGTGGGCTTCGGCGGCGGCGTTGCGCAAGGGTACGGCACTGATCTGGATGGTCGCGCTGGCGATGGTGGCGCCCTGGTTGGGCGCACGCTCGGTATCGCCCAGCACCATCTCGACCTGGTCCAGCGGCAGATACAGCTCTTCGGCGACGATCTGCGCCAGGGAGGTACGAATACCGGTACCCAGGTCCACGTGCCCATTGAAGGCGTACACCTTGCCGGCCCCGGTTATGGCCAGGAACAGGCCCAGCTCCCTGGGCTTGAGCGTGGCGCTCTGGCCCTTGGGCATGGGCCCGGAAGGCGGCTGGATGGTGTCGACGACCAGCAATACGTCGGGCTGGGCCAGCCATTGCTCGAGGGTCAGCTGCATGGGGTGTCTCCGTGCGGGGCGGCCGGGCGGCCGGCGGCGCGCAGGGCGGCGCGCATGATTTCGACGTGGGTGCCGCAGCGGCACAGGTTGGCCGACAGCTCGCGGCGCAGTTGTTCGTCGCTGGGGTTGGGGTCGCGCAGCAGCAGGGCCTTGATGGTCATGATCATGCCGTTGAGGCAGTAGCCGCATTGCGCTGCCTGTTCGGTGATGAAGGCTTGCTGCACCGGATCAGGGCATTGCCGACTGCCGAGGCCTTCCAGCGTGGTCACGCTGCGGCCTACGGTGCCGCCGACCGGAAATACGCACGAGCGGGTGGCACGGCCATCGACGATTACCGTGCAGGCGCCACATTCGCCAAGGCCGCAGCCGTACTTGGGGCCATTGAGGGCCAGGTCGTTACGCAGGATGTAGAGCAACGGCGTCTGCGGCTCAGCGTCGAGCTGTACCGTCTGTCCGTTCACCTGCAGGGTCAGGGTCTTTTCCATGGGCCACCTTTTCTGGCCGATTTCCAGCGTTACCGCAGTACCCAGGAAATAGGCGTTTTGTTCGTTAAGTGCTTACTTCATGAAAAACGCTTTTTGCTAGGCAAGGAATGGGCCAGGCGAGTGGGTTGGATAAATTGGGAAGGGCACAGCTCTGTTGGTCGCAGCCTTGGGAGATTGGTGCGCAGTGGCTACAAGATAGGTTGGCAGGCCCGCTTTATGGGAGTACGCCATGCCCATAAATCGCGGGTACGGGCAGGGTGTGCCCGCCCGCTCCCACGGGAAGATGGTGGTCGAACGCCTGCGGTTTGCTCGAGGGGAACAGCCGGCTGATTACTCGCCGCTGTCGTTCATCTTGCGCAGCAGGTAGAGGATGGCGATGCGTTCGCCCGGGTTGAGGCTGCCCATGGTCAGCTCGCTGATCTGCTGGGCGCAGGGAATCATGTCGGCGAGCAGTGCGCTGCCGGCGGCGGTGAGCTCGACTATTACCTTGCGTTTGTCGCTGGGGTCCGGCGACAGGGCGACCAGGTCGCGGGCCTTGAGGCGCTCGACGATGCCGCGGATGGTGGCCTGGTCCACCGCCGTGGCCTTGATCAGCTCGGCTTGGGAGCTGGGGCCATGGTCGCGCAGGGCGCACAGGGTGACGAACTGGATGGAGGTGAGTTGGGCGTCGCAGGCGTTCTGCTGAAAGATCGCGGTATGGCGCTGGTAAGCCTTGCGCAGCAAGTGGCCGATCTGTTCGGTGACCTGATAGGTGTTGGCGGACGAATCGTCGATCGACATGGGGTGATTTCGCTTTCAGGCGCAGGGCGCCGAGTATAACCGCGCAAGCCGGCGAGGTGTGCGCCTAGCCGGCTTGCGGGCATGGAGGATCGGCAGCTGGCGCTGCCGTGGGATGTTGTCAGCTGGCCCTGGATTCCGGCGGGTAAACCACGTCGCCGGCCAGTACCACGGCCTGGTCATCGAGGTAGATGTCGCAGCCACGCAGCGGAATATCCAGGTGGCACGGCGTCTTGCGCGTGCCGCCGACTTCGGTGTTCGGCCCGGTGGAGAACAGGAAGTTGCCGTAGAAGGCACGGGCGTCCATGCACATGCCGTCGTTGCGGTCGTGCAGGCCCATGGCCGTCCACTGGGCGCGCGGCTGCAGGCCCCAGCCGATGTGGGAAATGCCGTAGACCTCGGGGTCCTTGAAGTACTTCAGGTAGTCACGCAGGTACTCGGCCTCGAAACCGCCGTGGATGCCGGTGATGAAGCCCTTGTCGATCTCCAGGGTGATGCGCTCGCGGCAGTAGTTCTTGAACGGCAGCACGATGTCGCCGACATCCAGCACCAGGGTGCCCTGGGCGGTTTCCTCGTTGGGCCAGCTGAACAGGAAGCCGCTGGGCCAGTGGTCCCAGCGCCCCGGCTCGTCGGCGAAACCGTATTCGGTCACTGCCGGGTACTGCCCCAGCTCGGCGTGGAAGTCGCTGCCCGCCGCCGAGCGCACGTGCAGGCTGCGCGCCTGCTTGAGCAGTGCCTCGCTGGCCAGCACACGGCGCTTGTCGTCCTCGGTCGGCAGCATGCGCGCCAGTACTTCGGGTGGCTCCACGGCCAGCAGGATGCGCGTGCCGGTCTTGAGAATCTGCTCCTGCTCGGGCGAGTGCAGCAGCATCATGGTGTCGACCACCAGGTCGGCGGCTTCCAGCGCGCGCTGCGCCGCCAGATTGCCGGTCAGGGCGGTATCGCCGCAGTAGGCCGTCATGTCATTGCCCATCGCCCGCGGGTGATTGAAGGAGGGCAGCTCGACGGCATACACCTTGGCTTTCAGGCGTTGTGCGGCGTCCATTGCCGCACGCACGGTGCGCGGGTTCGAATAATGGCTCTTGAGAATGGCCACGCTCTGGGTCTCGTCGACCCGCGAGAGGGTCAGCACCTGTTCGAACATCTGGGTCAGTTCACTATCGCTTACCGGCATGGCAGGTCTCCTGGTCGCTCTGCTTTGGCTGTGCACCACGGTGAGCCGTGCTGCTGGATATTGGTGCATTTTTATAGAGTGTTCACTCTATCTGTTTAAATAAAACCTCATGCCAGGCCGATTGGCAATCTTTCTGTTTTGGCGTTACCAATCTGCACAAATACCGTTTTATGTGGCTTATAAGTGTTTTTAGATCTTTTTAAGACTCTCCGGATATTTTTCCAGAAAGCCTCTTCACTTTCTAAAAATATAGTGCATACACTGTAATTGTCTTGCGGGCATCGTCCCGCTTCGTAGCCAAGAAGAGGAGAAATGCCCATGGGCGCTCAGCAGAAAATCGCCATCGTCGGTGCCGGCCTCGGCGGGGCCGCCGCCGCCACCTTGCTGCAGCAGGCTGGCTTCGAGGTGACCGTTTACGAGCAGTCGCCGGAGTTCTCGCGTCTGGGGGCCGGTATCCATGTCGGCCCGAACGTGATGAAGATCTTTCGGCGCATGGGGCTGGAGCAGCCGCTGGAGCAGATGGGCTCGCACCCGGACTTCTGGCACAGCCGCGATGGCATCAGCGGCGACTACCTGTCGCGCATCCCTCTGGGTGAGTTCGCACGGCGCGAGTACGGCGCAGCCTACGTCACCGTGCACCGCGGCGACATGCACGATTTGCAGATCAACAGCATCGCGCCGGGCTCGGTGCAATTCGGCAAGAAGCTGGAGACCATCGTCGACGAGGGCGACCAGGTGCGCCTGACCTTCACCGACGGCAGCCAGGCCACGGCGGATATCGTGATCGGCGCCGACGGCATTCACTCGAAGATCCGCGAAGAGTTGCTGGGCGCCGAAGCGCCGATCTACAGCGGCTGGGTCGCGCACCGGGCGTTGATCCGTGGCGAGAATCTGGTACGTCATGCCGATGTGTTCGAGCCCTGCGTGAAGTGGTGGACCGATGACCGCCACATGATGGTCTATCACACCACCGCCAAGCGTGATGAGTACTACTTCGTCACCGGCGTGCCCCACGAAGCCTGGGACTTCCAGGGCAATTACGTGGACAGCAGCCAGGAGGAAATGCTGGCAGCGTTCGAGGGTTATCACCCCACGGTGCAGAAGCTGATTCGCTGCACCGAAGACATCACCAAGTGGCCGCTGCGCAATCGCAACCCCCTGCCGCTGTGGAGCCGTGGCCGGCTGGTACTGTTGGGCGATGCCTGCCACCCGATGAAACCGCACATGGCCCAGGGCGCCGGCATGGCTATCGAAGATGCCGCCATGCTCACCCGCTGCCTGCAGGAAACCGGGCTGACCGACTACCGCACCGCGTTCGAACTCTACGAGGCCAACCGCAAGGAGCGCGCGTCGCGCGTGCAGGCGGTGTCCAACGCCAACACCTTCCTGCGCACCCAGGAAGACCCAGCCTGGGTCTACGGCTATGACGTCTATGCCCATCCGCTGAAGAGCGGGGTAGCGGCATGAGCACGCTGATCGGCGGCGGCAACGTACAGGCCAACGGCATCCGCCAGCACTACCTGCGCTATGGCGGCAAGGGGCCGGTGCTGTTGCTGGTGCCGGGCATCACCAGCCCGGCGATCACCTGGGGCTTCGTCGGCGAAGTGCTGGGCCGCCAGTTCGACACCTACATCCTCGATGTGCGGGGCCGTGGCTTGTCCTCCAGCGGGCCGCAGCTGGCGTATGACACCGACACCTGCGCCGCGGACATCATCGCCTTCGCGGCCGCCCTTGGTTTCGAGCGTTACAGCCTGCTCGGCCACTCGATGGGCGCGCGCTTCGCCATTCGCGTCGCAGCGATGGGCGCCGACGGCCTGGAGCGCCTGGTGCTGATCGACCCACCGGTGTCCGGGCCAGGGCGCCGCGACTATCCGAGCAAGCTGCCCTGGTACGTCGACTCCATTCGCCAGGCGGAGCAGGGCATGGACGGCGAGGCGATGAAAGCCTTCTGCCCGAGCTGGACGCCCGAGCAACTGCAGCTGCGCGCCGAATGGCTGCACACCTGCTACGAGCCGGCCATCGTGCAGGCCTTCGAGGAGTTTCACAGTGTGGATATCCACCAGCACCTGCCCGCCATGCAGCAGCCAGCGCTGCTGATGGTGGCCGGGCGCGGCGGGGTGATCGAGGCGGTCGACGAGGCCGAGCTGCGCGAACTCAAGCCGGACCTGCAGATCGTGCGCGTCAGCGATGCCGGCCACATGATTCCCTGGGACGACCTGGGCGGTTTCTTCGCCGCCTTCGGCGATTTCCTCGGGCAACCCATTCACCACGAGGTGCTGCCATGAACACGCTCTACCGCATCGGCCAGATCGTGCCGAGCTCCAACACCACCATGGAAACCGAAATTCCGGCGATGCTCACCGCGCGCCAGGCCATCCGCCCGGAGCGCTTCACCTTTCACTCGGCGCGCATGCGCATGAAGCAGGTGAAGAAGGAAGAGCTGGCGGCCATGGATGCCGAGTCCGATCGCTGCGCGCTGGAGCTGTCCGACGCCAAGGTCGACGTGCTCGGCTATGCCTGCCTGGTGGCGATCATGGCCATGGGCCTGGGCTACCATCGCCAGTCCGAAAAACGCCTGCGCCAGGTGACCGCCGATAACGACGCCAACTCGCCGGTGATTACCAGTGCCGGTGCCCTGGTCGAGGCGCTCAAGGTGATGAAGGCCAAGCGCATCGCCATCGTCGCGCCTTACATGAAGCCGCTCACCGAGCTGGTGGTCGATTACATCCGCGAAGAAGGCTTCGAGGTGGTCGACTGGCGGGCCCTGGAAATCCCCGACAACCTGCAGGTGGCGCGCCACGACCCGGCCAACCTGCCGGGCATCGTCGCCGGCATGAACCTGGAAGGCGTCGATGTGGTGGTGCTGTCGGCGTGCGTGCAGATGCAGTCGCTGCCGGCGGTGGCCAAGGTCGAGGCGCTGACCGGCAAGCCGGTGGTCACGGCAGCCATCGCCACCACCTATTGCATGCTCAAGGCGCTGGACCTGGAACCGATCGTGCCGGGCGCCGGCGCGCTGTTGTCAGGCGCCTACTGAGGAGAAACCATGAGCACGCAGAGCCTTAGCGACAATTATCAGGGCGTTTGGGGGCAGCGTATCGGCTTCGGCGCGCGACCGGCCCTGTTGATGATCGACTTCATGCAGGGCTACACCACGCCCGGCGCACCGCTGTATGCGCCGGGCGTGGTCAGCGCCGTGGAGCAGTCGGTGGCGTTGCTGGATGCGGCGCGCCGGCTGGGCGTCCTGCTGGTGCACAGCAACATCCGCTACCACGCCGCCGATTGTGCCGACGGCGGTATGTGGGTGCGCAAGGCGCCGGTGATGAAAGGCATGGTCGAGGGCAACCCGCTGGCCGAGTTCTGCGCAGCGGTCGCGCCGCTGCCGGGGGAGCAGGTGGTGACCAAGCAGTACGCCAGCGTGTTCTTCGCTACCAGCCTGGCTGCACAGTTGCATGCCCAGGGTGTCGATACCCTGATCCTGGCGGGCTGTTCGACCAGCGGCTGCATTCGGGCGAGCGCCGTGGACGGCGTGCAGCATGGCTTTCGCACCATCGTCGTGCGCGAGTGCGTCGGCGATCGCCACCAGGCGCCCCACGAGGCCAACCTGTTCGACATCGACAGCAAGTACGGCGATGTCGTCAGCCTGGAGGAAACACTCGGCTATCTGCAGCGGCTCGCCCGCTGATTCACCATAAGGAGCTGGCGGTACGCTGCCTGTTCCATTGATCGCCCCACCGAGGGCGGTCGCCATGCATGCATGGCACTGACGCTGCCTTGGGAAGTCGCCGTTGCGACGCTCAACGCGTCGACGACTGCTGGCTTCAACAAAAATCACAAGTCACCGCCAGGAGACACGCAATGCCTTACGTACCCGCTACCAGCACCGCCATGGGCAGTGCTGCCGACAGCTCGAACGAGCTGTACCGCAAAGTGACCTGGAAGCTCATTCCGTTCCTGTGCTTCTGCTACCTCGCCGCTTATCTGGACCGCATCAACGTCGGCTTCGCCAAGCTGCAGATGCTCAGCGACCTGCAATTCAGCGAGGCGGCCTATGGCCTCGGCGCCGGATTGTTCTTCGTCGGCTACATCCTCTTCGAGGTGCCCAGCAATCTGGTGCTGGAGAAGGTCGGCGCCAAGGTGTGGATCGCCCGCATCATGATCACCTGGGGCCTGCTGTCAGCCTGCACCATGTTCGTCACCACCACCACCGAGTTCTACATCATCCGCTTCCTGCTCGGCGCGGCGGAGGCCGGCTTCCTGCCGGGCGTGCTGTATTACCTGACCACCTGGTACCCGACCTACCGACGCGGGCGCATCATCGCCTTGTTCATGATCGGTTTGCCGCTGTCCAGCGTGATCGGCGGGCCGATTTCCGGCTGGATCATGAACCACTTCGATCAGGTCAACGGCCTGCGTGGCTGGCAGTGGCTGTTCCTGCTCGAGGCGATTCCCAGCGTGCTGCTCGGCATCCTCACCTTCTGGGCATTGCCCAATCACTTCAACCAGGCGAAGTGGCTCAGTGCCGAGGAAAAGGCGCAGCTGGCCACTGACCTGGCAGCCGACGATGCCGAAGGCAAGGACAGCAAGCACAGCTTTCGCGACGGCTTCTTCAACCTCAAGGTGTGGATGCTGGGCGGCATCGACTTTTCCATCCTGCTCAGCGCTTACGCCATGGGCTTCTGGATGCCGACCTTCATCCGCAACACCGGGGTGACCGACACCTTTCACATCGGCCTGCTGACCGCCATCCCCAGCCTGGCGGCGCTGGCCGGCATGCTGCTGATCGGCGCCAGCTCGGATCGCCATCGCGAGCGCCGCTGGCACATCATCGTACCCTTCATCGTCGGTGCCGCCGCCATGGCCAGCAGCACGCTGTTCAGCCATAACCTGGTGATGACCGTGACGCTGTTCGCCATCGCTTCGGCGGCCATCATCGGCGCCGTGCCGGTGTTCTTCAGCCTGCCGGCGACCTTCCTCAAGGGCACGGCTGCGGCGACCGGCTTCGCCCTGGCCTGCTCGGTGGCCAACATCGCCGGCCTGGTGAGCAACTCGCTGATGGGCCTGGTCACCGACCTGACCGGTACCAGTCATGCCGCGCTTTGGTTCTTCGCTGGCTGCCTGATTCTCAGCTGCCTGCTGGTGATCGCCCTGCCAGCCAAGCTGGTCAACCGCTAGCCGGACATTTCTCCTGGCGCTGCCGGTGGGTGTGAAGCCTCACACCCACCGGCTTTTACACCTCTGATTTTTCTTTTGCCCCGTTTGTATGTCGGTCTGCGTTGGTGCAATACCAGCGCGCTAGGCACTGCGACGATATCGACGGGATTCAATTGTGCGTAAACCATCGATAGCTCCTAGGCTTAGGGCGACTGCGGCAAATCAAACCCTCACGAAGCCACTACTACTAATGGATGAGTGCTAAATTGAATGGCAGGTAATAGCATAGTGCTATCTCGTCCCGTAGACCGCGCTTGATGCGGAGCGTGCACCATGGGTAGCAAATCGAAGGTCACTATCCGCTCGTGGATATGGAGCCTTTTCGTTCAAACGGCGTTGATACCGCTCATCCTGGTCGAAACGCTGTTGATTGCGGCTTATCTGCACACCAATGCGTCTATTCGCGACGCGCAGATTGCCAACTTGCGGTCGGTGGCGCTTGAGAATCTTGAGGCAACTTCGGCTCAAGAAGCGCAGATTCTGCAAAACGAACTCAGCCATATTGCCAAGCTGGCAGATACCTATGTGTCTCTCGCGCAAGACGCGCTGCGCTCTACTCAAGCATTACCTCCCGCCAAACTGAGCGAAAATGCTAGTGGCGTTCGTTACAGCCAGCACGATGATGGAGGCTCTGCCTCGTTCTACTCCAATGCCACACCGCTGGCGAAGCAGGATCTGCACAAGGTGGCCCGCTTGTCACTGCTGGATCCGTTCATGCGTGAAACTGTTCGTAACAACGACCTGTTGTCGAGCATCTACTTCAATAGCTGGGATAACTACAGCCGCAGTTACCCGTGGATCGATGCGCTGCATCAATTCCAGCCAGGTACCGTGATTCCTTCCTTCAATTTCTATTACCTGGCGACCGATGCGCACAATCCTCAGCGGCAAACCACCTGGACGGATGTTTACCTCGATCCGGCCGGGCAGGGCTGGATATTGTCGGCAATCGCCCCGGTGTTCCTGCGCGATTTTCTTGAAGGCGTGGTGGGGTTGGACATCACGGTCGATAAGCTACTCGAACACCTCAATAGCCTGGATATGCCTTGGGGCGGCTATACCCTGATCGTTGATAAGCACATGGGAGTCATTGCGCTCTCCGAGGACGGCAAGACCGATCTCGGCTTGCCGGGCGCCAGGACAGACAACTCACCGCCGGATGAGCCTTCGTTTATTCCCGATGCCTTCAACTTGCTCGCACGAGCCGATACCCGCCCGTTGGCCGAGGCAATGGCCGGCCGTGAAAGTGGTGTGCTGTCCATCTCGCTAAGTGGCCACGAGCACCTGGCGGCATGGGCCACGATCAAGGCGACCAATTGGCAGCTTCTGACCGTTGTCGAGCAACAACAGGTTTTCCAGCAAACCAACACCCTGGCCAGTCAGTACCGAACCATCGGGTATCTGCTGATCGCCGGCCTGGTAGCGTTCTATCTGGTGTTTTTCGCCATGATGTGGGGGCGAATCCGCATCCTCAGTGACAGGCTGAATACGCCGATCCTCGGCATCGATTCGATGCTCCAGGACATTGGTGCCGGCAAATGGCGTCCGCCGCGCCCCGACACGAATATCGTCGAGCTTCAGGGCATCATCGACAATGTGCTGGTCATGGGCGAAAAACTCGAATGCAGCTCGTCTCGCCTGGCCAGTGCCAACCAAGAGGCCGAGCAGGGCAATCTGGCGAAGTCGCGCTTCATTTCCAGCATGAGCCATGAGTTGCGAACCCCGCTCAATGCGATACAGGGTTTCGCGCAGTTGATCCGAATGAAGGGCGGCACCCGATCAGAAAGCGGCCAGGATTATCTGGAAGAGATACTCCTCGCCAGTCGCCACCTGAACCAGGTGTTGGGTGACATTCTCGATTGGTCGACGGCAGAAGGCGAACAGCTTCGTCTCGATATGCGCAAGGTCGACGCCACTGCGTTGATGCATGAGTGCGCTGAACTCGTGGCACTCGATACGACCGCCAATGGCCTGAGTCAGCAACTGGACCTGCCAGCTGAAGCACTCTATGTGAGGGCCGATGTGCGGCGCTTGCGTCAGGTGCTTCTCAACCTGTTATCCAACGCCATCAAGTACACCACTCAGGGCTCAGTCAGCCTAGGTTGCTGTCTGCGCGATAGTGTCGTGCGGATGACGGTCAGCGATACCGGCCCAGGCATTGCGCCGCAGCACTATGAACGGTTGTTCGAGCCGTTCCAGCGGCTCGGTCAGGAGAAAACCTCGATACCAGGCACGGGCATTGGTTTGTCCATTTGCAGAGACTATGCGCGATTGATGGGCGGTGAGCTTGGCTTCCAAAGCCAAGTCGGTGTTGGCAGTCAATTCTGGATCGAACTGCCTCTCTATATCGAAAGCGCGCCGGAGCGAGCCAGGGCAATACGTGTCTATCTCGGTGATCAGGATCGGACCAACATTGAGGCGGTACGCAGCGCACTGCAGGGCATAGCGCTCGAGCAGTTTGATCGGGGACAGGATCTGCTCGAGGCACTGCTGCGCGAGCGTGCGGATCTGGTGCTTATCAGTGGCGATCTTGGTGGCTTGAGCGCAGCCGAGTTGCTGGGTGAGATCCGTCGAACGCCGCAGCTCTCAAGTGTGCCAATTGTTCTACTCTGCAGGGAGGATCAAGTCAGGCAAATGGTGGCGCTCGGCGCGAATGGGCTGTTGTCGGTACCTATCGATGGGCTGGAGCTCCAGCAGCTAGTCGATGCCCTTACCAACAAGGAGGTGGGCGGTGCTCTCTAAGAACTTCAGCCATTGTCGTGTCGTCATCGTCGACGACGTGGTTGCCAATGTACGTCTGCTGGAGTCGAGCCTCAAGGCGTTCGGCCTGCGCAACACCATCAGTTTTTCCGATTCTGCCGTCGCGCTTGATTGGCTGAAGGCGAATCCCTGGAATCTCCTGTTGCTGGATATCGACATGCCGGCGCCGAACGGCTTCGAGATTCTTCGCCAGCTGGCGGACCGGGACCGCAGTGCCAGCCCGATCATGATCATCACCGCACTGGGAGATGCCGAAAACCGCCGTGCCGGCCTGGAGCTGGGCGCCAACGATTACATCGGCAAGCCTGTTGATCTGCCTGAAATCATCCTGCGCGTGGGTAGCAACCTGGCGCTGAGCGAGGCGCGAACAGCCTTGTTGAATGCCAAGGCCGGGCTCGAAGACCGAGTGCGTGAACGCACGGCCCAGCTTGACCAGAGTTATGGCGCGGTAATCCGTACGCTTACCCGTGCCGCAGCCTATCGTGACAACGAGACGGGCAATCACATCAATCGGATCGGTGAAACCTCCGCCCTGGTTGCCAGTGTCATGGGAATGGATAAGGCCTGGGTCGAGCTGCTCCGCCAGGCCGCGCCCATGCATGACGTAGGCAAGATCGGCATACCCGACAGCATCTTGCTCAAGCCGGGCGCTCTTAACGAGCAGGAGCGACTGATCATGAATGAGCATCCGCTCATCGGTTTCTCGATACTCAATGATGACCACCCATCGGCGCTTACGCAGATGGCTGCGGAGATTGCGCTCAATCATCACGAAAAATGGGACGGCAGTGGCTACCCCAATCGGCTGCAGGGCGAGCAGATACCGCTGAGCGCTCGCATCGTTGCGCTCTGCGACGTCTATGACGCCTTGCGAATGGAGCGCCCCTACAAATCGGCGTGGCCGGTCGAGCAGGCGCTCGCTCATATCCATGAGCAGTCAGGCCTGCATTTCGACCCTGCTCTCGTCGTCATTCTGGAGGCCCTGATTCCCGATATCGAAGCGATTCGTCAGCGCCTTGGGGATCCGTAACGCGATACCGATTTACCAGCAGTACCGGCAGAACCATCCATTACCGCGAGTATTAGATGATGAACTCAAGATCGATTTCCATCGCTCCGCGAGCCGCACTGGGCTTCTCGATTATTGCGCTTCTGGTCTTTGTCCTGGGCGGTTTCGCGCTCATGCAGATGTCGGTCATGCATCAGCGATCCAGCGAGGTCGAGCAGAACTGGGTACCCAGCCTCAATGCCCTGAGTGATGTCTCGGAAGATATCCTGCGGCTCCGTGCCGCCACCCTGCGGCTGCTGCTGAGCGAAGATCAGCAGCAGCTGCAAAGCGGCTTCGCTACGGCCCAGACACTGCGCGAAGGACTGCAGAAAGCCCAGTCGGGCTATCGAAAGCTTGTCAGCTCCGCAGAGGAGGAGCAGCAGTTTCAGCGCTTCGAAATGGCCGAGCAGGCGTACCTCGAATTGCAGCAGCAACTGACCAAGTATCTTGAAGAAGGCGATCGCTCAGCCGCACTGTCCATCGTCCACTCCGGATTGAATCAGCGTGCCGACGAGATGATCGCTGCACTGAACGAGCTGATCGCGCTCAATCGCGCGGGCGCTGCGGCGGCTGCCAAGGCCTCGAGTGAAGCTTATAGCGTTGCACAACATGGAACACTGTTGGCCATGGCGCTGGCGGCAATCGCTACCGTGATACTGGCGACCATGTTGACGCGTAGCATCGTTCGGCCGCTGGCCGATGCCGTGCAGGTCGCAGACTCGGTGGCTGAAGGTGACCTTACCGTGCAGATCGAATCCGAAGGCAATGACGAGCCTGCTCGGCTTCTCAAGGCGCTCCAGAGTATGCAGACACGCTTGCACGGTACCATCGGCCAGATTGCCCAGGCATCAAGCCAATTGGCCTCGGCGGCAGAGCAGCTTTCCACTGTCACGGAAAGCTCTGCGCGCAATCTTCACCAGCAGAGCCTTGAAATCGATCAGGCGGCTACCGCTGTTACCCAGATGAGCAGTGCGGTCGAGGAGGTTGCGCATAACGCGGCGAGCGCATCGAAGAGTTCTCAGGAGTCTGATCGCATCGCTCAGTTCGGTGATGAGCGTATTCGCCTGACGCTGTCGACCATTACGCAGTTGGCTGAAAACGTTGGCTCGACATCGTCGAACGTCGACGTGCTGGCCAGCAAGATAAACGGTATCAGCAAGGTGCTCGATGTCATCCGCAGCATCGCCGAACAGACCAACCTGCTCGCGCTGAACGCGGCTATCGAGGCTGCCCGCGCAGGCGAGGCCGGCCGCGGCTTTGCGGTGGTGGCCGATGAGGTACGCGCGCTTGCCCATAAAACCGAACAGTCCACCCGTGAAATTGAATCCATGATCGGTGACATCGAAGTGGATACCGCCAAGGCGGTTCGCTCGATGGACACCTGCAATGATCTCGCCAAGCAGACTCAGGACGTCGCCCAAGGCGCGGGATCCGCTTTGCAGCAAATCATCGAATCGGTCGCCAACATCACCGAGCGCAACCTGGTGATTGCCAGCGCTACCGAGGAACAAACCCATGTGGCGCGAGAGGTCGACCGCAATCTGGTGAACATTCGCGACCTCTCTTTACAGAACTCGGCGGGCTCGGAGCAAGCCAGCCTGGCGAGCCGCGCGCTGTCGGATCTGGCGCTCGATCTGCAAGGGACAGTGGCACGCTTCAAAGTCTAGAAACGCTTAGGCAAGGCCTGAAGCCATCGACAAGCTACCCGATCCACCAAGAGTCCCGAGCTAATGAAAGTTTCCTCACCTGCGCGCATCACCCTCTGGATGGCTTTGGTGCTGGCGGTCGGTATCACCATCAGTTGGCTGATCGAGCGTGAGCAGAGCAAGGATGTCGACAAACATGTGGTGAGGGCGCTAACCGATGCCAGCCGAGAGCTGGAAAACGATCTGTTAGCTCGCCTGCGCGTCTACGAATACCGGCTCAGGGGCATGCGCGGCGCCGTGCATATGCTCGATGCGAACAATGTCAGCACCCATCTCATGCGCCGCTACAGCCGCGGTCGTAACCTGGATAAGGAATATCCGGGCGCCCGTGGCTTTGGCTTCATTCGTCGCGTCGCGTCGGCCGATGAAGCTCAATACGTCGCGCAAATACGCCGTGGCGGACAACCCGACTTCAAGGTGAAGCAGTTCAAGACGCATGAAGGAGAGCGCTTCATCATTCAGTTCATCGATCCTGTCGAGCGCAATGCGCAGGCGATCGGGCTGGACATCGCGTCGGAGGCCTTGCGGCGGCGGGCTGCTGTCGATTCGATGCGCAACGGCCAGGCTACGCTGACAGCACCGATAACGCTTCTTCAGGATGCGGGCCAAAAGCTCAGCTCGTTCCTGTTCCTGCTGCCTGTTTATAGCACGCCGGAAATGCCTCCCGAGTCTCAGCGAGAAGCTATGGCGATTGGTTGGACTTATGCGCCTTTGGTCATGCGCGAGGTGATGGGCAACCTCAATCTGCCTGACCACCGCCTGCATCTGAAACTCTACGATGTGGCATCCGCTGGCGAGCAGCTGATCTACGAGACCCAGGAAGACGGCCCCGAGCCTGAGCTGCTGCATACCCGCTCGTTCGAGCGCGAAGTCTATGGCCGTCTCTGGCGAATCGAGGTAAGCGCGCACCCGCTTTTCGTCGATGCTGTCGACCCGACGCCACCGGGGCGTTTTTTTCTGATTGGCCTGGTGGCCAGCATTCTGTTGACCGGTCTGGTCGGCACCTTGCTGGTCGCTCGCCAACGCAAGCAGCAAGTAGCCGCTGAGCAGGGCCGCTTGGCCACCATCGTGGAGAACTCCAGTGATGCCATCATCGGTGAGGCTCTCGACGGCCGAATAATCACCTGGAATCGTGCCGCAGAGGTGATGTTCGGGTATGCCGAGGCAGAAGTGCTGGGCAGACCGCTGGCACCTCTGCTGGTACCTGCCTCGAGGCTCGCTGAGGATGAGGAGTTGCTCGAACGCATTGGTCGGGGGGACCGCGGGGCACCGTTGGAAACTCAGCGCTTGCACAAGTCGGGACGGTTGATCGACGTGACCATCACCTGCAGTTTCATCAGGGAGGCTGATGGTCGGATCCTGGGCGCGGCCAAGATGATGCACGACATCAGTGACAGCAAGCGCGTGCAGCGTTATCTGATGGAATTCAATGCCGAGCTGGAGCAGCAGGTCAGCGAGCGCACGGCCGAACTGTCTCGGGTGGCCGGGCTGTTGCAAACGGTGCTGGACGCATCATCGGAAGTGTCGATCATCGCGACCGATGTGCAGGGCGAAATCATCGTCTTCAACCGCGGCGCGCAACTGCTACTTGGCTACAGCGCAGAGGAAACCATCGGCCGCAAGAGTGTTCTCGACTTTCATCTTCAGTCTGAAATAGGCGCGCGCGTAGAGGAGCTCGCTGCAGAATATGGAGATCCTTTGGAAGATGTGGATGTGTTTCGCTACAAGCCTGACAGGGAAGGGGCCGAAACACGGCAGTGGACCTATGTCCGCAAGGACGGCTCTCAGGTCCCCGTGTCTATGGTCGTGACGCCAATTCGCATGGACTCGGGCGAGCTCAGCGGCTATCTGGGCATCGCTCAAGACATAACCGAGCGGCTACAGAGCAGCGAGCAGTTGCACGCAGCCAAAGCTCAGGCAGAGGCTGCCAACGCTGCAAAAAGTCTGTTCCTAGCCAATATGAGCCACGAAATCCGCACGCCAATGAACGCGGTAATTGGTGTCGCTCACCTGCTGCAGAACACACCATTGGACGACCAGCAGCGCATGCTGCTTGGCAAATTGCAGATCGCTGGGCGGTCGCTGCTGGGCATCATCAACGATATTCTCGATATCGCGAAAATCGAAGCCGGGGCGATGAAACTCGAGCATGCGCCTTTCAGTCCACGCCAGTTGATGGATGACCTCGTCCAGCTCTTCACCCCCCAGGCGGAACTCAAGGGGCTGCAATTTACCGTCGAAACGGCCGGGCCACTGCCAAATTTACTGCTGGGCGATGCGCTGCGAATCAATCAGATCCTCATGAACCTGATCGGCAACGCCCTCAAGTTCACCGCTAAAGGCAGCGTGAAAGTCACACTGGACTGCGACCAGCAGCGCGATGCTCGCTGCTGGCTGCATATCACGGTCGCTGATACCGGCTGTGGTATTGCCCATGACGTTGCCGAGCAGTTGTTCTCACCGTTCACGCAGGCTGATGCCTCTACAACCAGACGGTTCGGCGGAACCGGTTTGGGCCTGTCGGTAGTACGGGGCCTTGCCGAGCAAATGGGTGGGCGAGTGGGCGTGCACAGTCAGTTGGGTACTGGTAGCGAGTTCACTGTCGACTTGCCTCTGCAAATGGCGAGTGAGTCAGACGAGCATGCCAGGTCAGATAAAGCGCTCGATGTCTGGCTGCTCAGTGATGGTCTGAGTGAGGCTCAGCAACTCACTCGGATCGCCAAAGACCTTGGTTGGCGCACGACTCATGTAGAAAGTCCGACCGATTTTCAGGCGCTTCTGGAACGGCCCGACACACAGGAGCATCGCCTGCCGGACGCTTTGCTTGCCTCTCTCGACCAGGCGCAGCTACTGCGGCAGGTGATGCAACGTTGTGGCTGCGAGAGGCTGCCGCTGGTGTTGATCATGGAGCAGACGCAGCAATTGGCCATGCAACGCGAACCCCTTGAGCCTTGGCAGCGAGTAGTACCCAGCCCTGTGGACGGTGCGCGTTTGTTCAATGCCGTCAATGAGTGCCTGGTGTATCGCGATGGCGATACCACGCGGATCAATCTCGCCAGCGAGTTCGATACTTCTGTAGCCCGCTGGCTGGAGGGCATGGAGGTACTGTTGGTCGATGACAGCGCCATCAACCTTGAGGTCGCCAGCTTGCTGCTCGCCCAGCAAGGTGCCCAGGTGCAGACATGCAGCAATGGCCGTGAGGCCCTCGAACGTCTTGAGCGCCTGCCCGATCATTTCGATGCCGTACTGATGGACGTGCAGATGCCGGAAATGGATGGCTATGAAGCCACCCGCAGGCTACGCGACGATCTTGGGTTGGCTCTCCTGCCTGTGCTTGCCCTGACCGCTGGCGCCATGGCCGAGGAGCGCCAGCAGGCCCAGGCGGCGGGCATGGATGATTTCCTGACCAAGCCTCTGGAGCCTTCTGCCCTGATTCGTGCCCTACGCCTCGCTGTGGAGCGCAAGCGTGGGGGCCCGCTTCCGGTACTCGCACTGTCTTCGCCAAGAAAAGGCCCGGACGATTGGCCAAGTATCCCGGGAATTGATGGCCAGGATGTCGCGAATCGACTGGGAGATGATCAGGCTCTTTTCCTGTCTTCGCTGAAGCGGTTCTTTGCGGACTTCGTGGAGTTCGCTGACCATCGTCTCTTGTCACAGCCATCCCATGAGTTGGTAGCGCGCTTGCACAAGCTGCGTGGGACCGCGGCGTTGCTGGGAGCCAAGGAACTCGCCGCCCGCGCGGGAAATGTAGAGCAATTGCTGCGTGACGGAGCGGCCGATGCGGCGACAAGACCTGCGCTCGAGGCCTTGTTGGCCGCTTATGCCGAACTGGACGGTCACACCCGTCTGCTCCGGGATAAGGCACCCTCGTTGCCAGTGGACGATATCGATCAAACCCAGGCCCAACAGGCACTCGTCATGCTTGAAGAACAATTGCGCAACCGCGACATGGCCGCATTGGACAGCTTTGCCCATGCTGCCAGCGCCATTCGCGAAATGGCAGGCGATTCTCAAGTAGCCGAGATTTGGCAGGCAATCGACAATCTGGATTACGCGTTGGCGCTGGTGTTGCTAGACCAGGCCCGTGCCAAGAGCAAGGAGCGTTAGAACGATGGAGCGCGCTACGACGATATTGATCGTTGACGATGATGTTTCGGCTGTCCGAGCCCTCAGCAAGGCCATCTCGGGGCTTGGCCAGGTCTTGTTTGCTACCCAGGGCGACGCGGCTATGGAGTTGGCTCGTCAGCAACAGCCTGACCTCATACTGCTCGACGCGCAGATGCCAGGCATAAGCGGCTTTGAGGTCTGCCGCATTCTCAAAGGCGACCCGTCGACCAGCAACATTCCAGTGATCTTCGTCACCGCCCATACCGAAGCGAGCATGGAAGAGGAGGGGCTGGAGCTCGGCGCCGTGGATTTCATTGGCAAGCCGATCCGTCCTGCTATCGTCGCCGCGCGGGTCAAAACCCATCTTCATCTGAAGCTGGCAATGGACCGATTGAATCGCCAGGCGCAGACCGACGGCATGACGGGGCTGGCCAACAGACGTGCGCTGGATCAGTCGATCGAGCGCGAATGGCAGTCGGTGCTGCGCACGCAGCGTGCATTTTCGTTGTTGCTGCTCGATATCGATTTCTTCAAGCGCTACAACGACCACTATGGTCATCTGATGGGGGATGAATGCCTGAGTGCGGTGGCGCGTGTGCTTGCTCGCTGTGCAGAGCGCCCCATGGACCTGGCGGCACGGTATGGGGGCGAGGAGTTCGCGATCGTGCTGCCCGAAACCACGCGTGATGGCGCATGCCGGGTTGCCGACAAGGTCATCGAAAATGTACGCGCCTTGAACATTGCACATGCTAAGAGTGAGCTTGGCGTTGTGACTGTGTCGGTAGGTGTTGCGAGTTTCGATGCACAGAGCGCCGGCTGGAGCCTGCTGAATCATGTATCAGCCAACCCGCCGGGGTTGTTGTTCAGCGCCGCGCAATTGCTCAGCGTGGCAGACAGGGCGCTCTATGCCGCCAAGCAATCCGGTCGTAACAGCAGTCGTTTCGAGGCTATAGAAGCGCGAGCGCTCGATGCACCAGGCAGTCCCGCGAGCTCCAGCTGAGATGCATCTAGCGCGTAAGCCAGGCTGCAGGCGATCAAGCCTCGCTCAGATCGCTTTCGAGTTGGGGTAAGTCGCCAGATACCGCGATAGCTCATCTCTACCAGGTGCCCGATAAGGTGCGCCTGGCCCATCGCTCGGGATGAAGTAAGTGTCTGCGCTGGGGTACCTGCTCCGAGCTTTGGCAACGTTGTCCGGCGGTAGCCAAGGCAGGACTATCGAGCCCGACTGAAACGAACTGCAGCCGCATAACGAGACAAGATGCACTGTTCTTTGCCCGCCATGCCTGAGAACCGTCACCTCGTGCTCATTGAGAAGCTGCTTTGTGCCCATGGCGCCAAGAAGTTTCTCCAGAGGGACATTGAGGTTCCTCATGTCGCCAGGTACTGCCAGCAGGGTGTGGCGGTGTTTGTCCATCGCCAGGCCTAGAACTCGGACGAGTTCGTCTGGGCAAATACCGTACTTGAGGGTGTGGTGCAGCATGCTTTGCATCCTTGCGTCGGTTGATCCTGATCCTTGAAGAGCCGTGATATTAGGTAGAGCCACTAGGTCGGATGAATCGCTTTTCCGGGCGTGATTCAGCCTGTCAGGATCTGCTGGTCTTTCGCGCTGATTTGCAATGATCACTTCCCGGCTATGTGATGGCTTGAGACTAGTCAAAGCTGCCTCGCGTGAGTAGCCGCAATGAGGCTTTCTACAGGCTATGACTTTGAGTATAGTAGCCGCCCTTGTTGGGGAGTAGCCTGCTCACGGCTTTGGTCGTAGAGCGTTCGTGTCAACATTATCGGCAACATGCCGTGGCACGAACACCTGCCGGTTGGCGAGACCAACGATGCATCCACACCTAAAGTCGGGCGTGTGGGCGTGTCGTTGACTCATTAGCCCGGCTGGTAGTTAACCGTGAATCCCATCTCTCTCCTGTTCCTCGCCTTGGCGATGTCGACCGACGCCTTTGCAGCAGCCATTGGCAAAGGCGCCAGCCTTCATAAACCTCGCTTTACCGAAGCCCTGCGCACGGGCCTCATCTTTGGCGCCATCGAAGCCATCACTCCCATCATCGGCTGGTTCATCGGCCAAGCTGCCGTCAGCTTCGCAGAGGAGTGGGATCACTGGATCGCCTTCACGCTGCTCGTGCTGCTCGGCATTCATATGATCTACAACGGCTTGCAGGAGGACGAAGAGGAGCAAGAGCGTTCCGGCCAGCACTCCTTCTGGGTCCTGGCCGTCACGGCATTTGCGACCAGCATCGATGCGCTCGCCGTTGGCGTAGGCCTGGCATTCGTCGACGTCAACATCTTGGTCGCAGCAGCTGCCATCGGCGTCGCTACGGCGGTGATGGTGACCCTTGGCGTGATGCTTGGGCGTGTCTTGGGAACCGTCGTCGGCAAACGTGCCGAGGTCATTGGTGGTGTAGTGTTGATGCTGGTTGGCGCCGGCATCCTCTTTGAACATCTGTCAGCGGTGTGATCAATGAGCGAGGTGATGCGTGAACACAATCAGCCTACCGTCAGAGCTCGCCGTGTACGTTTCGCTCTTTGCGGCTGCGCGCTATTGATCGCAGCTGCTTTGGCGTTTTTTGCCTGGCAGAACTTCTACCCGGTACAGGCTTCGGAGGGCTGGCGTTATAGCGTCGCCCATGATCGATTGCCCAAGGTCGCCTCGTTGATTCCCTTGGCAGATGGGGCACTGATCCTGTCGCAGGAGCTTGATCATGGACAGGGGAGCATCGTGCAGATAGCTCCTGACGGCAGCCAGAAAACCCTATTGAACAACCTGTCCAAACCCGACGGCATGATAGCGGCTCGGGGAGGCTGGGTTTACAGCCAGGAAGCTGAAGGCGCCGTGGTGCGTTACTTCAAGGATGGCGTATCCACCGATCTCTTCACGGGCCAGAAAGTGCAAGGCTTGTGGGACGACGGTGACTACCTGTATGCGATAGAGGACCGCAAGGGGGACGGGCGGCTGCTACGTTATCGGTGGAGCGATGGTGCCCTTGAGACGGTCCGTGATCACCTCGACGAAGCGGAGTCCGTCACGCGCTGCGGCGATGGCAGGATGCTCTACACGGAAAAGCAGAAGGGCGTGGTACGTCAGTTGACCGACGATGGAAGCGATCCTGTCTTACTGGACAACCTGAACCAACCTACGTACCTGCTGTGCGACCGGCGCGGACTATGGATCGGCGAAGACGCCACGCACCGTGCGCGTCTTCTGCTGCTCGACTCACAGGGGCGCCTGCAGACCGTACTGTCTTTCCTGAAGGCTCCCCAGATGCTTACGCCTACGCCCCAAGGCACTTACCTGCTTGCAGAGGGGGGCCGGGATCGAATCCTTGAGATCACGCCGCCAGGCGGTGATGACGATCACGCTCAGTAGCGCTCGTCATCCGCTCGGTGATGCATTTCATTGCCTGGGAGATATCTGCCCCAGGCAAAAGTAACCGCCTTGGATGTGCCTCAGACTACGAAGCGAGTCACCAGCTGGTTCAGATTGATGGCCAGCTGGGACATCTCGCCACAAGCGCTGGCTGTTTGGCTGGCGCCTGCGGCGCTCTGCGAAGCAAGATCACGAATACGCAGAAGGTTCTGATCCACCTCACGCGCAACATGCGATTGCTCTTCAGATGCAGTGGCAATCTGCAGGTTGCGCTCATTGATGTGGGTGATCGCCGTTGCGATTTGATCCAGGGAGCTGCTTGCCTCCTGCGCGATGTCCAGGGATTGGTTGGCCAGGTCACGGCTGGTGCCCATCGCCTGAACAGCGTGTTCGGAATCAGTCTGAATGGCCGCAATCATCTGCTCGATTTCCTGGGTCGACATCTGGGTGCGATGCGCCAATGCCCTGACTTCGTCAGCGACCACTGCGAAGCCACGCCCCTGTTCACCAGCTCGGGCCGCTTCGATTGCGGCGTTCAAGGCCAGGAGGTTGGTCTGTTCTGCGATACCGCGGATGACTTCCACGACCTTGGAGATATTCTGCGCACGATCCGACAGCCCCTGGATCTGTTCGCTCGTCTGTTCCACGTTGCCGCTCAGGCGCTGGATCGATTTCAGCGTCTGCGACACTCGCTCCAAACCGGACTCGGTGAAGCCCTGCGTGCGCTTGGATTCTTCTGAGGCTGACTCGGCGTTGCGGGCTACTTCATCGACGGCAGCGCTCATTTCCGTGACGGCCGTCGCGGCCTGATTGACCTCGTCATTCTGCGCGACCATGCCGCGGCTGGAGGCCTCTGTGACGGCTGTCATTTCCTCGGCGGCTGAAGCCAGCTGGGTCGAAGAGTCCGAGATCTGCACGATCGTATGGCGCAGGTTCTGCTGCATCTGCGCGAGCGCCTGGAGGAGCCTGCCTGCTTCGTCGGTCCCGCTTACGTGCACTTCCTTGGACAGGTTGCTGCCTGCGATTCGCTCTGCAACGGTCAGTGCATCGTTTATCGGCGCGGTAATGCTCCTGACCAGCAAGGCCGCAAGAGCAATGGTCAACAGCACTACGGCGATGACTATGCCGATAGTAAGCGTCAGACCCGACGAATAGATTTCAGCCGCAGTCTTGCCGGCTTGCTCAGCGCCCTTGTTGTTAAAGTCGGTGAGGTCCTTGATCTGCTCTTCCATCTTGTTTGTCAGTGGGCGAATGCCTGTGCTGATAAGACTCACAGCTGAGGGGATGTCCCCGGCCCTCATCATGGGTTCCAGCAGGTCCAACTGCTTGGCATAGGCCTCGGCGCTGCCCCTCACCACGTTAAATAGGGTGCGCTCGGTATCGCTGGCGATAAGCGGCTCATAGTTTGCGACAGCATCCGTTAAGGCCTTGCGGTACCCGGGGAAGCTTTCGATGGTGCGCTGGATGCTTTTGGGATCAGCCAAACCACGTTGGGTTTCAAGCCTCAGCCGAAGCGTAGCCGCGTTCATGACCCCCGTTTGGCGCACACTGGCCATCCAGTTCTGCTCAACGTCTATTTCTATATCGCGCAGCTTGCCCATCTGTAGAACGGCGACCACACCGAGCACGAAAACGAGCCCTACGATTAGTGTAAAGAAGAGTGCCGCGCGTGGAGCTAGGTTGAGATTTCTAAGGCTCATGGGAAAATTCCGGATGTTGAAGGCGGATGGCCTGAATGAGCTATCGGCCTTGCCCTAGAAATATTTAGATACCTGCGGCCGCTTCCGACAGGCTGCAATGGCGCACGCAAGCAGTTGAGCCTTCTCTGTAGGGCCTTATCGGCATCGTCTATCAGTTTGCCAATCTTCGAGGCTCCACCGGCTGGATAACTCGTCCAGCCGGGTATCTTCGGCTTCAGTGTTTCAGTAGCTGATCCAGTGCATCGGGCTTGCCATGAATCGCGAAACGATCAACCAGCGTAGCGCTGGCTTGATTGAGCCCCACGAGGTCAACTTCGGTGCCAGCACCTCGGAACTTCAGCACTACTTTGTCCAGCGCGCCGACTGCAGTGATGTCCCAGAAATGAGCATCGGTCAGGTCGATGACGACATTTTCCAGCGATTCTCTTGTATCGAATGCCTCAACGAATTGGTCGGCAGATGCGAAGAACACCTGGCCAATAACCTGGTAGCGACGGGTGCCATTGATAAGTTCCGAGTCGATGGCCAGCAGCCGGCCAATTTTGTTCGCGAAGAACATGGCGGCGAGCAAAACGCCGGCGAGCACGCCATAGGCCAGGTTGTGCGTCCAGACCACCGTTACTACCGTCACGATCATCACAAGGTTGGTAGAGAGGGGATATTTCTGCAGGTCTCGCAGCGATGCCCAGCTGAACGTGCCGATAGACACCATGATCATCACTGCAACGAGCGCAGCCATTGGGATCTGGCTGACCCAGTCGCTGAGAAATACCACCATCACCAATAACACGACGCCTGCAGTCAATGATGAAAGTCGGCCTCGCCCGCCAGACTTAACGTTGATGATCGACTGCCCGATCATCGCGCAGCCAGCCATGCCGCCAACCAGGCCAGAGGCGATGTTGGCAATGCCCTGTCCTTTGCACTCGCGGTTCTTGTCGCTCGATGTATCGCTGAGGTCATCCACGATCGTCGCCGTCATCATCGACTCAAGAAGGCCCACTACTGCCAGCGCAGCCGAGTACGGCAAGATAATGAGCAGTGTGTCGATATTCAGAGGCACTTGGGGCCATAGGAAAATCGGCAGGGTATCGGGCAGCTCACCCATGTCGCCAACGGTGCGGATGTCCAGACCAAGCGCAATGGAGACTGCTGTCAGTACCATGATGCAGACCAGTGGAGAGGGCAGCAGGCGGCCAATAAGCGGCACGTATGGCAGCAGGTAGATGATGCCAAGACCGGCCGCGGTCATGGCATAAACATGCCAGGTAACGTTGGTGAGTTCAGGCAGTTGTGCCATGAAAATCAGGATGGCCAGTGCATTTACGAAGCCGGTTACCACCGAGCGCGATACGAAGCGCATCAAGCTACCCAGCCGTAGATACCCCGCCAAGATCTGCAGCACACCGCAAAGCAGGGTCGCTGCAAGCAGGTATTGCAAGCCATGCTCCTTGACCAATGTGACCATGAGAAGCGCCATCGCCCCGGTTGCGGCCGAAATCATGCCTGGCCTACCGCCTACAAAGGCGATGACGACAGCAATAGAGAACGATGCGTAGAGGCCGACTTTCGGGTCGACGCCAGCAATGATCGAAAAAGCGATCGCCTCCGGAATCAGGGCCAAGGCGACGACGATACCGGCGAGCACATCGCCTCGGATGTTGAAAAACCAGGTGTTTTGCAGTTTTTTGAGCATAGGAATCCCACAGATAGACCGCACAGGCGGCGCGAAGGCGCAGCACTAGGCGATACAGGTTCAAATTTTCAGTGGTTGTGGGCTGAGCGAGGAGTCAAATCATGCGCGCAGCAGAGGGTGCCGCATTCGAGGCGAGCGGCAAGGTGACGCGAGGGGGCGGGGCTTTATGGCGGCGTAGGCAGCCAGAGGTGTTTAGAAGGGCTAGTCACGTTGAACGACTATCGAATTCAATTCTGGAATGGAAAATTTACACATTTTGTAATGGCCAGGGAAGATGGAGGCATATAGCTAGCGGGTGTGTGTGGCCCCCCAGGGCCCCAAATGCTTGGCTTTTAGCTGGCGGAACAACCGGTATTGCTTCTTCCTGGCGGACACTTTCCTGAAGGTATCTTCCGGTTGCTGGCCTATACCCCCCTGAGCACTCACTAGAAATGGGTAATTTTATATGTGAATATCCGCATATTCGATTTTCCATGTGCACTTCTACTTATGCTGACTCCACCTGAAGCCTTCAAATGTCTGGCAGACGAGACCAGGGCCCGCGCGATCCTGTTGATTGCCGAGCATGGCGAGCTTTGCGTCTGTGAATTGATGTGCGCACTGCAGGACAATCAGTCCAAGATCAGCCGCCATCTGGCCCAGCTGCGAGCAGCCGGTGTGCTGCTGGATCGTCGGCAGGGACAGTGGGTGTATTACCGACTCAATCCCGACCTTCCTGCGTGGTTCAAGGAGGTGCTGCGCATTACCTGCGAAGGCAACGCGGCCTGGCTGAGCGATAGCACGTCCCGCCTGAGCACGATGGATGGACGCCCGCAGCGCGCTGCCAGTTGCTGCTGAGGCCTGCCGGTTTTTTGAGACCTTCCTTTAAGCCCGCTAATGGCGGCAGGAGTCAGCAATGCGAGTGCTGTTCATGTGTACGGCCAATAGTTGCCGGAGCATCCTTTCCGAGGCGATGTTCAACCACATCGCGCCTCAGGGTTTCGAGGCCGTGAGTGCCGGCAGTTTCCCCAAGGGGCAAGTGCTACCCCGCAGCCTGCAAACGCTACAAGAGGCAGCTATATCTACCGCGGGCTTGAGCAGCAAGGGGAACGATGCCTTCGAGGCGAACCCGCCGGATATCGTCATCACCGTGTGTGACAAGGCCGCGGGTGAAGCATGCCCGGTTTACTTCGGCCCGGCGCTCAAGGCGCATTGGGGGTTGGCAGATCCTTCCGACGTACAGGGCGACGACGCCGATATTTCAGCCGCCTTCAAGGCGACGCTTGCGCAGATCGAACGGCGGTGCCGCGCGTTTCTGGCGCTGCCTTTTGCCGACTTGAGCCGCGATGAACTCAAGCGCGCGCTGGATCGCATTGGCCGACTCTGAGGACTCCTTGCATGACCACTGAACTTCCCAACCTCGAACACGGCCTGATCGGCCAGTTCTCCCAGCAGATCGCACCCAGCGCTCACAAACCACGCATCCTGCTGCTGCACGGCTCCACCCGTGAGCGCAGCTTCAGCCGGCTGTTGGTCGAGGAGGCGGCGCGGTTGCTGCAACACTTTGGAGCCGAGACCCGTATCTTCGATCCATCGGGCCTGCCGCTGCCCGATTACGCACCGGTTGAGCATCCCAAGGTTCAGGAGCTGCGGGACCTGGTGATGTGGTCGGAAGGGCAGGTCTGGTGCTCGCCGGAGCGGCATGGCGCCATGTCCGCGGTATTCAAGGCGCAGATCGACTGGATTCCCCTGGCGCTGGGGGCTATCCGGCCCAGCCAGGGCAAGACGCTCGCCGTGATGCAGGTTTGCGGCGGTTCGCAGTCGTTCAACGTGGTCAACCAGCTGCGCGTACTCGGGCGCTGGATGAGGATGTTCACCATCCCCAACCAGTCCTCGGTACCCAAGGCATTCACGGAGTTCGACGCTGAGGGGCGGATGAAGCCGTCTGCCTATTACGACCGGGTGGTCGATGTGATGGAGGAACTAATGAGGTTCACCCTGTTGCTGCGCGACCAGAAGGACTTTCTCGTGGATCGCTACTCCGAGCGCAAGGAAACCGCGGAGCAACTTTCCGTCCGCGTTAATCAACGTTCAATCTGAGGTGCCGGAGAGTGATTGACGTGAGACTGGCATCCGCGTCGGATGCCGAGGCAATCCAGGCCATCTATTCACCTGTGGTGCTGAATACCGCCATCTCGTTCGAAGAGATCTCTCCGTCAGTGGAGGATATGCGTAGGCGGATTGTGGCGACGCTTGAGACCTACCCCTACCTGGTCGCCGAGCAGGCAGGCGCCGTGGTCGGCTATGCCTACGCCAGCCAGCACCGCGCCCGGGCAGCGTACCGCTGGGCCGTGGATGTCACGGTGTACATTGCAGAAGATGCACGTCGCCAGGGCGTTGGGCGGCGTTTGTATGAAGCTCTGCTGCCGATGCTCGGCGCGTTGGGCTACCGCAGCGTCTATGCGGGTATTGCCCTGCCGAACGATGGCAGCGTCGGGCTTCATGAGCGCCTCGGCTTCTGCCACATCGGCACCTTTCCGCGGGTTGGCTACAAACATGGCGCCTGGCATGACGTGGGCTACTGGCTACTCGAGCAGGGCGAAACTTCAGCGCCTCCGCGTGAGCCAATTGCTCTTGCTACTTACCTTGCAGGCCGTGACGAAGGTTTTCGCTGAAAGCGGTCTAGTGCAATTGCAAACCTATGAAGCCGGCGTGATCCCATACGCCACTCGATGATTCCTGCCAGGAGATTTAGATGCTTGTTGCGGCTGCCGTATTCGTCTTCACACTGGTTCTGGTCATCTGGCAACCCAAAGGGCTTGGCGTCGGCTGGAGCGCGACGATTGGCGCGGTTCTGGCGCTCGGTGTCGGTGCGGTAACCCTGCAGGACATTCCCACGGTGTGGGCGGTGGTATGGAATGCCACGGCGGCGTTCGTGGCGATCATCATCATCAGCCTGCTTCTGGACGAGGCCGGGTTCTTCACCTGGGCGGCGCTGCATGTGGCGCGCTGGGCCGGCGGCAGCGGCCCGCGTCTGTTCGCTTTCGTAGTGCTGCTGGGCGCTGCCGTTTCCGCGGTGTTCGCCAATGATGGGGCGGCACTGATTCTCACACCCATCGTCATGTCGCTGCTCGTCGCACTGCGTTTTTCCAGCGCGGCGACCCTGGCATTCGTCATGGCCGCGGGCTTCATCGCCGATACCGCCAGCCTGCCGCTGGTGGTATCGAACCTGGTCAACATCGTGTCCGCCGACTTCTTCAAGTTGGGCGTGGCCGATTATGCGGCGGTGATGCTGCCGGTGAACCTGGTCAGCGTATCGGCGACCCTGGCGGTGCTGTACCTGTATTTTCGCCGCAGCATTCCGGCTACCTATCAGGCAACGGAGCTGCAGGCGCCAAGCGAGGCGATTCGCGACCGCACCACCTTCATCTATGGCTGGTGGGTGCTGGCCTTCCTGCTGATCGGCATTTTTGCGCTCGAGCCCATGGGCGTGCCGATCAGCGCCGTAGCCGCGTTGTGCGCCGTGGTGCTGCTCGCCGTCGCGGCAAAGGGGCATGTGATCTCGACGCGCCGTGTGATGCGCGAAGCGCCCTGGCAGATCGTGATCTTCTCCCTGGGCATGTACCTGGTCGTGTACGGGCTTAGCAATGCCGGCCTGAGCCGCTACCTGGCCACGCTGCTCGACCGGCTTGCCGAGCAGGGGCTGTGGGCGGCTGCCCTGGGCACCGGGTTTCTGGCGGCGCTGCTGTCGTCGGTGATGAACAACCTGCCCAGCGTACTGATCGGTGCGCTGTCCATCGAGGCGAGCCAGAGCAGCGGCATCGTGCGCGAGGCGATGATCTACGCCAACATCATCGGCTGCGACCTGGGCCCCAAGATCACGCCTATCGGTAGCCTGGCCACGCTGCTGTGGCTGCATGTGCTGCAGCGCAAGGGCCTGCGCATCACCTGGGGTTACTACTTCAAGGTCGGCGCCTTGCTGACGGT
This sequence comes from Pseudomonas sp. CNPSo 3701, assembly GCF_028674975.1. Lineage (NCBI taxonomy): Bacteria > Pseudomonadati > Pseudomonadota > Gammaproteobacteria > Pseudomonadales > Pseudomonadaceae > Pseudomonas > Pseudomonas sp. CNPSo 3701. The sequence continues at coordinate 726,486 of NZ_JAQZSI010000004.1, read as the reverse complement.
GCCGGTGCTGCTGGTCACCCTGTCGGCGCTGGCGTTGCGCCTGAGTATCTAGCGGTGCAAACTGGCGTTCTAGTAGCGGCTATGCGCGGGCGTTCGGTGATTAGATCACGGCCTGGGCTGTAGGCACGAAACGCTCGATGTCGATGGTGTCGATCTGCTCCGGTTGCAGATGGCGTTCGGCGTAGCGCATCGGCATTTCGCTGCGCAGGAACAGGGCGAACAGGTCGGCATCGATATGCCCGTTGTCGCGCAGGCGGGCGAGAATCTCGATGGATTCGGAGAGGGTCTTGGCCTGCTTGTAGGGGCGGTCGGCGGCGGTCAGTGCTTCGAAGATATCGGCAATGGCCATGATGCGCGCCGGGATCGACAGCTGGTTCTTGTCCAGCTTGCGCGGGTAACCGGTGCCGAGCAGGGTTTCATGGTGGGTGCCGGCGTATTCCGGTACGCGCTTGAGGTTGGAGGGCAGCGGCAGGTTTTCCAGCATGACGATGGTCTGGATGATGTGCTCGTTGATCTTGAAACGCTCTTCGGCGGTCAGGGTGCCCTTGCTGATGCTCAGATTGTAGAGCTCGCCGTGGTTATAGAGGTGCTCCGGCACGCTGATCTGGAAGCCGTACTTGGGGTCGAAATCCTTGGTTTCCGGCCGCGGGAAAATGTGCTGCGGCTTGTCGGCCAGCAGCCGCTCGCGCGCTGGCAGCGGCTCGGTGGGCAGTTCGGCAACGCGCATCAGCTCGGCTTGCGACAAACCAAGGCGGTCATCGAAATGCCGCAGCCAAGTCCGCTCGGCGGCCTTTTGCAGGGTGCCGGCGTGCTCGGGGTTCATCAGCTCGCTGCCGATGTTGCAGCCGGCGATAAAGGCGAATTCGTCCTGCAGTGCCTGGGCGGTCGCCTGGTACTGAGCATCGGCTTGCGCGCGGTCGTGGCCATCGAGCAATTGCTGCAGGCGTTCGACCTGGGCATCGCGCAGCAGCACCTCGAAGCGCATGCGCACCTCGTGGATGCGGTTGTAGATGGTTTCCAGCTTGGTGGCCTTGTCGACCACATGCTCGGGCGTGGTGATCTTGCCGCAGTCGTGCAGCCAGGCACCGATACGGAATTCGCGCCATTCATCTGCCGTGGTGAAGCGGAAACTGGCCAGCGGCCCTTCGTTCACTTCACTGGCGGCCTCGGCGAGCATCATCGCCAACTCCGGCACCCGTTCGCAGTGGGCGCCGGTGTACGGGCTCTTGGCGTCGATGGCGCCGGCAAGAATCTCGATCATGCCGTCGATCAGCGCCCGCTGGGAGTCGATCAGGTTGTGGTTTTCCAGCGCCACGGCGGCCTGGGAGGCGAGGGCGCCGATAAAGGCCACCACCGGCGGCGAGAAGGCGATGACCTCGCCGGTCTCGACATCCAGGGCGTTCATGAACTGCAGCACGCCGATCACTTCGCCGCCGCGTGGCGCCAGCGGCACGGTGAGCATGGAAACGGTGTGAAAGCCCGACTCACTGTCGAAATTGCGGGTGCCGCTCAGATCGAAGCGGCTTTCGCCGTACACGTCGTCGATCACCACAGTTTCGTTGTGCAGCGCCGCGTAGGTGGAGACGTGCCGCTCGTTGGGCAGGCCGGTGTGCGGGTCGTGCAGGGGAATCTCGACCGTCGGCAGCTCATCGTCCATCGAGCGCAGGGCGAAGCGCAGCGTGCCGTGCTCGGTCTTCAGGTACATGGTCGCCGCCTGGGCGTTACAGGTGCGCTTGCCCTGCATGAGGATGTGGCGCAGCAGCGCGTCGCGATCGCGCTCCGAAGACAGCAGCAGACCGTTCTCCACCAGGCTGGCAAGCTTTAGCTGTGAGGCTTGCAGCGCCTGGGTCTGGCTTTGCAGCGCGTCCTTCATCTCGATGTGGTTGCGGTTGAGGGTTTCGATCTCGGCGAACAGCGAGGCCGGCGGCAGTTCGCCGGAGAAATCCATCTGACGAATTTTTTGCGTGTCCTGCACCAGCAGGTCGATGGTGCGATCTATGCTCTGCATACCGCCCAGCACCAGCGGCATCGTGCACAGCAGGATACTGACGGACAGGCCCAGCACCAGCAGTGGAGGAGCACCCAGCGTCAGGGCGAGCAGCGGCGCCAACTGCAGAAGCAGGAACAGGCCGACTACCAGGCTCCTGCTTCTGAACCGTAGTCGGAATCGCTGCTTGATTTGCCCTGATGACATACTGCAACCTGCGCTACGGTCCCATCGCGTATTTCACGTACCATCCGACCAGGCAACGGTGCTGCGTCTGGATGTGCAACGCTCAGTTCGACTCAGGGAATGAGATTAAAAAAGGAGAGTACTGTGTTTGCACCTTTCAGGATATGGCCACTTGCTGGCGTATTGCTAGCTACTTCACTTTTCGCCGCGGAACCTGGCTCGTCGATCGGCTACGTGATGAAGGTGCAGGGGGAGGCTAGCGTCACCCGCGACGGCGCGACGGTGCCTGCGACGATCGGCATGCCGCTGTACGTCGGCAGCACGGTGAAGACCGGTCCGGCGGGCTCCATGGGCGTGACCCTGGAGGACAACACGGTGATGTCCTTCGGCCCCAACAGCGAGCTGACCCTGGACGAATTCATCTTCGACCCGGCCCAGGACGATCTGAAACTGAGCGCCAAGATCACCCACGGCACGCTGGATTACATTTCCGGCACCATCGCCAAGCTCAAGCCCCAGGCCGTCGAGATCAACACCCCGACCGGCACCATTGGCGTGCGCGGCACGCACTTTCTCGTCAAGGTGGATTGAGCTCGCATGTTTGCCAATCCGTTGCGCCTGATCGGTCTGTTGCTCTGCGCTCTGCTGGCCAGCGGCTGCGCGTCGAAATCCTACGTGGTGCTGGTGGAAAGCCCGGACGGCAGTACCGGCGCCATCGAGGTCAAGACCAACAAGGGCATGACCCGCGTCGACCAGAAAGGTTATGCGGTCAATCTCGATGGCAGCAGCGCCGCGCCGTTCCAGGTCGAGCAGCCCAGGTTCGAGAAGGATTTCTCCGCCGCCCGCGCCGCTCAGCCAGCGCTGCCGAAAAGCTACCTGCTGTATTTTAGGACCGGCGGCGCCAAGCTGACTGCGAAATCCCAGGCGGAAATCCCCGAGATCCTGCAGACCGTGCGTGACCGCGGGCCGTCGGCGGTTTCGGTGATCGGCCATACCGACACCGTCGGCAGCAAGATCGATAACGAGGATCTGGGCCTGCTCCGTGCCCGGGCCATCGCCCGACAGCTGCAGGATAACGGCCTGCAGGCGATTGAGCTGGTGGTGACCTCCCACGGCGAAGGCAACCTGCTGGTGAAAACCCCGGACAACACGCCGGAGCCTGCCAACCGCCGGGTGGAAATCACCATCCGCTGAGGCTCACTTGCTGGCCATCACCAACCGGTTGCCGTGCTCGCCACTGCGCAGGCGCTGCAGGTGATAGGCCACCAGCCCATCTTTGGGGCGCTGCGCGGCCAGCGCCTCGAATGCCGCCAGTGCCTCGGGCGCGCCGCTTGCCAGCAGGTGGTAGGCCGCTTCGTAATCCTCATCACAGTCATTCATCGGCACGGTCATCGCCTCCAGCGGCTCGAACACTGCGACGGCCTCGGCCTTGCCCTTGAGCAATACCTCTCCGACCGGGCGCATCGGCACCTCGGGGCAGTGCTCGCGGATCGCGCTGGACACGCAGAGCAGGGTGCCGACCTGCCCGTTCAGGCTCTCCAGGCGCGAGGTGGTGTTCACCGGATCGCCGAGTGCGCGGTAATCGAAGATCACCGAGCCACCGAAGTTGCCGACCACTACCTCACCGCTGTGCACGGCGATGCGTGTGTGGCCAAAGGTGATGCCGCGTTCGGCCAGGGCGGCGACGTAACCCTGGGCGAAACGGTTGATCTCCAGGGCGCAGGCCAGGGCGCGGCGTTGGTGGTCGGCCTGGGGGATCGGCGCCGAGAACATGATCGCTACCGCGTCGCCGACGATGCGATCCAGGGTGCCCTCATGGCGAAAGGCGATGCTGATCACCTGTTCCAGGTAATCATTGAGCAGGCTGACCGCCGCTTCCGGTTTCTGACGCTCCATCATCGTGGTGAAGCCGGTGATGTCGGTGAACACGAAGCTGCAGCTTTGCCGCTGCCCGCCGAGTGCCAGCTGCTCTGGGTGCGCTACCAGATGATTGACCAGGTTGGGCGACACGTAGCGCGAGAAGGCTTCCTGAATCCAGCGTTGCTCACGCTCGGCGGCCATATGGCGCACGATGCTGGCCGCGCCGTAGACCAGCAGCAGACCCAGTGACGGGGTGAACAGGTCGAGCAGCATGCGATGAGCCACGAAGCCGTACCAGGCCGCCGCATTCAGCAGCACTACCAGGGCCAGCATCAGCAGCGCCGACAACAGGGCCCGTGCGTACAGCCCCAGCAAACCCAGTATTAGGCCGCCCAGCAGCAGAGCTAGGCCTTCCACTGTCGTCGTCCAGCCGGGGCGCAGAAGCAAGGTGTCGGTCAGCACCTGTTCCAGGGCCTGTGCGTGCACCTCGACACCGGGAATGATCCCGCCCAGGGGGCTGAAACGCAGATCCTGCAGTCCCTGGGCCGAGGTGCCAACCAGGATGATGCTGCCCTCGACCGGTGGCGCCGAGCCGTCCAGCACCTGCCAGGCGGGAATACTGCGACTCGCCTGGGGCCGGGTGAAATACACCCACAGCTCGCCACTGGCTGCGGTGGGAATCTGCAGTCGTCCGATATCCACGCGCTGCACGCCCGCGTCGCTGCTAATCAGCCGGTAGCGCCCCGTGCGCTGCGCCACACGCAATGCCTCGGCCACCAGCGAGGGGCGCAGTTCGCCGTTCAGCGATACGAACAGCGGCACCCGGCGCACCACGCCATCGGCATCGGGCCGGAAGGTCATGGCGCCGATGCCGCGGGCGGCCTGTTCCAGCTGCGGCAGTGGCCGCGCGGCGCCCTGGAAGGCGGGCGCGAAAGCCAGCGGCGGTGGGCCTTGCTGCACCAGGCCGAAGCGGCTCAACGGTGGCCCGCCATCACGGGGGCTCTGCTCGGCGGCGAAACCGAGCACCACATTGCTGTTTTTGAGCACCTCGGCGAACTGTTCGTCATGGTCCGGCAGGGCCGCCAGTTGGCTGGCCAGCGTCGGCGGCAGCAGGTTGCCGCGCAGCAGTTGTTCGGGGGAGGTGCGGTCTGGCTCGGCGAACAGCACGTCGAACACCACCGCTGCCGCGCCGGCCTGCTCGAGGCGCTTAACCATGTCTGCCACCTGGGTACGCGGCCAGGGCCACTGGCCGATACGCTTGAGGCTCTCCTCGTCCAGGTCGACAACGCGCACCGGCGCTTCCTGATAAACCCGCGGCTGCAGGCGTTGATACTGATCGAACACTGCGTTACGAGCCTTCTGCACTGGCACCGGGTCGAGCAGGAACACCACGCAAAGGCCCAGCAGCATGGCCAGGCAGAAGGCGCCGCCGGAGGAAATCAAGCGAGGTCTAGGCACGCGGCAAGGCTCCGGGAGGTGAGAGGCAGAAGGTGCATTGGATTACTGTGTACGGGCTGGGCCAGCGTAGCATTTCGGAACGCCATGAGATGTGCGCCCATTAGGGCCATCAGGTATGCAGATGATTGGCCGTCAGGTTTAAAGTAGCGGCGAACGCCCACTCGAACTGATGGATTGTGCTTCAGGGCCGACCCGAATAGCGAAACATTCGAACCGACCGCCTACCGCAGGAGTATCCGCAATGCATGAGCCCCTTTCGACAGGTATTCGCGTGGACGGCGACGTGGTGGCCTTTCCCGTGCACTTCATGCGCGGCGGCACCTCGACCGGCCTGGTGATCGACGAGCGCTTCGCGCCCCAGGACATCGCCTTGCGCGAAGAACTGCTGCGCCACCTGATGGGCGTGCCGCTGCACGGCGAGCTGCCTGGCAACCGCCAGCTCACCGGCTTGGGCCGCGGCCCGGCGACCAGCAACAAGGTGTTCTTCGTCGAGCTGGAAAACGCCGAGGGCCAGTTGCGTCTGGTCAGCACGCTGGCACAACTGGCCGCCAGCCACTCGGCCATCGACTGGAGCGTGAACTGCGGCAACATGTCGTCGGCACTGCCGCTGTGGGCGCTGGACATGGGCCTGGCTGACGGCGTGAGCGGTGATTTCGAGATCGATATCCGCAACACCAACACCGGCGTGATCACCACCGGGCGGGTGCTGCGCGACGCCGACAACGCCCTGCGCAAGGTGGCGATTCCCGGCGTGCCCGGGCAGTTTCCAGGCGTGGACCTGTTCCTGCATCACCCGGTCGGTGCCAAGACCGGTGCCTTGCTGCCGACCGGCAATGCGCTCGACGAGATTCTCGGGCACCCGGTGTCCTGCGTGGATGTGGCGGTGCCGATGGTGATCATCGAGGCGGCGTCCTTCGGCAAGACGGCGCGCGAGCCGCTCGCCGAGCTGGAGGCCGATGGCGCCTTCATGCAGGCGCTGCGCGACGTGTGGATCGAGGCGGGGCTGCGCATGGGCCTGAAAAAACGCAGTGGCGAGCCGATGAGCCGCGACGACATCAGCCGCAGCGAGACCATCCCCAAGGTGTGCATCATCGGCCCGGCCGCGAACGGCGGCACGCTCTCGGTACGCTACTTCACCCCGCAAACCCTGCACGCCTCGATGGCCGTGTCCGGCGGCTGCTGCCTGGCCGCTGCCACGTTGATACCGGGCACCGTGGCCGCCCGCCTGGCCGCCGCCACGCCGCAGGTCGGCGAGCAGTTCGCCGAATACGCGGTAGCCATGGAAAACCCCGCCGGTGTCCTCGACGCCACGGTGGTGGCCCGCGATACCGGCGCCGGGCTGGAGGTCAGAACCGTGGCCTACCGCCGCAGTGCTCAGGTGCTGCAGCGCGGGCATGTGCCGCTGTACAACGCTTCGCAGGAGTTGGCGGCGGCGTTGCTGGCGTTGAGGTAGCGTCAGCGCATCACCAACCGCTCCGGCATTTCCCAACCGCCGCCCAGCGCCCTGAAGGCAGCGATGGCGGCGCGGGCCGATTCGGTCTGGGCTTGCGCCCTGGCGTCGGAGGTGCGCAGCAGGGTCTGGTCGGCGTTGAGCACGTCGATCAGGCTGGCGGCGCCGTTCTGATAGGCGATGAATGAAGACTGCCGGGCGCTCGCCAGGGAGGTTTCGCCGGCTGTCAGGGTGGCCGCCTGGGTTCCGCGGTTGACCAGCGCCGAGAAGGCATTCTCCACATCCTCGCTGGCCATCAGCACGGACTGTCTATAGGCAGCGAGCGCTTCGGCTTCCCGGCCCTTGGCGCTGTCGATCTGGGCGTTGATACGCCCGAAGTCGAACAGCCGCCAGCGCAGGCCCAGCACGCCTGCCGATTGCGCGGCGCCAGCGCTGAACAGGTTGCCGCTTTGCGTGGTGGCACTGCCGAGCAGGGCGCTGAGTGAGAATTTCGGGTAGTACTCGCTGATCGCCTCGCCGATACGCGCATTGGCGGCGACCAGTCGGCGCTCCGCGGCGATCAGGTCCGGCCGGCGGCGCAGCAGGTCAGCAGGCGTGCCCGTAGCGGTGAGCTGCGGCGCACGTGGAACGGCGCCTGCGTTGGCGAGTTCGGCGCGGTGGGTGCCCGGCGCGCTGCCGAGCATCACGTCCATCGCGTTCATGGCTGCATCGAGGCCCGTCTGCAAGACCGGCACGCTGGCCCTGACTTGCGAGAGCTCGCCCTCGGTCTGTTGCACCTGATAATCGGCGGCCAGGCCGCGCGCGTGCAGCAGGCGCACCTTCTCCAGCAACGCCTGCTGGGTGTCGATCTGCCGCTCGGCAATCGCCAGGCGCGCCTGCAGGCCGCGGATGCTGGTGTAGATGTCGGCGGTTTGCGCGGCAACCGCCAGCCGGGTGGCGACGACGCCGGCTTCGGATGCCTGGTAATCCGCCAGGGCGGCTTCCCTGCCTCGGCGTAGCCCGCCGAATACATCCAGTTCCCAGCTCGCTTCGAGGTTGGCCTCGTAGCTATTACCATAGCGGTCGTAGCCCGGCGTGGCGTCCAGCACCCGGCCCTGGGGCGTTTCCACCGATTGATAGGCACGTGCGGCCTGGCCGTTGACCGTGGCCGAGGGAAGCAGCGCTGCATTGGCAGCGCCCAGGCCGGCGCGGGCTTGCAGGACGCGGGCCTGGGCCTGGGCGATGTCGAGGTTCTGCGCCAGGGCTTGGTCGATCAACGCACTCAGCTGGGCGTCGCCGAAGCCCTCCCACCAGCGGGCGTAACTGGCGGGTGCCGGCGCGGCTCGCCGCTCCACGGCGGCCTGCCCGAGGTAATGGTCGGCCAGTGGCGCGTCCGGGCGATGGTAATCCGGGCCGACCGCGCATCCCGCCGCCAGGCTGGTGCTGATCACGAGGGCAAGGGGGCGCATGGCAGGCATGGGGATTCTCGTAGGCGAAAATAGATAGTGACCATATTATGGATTGGTCACTTGCTGTCAATCAGCTCACCGTGGAGTTAAGCTCTAGGCATGAACGACGACATGAACAACTCGACCACACGCGGGCCGCAGGATCACGAGATCCGCGACCAGATCATCAACGCCGCGACCCAGCATTTCGGCCACTACGGCTATGAGAAAACCACGGTTTCGGACCTTGCCAAGGCAGTCGGTTTTTCCAAGGCCTACATCTATAAATTCTTCGATTCCAAGCAGGCCATCGGTGGGGTGATCTGCACCAATCGCCTGGCCATGATCATGGGCATCGTCGACGCGGCACTGGCCGATGCGCCGAGTGCCTCGGAGAAGATGAGGCGCCTGTTCCGCTCGATTTCAGAGGCTGGCAGCGATCTGTTCTTCCACGACCGCAAGCTCTACGACATCGCGGCGGTGGCCTCGCGCGACCAGTGGCCGTCGGTCAAAGCGCACGAGCTGCGCATACGCGAGTTGATCCAGCAGATTCTCCTCGAGGGCCGTGAAGCGGGCGAATTCGAGCGCAAGACGCCGCTGGACGAAACCACCAACGCGATCTTTCTGATCCTGCGGCCCTACGTCAATTCCGCCCAGCTGCAATACAACCTGGACGACGCTGCCGAGGCCGCCGCGCACCTGCCGGCGCTGATATTGCGCAGCTTGGCTCCGTAGTCATGCGTTAGTGACCGTTGACAATATTAGTCACTGGTTTAAGAATGAGGTTCCTGAATTGCTCTTGAGTGATGGAACTCATGCGCCTTGTGCCCGCCGTTCTTGCCGTTTGCCTGCTGCCTCTCGTCCTAGTGGCGTGCGGCGATTCGTCTGTGCAGAAAGACCCCCGCAACAAGCCGCCGCTGGTTCGGGTGGCAGCGGTCGAGCAGGCAGCCGGGGCCGCTCGTTCCTTCACCGGTGTGGTGGTCGCGCGCACCCAGAGCGACCTTGGCTTTCGCGTCTCGGGCAAGGTGCTGGAGCGTCTGGTCGACACCGGCGAAACGGTCAGGCGCGGCCAGCCGCTGATGCGCCTCGACCCCGTCGACCTGCAGCTGCAGGCGCGGGCGCAGCAGGAGGCCGTCGCCTCTGCCCGGGCGCGGGCCAGGCAGACGGCTGACGACGAAGCCCGTTACCGCGGGCTGGTCGCCGCCGGGGCGGTGTCGGCCTCGACCTACGATCAGATCAAGGCGGCTGCCGATTCCGCCAGGGCGCAGCTCAGCGCTGCCCAGGCCCAGGCTGATGTGGCGCGCAATGCCACGGGTTACGCCGCCTTGCTGGCCGATGCCGACGGCGTGGTGATGGAAACCCTGGCCGAGCCCGGCCAGGTGGTCAGTGCCGGGCAGCCCGTGGTGCGGCTGGCGCGAGCAGGGCAGCGCGAAGCCATCGTGCACCTGCCGGAAACCCTGCGCCCGGCGCCGGGTTCGACCGCCCAGGCCGCCTTGTATGGCAGCAGCAGCGCCTCGGTTGCGGCCAGGCTGCGGCTGCTTTCCGAGGCTGCCGACGCCACCACGCGCACCTTCGAGGCCCGCTACGTACTCGACGGCGCGCTGGCCAACGCCCCGCTCGGCGCCACCATCACCCTCGATATCGCCGCGGCGAGCGATGCAGCCCAGGCGCTGCAGGTGCCTGCTGCCGCGCTGTACGACCCGGGCAATGGCCCCGGTGTCTGGGTGGTCGCTGGCGAGCCGGCGAAAGTCGCCTGGCGGCCGGTACGGGTTGTGGGGATCGGCGATCAGGCGGCGCGAGTCGAGGGCCGTCTTGGCGCGGGCGAACAGGTGGTGGCGCTGGGCGCACACCTGCTGCATGCCGATCAGGAGGTGCGAGTTGCCCAGGCGCCTACAGTCGCCGGGAGCCAGCCATGAGCGAAGGCCGTTTCAACCTGTCGGCACTGGCGGTTCGCGAGCGGGCCATCACCCTGTTTCTCATTCTGCTGATCGCGCTGGCCGGCACCTTGGCGTTCTTCCAGTTGGGCCGCGCCGAAGATCCGCCCTTCACCGTCAAGCAGATGACCATCATCACCGCCTGGCCGGGCGCCACTGCCCAGGAAATGCAGGATCAGGTCGCCGAACCGCTGGAAAAGCGCATGCAGGAGCTGCGCTGGTACGACCGCAGCGAAACCTACACCCGTGCGGGCCTGGCGTTCACCATGGTGTCGCTGCTCGACAGTACGCCGCCTGCGCAGGTGCAGGAGGAGTTCTACCAGGCCCGCAAGAAGCTCGGTGACGAAGCCAGGAGCCTGCCGGCTGGGGTCATCGGGCCGATGGTCAACGACGAGTTCTCGGACGTGACCTTCGCGGTGTATGCCCTGAAGGCCAAGGGCGAGCCGCAGCGCCAGCTGGTACGCGAAGCCGAATCGCTGCGTCAGCGCCTGCTGCATGTGCCGGGGGTGAAGAAGGTCAACATCATCGGTGAGCAGGCCGAGCGCATTTTCGTGTCCTTTTCCCATGACCGGCTGGCGACGCTGGGCGTGACTGCACAGGACATCTTCGCCGCACTCAACAGCCAGAACGCGCTGACCCCAGCCGGCTCGGTGGAAACCTCCGGCCCGCAAGTGGTGATGCGCCTGGATGGCGCGTTCGACACCCTGGCGAAAATCCGTGACACGCCGATTGCCGTGCAGGGGCGCACCCTGAAACTTGCCGACGTGGCGACCGTGGAGCGTGGCTACGAAGATCCCGCCACCTTTCTGGTGCGCAACGGTGGCGAGCCCGCGCTGCTGCTCGGCGTGGTGATGCGCGAGGGTTGGAACGGCCTCGACCTCGGCGCGGCGCTGGACGCGGAAACGGCGAGCATCAATGACGCCATGCCGCTGGGCATGACGCTGGACAAGGTCACCGACCAGGCGGTCAACATCAACTCGTCCGTCGATGAGTTCATGGTCAAGTTCTTCGTCGCCCTGCTGGTGGTGATGCTGGTCTGCTTCATCAGCATGGGCTGGCGCGTGGGTGTGGTGGTCGCGGCTGCCGTACCATTGACCCTGGCCATCGTCTTCGTGGTGATGGCGGCCACCGGCAAGAACTTCGACCGCATTACCCTGGGTTCGCTGATCCTCGCCCTGGGCCTGCTGGTGGACGACGCCATCATCGCCATCGAAATGATGGTGGTGAAGATGGAGGAGGGCTACGACCGCTTCAAGGCATCGGCCTACGCCTGGAGCCACACTGCGGCGCCGATGCTCTCCGGTACGCTGGTCACGGCCATCGGCTTCATGCCCAACGGCTTCGCGCAGTCCACGGCCGGCGAGTACACCAGCAACATGTTCTGGATCGTCGGCATCGCGCTGATCGCCTCCTGGGTGGTTGCCGTGGCGTTCACCCCTTATTTGGGCGTGAAGCTGTTGCCCGACATCAAGCAGGTCGAGGGTGGGCACGCGGCCATCTACGACACGCGTCATTACAACCGCTTTCGCAGGCTGCTGGGGCGCGTCATCGCGCACAAGTGGCTGGTGGCCGGCGTGGTGATCGCCGCGTTCGTGGTGGCCTTACTGGGCATGGGCCTGGTGAAGAAGCAGTTCTTCCCGACGTCCGACCGCCCGGAAGTGCTGGTCGAGCTGCAGATGCCCTACGGCACATCCATCGAGCAGACCAACGCCACGGCCATCAAGGTCGAGTCGTGGCTGCGCGAGCAGGAAGAGGCCAAGATCGTCACCGCCTACATCGGCCAGGGCCCGCCACGCTTTTTCCTCGCCATGGCGCCGGAGCTGCCTGACCCTTCGTTTGCCAAGATCGTGGTGCTGACGGACAGTCAGGAGGCCCGTGAAGCGCTCAAGCTGCGCATCCGTGAAGTGGCTTCCGAAGGCCTGGCGCCCGAGGCCAAGGTGCGCGTCACCCAACTGGTGTTCGGCCCGTATTCACCGTACCCGGTGGCCTATCGGGTAATGGGGCCCGATGCCATGCAGCTGCGCGAAATCGCCAGCCGTGTGCAGTCCGTGTTGCAGGCCAGCCCGATGATGCGCACGGTGAACGCCGATTGGGGGCCGCGGGTACCCACGCTGCATTTCTCGCTGGATCAGGATCGCCTGCAGGCCGTTGGCCTGAGCTCCAACGCGGTGGCGCAGCAACTGCAGTTCCTGCTCAGCGGCGTGCCGATCACCTCGGTGCGCGAGGACATCCGCGCCTTACAGGTGGTCGGTCGCGCGGCGGGGGATATTCGCCTCGACCCGGCGAAGATCGCAGGCTTCACCCTGGTTGGCTCGGCCGGCCAGCGCATTCCGCTGTCCCAGGTCGGCGAAGTGGATGTGCGCATGGAAGACCCGATCCTGCGCCGCCGCGACCGCACGCCGACCATCACCGTGCGCGGCGACATCGCCGAAGGGCTGCAGCCGCCGGACGTGTCCACGGCGGTGTGGAATGACCTGCAACCGATCATCGCGACGCTGCCGGCCGGCTATCGCATCGAGATGGCTGGCTCCATCGAGGAGTCCGGCAAGGCCAGCAAGGCGATCGCGCCGTTGCTGCCGATCATGATCGCCCTGACGCTGCTGATCATCATCCTGCAGGTGCGCTCGATCTCGGCCATGGTCATGGTGTTTCTCACCTCGCCGCTGGGCCTGATTGGCGTGGTGCCGGTGCTGCTGCTGTTCCAGCAGCCGTTCGGCATCAACGCGCTGGTCGGTTTGATCGCGCTGTCGGGAATCCTGATGCGCAACACGCTGATCCTGATCGGGCAGATCCACCATAACGAGCGCGAAGGGCTCGATCCCTTCCAGGCCGTGGTCGAGGCCACCGTGCAGCGCGCTCGCCCGGTACTGCTGACGGCGCTGGCGGCGATCCTCGCCTTCATCCCGCTCACCCACTCGGTGTTCTGGGGAACCCTGGCCTACACCCTGATCGGCGGCACCTTCGTGGGCACCATCATGACGCTGGTGTTCCTGCCGGCGATGTATGCCATCTGGTTCAGGATCCGCCCGAGCGACGAACCGAAGGACGCACACGCGTAATCCCCGGCAAGCAGTACTGGGCTGCTCGCCACCAACCTGGCTGAGAGGCTGCAATGATCAATTTCCAAAAGCACAAGCGCATCGTGGTAACCGGTGTCGGCCTCGTCGGCCCCCTGGGCTGTGGTACCGAGACGGCGTGGCAGCGCTTGCTAGCCGGGCGCTCGGGCATTCGTACGCTGCCGGCAGCCATCAGCGACGGCAACGGGGTGACGGTCGGCGGGCAAGTGCCCTCGCTCGACGAGGATGGTGTTGCCGGCTATCGACCCGAGCTCGTCATCGCGGCCAAGGAACGCAAGAAGATGGATCGCTTCATCGAATTCGCCCTGGTAGCCGCGCACGAGGCATTGCAGCAAGCGGGCTGGCGGCCTGGCACGGAGGAGACGCGGCAGCGTACAGCGACGGTCATCGCCTCGGGGGTGGGCGGGTTCGGCGCGATCGCCGAGGCCGTACGCATTACCGACGCGCGCGGGCCACGCCGGCTATCGCCGTTCACCGCGCCGTCGTTTCTCGCCAACATGGCAGCGGGGCACGTGTCGATCAGCCACGGCTTCAAGGGCCCGCTTGGCGCGCCGGTGACGGCTTGTGCGGCAGGTGTGCAGGCGATTGGCGATGCGGCTCGGCTGATCAGAAGCGGCGAGGCTGATATCGCCATCTGTGGTGGTACCGAGGCGGCTATCGATCGCGTCACCCTGGGCTGCTTCGCGGCTGCCCGCGCGCTGTCGACCGGCTTTGCCGGGCGGCCGCAGGAGGCGTCGCGCCCCTTCGACCGTGACCGCGATGGGTTCGTCATGGCCGAAGGTGCCGGGCTACTGGTGATCGAGTCACTCGAACATGCGCAGGTGCGCGGCGCTGTGCCGCTGGCCGAGCTGGTGGGCTATGGCACCAGCGCCGATGCCTATCACCTTACCGCTGGCCCCGAAGATGGCAGCGGGGCGCGCCGCGCCATGCAACAGGCACTACAGCAGGCAGGCCTGAAACCTGAAGAGGTGCAGCACATCAACGCCCATGCAACCTCAACCCAGGTTGGCGACAAGGGTGAGTTGTCCGCCATTCAGGCGCTGTTCGGCGCCCATGCAGGCGTCGCGATCAGCTCGACCAAATCCGCCACGGGCCATTTGCTGGGAGCCGCCGGCGGAATCGAAGCGATCTTCACAGTGCTGGCGTTGCGTGACCAAATCGCGCCGCCGACCCTGAACCTCAACAATCGGGACGAAGCTGCAGCGGGGCTCGACCTGGTCGCGCTGCACGCCCGCCCGATGCCGATCACCCATGCACTCTCCAATGGCTTCGGCTTTGGTGGGGTAAATGCCAGTGTGCTGTTTCGTCGCTGGGAGGGGGCGTGATGAGCGCGCAGCCCGACACCGTGGCAAGCGGCAGCGCGATGGCCGTACCAAATGGCACCGCGCTGACGGGCAGGGTGGTCGCGTTGCTGGCGGGGCTGTCGGCGATCGGCATCCTGTCCACCAACATCATTCTTCCGGCGTTCCCGGCGATCGGCCAGCAACTGGGAGTGTCCTCCCGCGAGCTCGGGCTGACGCTTTCCAGCTTCTTCATCACCTTCGCGCTCGCGCAACTGGTGGTAGGGCCGCTGGCCGACCGTTTCGGTCGCAAGCGTCTGGTGCTCGGTGGGCTCACGCTGTTCGTGGTCGGCTCCCTGGTGGCCGGCCTGGCGAGTTCGTTCGGCATGCTGATCGCCGGGCGGGTGATCCAGGCCCTGGGCGTCTGCGCCGCTGCGGTGCTGGCGCGGGCCATCGCCCGAGATCTGTTCGACGGCGAGACGCTGGCGCGGGCCCTGTCGCTGACCATGATCGCCACCGCCACGGCCCCCGGTTTCTCGCCGCTGCTGGGTAGCCTGCTGACCACCGCCCTGGGCTGGCGGGCGATCTTCGTGATGGTGGGAATTGCCGCCGTCATCATCGCGTTTTTCTACGCCCGTGGCCTTGGCGAAACGCTGCCACCCGAACGCCGCGTCATGCAGTCCGTGCCGCAGGTGATGGCGGCCGATGGCCGCCTGCTCGGCGATGGCCGGTTCATTCTGCCTGCCGGTGCCGTTAGCCTGCTGATGAGCGGCCTGTTCGCCTCCTTCGGCGCGGCACCGGCGATCCTGATGGGCGGCATGGGGCTGTCCTCCCTGCAGACCGGGCTGTACTTCGCGGCGACCGTGTTCATGGTGTTCGCTGCCGGTATGGTGGCGCCACGCCTGGCCCGGCGATTCGGCAGCCGCCGGGTGGCCAGCTTCGGCCTCGCTGTCGCGGCGCTGGCTGGCGGCCTGCTGCTGATCGGCCCGAGCGACCCCGGCCTGGCCTGGTACTCGCTGTCGATGGTCACGTTTCTCTGGGGCATGGGCCTGGCCAACCCGCTGGGCACCGCCATCACCATGGGGCCGTTCGGCAACGAAGCGGGCCTGGCCTCGGCGCTGCTCGGTTTTCTGACCATGGGCGCGGCGGCGATCACCACCTGGCTGGTGTCGGTATTGGACTTCGCCCCGGTGACCACCTTGGGCGCGACTCAGGCGGTGGTTTGCCTGCTCGGCCTGGGCTTGTTCGCGGTGGGCAATCGGCAGGCAAGGTTATCGAGTCGTCAATAACGGCGCGGGCCACCCACTGGATCCAGCCTGGTTCAGTTCGCCGGCGTCGCTGCGGAACCTGGCCAGATCACCGCCTGGGCGACGATCACGTCCTTGCCGTTGAAGGTGAGGGCCGGGGCGCCGTGAAGTCGGTAACCCATCTCCAGGGCGGCACTGACCCGCCGGCAGAAGCTGGCGTCGTCGGGGCCGGTCAGTACGCGGTAGATGGGCAGGTCGTCTGGCGGGCGGGGCATGGGCTCGGTTCCTTGAGGCGGTTGGGCATGCGTTTATGAGCGTCGGGCCGGGCGCCGTCAAGCGCTTGCGACGCGAGAGCTTTCAATCCGCCGGCTGTTGCCGAGGGCTGGCCGATTTGCGGTGCTGATTCGATCTTCAACCGCACTCGCCACCATTGGCCACACCATCGAGCAACCACTGCCGGAACACGCCTAGCGCCGGCAGCACGGCATTGCGTTTGGGGTAGGCAAGAAAGTAGGTACGGCCACTGGCAACCGGGGTGCCGGCGGTGCGCAGCTGGCCCTGGCGCAGTTCCTCCTCGACCAGCACCTGGGGCACCAGGCCGACGCCGATGCCGGCGCGCACGGCCTGGATCAGGTGCGAGGTCAGCTCGAAGCTGGGGCCGGCCTGCAATTGCCCGCTGTTCACGCCATGCCGAGCGAACCAGGTCGACCACATCGGCGGGTGGCTGGCCACCTGTAGCAGCAACTGCCTGGCCGCCAGCTCGGGCGTCAGCGGCTCGCCGGCCGCGAGAATCGCCGGGCTGGCGATCAGCACCATGGATTCCTCGAGCAGCGGGTGGGCCATCAGTTCCGGCCAGGCGCCGTCACCCACGCAGATCGCGGCGTCGAGCTGACCGTCGCTGAAGTCGGCGTGGATACGCGAATGGATGTGCACCTGTACGCCCGGGTTGGCGGCGTAGAACTCGTGCAGCCGCGGCAGCAGCCATTTCGAGCCGAAGGTCGGCAGCAGCGCCAGGCGCAGGGTGCCGCCACCGGAGCCGTAGTCGATGGCCTGCAGCGTCGCGTTGCGAATGCGCGCCAGGGCGTCGGACAGGGTGTCGGCGTACAGCCGGCCCACGTCGGTGAGCACCACGTTGCGGCCTTCGCGCTGGAACAGGGTGATGCCCAGGAAGGCTTCCAGCGCCTGCACCTGGCGGCTCACTGCGCTCTGGGTCAGCGACAGTTCGGCGGCGGCGCGGGTATAGCTCTGGTGGCGCGCCGCCGACTCGAAGGCCAGCAGCAGGGACATCGACGGCGTCAGTCTGCGCAGATTCATTCATAAAACTCATGGGTTGCTACGGCAAATACCCTTGTAGCACAGGCATTCACTCCCGAAAATGCTCGCCATTACCGCCTGATGTAATCGCCCGTTAGAGGCGTGTAGCTCAATGGGAGATAACCGATGATCGCCAGCCTGAGTGCTCCACAACCGACCCAGGCCCTTTACCTGGCCTTTCTCGACGCGCTCGGCGCCGCCGGCTTTCGCGGCGAGATCGCCCGTGACCACGCCAGCCGCACCGTGCTGGCGACCGACAACTCCATCTACCAGCGTCAGCCCCAGGCGGCGGTGTTCCCCCTCGATGAGGACGACGTGCAAGTGCTGGCGCGGGTGGTCAGCGAGCCTGCGCACCGCAGCGTCAAGCTGACGCCACGGGGCGGCGGCACTGGCACCAATGGCCAGTCGCTCACCGATGGCGTGGTAGTCGACCTGTCGCGGCACATGAACCGCATCCTGGAGATTAATGCCGAGGAGCGCTGGGTGCGGGTGCAGGCCGGGGTGGTCAAGGACCAGCTCAACGCCGCACTCAAGCCCCACGGGCTGTTCTTCGCCCCGGAGCTGTCGACCTCCAACCGCGCGACCATCGGCGGCATGATCAACACCGACGCCAGCGGCCAGGGCAGCTGCACCTACGGCAAGACCCGCGACCACGTGCTGGAGCTGACCACCATCCTGCTCGGCGGCGAACGCCTGCACAGCCACCCGGTGAGCGAGTCGACCCTCAGCGAACAGCTGGCCCGCAGTGACCGCACCGGCCAGGTTTACCAGTGCGCCGAGCAGATCCAGCGCGAGAAGGCGGCGCTGATCGAGGCGACCTTTCCGAAGCTCAACCGCTGCCTGACCGGCTACGACCTGGCGCACCTGCGCGAGGCGGACGGGCGCTTCAACCTCAACAGCGTGCTGTGCGGCTCCGAGGGCTCCCTGGGTTTCATCGTCGAGGCGCGCCTCAACGTGCTGCCAATTCCCCAGTACTCGGTGCTGGTCAACGTGCGCTATGCCGGCTTCATGGATGCGCTGCGCGATGCGCGCAACCTGATCACCCTGCAGCCGCTGTCCATCGAGACCGTGGATTCCAAGGTGCTGCTGCTGGCGATGAACGACATCGTCTGGCACGGCGTCGCCGAGTACTTCCCCGAAGACCCCCAGCGGCCGACCCTGGGCATCAACCTGGTGGAATTCAGCGGCGACGACCCCGATGAGGTCAATGGCCGCGTCGAGCGTTTCATCCAGCACATTCAGCAAGACACCAGCGTGGTGCGCCTCGGCCACACCCTGGCCAGCGGGCGGGCGGCGGTGTCACGGGTCTACGCGATGCGCAAGCGCGCGGTGGGCTTGCTCGGCAACGTCGACGGCGAGGTGCGACCGCAGCCATTCGTCGAGGACACGGCGGTGCCGCCGGAAAACCTCGCCGACTTCATCGCCGAATTCCGCGCGCTGCTCGACGGCCACGGCCTGACCTACGGCATGTTCGGCCACGTCGATGCCGGCGTGCTGCACGTGCGCCCGGCGCTGGACATGAAGGATCCGAAGCAGGCCGCGGCCATCCGTCCGATCTCCGATGCGGTGGCGGCCCTGACCCAGCGCTATGGCGGTCTGCTGTGGGGCGAGCACGGCAAGGGCGTGCGCTCGGAATACGCGCCGGCGTTCTTCGGTGAGCTGTATCCCTCGCTGCAGGCACTCAAGGCCGCGTTCGACCCCTACAACCAGCTGAACCCCGGCAAGATCGCCACGCCCCTGGGCAGTGACGAGGCGCTGCTGAAGATCGACGAAGTGACCCTGCGCGGCGACCTCGACCGGCAGATCGACGAGCGTGTGTGGCAGAGCTACGGCACCGCGGTGCACTGCAACGGCAACGGCGCCTGCTACAACTTCGACCCGGACGACGCCATGTGCCCGTCCTGGAAGGCCACGCGCCAGCGCGTGCATTCGCCGAAGGGCCGGGCCTCGCTGGTGCGCGAGTGGCTGCGCCTGCAGGGCCAGGCGGGCGTGGACGTGCTGGCGCCGATCGCCAGCGGCCCGCTGGATTTCCTGCGTAGCCTGCCGAGTCGCTGGCGCCATTCCCGCGCAGGCGATGACGACTTTTCCCACGAGGTCTACGAGGCGATGGCCGGCTGCCTGGCGTGCAAGTCCTGCGCAGGGCAGTGCCCGGTGAAGGTCAACGTGCCGGAGTTTCGCTCGCGCTTCCTGGAGCGCTACCACCAGCGTTACCTGCGCCCGCTGCGCGACTATCTGATCGGCTCGCTGGAATTCAGCCTGCCGCTGTTCGCCCGCATGCCGCGGCTGTACAACGCGGTGATGGGTTCGCCCCTGGTCACGCGCCTGCTGGCCGAGCGCATCGGCATGGTCGACAGCCCGCTGCTCAGCGATTTCGACTTCAAGGCCTTGGCGGCGCGCCATGGCCTGAGGATCGCCACGCCAGCCGAACTGGCGCGGTTGAGCGCGGCGGAGCGGGCCAGGAGCCTGGTCCTGGTGCAGGACGCCTTCACTCGCTATTTCGAGACGCCGGTGTTCGCCGCTTTCATCGAACTGGCCAGCCGGATGGGCTATTGCGTATGGCTGGCGCCGTTCATGGCCAACGGCAAGCCGCTGCACGTGCAGGGCTTCCTGCCGGCCTTCGAACGCACCGCACGACGCACTGCGAAAGGCTTGCAGGCGCTGGCCGGCTTCGACATCCCGCTGGTGGGGCTGGACCCGGCGATGACCCTGGTTTACCGCCAGGAATACCGCAAGATCGCCGGCCTCCAATGCCCGGACGTGTTGCTGCCACAGGAGTGGCTGCTCAAGGCCCTCGACGGCCAGCCCAAGCTGCCGGCCAAGACCGTGGCGTTCCGGCTGCTGGGCCACTGCACCGAGAAGACCAACGCGGCGCCGAGTGCGGCGATGTGGGTGAAAGTGTTCGAGCAGGCCGGGCTGCAGGTGTCGGCCGAGGCCACCGGTTGTTGCGGCATGTCCGGCACCTACGGGCACGAGGCGCGCAACCTGGAAACGTCGCGGACGATCTTCGCCCAGTCCTGGGAACCGGCACTGAATTCCGGCGCCGCCGCCGAGCCCCTGGCGACCGGTTATTCGTGCCGCAGTCAGGTGGCACGCCTGAAGAGCGCCACGTTGCGCCACCCGATCCAGGCATTGCTGGAGCATCTGCAGTAGGAGGAGGGGTAGTGGCGCTTCCTGTGGTTAGGTAGGGCAGGGAGCATCGCTGCAGGGCTGGGATTTTCGCGGGCACGGCCCGCTCCCACGAGAGAGTGCAGTCGTAGGATGGGTGAAACCCATCGCAATTTGATGGGTTTCACCCATCCTACGATCTAAGCGGCGGAAACGGCCGGTCGCTTAATCGGTAGGAGGGGCTTTAGCCCCGAGCTCTTTGCGCCCTAATACAGCTCGGGGCTAAAGCCCCTCCTACCGGATCGTTAGATGGCCGCTTTTGCCTTGTAGCAGCCTCATCAGCGCCGCCTGAAAAGATCGTGAGCAGGTTCTAGAGGATCACCCGCAGACACTGGCCGGCGTGGTACAGCGAGAACCCCGCTTCGTAGTAGCAGGCGCGCAGCCCGGCGGTACGCAGCGCTTTCATCCGCGACAGCGGGATGGGCAGCACGCTGGTGTCGCTCTTGAGCAGGTAGTCGGCCAGGGCGTGGCCCACCACGGTGCCGGTGGTGTTGCCGCGGCCGTTATAGCCGGTCACCGCGACCACGCCAGGCGCCGGTTCGAACAGCTTCATCAGGTGATCCGGGGTGAAGTCGATGCAACCGGTCCAGTGCATTTCCCAATCGACCTTGCCGAGCTGCGGGAAGTAATGGCCCTGGATGCGGTCCGCCCAACTGCGCACGAACCAGTCCGGCTTGTTGTTGGACTTGCCCATGCTGCCCAGCAGCAGGCGGCCCTGATCGTCACGGCGGATGCTGCTGAGCACCGTGCGCGTGTCCCACGAGCCCTGGCCGTGGGGCAGCACGGCGTCGGCCGCCGGGCCGCTCAGCGGCTTCGAAGCGACCTGGTAGTAATAGCCGCGGAAGAAGTTGCGCTGCACCTCGGTCCAGTCGCCCTCGGTGTAGGCGCCGGTGGAAATCACGATCTTCTCGGCCGTGACCGTGCCCAGGGCCGTGCGCACCAGCCAGCCATCGGCCTGCTTGTGCAGTTCGGTGACCGGCGATTGCTGATGCAGGGTGCCGCCCAGGCGCAGCACGGCGGCGGCGAGGCCCTTGGTATAGCCCATGGGGTTGATGGTGCCGGCGCGACGGTCCAGCAGGGCGCCGGTGATCTTGTCGGTGCCGCAATGCTCCACACAGGTGGCGCCGGTCAGCAGCTCGACATCCGCGCCACGGCGGCGCCACTGCGATTCGCGGGCCTTGAGGTCTTCCAGGCCGGCGGCGTTGTGGGCCATATGCAGGGTGCCTTGATGGCGCGCCTGGCAGTCGATCTGGTAGCGCTCGATGGCTTCGAACACCTTTGCCGGCGCATCGCCCAGCACCTTGTTGAGGCGGCCTCCGACTTTTTCGCCCAGCGTGGCTTCCACGTCGTCGGGCTTGATCCAGGTACCGGCGTTGACCAGCCCGACGTTGCGCCCCGAGCCGCCATGGCCGACCTCGAAGGCCTCCAGCACGCACACGCGCTTGCCTGCCTCAAGTAGTTGCAACGCCGCCGACAGCCCGGTGATTCCGCCGCCGATCACGCAGACATCGACTTTAACCTCGCCAACCATTACACCGGCGTCAATGGGCGCTGGCGTTGCCACTTCCCAGAGGCACTGTTGCTGGAAAACTGTCATTTCACCCACTCCCTTCAACATCGGTTAGCGCGGTAGCAGGCCCATTTCCGGCGACGCTGGGAAAGGACCTGCTCTCTTACGTTTTGGTGTGGCAGCCCGCCTAGGTTGGGGCCGTTATCTTTCCAGTACCCGGACTGGACTGAAAAGACCATCGGTATTGCTTTGCGCTGGCGCCTGCGGCTCGACCCTAGGTATGAACTTTCCGGTAGCCGCCCAGATCAGGCCGATCACCGGCGACAGCCAGCAAGCGAACGCGACTGGCGCATACAGTAGAGTCGGTATGCCCAGCGACGAGGAGACGAACGCCCCGCCCATGTTCCAAGGGATCAGCGGTGAACACAGCGTGCCGCAATCTTCGATGCTGCGTGACAGCACCGTCGGCTTGTAGCCCATGGCGGCGTACTTGTCCTTGAGCAGTTGCCCGGGTAGTACCAGCGAGGTGTAGACATCACCGACCAGGGTGCCGACGCCCAGCACGCTGGTGTAGCTGCTCAGCACGAGGCCAAAGCGATTCTTGATCACCTGATCGAGCTTCTTGCGTAGGGCGTCGAGCGTGCCGTGGGCCTCCAGGGCGCCGACGAAAGCCAGTGCGATCAGCGTCAGGGTGATGACCCAGGTCATCGACATGATGCCGCCCTTGGACAGCAGCTTGTCCACTGAGGCGATCCCTGTCTGGCTGACGAAGCCGTTATGCAGGATATTGGTCAGCTCCTTGGGGCTGACACCCTGGTAGAACACCGCCACAACGGCGGCCAGCACCACGCCAGCGAACATCACTGGCAGGGCCGGCGCTTTGCGCATGGCCAGGATGATCACCGCCAGCGGTGGCAGCATGGTCAACAGGCCGATACGGTAATGCTGCTCGACGCCAGAACGCATCAGCTCAATACCGCTGGCATCCACCGCCTGAGTCGCGTAGCCGGAACCGATCCAGGCGTAGAGCACCAGGGAAATCAGCATGGCCGGTACGGTGGTCGGCAGCATGCCCTTGATGTGGCTCCAAAGATCGGTACCGCACACGGCCGGGGTCAGGTTGGTGGTTTCCGAAAGCGGCGACATCTTGTCGCCGAAAAAGGCGCCGGAGACGATCGCACCGCCGGTCAGATAGGCCGGTACGCCCAGCCCTTCGCCTACGCCCATCAGTGCCAGGCCTACCGTGCCCACGGTGCCCCATGAGGTTCCGGTCATCAGTGAGATCAACGAACAGAGCAGGCACGTCACCACTAGGAAGCTGCCACCAGACAGGTAGCTGAAACCGTAATAGAGCAACGTGGGCACGGTACCGGAGGCGATCCACGAGCCGATCAGCATGCCGATGCACATCAGAATGAAGATGGCCGGGATGCCGATACGCACCACCTTGAACATCGAGGCTTCGATACTGAACCAGGGCATGCCCCGGCTTACTGCGAACAGTCCGCATGCCAGCACACCCAGGGCGAGCGGCACATGGGGGGTGAAATCCTCGAAGAGGAAGAACTGAACCATCAGCAAGATGGCGGTAATTATCAGGGGAGCCACTGCCACAGCAAAGGACGGCGCCTCCCAGGTCATTTCCTTACGGGCGTCCAAGGTCAAACTCCTTCTTTTTTTGGGGGCAGTACGCGAAAAAGGGGGTAGTGCGCATCGCGAGCCTCTTTTGTTGTTATTGGGCTGCAGTCACTGGCACCTCTGCCTTTGCTGCACGCAGGCAGGGGCCGCTGTGTAACGGTCAACAGCTACTGGTTATCCGTCTTTGTGGGAAACGCCATGCCGATCCAGATCGACATGGCGGGTGCCAATCAGTCGAACACGATGCCCTGGGCCAGCGGCAGTTCGCGGGAGTAGTTGACGGTGTTGGTCTGGCGGCGCATGTAGGCCTTCCAGGCATCAGAACCGGATTCGCGACCGCCGCCGGTTTCCTTCTCGCCGCCAAATGCGCCGCCGATTTCCGCACCGCTGGTACCGATGTTGACGTTGGCGATGCCGCAGTCGCTTCCGGCCGCGCCTTGGAAGGCTTCGGCTTCACGCACGTCGGTGGTGAAGATGCACGAGGACAGACCCTGGGGCACTTCGTTGTTCAGGCGCAGCGCCTCTTCGAAGTCGTCGTAGGCGAGCACATAGAGGATCGGCGCGAAGGTTTCGTGGCGCACCACTGCGCTCTGGCCCGGCATCTCGACGATGGCGGGGCTCACGTAGTAACCGTTGGGGAAGCTGTCGGCCAGCTGGCGCTCGCCACCGAACACCTGGCCGCCTTCGTCGCGGGCCTTGGTCAGGGCGTCCTGCATGGCGCTGAACGCCTGCTTGTCGATCAGCGGGCCGATCAGGTTGCCCTGACGCGGATCGCCGATGCGCACCTTGGCGTAGGCGGCTTTGACGCGGGCCACCACGTCGTCCTTGATCGAGCGATGGACGATCAGGCGGCGCAGGGTGGTGCAGCGCTGGCCGGCGGTGCCGACGGCGCTGAACAGGATGCCGCGCACGGCCAGGTCGAGATCGGCGCTGGGGGTGAGGATCATGGCGTTGTTGCCGCCCAGTTCCAGGATGCTGCGGCCGAAGCGGGCGGCTACGCGAGGGGCGACTTCACGGCCCATGCGGGTGCTGCCGGTGGCGCTGATCAGAGGCACACGCGGGTCGTCGACCAGCACTTCGCCGGCCTCGCGGTCACCGATGACCAGTTGCGCCAGGCCTTGCGGTGCATCGTTGCCGAAGCGGGCGAGGGCCTTGTCGAATAGCGCCTGAGAGGCGAGGGCGGTCAGCGGGGTCTTTTCCGACGGTTTCCAGATCACCGCGTTGCCGGCGACCAGGGCCAGGGTGGTGTTCCACGCCCACACGGCGACCGGGAAGTTGAAGGCGCTGATCACCCCGACCACGCCCAGCGGGTGCCAGGTTTCACGCATGTGGTGGCCAGGGCGCTCGGAGGCGATGGTCAGGCCGTAGAGCTGGCGCGACAGGCCGACGGCGAAGTCGCAGATGTCGATCATTTCCTGCACTTCGCCCAGGCCTTCCTGGGTGATCTTGCCGGCTTCGACGGACACCAGCTCGCCGAGATCGGCCTTGTGCTCACGCAGCACCTCGCCGAACAGGCGCACCAGCTCGCCGCGACGCGGCGCCGGTACCTTGCGCCAGGCCAGGAAGGCGTCGTGACCGGCGGCGATCTTGGTACGTACCGCGTCGGCGCTTTCCAGGTTCAAGTGGCCGATCTGGCTGCCGTCGATGGGGGTGTACACGGCATGGTTGCCCCCTTGGTAGGCGCTGGTGCTGACACCAAGACGTTTGAGTAGCTGGTCAACCATGGTGATCTCCTGGGTCGTCTGTGGAGTTGAAAACATTGACGGGGATCAGTATTAATCCCCGAACGCGCGTTGAACAAACGACGTTTATGCACCATGTCATTCCGTCATGGAATCAAGTCGCACTGTCTTGCCCTGAGAACACCATGTCCAAACGATTGCTGCCAACCATGACCGCTCTGCAATGCTTCGAGGCCGCGGCCCGGCACCTGAGCTTCACACGCGCCGCCCAGGAGTTGCACCTGACCCAGAGCGCGGTGAGCAAGCAGGTGGCGCAGCTTGAGGACATGCTCCAGCACCCGCTGTTTCACCGCGTGCGTCGCCGCCTGCAGCTGGCGCCAGCTGGCGAGTTGTACCTGGCCGAGGTGAACAAGATTCTCACCCAGGTGGATATCTCCAGCCGCTACATCCTCTCCTACGGCGGCGAAACCGAGGTGCTCAAGGTGGCCACCCAGCCAACCTTCGGCGCGCGCTGGCTGGTGCCCAACCTCAAGGGGTTCTCCCGGCGCCACCCGACTATCCATCTGGACATCAAGAACGAGCTGGAACCCTTCGATCTGGTGCAGGCCAAGGCCGATGTGGCGTTCTTCTATGGCACCGGCTCCTGGCCGGGCGCCATCTGCATCGAGCTGTTCGGCGAGGACGTGATCCCGGTGTGCGCGCCGGACCTGCTGCCCAATGAGCCGCTGTTCGACGCTGGCGACCTGGCCAGCCTGGTGCTGCTGCAATGCACCTCGCGCCCCGGTGCCTGGCACGAATGGTTCGAGGAGCAGGGCATCAGCACCGAAAACAGCTACCACGGGCCGCGCTTCGATACCTTCTACATGTGCATCCGCGCGGCCGAGTCCGGCTGTGGTGTAGCCCTGGTGCCGCGCTTTCTGGTGCTGGACGAGCTGCAGGAAGGCAAGCTGGTGATCCCTTGGCAGCACTACAAACCCAGTCAGGGGGCACACTTCATCGCCTTCGCCGAGCAGTCCGCCGAGGTGCCGAAGGTCAGGGCGTTGATCGACTGGATTCTGGAAAAGGCCAGGGACGGTACGGGCGGTGTTCAGCAAGTTCCTGAATTTAAGGAATGACGGCAGCACTTTATTTCGCTTGTGGCATGGGCGCCTGAATCGCTTTTATAGGGGCATCGTTTCCAGGCACTGCTGCCTGTCATCGCGCCCCGGTGATGGCGGCCCAGGTAGGTAATCCATGAGTCACTCGCCCATCAGCTCGTCCCTTTCCGTAGTGCATCCCATCACGCTGTCCCACGGCCTGAACGCCCAGGTATGGGATACCGAGGGCAGGTCGTACATCGACTTCGTCGGCGGCATCGGCGTGCTCAACCTCGGCCACTGCAACCCGCAGGTGGTCAGCGCGATCACCGAGCAGGCGGGGCGGTTGACCCATTCGACTTTCAACGCCGTGCCGCACCAGGGCTATCGCCAGCTGATGGACGCCCTCGCGGCCTTCGTGCCGGTCAGCTATCCGCTGGCGGGCATGCTCACCAATAGCGGCGCCGAAGCCGCCGAAAATGCTCTGAAGGTGGTGCGCGCGGCGACCGGCCGTAGCGTGGTGATCGCCTTTGACGGCGGCTTCCACGGTCGAACCCTGGCCACCCTCAACCTCAACGGCAAGGTGGCGCCGTACAAGCAGAAAGTTGGCGTGCTGCCGGGGCCCGTCTATCACGTGCCGTATCCGAGCGCGTATACCGGCGTGACCGCGGACGAAGCCTTCAAGGCCATCGACCGGCTGTTCAGCGTCGAGGTGGACGTCAACGATGTCGCCTGCTTCATCATCGAACCGGTGCAGGGCGAGGGCGGCTTTCTGGCTCTGGATGCGGACTTCGCCAAGCGCCTGCGTCGCTGGTGCGACGAGCATGGCGTGCTGCTGATGCTCGATGAAATCCAGTCCGGCTTCGGCCGTACCGGCCAGCGCTTCGCCTTCACCCGCCTGGGCATCGAGCCCGACATGCTGCTGCTCGGCAAGAGCATCGCCGGCGGCCTGCCGCTGGGCGCCGTGGTTGGCCGCCCCGAGCTGATGGGTGCGCTGCCCAAAGGCGGCCTGGGCGGCACCTACTCGGGCAACCCCATCGCCTGTGCGGCGGCCCTGGCCAGCCTGCGGCAGATGACCGACGCCAACTTGGCCACCTGGGGCGAGGCCCAGGAACAGGCGCTGCTGCGCCGCTATGAACAATGGCGCGCCAAGGACCTGTCGCCGTATCTGGGCCGCCTCACCGGGGTTGGCGCGATGCGCGGTATCGAGTTGGTCACCCGTGACGGTCAGCCCGGCACCACGCAACTGGCCGAACTGCTGGAGGCGGCGCGGGCCAAGGGGCTGTTGCTGATGCCTAGCGGCAAGAACCGCCATATCGTGCGCCTGCTGGCACCGCTGACCATCGAGCCGGCGCTGTTCGAGCAGGGCCTGGATATCATCGAACACTGCCTGGCCAACCTCGGCTGAGCGTATTCGCCAACTTTCAGGCCGGCGAGTACCGCCACGGCCAACTGACAAGCGTGACAGGAGATTCGCCCGCTATGAACACTTCAGGATTCGTCGATCCCTCGCAAATCCGTGCGCAGTTTTCCAGCGCCATGTCCGCCATGTACCGCGCCGAAGTGCCGCTGTATGGCGACCTGCTCGACCTGGTGGCGGACACCAACACCCAGGCGCTGGCGGGCTCTACAGCGCTGAAGCAGCAGCTGGAGTGGACCGGTGAAATCGAACGCCTGGCCATGGAGCGCCACGGCGCGATTCGCGTCGGCACTGCCGAGGAGCTGTCGACCATCCGCCGCCTGTTCGCGGTCATGGGCATGCAGCCGGTGGGCTACTACGACCTCAGCTCGGCCGGCGTGCCGGTGCATTCCACCGCCTTTCGCGCTGTGCATGAAACCGACCTGCAGGTCAGCCCGTTTCGCGTGTTCACCTCGCTGTTGCGTCTGGAGCTGATCGAGGACGAAGCACTGCGTGCCCTGGCCGCCGAGATTCTCGCCAAGCGCGACATCTTCACCCCGCGCGCGCGGGCGCTGATCGAACAATGCGAAGCCCAGGGCGGCCTGGATGCCGCCGATGCCGAGGAGTTCGTCAAAGAGGCGCTGGAGACCTTTCGCTGGCATACCGAGGCCACCGTCACTGCCTCCGAGTACGACCGGCTGCATGGTCAGCACCGCCTGATCGCCGACGTGGTGGCCTTCAAGGGGCCGCACATCAACCATCTGACGCCGCGCACCCTGGATATCGACGAAGTGCAGGCGGCCATGCCCAAGCGCGGCATCACGCCCAAGGCCGTGGTCGAGGGCCCGCCTCGGCGCCAGTGCCCGATCCTGCTGCGCCAGACCAGCTTCAAGGCGCTGCAGGAGCGCGTGGCCTTCGTCGGCCAGTCCGATGCGACCGGCAGCCATACTGCGCGCTTCGGCGAGATCGAGCAGCGCGGTGCCGCCCTGACCCCTGCCGGCCGCGCGCTGTACGACCGGCTGCTCAACGAAGCGCGCGACGAACTGGGCGAGTTCCCCAACGAAGCCAATGCCCAGCGCTATGCAGACTTACTTGAGCAACGCTTCGAAGCCTTCCCCGACAGCTACACGACCATGCGCCGCGAAGGCCTGGCCTACTTCCGCTACTTCGTCACCGAAGCCGGCAAGGCCGCGCGCCGAGACGAAACCGCACCGCGCAGCCTGGACGCCCTGATCGAGGCCGGCCATGTGCATTTCGAGCCGCTGGTCTACGAGGATTTCCTGCCGGTGAGCGCTGCCGGCATCTTCCAGTCCAACCTCGGCGATGATGCCCAGGTCAGCTACGACGCCACCTCCAACCAGCAGGCCTTCCACGCCGCCCTCGGCGCCACGGTGCACGACGAGTTGGCGCTGTACGCCGAAACCCAGCGCCGCTCGCTGGCCGAGTGCGCGAAGGCACTGGGGCTCGAATCGCTGGGCTGATCAACGCGGCTTGGGGCGTTACCGCTTCTGACCAGGCGCGTTGCGCGGATTCTGGTCAGCGGTCGCCAGCCCCAGCTCGCTATCGACGCTGATGCTCTGTTCACTGACCACTGCCCGCACGGTGGTGATCAGGGTGTAGTAGATCTCCGGGCTGATCATCTGGCGGCCATCGGCATAGGTCACGCTGAAGGTGATACCGCCCTCGCCAGGCACCCTGAACACCTCGGTCTGCCCAGGCCGGATCGCGCCCAGGTCGTGGCTCTGGTTACGCCACTGGGCCACCACCTGCACGGCAGCGGCCGACTCGTTGCGCACCTCGGCGGTCGGCACGGCCCAGTAGGCAATGGCGACGAACAGCGCACCCAGCGCTGCGACAATGACGGCCAATGCAATCGCCAGTTGTTTGAGGCTGTGCTTCATGGAGTCTCTCTTTCCCGTTGGCGGCTTCGGTTGGTGCCTTTTGCTGGCAGTGATGGCCGTCGGTACGGCATTGTAGGTCTGCTGGCGGGTTGCTCGATGTGAAGCGCCTGGCTGATCTGAATTTCAATCTGGAGGATCGGAAGACCCATGGATATCCGCGCCACCCAAAAGGAAGACTGGACGCTACTGAAACGGATCCGCCTGGCCGCCTTGCAGGACACGCCTACCGCGTTCGGAGTGAGTTACCAGATGGCAGCGGCCGACAGCGATGCCCACTGGCAGGTGCGGGCGGCGGGGGAGAGGACGCGGTTCTGGCTGGCACTCGACGAGCGCAGGCCGGTTGGCCTGGTGGGCGCGGGGTTTCGGGATTCCGCCCGCTATGAGCTGATCGCCATGTGGGTCGAGCCGGCGGCTCGCGGTTCAGGCGCGGCGGACGGGCTGGTAGCGGCCGTGAAGGCATCTGCGATAGAGCTGGGCGTCGATGCGCTGTTTCTCGAAGTCGCCCCGGAGAATGTCAGGGCCGTGCAGTTCTACCGCCGGCACGGTTTCGAATTCCTCGACGAGTGGGAACCGATCGACAGCCACCCGCATATCCTCGCGCAGAGCATGCGCTGGAGCTGCAAGTAACGATTGGAGAGGGGACGAGGCACCCGGAACGGGTGCCTCGTTTATTCGATCAGCCGAAGATCAGCGTCGAGACGTAGAACAGGCCGGCGGCCAGGGCCATCGAGGTGGGCAGGGTGAGCACCCAGGCCAGCAGGATGTTGCTGATGGTGCTGCCCTGCAGGCCGCTGCGGTTGGCGACCATGGTGCCGGCCACGCCCGAGGACAACACGTGGGTGGTCGACACCGGCAGGCTGTAGACGTTGGCCAGGCCGATGGCGCAGGCCGCGGTGATCTGCGCGCTCATGCCCTGGGCGTAGGTCATGCCCTGCTTGCCGATCTTCTCGCCGACGGTTTTCACCACGCGCTTCCAGCCGACCATGGTGCCGATGCCCAGAGCCAGGGCCACGGCGAGGATCACCCAGAACGGCGCGTATTCGGTGGTGGCGGTCAGGTCCTTGCGCAGCTTGTCGAGGTCGGCCTTCTCGCGTGCCGGCAGGTCCGGCAGCTTGCCGACCTTCTTCGCCGAGTCGTCGAGGCACAGCAGGTAGCGGCGGATGTCGATGCGCGCCTCTTCGTTGAGGTCGCGGTAGTCGTTGACGCCATCGAGGGTGCGCAGCAGGCCGTTGATGGTCGGCTCGGTGAGCTTGGGGTCGCAACGGAACTGCTTGGGCAGCTCAGTATTGGCAGCCTGGCCCAGGGCCAGGTATTCGCTCAGGGTCGGCGCGTTGCGCTGATAGAACTCACCCAGGTGCACGGCCGCATCGCGGGTCCGGGAAATCTGGTAGGTGGTGCTGTTCAGGTCGAGCACGAACTTGGCAGGCACGATACCGATCAGCACCAGCATGATCAGGCCGATACCTTTCTGGCCGTCGTTGGAGCCGTGCACGAAGCTCACTGCCATGGCCGAGACGATCAGCACCAGGCGGTTCCAGAAGGGCGGCTTGTTCTTGCCCTTGGTTTCCTTGCGCACCACCGGCGTGCTGTGCACCTTGGGCGTCGGCATCCAGTACTTGAGCGCCAGGAACAGCAGGGCGGCGACCACGAAACCGGCCACCGGCGAGAACACCAGCGACAGGCCGATATCGATCGCCTTCTGCCAGTTCACGCCGTCACCCAGGGGAATATCGGTGAGCAGCGCGTTGGCCAGGCCGACGCCGAGGATCGAGCCGATCAGGGTGTGCGAGCTGGACGCCGGGATGCCGAAATACCAGGTGCCCAGGTTCCAGGTGATGGCCGCAGCCAGCAATGAGAACACCATGATCAGGCCGCGACTGGTGTTGACGTTGATCAGCAGCTCCACCGGCAGCAGGTGGACGATGGCATAGGCCACGCCGACGCCGCCGAGCAGCACGCCGAGGAAGTTGAAGATGCCGGACATGATCACCGCCAGGTTTGGCGGCATGGCCTTGGTGTAGATGACCGTGGCCACGGCGTTGGCCGTGTCGTGGAAACCGTTGATGAATTCGAAGGTGAGGACGAAGAGCAGGGCGAGTGCGAGGCTCAGCGCCAACCAGGCATCAAGCCCGCTGAATAGTTCGAACATGGGGGGTTACGTCTGGCTCATGGAAGAGGTGGGTTGTTCCGGGCAACGCGTTGTTTTGCGGATCGATGCGTTGCCTGGCAGCTGCCGGCCCTGGTGAGGCGCCGGACAGCCAGCGTTACGGTCGGCAGTCGTGGGGTGAGCGCTTGCGCGGTGTGTCATGCCTGCGATGCTCTCTGCCCGTTGAATGCCAAGGCACGCCGCCAGGCCAGGCCCGGCAGCGTGCAGGTGGTTCGCTGACGACGTTTGTGGGCGGGAGGGCGCGGCTGCGGCCGCAAGCTGAAAGTACTCGCGATCCGGCTTTTTGCCCCGCCGACCCAGGCTCGCATCACGTCGCCTGAAATGTCTGGACGCGATTTACCTCGAAAATCGCTTCGGACACAACTAGTAGCGCATAAAGAATGCGTATTTTTTGATTTGCTCAGGGTGGAAATAGCCCCGGATGACCACTCACAACTGGCCAGCCGGAGGCTGGCCAAGCTTGTGGAAAGGCAAGTCTCGGAGAGATATTTTTTCATCTTTTATTGTTTTCAGTTATAGATGGAATTGGTATTGCCAGGATAAGGAGCTTTGCATTGACAATAGGCTTCAGGGGTATAACTTTTTGGCAATGAAGAATCTGGCTAGCCTCAATTCCATCATGTCCCGCCTGCACGCCAAGCAACTGCGTTTGCTTATCGCACTGGCGGAAAAAGGCTCTCTGCTCAATGCAGCTGAAGGCGTGGGGCTCACCCAGCCGGGTGCCAGCAAGGCGCTCAAAGAGCTCGAGTCCGCGCTCGGTGTGGAGTTGTTTCTACGCACCAATCGGGGATTGCTGCCGACCCCGGCGGGTAACTGTGCAATTCGCTTTGCCCGCCTGATCCAGGCCGATCTGGACAATCTTCGCCATGAACTGCATGCCATCGCCAGCGGCTCAGGGGGCAAGCTCGCCATCGGCACCATCATGGGCGCTGTTCCCTTGTTGACCCATGCCATCTCGCGCCTGCTGGAGCTTCAGCCGCGGCTATCGGTCGTGGTGGTCGAAGATACCAGCGAAAGCCTGCTGAGCCTGATCGATCAGGGGCGTCTGGATGCCGCCATTTGCCGGCTATCGGTAAGCGACAAGCCCGACGCCTACGATTCGATGGTCATCAAGGACGAGTCTCTGGCAGTCATCGCCCATTCGACCCATCCTGCCGCCAATTGCGAGCGGATCGAGCTGCAGGACCTCTCGGACAGTCGTTGGGTGGTCTATCGAGCCAACATGCCGATGCGTCGGACGCTGGAGCATGAGTTCTTCGAAGCGCAGTTGCCGTTCCCGCTACACCTGATCGAGACCACTTCGGCGCTTGCCACCCTGTCACTACTCAGCCGCAATCCGAGGCTGGTGGCTCTGGTGTCTGTCGAGGTGGCGGACTACGTCTGTCAGCATGGTTTGGTAGTCCGCCTGCCGCTGCAACTCAAATCCCGCAGCGAACCCTATGAACTGGTCTCGCGGTCCAGTGCCCAGCAGAATCCGGCCTTCGAGCTGTTGGTTGAGTCGCTCTACACGATTCAGCAAGAAACCTGAGCAAACACGCGGCGTACCACTGAAAGACCTAGTGCGATCCTGGGGCAGATCCAGGCGATGCCTGGGACGCGCTCGGGAGCGTACCACCCTGGCTGATTGGTGCAGGGCTCAGGTCTTGAAGCGTCTTACCAGGCGATCCAGTTCGCCGGAGAGCTGCAACAGGCGCGAGGAGTCATGGGTGGTGGAATGCGCCAGACCTTCCACCTGCATGGCATCATCGTGGATCTGGGCGATGTGGCGGTTGATGTCTTCGGCCACTTGGTGCTGTTCCTCGGCGGCCGCGGCGATCTGCAGCGCCTGCTCGCGGATCTCGTCCACCGATTTGCGAATGTCTTCGAAACTACCGCGCGCCTCGCTGATGGAGGACACGCTGGTCTGAGACAGCTCCAAGCTGGTCTCGATATGGCGGGTGACCTCCTGGGTACGGCGCGCGAGACTACTGAGCAGGCCGCCGATCTCGCCGGTGGAATCGGCGGTGCGCCTAGCCAAGGCTCGTACCTCGTCGGCGACCACGGCAAAGCCGCGGCCTTGCTCGCCGGCTCGGGCGGCTTCGATGGCCGCGTTGAGTGCCAGCAGGTTGGTTTGATCCGCGATGCCGCGAATGGTATCGAGGATGGCGTTGATGTTCTGGCTGTCCTGCTCCAGTACGGCCATGGCCTGAGCCGATTGGCTCAGGCTGCTGCTGAGCTGGTTGACGTTGCCGGTGGCGCGCTCGATCTGGCCGTAGCCTTCCTGCACCTTGTGGTGACCGGCATCAGCGGAAACCGCGGCCTGACTGCACGAACGGGCCACTTCGTTGGAAGTGGCAACCATCTCGTTGAAGGCGGTGGATACCAGCTCCACGGCTTCACGCTGCCGGCCGGCCACCTCATTCATGCTTTGCGCGGTCTGGGTGGTGGTCTGTGAGGCCTGCTGCAGGTCGTTGGAGGCCTTACCGATGCTGCCAATCAAGCGCCTGATGCTGTCGATGAACTGATTGAACCAGCCCGCCAAGGTGGCGGTTTCGTCCTTGCCCTGCACGTTCAGGTTCTTGGTCAGGTCACCCTGGCCCTGGGCGATTGATTCCAGGCCGGCAGACACGCTGCGGATCGGTCGCACGATCATGCCGGCGAAGACCGCGCCCAGCAGCGCGAAGGCCAGCGCCAGCACCAGAGTTATAGTGGCTATCTGCCAGGTAAGGCTGGTGGCCTTGCCCATGATCTCGTCACGTTCGATCAGGCCAACGAAGCGCCAACCCAAGCCCTGGGCCGGATAGACGTTGACCATATATGAGGTGCCGTCGAGCGTGACCTCGCCTATGCCGCTGCGAATGTTGTCCAGCGCCTGGTAGGCCTCACCCAGGTCCTTGAGCGACTTGAAGTTGTGCTCGGGATTGCGCGGATCGACCAGTATCTTGCCACTGTCCTCCGCCAGCATCAGGTAGCCGCTCTGGCCGAGGGTAATGCTCTTCACCAGATCGGTCAGTTGCTGGAGGGAGACGTCGATCCCTACCACCCCCCGGAGCTTGCCGTTGGCATCGGTCAGGGTGCGCGCTGTCCCAATCATGGACAGGTTCTGCTTGGCATAGAAGTAGGCCGGCGTTCGTATCGTCTTGCCGGGCGACGCCACAGCTGCCTGGTACCAGGGCCGCAGGCGCGGATCGTAGCCGGCCATGTCGGGATCGTCAGGCCAGGCGGCGTAACCTCCGTCGGGCAGGCCGACTTTGACGTAGGTGGTGGCTGGATGGGTGGAAAAGTAGGGTTCGAACAACTCCAGGGCCTGGTGCCCACTCTCCGGCATTGGCGTCTTGGGGGCGTCCGCCGAGGTATAGTTCTTCAAGCCGCTCAGCGCCTGGATCGCGGGCTGCTTGGCGAGATAGTCGACATTCTGCTGAATGCTAGAAAGGAACAGCCCCATGCTGTAGCTGATGTGCTGCATCTCACGGGAGCTGCTTTCCTGGAAATCCTCCACAGCTTGGCTGCGCAATTTCACGATCACCACCAAGGCCACCAGGACGACGGGCACGCAGGCGGTCAACGCGAACAGC
Source organism: Pseudomonas sp. CNPSo 3701 (assembly GCF_028674975.1). Taxonomy (NCBI): domain Bacteria; kingdom Pseudomonadati; phylum Pseudomonadota; class Gammaproteobacteria; order Pseudomonadales; family Pseudomonadaceae; genus Pseudomonas; species Pseudomonas sp. CNPSo 3701. Next base: position 691,174 of record NZ_JAQZSI010000004.1, on the reverse strand, counting down.
GAAATCAACTTCTGCTTGATATTCATGCATAGCCTCTTTGAAAAGCGTCCAGCTCATAAATGACTCAAGCTGTTATTGTTTTTAAATAACGCCCTTTGAGTGTTGTCTCGAAATGACTGACTCAGCGGCCATCGCAGCCTGCGTTGGCACCGGCTGCGGGTAACAGGGTTGCGCTCGGTTCACGTAGTCCGTTCGGTAAGGGGCGCTCGGGCCGCCGCGGTGACAGGATTCCCAGAATGCTCGGCGCAGCAGTCGTCTCTCCAGCGATAGCGACGTGTCAGGCGACCGATCCCGGGGTTGAAGGCGTTGGTCGGATCGAGCTGGCGATAGTGGCGTTCCAGTTCGGGATCGGCATCGTAAAGGTGACCGACATTGTGCTCGGCGGGATAGCGGGCACCCCGGGCATCCAGTAGCGCCAGCATGTTCTGCTTGATCGCAGCGCAATCGTGACCCTTCTTCACAAGATATTCCTGGTGCAGCACATGGCAGAAGAAGTGCCCGCAGTACATGGACACTTCGATTTGCTCTGCAAGCTCCGATGGCAAGGTCTCGAACCAGTCTTGGGTGTTGCGCGGCAGAGCTATGTCCAGGGCAAGAATGTCTTCAACGGTGTCCCGGTGCACCGCCCGGTAGCGATTCATAGCGTTGCCGACCGCGAAGCGATTGAGGAACGCTGCATTGCCTTCAGCCGTGTCGCATTCGATGAAGTCTGCATCCGTTGTGGGCAGCCACGACTGCAAGTAGGTTCGTGCCTCGTCGATACCGTCTTCACCCATCTTCAGCAGCAGATGATGTTCGAAGCGCGTGGCAAAGGCGTTCAATCGCGCGGGTAGATGTTCGGGCAGTGCTGCCGAACAACGTTGCAGGATGCGGTCTCCAAGCTGGGATCCCAGACCCAGGCGCTCCGTGAACGCATCGAAGCGGGTTTTCCAGGCGAATGCCTGTGGCACCCGTTGCGCGCCGCAACCCTGAATGAAGAGAAAAAGGTCCTTGCCATAGGTGCGGCTAAGCTCGTAGGCCGTGCGATGCATGTATTCACCGGCGATCGGCAGCGCGGTGAAATTGGTCAGGATGTGCCGGCGAATGGTTTCGAGGTCGGCAGCTCGATTGGACCCTATGTAGAAGACCTGGGTGTTGCGGTCAGCGGGGAAGGTATCCAGACGTAGGGCGAACACGGCGATCTTGCCTGCCGAGCCCGACGCTTCGTAAAGCCGCCGAGGATCTGCGTTGTAGCGCGCGGGTGTAGCCGAGTCCACATCGCGAACGTGGCTGGCGTATTCGCGGTCGGAGGCCATGGCACCTGGCGGATCCTGCACAACGCTGTCGTCGAAGCGTCCTTCATCAAGCCGGGTCAGAATCTCTTCGGGCGTATCGCCCAAGTCCATGCCCAGGTGATTGACCAGCTGCAGTTGCCCGGCCTCGTCGATGCGCGCGAACAGCGACAACTGGGTAAAGGCCGGGCCACGGCGAATCAGCGAACCGCCAGAGTTGTTGCAGACGCCCCCGGCGATGGATGCGCCGATGCAGGTCGAGCCGATCACCGAGTGCGGCTCGCGCCCGAGTGGTTTCAGGTTTGTCTCCAGTTGACTCAGGGTCACGCCGGGCTGAGAGATGACCTGCTTGCCCTGGCGCAGCAGCGCCAGGCGCGTCAGTCTCAGGGTGTTGATCAGCACCACCGGGCGATCATAACCCTCGGCCACCGGAGTAGAACCACCGGTCAGGCCAGTATTGGCTGCCTGGCAAATGATGATTGTGCCGGCGCGGTGGCAGCCTTGCAGCACACGCCACATTTCCACCAAGCTGCCTGGTTGAACCACGGCGAGTACCGCACCGCCGCCGTAGCGGATACCCAGACGGAATCGACGGGTCGCGGCATCGCCCTGCAGGACATGGCGACGACCGACGATCTCTTGCAACTCGCTGACCAGATCCATGGGGTCCTCTTCGCTGATCAAAGGAGGGGAGCGAGTCTACCGCTCCCCGCTGGTAACTACGCCCGATGTCTTTGTTCGTTTAGTCGGCCAGCATGTCGGCGCTCGACCGTGCCGGTCGGCGTGTCACCCAAAGCATCAGTGCGGCACACACCAACAGACAAACCCCAAGCAGCATCAGGCCAGCTTGCGCCGAACCGAAAAGCGTCGTCAGCAGGCCCAGTAAATAGGGGCCGACGAAACCGCCAAGGTTTCCGAACGAGTTGATGATGGCGATGCCAGCCGCGGCTGCGGCGCCCTGTAGGAACGCGCCCGGCAACCCCCAGAACAGGGCAATGGCACTCAGGCTGCCACCGACGGCTAAGGCGACGCCTAAAATCATCATCAGCAGTTGCTGGGGAAAAGCCGCGCAGAGAATCAGACCGATGCCAGCCAGTATCGACATCAGCGCCGCATAGGCTCGCTGGTTGCCGGTACGCTGAGCCTGGCGTGTAACCCAGACCATGGTCACTGCACCGAACACATAGGGAATTGCGGTGATAAACCCGATATCTAGGACTGACGCGACTCCGGCGTTCTTGATGATGGTCGGCACCCAGAAATTGATGCCGTAATTGCCGATCATCAGCAGGATATAGATGAGGGTCAGCATCCAGATGATGGGCATGGCGTAGAGCCGTTTAAGCTCAATGCGCGGTTTTTTCGCGGCGTCCACTGCGAGGCGACGTGTCAGCTCGGCTTTTTCCTGAGCGTTGAGCCACTTTGCGCTCTGGATGCCGTTGTCCAGCAGGCACAGCACCACCACGCCGATTATGACGGCGGGCACAGCCTCTAGGATGAACATCCACTGCCAGCCGGCCAACAGGCTGCCGCCAGCCATGTAGTACATGATGGCCCCGCTGAGAGGACCGCCGAAGATGAAGGACACCGGATTGCCGAGAATGACGATGGCCATCATGCGGCTGTGCAACGCCGCCGGAAACCAGTAGGTCAGGTAGAGAATGACGCCTGGAAAGAAGCCCGCCTCGCAGACGCCCAGCAGAAAGCGCAGCCCGTAGAAGACTGATTCGTTGCTGACGCCCAGTAACTGTGCGATGGGGCCGGTAAAGGCCATCAGCGATGAAACCAGCCCCCAGCTGATCATGATGCGGGCGATCCACAGCTTGGCGCCGACGCGGTGCAGCATCAGGTTACTGGGGACTTCGAAAATGAAATAGCCAATGAAGAAGATGCCAGCGCCCAGTCCGAAGGCCGCATCGGACATGCCGAGATCGCTGAGCATGGCGAGTTTTGCGAAGCCGACGTTGACCCTGTCGAGATACGCGATGATGTAGCCCAGCAGGAGCAGCGGCAGTACCCGCCAGGCGACTTTGCGGTACAGCGGATCTAGCTGCACCTTGGATACGGAGGTATCGAGGATTGCCATAATGTTTCGCGTCCTTTTAATTGTTGTGTTTGCAGCGCGAGTGTCTTGCACAGTAGCTATGCACAGCCCGTGATCTGCCGCCCGTAACCAGGTGGTTCGAATGCGGCAAGATTGCGGGTTGTGCGGTAGTTGAGGTTCAGTCCATTGGCTTGGCAGACCTTAGAACGAGGCCTGGATCAGCCGAACATAGTCGTCCGCCGTGGCCTCCCGGGGATTGGTCTTGTGGCTGTGATCGGCGAGGGCGCCGGCAACGATACTCGGGATGAGCTCCTCACTAACGCCCATCTGCGCCAGGCCATTGGGCAACCTCAGAGCGGCGGCCTTGTCCGCCAGCGCTTGCTCCACCGACAACTGGGCAGGTAGTTGCATGGCCTGGGCGAGGCGTTCGAGTTTTTCCTCGCGGATCACCGATTCCGCACCTCGGTTGAAGCTGATAACCGCGGGCAACATGACCGAGTTGAGGGTGCCATGGTGCAGACGTGGATCAATTCCACCCAGTGAATGACTCACGCTGTGCACACAACCCAGTCCCTTCTGGAAGGCCAGCGCGCCCTGCAGCGAAGCGCTGAGCATCTGCGTGCGGGCCTCGATGTTGCCCGGCTCGTTGAAGGCCAGCTCCAGGTTGCGCCAGGCACGGCGCAGGCCATCCAGCGCGATGCCATCGGCTGGCGGATTGAAGCCAGGCGCAAGAAAAGTCTCGATGCAATGGGCCACTGCGTCCATGCCGGTCGCTGCAGTCAGGTGCGGGGGCAGGCTGAGAGTCAGGCTCGGGTCGCAAATTGCCACATGCGGAATGACGTGGGGGGAGAGGATGCCGACCTTGCGACCATCATCGAGGATGATGATGGCACCACGACCGACCTCGCTGCCGGTGCCGGCAGTGGTCGGAATGGCGACGATGGGTACGGTGGCTGTAGTGATTCGAGCAAGGCCGCCTTCTATGACCGCAAAGTTTTTTAGCGGCCCAGGATGGCGAGCCGATACCGCAATCGCCTTGGCCAGGTCGATGGACGAACCACCACCGACGGCGATGATGCCGTCGCACTGCGCCTCAAGGAAACAGGCTACGCCTGCGCGGGTAGCGGCCTCCGTGGGGTTGGCCGGCGTGCCGTCAAACACCTGATAGGCTGGCAGGGGATTTAGATCCAGAAGCTGATCAATGAGGCCGGCAGCCACCACGCCTCGGTCGGTAACGATTAGCGGACGTTTGAAGCCCAGGCGCGCATTGACTTCACTTAGCTCAGCGGCACAGCCTGCGCCGAAGCGGATCTCCGTTACATAGTTGATTATCGCCATGATCCGTCCTGTTATTTTTGAAATTCATAGACGTCCTGACTATAGCGACGGCATTACCTTCCAAATACTGAGAGGTAGCGATAGCGATATAACTGTGAGTTAGATCAGCCGAGCGCCTCTTCAAGTCTGCTAGGCGCAAACGAGAGCGACGGCTTGCTTTCGATAAGGCTTTTCGAAGCGACTCATGCTAATTGCAGAGGGCTCAGCTTTTGCGTGAGGGCGCCGATATTGGATGGGAATGAGCGCGTTCTGAATGGCGCGCTCTTCCTGGAGTACCTCGCAAGCGTGCTAGTTACAGCATGCGTTTGAGCACGTTGTCGCGGCGTGCGAAGTGGTGCCAGAGCGCCGCGGCGATATGCAGGGCGATCACGTAGTAGAACGCGGTGCCGACCAGCACGTGCAGCTCCTCGATATTGTGGGCCAGCGCTTTGTCGAGCGCGAAGGGCGAGGGCACCATCATGCTGCCCAGGGGGATGCCGCCGCGCTCGAGCAGGACCACCAGTACGCCCATCAGCGGCTGCAGCAGTAGGAAAGCATAGAGCGCTACGTGGGTCAGCTTGGAGAACAGGTTGATCATCGGGCTGAGGGGCGGCTCGATCGCTGGCACCGGCTTGGAGAAGCGCGCCAGCAGGCGCGGTAGTACCAATGCCAGAACCAGCAAGCCTACCCAGAAGTGGCCCTGGACAAACAGCGTACGCAGGGCGCTGCCTTTCTCAAACCAGCCACGACCGTTGATCAATATGTAGGCGAGTACCACCAGCGCGGCCATCAGCCAGTGCAGATGACGACTGGCTGCGCTATAGGTGGCCTGGCCAGTTGAGAGTTGCCGGGGCGATGAGCTGTTGTGTTGGTTCATGTCGACCTCTGCGAGTTACCGGCCGGACAACCTTGTCCGGCCTTGTGGAAATAGTTTTGGTGAATTGTCTTAAGGGAGTCTGAAGAAGCAGGTTGCTCGGCCTTCAGGTCACCTCCAAATGGCGTGCGAAGGTCAGGGTCGCGAGCAGGCCGCCGTCAGGGTGATTGCTCAGGCTGATACGACCGCCCAGATGACTGGCGATCATCTCCACGATGGACAGGCCCAGGCCGGCACCGCCGGGGTTGTCGCGGCTGTAGAAACGCTCGAACAGCCGCTCCATTTTCTGTTCGTCGATGCCCGGGCCATGATCTCGCACGCTGAGGCTGACTTGCTGTTCGTCGTCGGCCGCTAGAGTTACCTCTACCTCGGCGCCTTGCGGCGAGAAGTTGGCGGCGTTGGTGACCAGATTCTGCAGGGCAATTGCGACCAGCTGCGCATTGCCGTGAATCAGGTAACTGCCGGGCTTCACGTCCAGGGCCAGCTCTAGGCCCCTGCCGAGCATCCACGGGGTGAGCTCTACCAGCGTCTCGCGAGCGGTACTTTCCAGGTCCACGGGTTGCCAGGCCTGGCGGGCGATTTCCGGCTCGACGCGGGCAAGGGTCAACAATTGGTTGACCACCCGGGTCAGGCGGTCAACGCCGCCAACCAGATGGTTCAGGGCTTGGTCTCGTGGTTCGGCCTGGGTGGCCTGCAGGGCGTTCTGGGCATGGATGCGCAAGGTCGCCAGGGGCGTGCGCATTTCGTGGGCGGCATCACCGATAAAGCGCCGTTCGCGCTGCAGCAACTGCTCGATCTGCGAGAGCAGCCGATTGAGCGCCGCCTGCATGGGTTCCAACTCACGTGGCAGGGGTGTCAGTTGCAGCGGTTCAAGAGAGCCGCCGTGACGTTTGCGGATGATCTGCGCCATGTTCTGCAAAGGCCGCAGGCCCCAGCCGATGGCCAGCCAGATCAGCGCAGAGAGCACGATGATGCCGATCAGATTGGGGATCAGGGTGTGGCGCACGATGCGATTGACCAGGTCCTGGCGCACATCCTCGCGCTCACCGACCCAGATCAGCAGACCGTGGCGTTCATCAGGTAGCAGAAAACCATGCCAGTTGACGTCGTAGAGGCGCTGATCGGAAAACCCGGGGGTGGTCAGCGGGCGCTCGAAGGCCGGAGCGCTGGAGGAGCGAATCAGGCTGTTGCCCTCTTTGTCCCACACCTGAAAGGCCATCTTGCCTTCGTAGGGGTGGCCGATGCGGTGGTTGCCAGCCTGGCTCAGGGCCGCGTTGAAGGCGCGATACAGCGCCTGGCGCTGCTCATCCGGCAGTTGGGCGCGGATGGCGCCCTGTAGCAGCCGTGCACTCTGCGCCAGCTGGGCATCGTAGATCTCGCCGATTTCGTGGCGGCTGTCGTGAAAATTGTAAAGGCTGATGGTCAGGGTACCGAGCAGCAGCAGACCCAGTACCAGCACCAGGGTGCGGCGACGCAGTGAGGTCATCTCAGGCCTCCACCAGGTAGCCGATGCCGCGTACGGTTTTGATCAGCTCGCTGAACAGCTTCTTGCGCAGATGCGAGATGTGTACCTCAAGGGTGTTGCTTTCCGCTTCCTCGTCCCAGCCGTAGAGCAGCTGTACGAGGCGCTCGCGGGTGAACACCTTGCCCGGATGCGCCAGCAGCTCGTGCAGCAGCAGGTATTCCTTGGGCGTCAGCGCCACGGGGGTGCCTTGGTATTGCACCTGCTGGCTCGCGGGGTTGAGGGTGATACCAGCGTGTTCGACCAGCGCCTGGCCACGCCCTGCGCTGCGGCGCAACAGGGCACGGATACGCGCCTTGAGTTCGTTGAGGTCGAATGGTTTGGCCAGGTAATCGTCGGCGCCGGCGTCCAGCCCGGCGACGCGATCACGAGGTTCGTCCCGGGCGGTGAGAATCAGCACCGGCAGCTGCGAGCCGTTCTTGCGCAGCTGCTGCAATACCTGAATGCCGCTAAGGCGCGGCAGGCCCAGGTCCAGAACCAAAAGGTCGAAGGTTTCGCTGAGCAGGGCATGCGCCGCGCTGGCGCCGTCGTATAGCCAGTCGACGGTGTAACCCTCGGCTTGCAACCCGTTACGCAGGCCCTCGCCAAGGGGGATATCGTCTTCAACCAGGAGCAGTCGCATGCGTGCCCTTAATCAGCCAGCTTCCATCAATGGAGGGATCAATCGATCTTGCGCTCGACGTCGTTGAGTAAAGCAGATATCTCGCGCTGACGTCCTTGGTCGGCCAGTTCTCGACCCGGGCGTGGCGCGGCCTGCTGAGCTTTGAGCAATGCTTGCTTGGCTTCGGCATATTTGCCTTCGCGGGCCAGATGATCACCCCAGAAATACAGGCTGTCGATGCCGTTCGGGTTGATCAGCAGGGCCTGACGCAGTAGCTCATCGGCCTTCTTGGCATCGCCGAAACCGATGGGCCAACCGGGCACCCGGTCGTATAGCGCCGCCAGGCTGGTGTAGGCCGAGCCTTGCAGGGCGTCGGGGTCGAGCTGCAGGGCCTTTTCCAGATCGCTGCGCGACTGCTTGACCTTGCCCAGCGCACCGAGGCCACCCTGAGCACCGGCCCAACTACTGGTGACGATGCCTTTCCAGATCCACGCTTCGGCGGCTTTCGGTTCGGCGGCTGTGAAGGCTTCGGCCTGCACCGCCAGCTTCTCGAACTCGGCCTCCTTGCGGTCATCCGGGGTGTCGTACTGGATCTGCGCCCAGCGTTGCTGAATGGCCTGCAGTTGCTGGGTACCGGCGGCGTCCAGCGCCCAGGCGCCGGTTTGTACACTCAGGGCGGCAAGGGCCAAAGTGAGATGAAACAGCGTCTTTTTCATCGTGGAGGCATCTCGGTGGAGTGGATAAAACGGCGGATGATCGGCAGTTGTTTGCGGATCGCCCGGTCGACCAGGCCCGGCAGCAAGCCGTTGAGGCGTACCAGAAGTTTTTCCGGCCAGCCCAGATAGAGCTCGGCCAGGTTGCGCTCGATGGCACTGGTCACCTGCATGGCCACGCGCTGGGGCTCGTCAATGCGGCTGTTGAGCGCCTCGTTGAGGGCCATGGCGGCGCTGCTGTTCATGCCGGTGCGGGTCGCCCGGGGCGCCACGTAGAGCACATCGACCTCGGTGTCGGCCAGTTCGCGGCGCAGCGCTTCGGAGAAACCACGCAGGGCGAATTTGCTGGCGCAATACACCGCGTAGCCCGGATAGCCGATGGAGCCGTAGGTGGAACCGACGTTGACGATCAGCGCATGGGGCTGATTGCGCAGGGTCGGCAGCAGGGCGCGGGTCAGCTGCAGGGTGGCGATGAGGTTCACGGTCAGGAGGTCGTCGATCTGCTCGTCATCGACCTGCTCGAACAGCGAGAAGCGGTTGACCCCGGCGGCGTTGAGCAGCAGGTTGACGCCGCCCATGCGCCGCGCGGCATCGAGCACGGCGTGGCGGCCGGCGGCGTCACGCAGGTCGGCCTCCACCGGGTGGATGCGCTGTGGGTACTGGCGCTGCAGGGCTTCGAGCACCTGGGGCTGGCGCGTTACGGCCAGCACTTGGGCACCCTCGGCGCACAGCTGTTCTGCGAGTGCCATGCCGATGCCGCCGCTGGCACCGGTAAGCACCACCCGGCAATCAGACAGCCGCATGGCGGGTCTCCCGATGAGCCGTTTCAAGGCGTGGCAGGCCGCGGAACATTTCAGCGTAGAGTTGGTAGACCACCTTGCTGGCGTGGATCACTGCCAACTGGTCGGCGCGGTCGTCAAGGCGGTTCATCAGGCTGCGATAGGTGTCCATGTGGCCGATGTCCAACGAACCGTGGGAAGCCAGGTAACTGAATGCCGTAGGCGGCAGCTGCAGGCCTTCACGTATGGCGCCGGCGGCTTGAGTGGCCAGGGCGATGCTGGTGCCCTCAAGCACGTTGACCATGCCGAACAGGCCGACCGGATTGCCGCGGGCGATCAGGTCGTAGAGAAAACTGGCCATCAGCTCGATGGGAAGAGATGGCTGGCCATCGCGCACCTGCTCGGCATCACCACCGCACACGCGGATGTCATTGAGGATCCACTGCTCGTGGCCATACTCCTCCTCGATGTACTCGCACACCGCGCCGCGCAGCCATTCCAGGCGTGCCGGCAGGCGCGCGCCGCAGGCCATCATCAGCGGCACGGTATGGCGCACGTGGTAGTAGGCCTGCGTCAGGAAGGCGCGATAGCCCTCCAGGCTCACCTGGCCGGCCAGCGCATCGCGGATCACCGGCGTGGCGAACAGCGCTTGGCGCTCCGCGGCGGTGGTGTTCTGCAGTTCGTCGAAGAAATTCATGGCTGCTCCTTTTGGGCAACTGGGGTGGAAAAACGATGGGCGTAGCGGGCCAGAATGGCCTCGCGGCGCAGTCGGCCGTTGCTGGTGAGCAGGCCGTTGGCAGGAGTGAAGGGTTCGGGCAGGCGCTGCCACTGGTGCACCCGTGCATAGTCAGGCAGTTCGATGTTGGCCCAGGCAACGCTGTTCTCCAGGGCCTCGTCGCTGCACTGCGGGTCGAGCGGCCAGAGCAGCGCGATGTTGTGGTCCATGGCTTCACCGTGGACGAAGGCCTGGGCGATCACCCCGCGTTGGGTCAGCTCGGCCTCGACCCAATCCGGATTGACGTTGCGCCCGAAGCTGGTAGTGAACTGATGCTTCTTGCGGCCCTTCAGAAACAGGTAACCGTCGGCATCGAGCACGCCGATATCTCCGGTGGCCAGCCAGTCGCTGCTGAATGGCGCGTCGCCCAGATAACCCAGCAGCGCCGAGCCGCGTACCCATACCTCGCCATCCTCGGCGATGCGCAGCTCGACATGGGTAAGGGGGCGCCCGACGCTGCCAGGCCGGTTATAGGCCGGGGTGTTAAGGCACACCACCGAGGCACATTCGGAAAGACCATAGCCCTGGTAGATCGGCAGGTTCAGCTGTGCAGCACGTTCCAGCAGCTCGTCGCTGACCCGTGCGCCGCCGACGGCGACGAAGTGAAATTGTTTGGCGTCCAGCTGGCCGTGCTCAAGGGCCGTGATCAGCCCAAGCAGCAACTGCGGCACCAGGATCAGGCTTTGTGCCTTTTGGCGCACCAGTTGGCCGAGCAGGCGCGGCCAGTCGACCCGGGTAGCGCCTTCGATGCCCAGACTTGGTTGTGGCAGCAGGGTGACGCTGGCGCCGGCCAGTAGGGCGGCGTATGTGCCCAGGTTTTCCAGCAGCACCGCCAGCGGCAGCAGTGCCAGGTAATTGCGCGGCGCGGCCGGACGGCTGGCGGCGTAGAGTTCCTGGGCCACACGCAACAGGGATTCGGCACTCAGGCACACGCCTTTGGGGGTGCCGGTGGTCCCCGAGGTGTAGGTAACCTTGGCGGTGCCGGCCGGCAATGATTCGCCGGCCGGGGTTTCACGTACCCAGAAACCGCCGGCTTGGCGGAAGCCTGCTTCACCCAGTTGCTCGGCCAGCGGCGCGTCGGTCAGCAGCAGGTCGACGCCGCTCTGCTCCAGGCAATGGGCGGTCTGCGCCCAGGTGAAGAACGGCGGCAGGGTCACGCAGGGAATGCCGGCGAACAGCGCGGCCAGGTCCCAGAGCAGCATCTGCGGGCTGTTGTTCATCAACAGCGCGAAGGTCTTGCCGGGTTGGGCGAGCAGGAGCGCCTTATGGGTTTCGATCTCGCTCCACAGCTGCGCGTAGTCGATGCTCCCGTTGTCGTCGCGCAGCGCCGCGCACGACGGTTGGCGATGAGCGTGCAGCAGTAGCAGAGCCTTGAAATCAGTCAGTTCAGGCTGCATGACTTTGCTCCATATCGAAGGCCGGCAGGCCCAGGCGTGCGGCCATGCCGCTGACCTGCAGATGGGCGAGACCGGCGCGGATGCTGCCGGCGAACACCTGGGGACGCTGCGCGTAGTAACTGCCCCAGCTGTGCTGTTCGCTACCCAGGCGCTGCGGGTCGGCATCACCGAGCAACAGCGGGTTGAGGCCCAGACGCTGAAAGCTGTTGATAAGCGAAGCGGCGCCGGTAAAGACCACCCAGTCGAGCTTGCGATGGGCCAGCAGCCAGGTCATCACCACGATGATGAGTCGGGCGCTGCCGCCACTGCGCGCGGCCAGATTACCGACCTCGACGATCTGCTGGCGCTCCACCGGGGCACCTGCGAGCCGCGACACCACGCGCTCGATCGGCTGCTGCAGGTACTGCTCGAGAAACAGCGCGCCGCTGTCGGCGGTGCGCACGCCGGCGGCAGCGCAGAAGGTCCCGTGCGAATCGCGCAGGGCCATCAGGGTAGGCATGAAATGGCGGATGTCGGCGTGGTGCACAGTGGCGAAGCACTCGCGCACGAACCACTCCAGCGATTCACGATCAGCGTGTTGTTGCGGCACCAGCGACAGCGACAGATCGCGCCCGGCATACGGGCCAATGTGCAGCGGCAGGGCAAGGTTCCATTGGGTATCGATCATCGACAGCGCTCCAGTGACTAGGCGTTGGAGACACTATCGGGGCCGAACCTTAACGAAGTCTGAAGATGATTGGCGGGCAGCGGCTCAGTGTTTGGGCAACTGCTGTTGGCGCACGGTATGACGCGTGCGCTGCGGGGTTCAGGCGCGCATGCCTTCGAAAATCAGCCGTGTGGAGGCCCGCACGGTGGCCGAGTGGGCCTGCATGTCCGGCTCGTCGCTGGCGGTCAGGCGCAGCAGTTGCAGATGGGAGTAGTCGTTGAGCAGGAACGCCGCCAGCTCCACGTCCAGGTCGGCGCGTAGCTTGCCGGCCTCCTGCAGTTCGCGCACCACGTTGGCAATCTCGCCCTGCAGGCCGCGGTTCATCTGCCGGTAGGCCTCCGGCAGGCCGCCATCGCCGCCCACTAGCACCAGTGGTAACAGCTCGCGCCAGAGCGCCGGCGGCAACATTTCCAGGGCATAGCTGACAAGGATGTTTTCCAGGTGGCAGAGCGCGTCGACCGGGTCATCGAACTCGGGAATACGCTTGTGCACGTCGATCAGCGCACGGCGATCGGACTCCTTGATCATCTCCAGGATGATCTCGTGCTTGCTGCCGAAGTACTTGAACACCGTGGGCGCCGATACGCCGGCATCGCGGGCGATCTGCTCGATGGTGGTCTCGCGAAAACCTTGGCGCTGGAACAGCGACACGGCGGCTGCCGAGATGGCCTGGCGGCGTAATTCCTTCTGACGTTCGCGTAATCCGCTCACCGTCGCTCCTGGGTTCATGGGGATAACGGGAATGATAGCTGGCTAGGTTTTTTCGTGAAAATATTTTATTGACTAAAACAATTAATAGGATTAATTATTTTCCCGTACCTGCCGCACGCAGGGCCACTTCCAGGATGAGTCAGATGAACCATATCCTCGACCGCTCCCTGGTTTCCCGTAATACGGAAGTCAGCGAGATGTACGACAAACAAGAACAAGAGCCCGTACTGATGCAGGGCTTTCCTGCCGAGCCGGAAAAGCGCGTGACCTGGGCCAACTGGATGTCGCCGCCGTTCAACCGCTGGGGCTTCCGTAACCTGGCGCGCCTGCGTCCCACCATCGAGGTCGCCGCTGGTTCGCGGCCAAGCTCGGTACTGGCCCATGCGCCGGCAGAAGTCGAAGGTCTGACGTTCCAGAGCAGCTGCGGACGCACCGTGAGCGTGCTCGACCACCTGCGCGCCAGCAAGACCGACAGCTTCCTGGTTCTGCACAAGGGCCGCGTGGTCTATGAAAACTATTTCAACGGCCAGGTCGCCAGCGACCGCCACATTATGTTCTCCGTCACCAAGTCGCTGATTGGCGTGCTCGGTGAGCAACTGGTCCACGACGGCGTGCTCGCCCCCAACGCCCAGACCCAGCACTACGTGCCCGAGCTGGCCGGCAGCGCCTTTGGCGACGCCACCGTGCGCCATCTGTTCGATATGGCCGTTGGCGTTCACTACACCGAGATGTACGACGATCCAGCCTCGGAAAGCTCCCAGTACGGCTATGCCTGCGGCTTCAAGCCGGCGCTGCCCGAATATGCCCAGTACGAATCGCTGTACCAGTACCTGCCGTCGCTGCGTAAGCGTTGCGAGCATGGCGGCCTGTTCCATTACGTGACCGCCACCACCGAAGTGCTGGCCTGGGTGATGGAGCGCGCCAGTGGCGTGGGCTGCGCCGAGCAACTGCAGGCGGTATGGCAGCAACTGGGTTGCGAGCGCGACGCCTACTTCATGGCCGACCCCTGGGGCCGCAGCGTCGCCGGTGCCGGCTTCAACGCTACCCTGCGCGACATGGGCCGTTTTGGCCTGATGCTTGGCAACGGCGGCAAGGTCGACGGCAAGCAGGTCATCGACAAGGCGGTGATCGAGACGATTGCCGCCGGTTCCGATCCGGCTATCTACGGCGTGCACAAGGACTTCTCCGAGTGGACCCCGGGCGCCTCCTACCGCAGCCAGTGGTACGTCTTCAACGACCACAGCCCGGCCATCATGGCCAGCGGCATCCATGGCCAGTACCTGTTCGTCGACTTCAAAGCCGACGTGGTGATCGTCAAGCAGTCGTCGCTGCCCGAGGCCGTCACCGAGCTGGATATCGACACCGTACAAATGCTGAGAACCATCACCGCTCAACTGCGCGGCTGATTCAACGCTGCTTCAACAGAACAAGATCCAAGAGCGCCGGTTCGCCGGCGCTCCTGCCTGCTGCGTCAGGTAATAGGTGGTCGAATTGGCCACCACTCACTGCCCTGTAATACAAAAAAAATACACAGGAGCTTCATATGTACACGTCCAAACGTATCCCCTGCGTGTTGCTCGCACTCGGCATTCCATTGGCCAGCCAACCGGCTCTGGCGGGTTACCAGTTCGAAGAAGGAAACCTCAAAGGTGAACTCAACCTGACCTTCGGCGCGGCCTCCGTCTCCACCCGCGGCGTCAACTTCGGCGCTGGTGTGGCTGACGCCCGCAACGGCGAAGACAAAGGCACCAAGATCAACTGGCAGGAGGCTTACCTCAAGCCAGGCATCACCCTCGATTACTCCCTCAATGAAACCGTCAGCCTGCTGGCCGGTGCCTCGGCGGTTGGCGCCTGGACCTTCGGTGACGGCGATGCGGCTGGCACCACGCGCAGCTCCGACAACCGCATCAACACAGAAGAGGCCTACGTCGGTTTTCGCGCCGGCGACTGGAAGTTCACCGCCGGCCGGCAGGACTACACCATCGGCACCGGCTTCATCGTCATGGACGGTAACCTCGACCTGTTCGGCGATGGTGCCTACTGGCTCGGCCCGCGCACGGCCTTCAAGGATTCGGCGATCCTCGACTGGAGCCACGGCCCGGTGAAGGCCCAGGCGTTCACCCTGCGCACCGATGATCATTACGGCGACTACCGCATGACCGGTGGCAACCTGGACTACGATCTCGACGGCCAGGTAACCCTCGGCGCGATGGCCATGAAGGTCGACACGGAGGCGAGCAAAAGCAGCAACGCGGTACGCCGCGACGGCATGGAGGTGTTCAACGTCCGCGCCTTGCGTGGTCATCTGCCGGGTGTGCCGAACCTGACCCTCAACGGCGAATATGCCGTGCAGCGCGGTGGCGACTCCACGCTGAAATTCGATGCCGATGCCTGGTACGCGCAAGCCGATTATCTGTTTCAGGATCTGCCGTTGACCCCGACGCTGGGCTACCGCTACGCGGTGTTCTCCGGCGACGACGACCTGACCGACAACACACAGAAGGCCTGGGATCCGCTCAGCAAGGGCTTCGTGGACTGGGGCAGCTGGCTGGTCGGCGACGTGGTGGGCAACTACCTGCTGTTCAACAGCAACGAACGGGTTCAGCAGTTCTCGATCCGTACCCGCCTGACCGACACCCTGGCCCTGGGCACCATCCATTACCAGTTCTGGCTCGACGAGAAGAACTTCCGCGGTGCTGCCGTGGATGATCGCCGCTTCGCCGACGAGACCGTGGTGTTCCTCGACTGGACGCCCACCCCGAGCTTCTACGGTTCGGTGGCCTACAACTGGGTGAACGCCAAGTCGGCGGCCAAGCAGGCCTTCGGCGACGACGACCAGTTCAGCGCCCTTGAACTGTATATGACCTACCGCTACTGAAACCGAGCCAGCAGCGCCCCCTGGGGCGCAGGAGTGCGTGATGACAACCACAGCGCAAACCGGGCTCGGCGTGCCGACTCTGGAATGGGTAATGAGCATCCATGTGTTGATCGCCGCAGGAGAAGGGCTGGGCGCTTGCACGGATGGCCAGCGCAGCAATTTTCCCATCCTCGGTGGGCATTTCGAAGGCCTGGACTTACGCGGCGAAGTGCTCGCCGGCGGCGCCGACTTCTACCTGCAGCGCAGCGACGGCGTGGGTGAGCTGGATGCCCGCTACAGCCTGCTCAGCGACCGCGGCGAGCGGATCAACATCCACAACGTCGGCGTGATCGTGCTCAGCGACAAGGCCCGCGAACTCGACGCGCAAGGCATCTGGCCGGTCGACGAGCAGGAGTACCAATGCACCTGTTCGCCGCGCTTTCAGGTGGCGAGCGGGCGACTGGACTGGCTGACCCGCAGTGCGCTGATCGGCAAGGTGGTTTATCCCGCCGCCGATCAGGTGGTCATTCACTGCTACCGACTCGCCTGACCGGCTTTCCTTTTCGCCATTCCTGAATTTCACTGAAACGGCAGGCCACCCGGTGGCCCAGCCGGCAGGTAACGACCATGAACACCGCCAACCAGAACCTTGTACGTGCCGCTTGTATTTTCATCGCGGCTGCTTCGATCATCGTCATCGGCGTGCAGCCGATTTTCATCGGTCTGTTGACCGAACGTCTGACCCTGACTCTGCTTCAGCAGAGCTGGACCATGTCCGCCGAGATGTGCGGCTCCATCGTCGGCACGTTGCTGTATGTGCCGATGCTGCGCTTTCTCGGGCCACGCACCATCGCCCTGAGCACGTCTCTCGTGCTGCTGTTTGCCAACGTAGCCACCGCCAGCGTCACCGAGCTAGACATGCTGTTGGTACTGCGTTGCATCTCCGGCGTCTGCTCCGGAATCCTGTATTCCTACGCCATCTATTGCCTGGGCCGCATGAATGGGCCGGATCGCTCGTTCGGCATTCTGCTGTTCGTGCAGACCGCGCTATTCGCCAGCAGCGCGGTGATTCTGCCAATGATCGCCGAGTGGAAGGGGTTTACGGGGGCAATCTACTATCTGGTGGCCTGGTTCGTGCTGCTCTGCCTGGTGTGCTTCTGCCTGCCGACCAAGCAGAGTGAGCAAGACCAGATTGTCTCCAGCGAGCCGATGCTGTCCGGGCTGACCCTGATTGGCGTCTGCTCACTGCTCGGCATGCTGTTCCTGCAGCTGTCGATCTACTCACTGTGGGGTTTCGTTGAGGGTATCGCCAGTGAGGCGGGCATCGCACCGGTGGACATTGGCTGGGCGATCAGCATCGGTCTGCTCGGCGGCCTGCCGGGTGCGGCGCTGCCAAGCATCGCCGGTCGCCACCTGGGTCGCATGCCGATGATCCTGCTCGGCTCGCTGGCCGTGCTCGCTGCCATCTACATGTTTGCAACGCGTATCCACGTGGCTTCGGACCTGGCGATCGCCGTGTTCCTGATGAACTTCGGCTGGAACCTGGCGCTGTCGTACTACATGTCCTCGGTGGTGACCCATGACCCGACCGGCCGCCTCACCAAGATCGTCGGTGTGGTGCAGGTGGCATCGGCCGCCGCGGCGCCGACCCTGCTGAGCCTGTTCATCGAAGGCAATGATCGCTTCAGCATCTTCGTGCTGTCCTCAGGTGCGATCCTGGTCGGCTGCGTCCTGGTGGTCATCATGCTGACCTTCGGGCGCCGTAACCTGCACAAGCCGGTCAGCAGTCTGGTCTGAGGCAGGGCGGCTGCAAGGTCTACCGCCTCGCGGTACCCTTGCAGCCCTGAAACGCAGGAGGGCGCAGATGAATACGGAGCAGGGCATCCTGCGTGGCTCGATTGCCATGACGTTGTTGGTGGCGGCCTTCGGCGTCGTCATCGGCCTGCTCTCGGGGTCGTTTTCCATCGTCTTCGATGGCGTCTACTCCCTGGCCGACGCCAGCATGAGCGGCCTGGCCCTGGTGGTTTCCACGCTGATTCTCCGGCACACCACGCAGAACGAGGCCAGCCGCCGGCTGGCCGAGCGTTTCAACATGGGCTTCTGGCACCTGGAGCCGATGGTGCTTGCCCTCAACGGTACGCTGCTGTGTGGGGTGGTGGCCTATGCACTGATCAACGCTCTGGCCAATCTGCTGTCCGGCGGTACGCCGTTGGCGTTCGGCCTGGCGGCGCTGTATGCCGGTGTCGCCACGCTGATCTGCTTCGCGTTCGCCAGCTACGAGTTTCGCGCCAACCGGCGTATCCGCTCGGACTTCCTTGCCCTCGACGCCAAAGGCTGGGTGATGTCCGGGTGTATTTCCCTCGCCCTGCTGATTGCCTTCGTCGTCGGCTACCTGATGGAGCAGACGCGCTACGCCTGGCTTGGCCCGTACATCGACCCGGCGGTGCTGGCATTGATCTGCCTGGTGATCCTGCCGATGCCGCTGGCGACCATTCGCCAGGCACTGGCGGATATCCTGCTGGTCACCCCACCGGCGCTCAAACAACATGTGGATGATGTGGCCCAGGGCATCGTCGAACAGTACGGTTTCATCAGCCACCAGGCCTATGTTGCGCGAGTCGGCCGTGCCCGGCAGATCGAGCTGTACTTCATCGTGCCGGTCGACTGGCCGGCGCAAACCCTCGATGAGTGGGACGCCGTGCGCGACGTCATCGGCCAGGCCATCGGTGACGAAGGCCCCAACCGCTGGCTGACCATTGCCTTCACCACTGATCCGCAGTGGTCGCGATAAGGAGGGCGGCGCAAGGGGGCATGACGTCGCTGGGGTGATCGAGCCGCGAGCTTTTTAACGCCCGAGGGTTTACCGTGTCGCGTGCCTGGCAGCGGAAGGGAGAACCACGACATGGGCAAATCGACAAGCCGCAGCGACTGGTTGCTGCGCAGCCCTGA
The DNA here is from genome assembly GCF_028674975.1 of Pseudomonas sp. CNPSo 3701. NCBI lineage: Bacteria > Pseudomonadati > Pseudomonadota > Gammaproteobacteria > Pseudomonadales > Pseudomonadaceae > Pseudomonas > Pseudomonas sp. CNPSo 3701. Next base: position 672,658 of record NZ_JAQZSI010000004.1, on the reverse strand, counting down.
TCAGGGGCGGGTGGAGCGCATCGAGGCGTATTTCAGCGGCCACGGCTACGACCCCCATCGCCATGACGCTTATGCCATCGGCCGCACGCTGTCCGGCGTGCAGAGCTTTCGCTACCGGCGCGCCATGCGTCACAGCCTGCCCGGCGGCACCCTGGTGCTGCACCCGGATGAGCTACACGACGGTATGGCCGGCACCGAGGCCGGCTTTCATTACCGCATGCTGTATATCGACCCGGTGCTGATCCAGCAGGTACTGGGCGGCCAGCCGCTGCCGTTCATTCAGGGTGGTTTGAGTGATGACGTGCGCCTGCGCCGGGCGACTCAGCGCTTCCTGCAGGCGATGGACGGCCCGCTGGAGTCGCTGGAAGAGGACGACGCCATATACGACCTGGCACGCGCTCTCGAAGCCGTTGCCGGCAAACCCCGCGGCCGCCGCGCCTTCGATTACCCCGCTACGGATCGGGCGCGCGAGTACATCCACAGCCGTAACGGCGCGAGCATTACCCTGGACGAGCTGGAGCACGTCAGCGGGCGGGATCGCTGGAGCCTGTCGCGGGATTTTCGTGCCCTGTTCGGCACCAGCCCTTATCGCTACGTGACCATGCGCCGTCTGGCGCGCTGTCGTGAACTGGCCCTGTCGGGTGTCGGTCTGGCCGATGCGGCACTCATTGCCGGGTTCTTCGACCAGAGCCACATGACCCGGCATTTCGTGGCCAGCTTCGGCCTGTCCCCGGCCCGCTGGCTGAGCATGGTGAAGTTGCAGGATCGTACAAGATAGCGCCTGGGGCCCCTCGCTAGAGTTGCTGAAAACCAACCGAGGAACGCTCCATGAACGCGCCAGTTTCGTCTGCCAAACAATCCATCAACCTGATCCGTAAGCTCGACCTGATCGCCGAGCAATGGTCACCGCGGGTGGTCGCGGAAATGAACGACTATCAGTTCAAGGTGGTTCGCCTGCAGGGTGATTTCATCTGGCATGCCCATGCCGAAACCGATGAAGCCTTTCTGGTGCTCGACGGCCAGCTGCGCCTGGATTTTCGTGACGGTTCGGTAACCCTGGGCAGCGGCGAGCTGTACGTGGTGCCCAGGGGCGTGGAGCACAAACCCTACGCCGAGGATGAGGTGAAGTTGCTGCTGATCGAGCCGCGCGGCGTGCTGAACACCGGGGCGGAGGGCGGGGAGCGTACGGCGATCAACGATCTGTGGATCTGACGGCCGGGTTGGCGCTCCTGCGAGCGCCAACCCTTGGCAAGCGTGTCAGGTGCCGCTTTTCACCTTTGTCCAGATCCGTGTGCGGATGCGGTCGATGTTCAGCGGCATGGCTTCCAGGGCGTAAAGCTTTTCCATCACGTCAGCGGGCGGGTAGACGGTGGGGTCGGCCTTGAGCGCTGGGTCGACCAGCGCGTCGGCCTGGCTGTTGCCGTTGGCGTAGTGCACATGGTCGCTGATGCCGGCGATCACCTCTGGCTCGAGCAGGTAATTCATGAAGGCGTAGGCGGCTTTTTCGTTCGGTGCATCCTTGGGCATGGCGACCATGTCGAACCACATCGGCGCGCCTTCCTTGGGGATCACGTAGGCGATGTTCACACCATTGCCGGCCTCCTTGGCGCGGGCGCTGGCCTGCATGATGTCGCCGGAGAAGCCTACCGCCATGCATACGTCGCCGTTGGCCAGCTCACCGACATATTTGGAGGAGTGGAAGTAGGCGACGTTCTTGCGCATCTCCATCAGCAGCGCTTCGGCCTTCTTGTAGTCCTCGGGCTTCTGGCTGTGGTGCGGCAGGCCCAGGTAGTGCAGGGCGATGGGCAGCATTTCCGGGCCATTGTCGAGAATCGCCACGCCGCACTTGCTCAGCTTGGCCATCAGCTCGGGCTTGAAGATCAGGTCCCAGGAGTCCAGCGGCACGTCGTCGCCGAGCACGGCCTTGACCTTCTCGACGTTGTAGCCGATGCCGGTGCTGCCCCACAGGTAGGGGAAACCGTGCTTGTTGCCCGGATCGTTGCCTTCCAGGGCCTTGAGCAGTGTCGGGTTGAGGTTCTTCCAGTTGGGCAGCTGGCTCTTGTCCAGCTCCTTGAGCGCGCCACCCTGGATCTGCCGGGCCATGAAGTGGTTGGAGGGGAACACCACGTCATAGCCGGAGCGGCCGGCCATCAGCTTGGCGTCGAGGGTTTCGTTGCTGTCGTAGACGTCGTAGTGAGGCGTCACGCCGCTGGCCTGCTGGAAGTTCTTCAGCGTGTCGGGGGCGATGTAGTCGGTCCAGTTGTAGATGCGCACGTCCTGCGCCGCCTGGCTGACCGAGGCGACGAGCATCAGCGGGATAAGCGTTTTCAGCATGGGAAACCTCAACCGTTATTGTCGATGTTGTGGAGGCAGCAGTCAGAAAATCAGTACATAGGTCTTGCGCAGCGTTTCTTGTATGTCCCACACGCCTGTGGTGTTGGCCGGCAACATCAGTGCGTCGCCCGCTTTGATTTCGATGGGCTCGCCCACGTCGGGAATGAAGGTGCAGCGCCCGGGGGTGCATTCCCAGATGCCGGTTTCCACGCCGTCGTCGCGCTCCACGCAGGTCACCGAGGTGATGGCGGCGGGTTCGCTAAGCGGCACGGCGACCGGGTTGTGATCGTCGAGGGAGGCGCTGGCGGTGTCACGGAAGTGGGTGATGGTCATGACTTTAACCTTGCTAGTGGGTGAAAACCGTCCACGATCTGCTGCGCGTCGGCCCTACTGCGTTAAAAACAGGCTCGGAATGCTCATTTACAGCTCGTAAACTCCGCTTCCTCGCCTGTTTTTGCCTTGTATGGCTCTAGCTCGCGAGATCGTGAACAGGTTTTGAGAGCGTTCACTTCATGAATCCTTCCATCAGGCTGGCGATGCGCTGCGCCATGTAGCGCTGCCAGGGCCGGCTTGATGGGGCGGCCAGCAGCCGGTCTTCGCGCACGAAGCTGCGGATGATCGCGTTGTAACCCAGCCAGCGGCACGGCTCCGGCTCCCAGCGCGGCAGGTCCTGCACGCGGGTTTCGTGGCGTACCCAGGGCTGGCGGGTGAGCGCGGTACTGTGGCCGAGAATCAGGTCGGCCAGGGTGCGCCCGCCGAGGTTGCTGGCGCCCACGCCTTCGCCGCCATAACCGCCGGACAGGGCGATGCCGGCGCTGCGGTCGCAGAGCATGTGCGGGTGGAAGCGCCGCGCCATGCCCAGGTTGCCGCCCCAGGCGTGGGTGATGCGCACGTTGCGCAACTGCGGGAACAGTTCGCTGAACAGGTAGCGGCGCAGGCCACGTTCCTCGTCATTGAGGTTGAAGTCGCTGCGCAGCTTGCTGCCGAAGCGATAGCCACCGCGGGCGCCGAAAATCAGTCGGTCGTCGCGGCTGCGCTGGCCGTAGGTGACCTGGCGGCTGGCTTCGCAAAACGCCTGGCCCCGCTCCAGGCCGATTTCCGCCCAGGTCGAGGCCGGCAGCGGTTCGGTGGCGACGATCAGGCTCTGCACCGGAATCTGATGGCGGCCCAGTGGCGGCAGCTTGGGTGAGTAGCCCTCGACGGCCGGCACCACCCAGTCGGCGCGCACCTCACCGGCCTCGCAGCGCACGCTGCCGGCCTGCCAGCTGAGGGCAGGGGTGCCTTCATAGATGCTCACGCCCATGGCTTCGACGCAACGCGCCAGGCCACGCACCAGGCGGGCCGGCTGGATGGTCGCGCAATGGGGGGTGTGGATCGCCCCGTAGGCACCGGGAATGCGCAGTTGCTGGGCCAACTCCTCGGCGGGCAGCCAGCGGTAATCGTCCTCGTTCAGCCCCTCTTCGCGGTAGCCGCGCAGGTACTCGCGCAGGCGCAACTCCTGCTCCGGGTAGCGGGCTGCACAATACAGTACGCCGCCCTTGCGGTAGTCGCAGTCGATGCCTTCGCGCTCCAGCACCTGGCCGACCTCGTCGGGAATGCCGTGCAGCAGGTCGTAGGATTCCCGCCGTGCCTGCGGGCTGAGGTCGGCGAGCAGGCGATCCTCGCCGAGCAGGTTGCCCATCAGCCAGCCGCCGTTGCGACCGGAAGCGCCGAAGCCGGCGATCTTCGCCTCGAGGATGGCGATGCGCAGATTGGGCGCCTGGTGCTTGAGGTAGTAGGCCGTCCACAGGCCGGTATAGCCCGCGCCGATGATGGCCACGTCGACCTGCAGATCACCGGGCAGCGACGGGCGCGGCGTCAGGGGCTCATCGAGTTGATCCATCCAGAGGCTGATGTTGCGCCAGTCGTTCATGCACCGCTTCCACACAAGATGTATGGGGCAAGACTAGTGACCGACTCAGGCTTTGTCTTGCGTGCGTGCCCGCGCGTACAGGTCCTTCAGGTAGGCCTTGGGCGTCATTCCGGTATGCCGGCGGAAGGTGCTGTAGAAGGCGGTCAGGGAGTTGAAGCCGGCCTCGAAGGCCAGTTCGTCCATGCGCCGCAGGTCGTTGCCGGCCTGCAGGCGCTCGAGCAGATGCTGCAGGCGCGCCTGGTTGACGTAGCGGTAGAAGCTCTGGCCGAGTACCTGGTTGAGCAGGTAGGAAATCTGGTTACGGCTGTAGCCGGTGGCGCTGGCCACCTGCTGCAGGCTCAGGGCCGGGTCGAGAAAGGGCTGGCGCTGCTGGAAGTAATCCTGCAGGTCCTGGGCCATGAAGCCCAGTTGGCGGGTCGATAGGCCCAGCTTGCTGATCGCCGCGCTGCTCTGCATCGGCGCCCGCGCATCGGGGCCTTCGTGTACCAGCGAAGCGTATTCGTTGACCCGCCAGATCAGCCCATCGCGCACGGTGATCGCTTCGGCAGTGCGAAACGACACCAGCCCCTCGCCGCCATGCAGCGTGGTGCGGTACTGGATGAACGCGGTATGGCCGTCGATGCGGATGCGGTCGGTGTGCTCCAGCGCTTCGTCCGGGTGGCGCGGCATGGTGCTGAGTACGTAGTCGCGCAGCTCGGCCAGGCCCATGGCGCGGTTGAGGAAGAAGTCGTGGTACTCGACCTCGGGGTGATAGAGCGCCATCACCGCGTCGAGGTCGCGGTATTTCCAGCTGTAGTGATAGCGCAGCACGGTTTCGCGGGTGCGCTCGGTCTGGGCGGGGTCGTCGGGAAGCTCAGGCATGCCGGTCGTGTCCACAGGGCTGCAGCCAGCTTGCCCGAACTGCACCGTTCACCTCAAGCCGCTGAGCGAGGCGCATGAGCCGTATCGATGAAACATGAGGGAAACTTGTTTTTAACGTTAGTACGTTGAGTTTGTTTCACCTGGGCCGAGTCTCGACAATGCACGCCATCATTTATGCAGTGGAGAGATCGCCATGGCCCTGGCCCACAGCCTCGGATTCCCCCGAATCGGACGTGACCGTGAACTGAAGAAAGCCCAGGAGGCGTTCTGGAAAGGTGAACTGGACGAAGCCGGCCTGCGCGCCGTGGGCCGCGAGCTGCGTGCTCGCCACTGGCAGGTGCAGAAGGATGCCGGCATCGAACTGCTGCCGGTCGGCGATTTCGCCTGGTACGACGGGGTGCTGGCTCACTCGCTGACCTTCGGGGTGATACCCGAGCGCTTCCGCCCGGCCAGCGGCAAGCCGACCCTGCAGACGCTGTTCGCCATGGCCCGTGGCGTCAGTGGCGATGCTTGCTGCGGCGGTGCCCATGCGCAAGAGATGACCAAGTGGTTCGATACCAACTACCACTACCTGGTGCCCGAATTCACCGCCGACCAGCAGTTCGCCCTCAGTTGGGAGCAACTGTTCGAGGAAGTGGCCGAAGCCCATGCCCTTGGCCACAACGTCAAGCCGGTGGTGATTGGCCCGCTCACCTACCTGTGGCTGGGCAAGCTCAAGGGCGATGCTCAAGGTTTCGACAAACTGGAGCTGCTCGAACGCCTGCTGCCGCTCTATGGGCAGATTTTCCAGCGCCTGGCCGAGCAGGGCGTGGAGTGGGTGCAGATCGACGAGCCGATTCTGGTGCTCGATTTGCCCCAGGACTGGAAGAACGCCTTCGAGCGTGCCTACAACAGCCTGCAGCGCGAGCCGCTGAAGAAGCTGATCGCCACCTACTTCGGTGGCCTGGAGGACAATCTCGGCCTGGCCGCCAACCTGCCGGTGGACGGCCTGCACATCGACCTGGTGCGCGCGCCGGAGCAGTATCCGACCATTCTCGACCGCCTGCCGGCCTATAAGGTGCTGTCCCTTGGCGTGGTCAATGGCCGCAACGTATGGCGCTGCGACCTGGAAAAGGCTCTGGCGGTGATCGGCCATGCCCACAGCCGGCTCGGCGAACGGCTGTGGATCGCGCCGTCCTGCTCGCTGCTGCACAGCCCGGTCGACCTGGCCCGTGAGGAAGACCTGGATGCCGAGCTGAAAAGCTGGCTGGCCTTCGCCACCCAGAAGTGCGCCGAAGTGGCGGTGTTGGCGCGGGCCGTCAACCAGCCCGATGCCCCCGAGGTACACAAGGCGCTGGCCGAAAGCCGCGCCGTGCAGGCCAGCCGGGCGGCGTCGCCACGCATTCACAAACCCCAGGTGCAGGCCCGTCTCGCCGCCGTGAAAGCGGGCGACAGCCAGCGCCGTTCGCCTTTCGCCCAGCGTATCGCCAAGCAACGCATTGGCCTGGCCCTGCCGCCATTCCCCACCACCACCATCGGCTCCTTTGCGCAGACCTCGGCGATTCGCCTGGCCCGTCAGGCGTTCAGGCAGGGCAAGCTGTCGCTGGGCGATTACACCGATGCGATGCACGCCGAGATTCGCCATGCGGTGGAGATTCAGGAGCGCCTGGGCCTGGACGTGCTGGTGCACGGCGAGGCCGAGCGCAACGACATGGTCGAGTACTTCGCCGAGCAACTCGATGGCTACCTGTTCACCCGCTTCGGCTGGGTGCAGAGCTACGGTTCGCGTTGCGTCAAACCGGCGATCATCTACGGTGACCTGAGCCGCCCGAAAGCCATGACCGTGGAGTGGATCCGCTATGCCCAGAGCCTCACCCCCAAGGTGATGAAGGGCATGCTGACCGGCCCGGTGACCATGCTGATGTGGTCGTTCCCCCGCGAGGACGTCAGCCGCGAAGTGCAGGCTCGCCAGCTGGCCCTGGCATTGCGCGTCGAGGTGGTGGACCTGGAGGCGGCCGGTATCAAGGTCATCCAGATCGACGAGGCGGCGTTCCGCGAAGGCTTGCCGTTGCGCAAGGCCGAGTGGCAGCGCTACCTAGATTGGGCGACCGAGTCGTTCCGCTTGTGCGCCAGCGGTGTGCGCGACGACACCCAGATCCACACCCACATGTGCTATAGCGAGTTCAACGACGTGATCGAGTCCATCGCCGCCATGGATGCCGACGTGATCACCATCGAGACTTCGCGCTCGGACATGGAGTTGCTGGACGCTTTCGAGGCCTTCGAATACCCCAACGAAATCGGCCCGGGCGTTTACGACATCCACTCGCCGCGGGTGCCGGACACCGCCGAGATGGTCAAGCTGATGCGCAAGGCGGTGCGGCGCATTCCTGCTGAGCGCCTATGGGTCAACCCGGATTGCGGCCTGAAGACCCGCGGCTGGCCGGAGACCGAGGCGGCGTTGATCAATATGGTCGCGGCGGCGCGGCAGCTGCGCAGAGAGCTGGCTTGAGGTGTTTGTAGCCCGGCGTTGAGCGCAGCGATACCCGGGAGCGATTGCCCTGGGTATCGCTGAGCTCAACCGCAGGCTACGGAGTTGCGGCGTCATCAAGGAGTGTGGCGTCGCGCGGATGTAGGATGGGTGGCAACCCATCAATTTGCCGATGGGTTAGCACCTACACGGCCCGACCCGTCCTACAGACTGGCATTGCGGGATTTTGGCCGAGGAGCTGTTCAGCCGGCCAGGTACTGCTCGGTCGACACCACGCTCGCATAGGCGAATGCCAGGGCGGCCATATAGGCCGCCTGCACCTGGGCGGCCGGCACCTGTTTGCCTTCGAACTCCTGATCACGGGTTGCGCAGGCATCGTGAATCACCGTGGTGGCGTAACCGAAATCGGCGCTGGCGCGGGCGGCGGCGTCGATGCACATATGGCTCATGGCGCCGACCAGGGTGATTTGCTCCACGCCAGCCTTGTCCAGCAGCGCCTTCAGGTCGGTACCGAGAAAGGCATTGACCTTGTGCTTGAGCACCACGGCTTCGCCGGCCAGCGGCTGCACTTCGGCGTGAATTTGCGCGCCGCTGGAGCCGGGGGCGAAGAAGGGCGCGTCCATACTCTCGAACTCATGGCGCACATGCACCACCGTGTCACCGGCGGCGCGGGCAGCGGCCAGTACGCGGGCGGCTTTGGCGGTGGCGGCGTCCATTTCGTGCAGCGACCACTTGCCGCCAGGGAAGTAGTCGTTCTGGATGTCGATCAGAATCAGGGCACGCTTGCTCATGGTGTTCTCCGTGGGATATATGCCCTACACCTTAGCTCTGGCGCGCCACTTCCGGCACGGGCAGGGCCGACAATCTACGGGGAAAAACTGACAATGAAGCGCTACCTGGAGATCGGCCTGCTGCTGTACCCCGGTGTACAGCTGGCGGTGGTGCATGGCCTGGGCGACCTGTTCACGGTAGCCAACCGCATGGCCGGCGGCCAGGCGCGCGAAGGCCTGACCACGGTGCGGGTCAGCCATTGGCAGGTGGTTGAGAGCGGGGCACTGGAGCGCGTGTACGATAGCGCGCCAGACGAGCAGAGCAACCTGCGGGTGATCATCGTGCCGCCTTGCTTGCAGCCGGCGCCGGGGCGTTTGCTGGGCGAGCCTTATCTGAGCTGGCTTCGCGACCAGCATACGGAGGGCGTGACCCTGACCTCGGTATGTGCCGGCGCCTTTGCGCTGGCCGAGGCCGGGCTGCTCGACGGCCGCTCGGTGGCCACTCATTGGGCGCTGGGCAACGAGCTGGCCCAGCAGTACCCGCAGGTTCGCGTGCTGCCCGAGCGCATGCTGGTGGAGGACGGTGACCTGATCACCGCCGGCGGCCTGATGGCCTGGACGGATCTGGGCCTGGCGCTGGTCAACCGGCTGCTCGGCGCCACCATCGCGGCGGAAACCGCGCGCTTTCTGGTGGTCGACCTGAACCGCACCTCGCAGCTGCACTTCAGTCACTTCGTGCCGGTTTTCGACCATGGCGATGCGCCGATCCTCGCTGTGCAGCACTGGTTGCAGGCGCAGGCCACGGTGGAGGCGAGCCTGGGCGAGATGGCTGAACGTGCGTGCCTGGGTGAACGCACCTTCCTGCGCCGTTTCCGGGCGGCCACGGGCCTGAACCCGACCCAGTACTGTCAGCAATTGCGGGTGGCCAGGGCGCGGGATCTGCTGGAATTCACCCGGCAGAGCATCGATCAGGTGGCGTGGCAGGTGGGCTACCGCGACAGCGGCGCCTTCCGCAGTGTGTTCACCCGATTGGTCGGTCTGTCGCCGGGTGACTATCGCAAGCGCTTTGCGGCTCCAGCGCACTAGCGCGAGATCTCATACCGAATCTTCGGCCGCCTTGCCCGCTGGGTTTTCTCGGGTCGGCATATCGAGAATTTCCGGCAACACCTCACGGGCGAACACCGCGTGCAGGCGCCACAGCTCGGCGACCGGGTCGCGGTGATGGTCGACGCGGATGTCCCACAGCGGATACTCCTCGCGGTCGACGATATAGATGACCGCTGAGGATTCGCCTTCACGGTCGCCGCCGCGGTCATCGCCGGCTTCCAGGGCGTCGATCAGACGCTCGACCAGGGGGCGGTGTTCGCCACGGCGAAAGGCATCGGCGACGGCATCGAGCACCTGAGGGCCGGCCAGGCGATTGCCCTGCACGGAGAACTGTTCGCCGGACAGCGAGCCAGCCCAGGGAATGCAATCGCTGCCCGTCCAGCATACGCTGTCGCCATTACGGTCGATCAGCGCCAACTGACGCAGCTGCATGCAGGGGTCGGTGCCCATCAGCTTTTTCAGGGCTGCTGGCGCAGAATGGCCACCACGTAACAGCGCCAGGCCGTCGAGCCCCAGATACGGATTGACCTGGGCCTGGGTCGCCACCGCACCGGCACCGGCCGCTGCATGGCTGAGCAATTTGCCCACGGCGGGCATGGCGGTGGCGGCGGCAACCCCGAACTGGCCGGTGCGTGGGCAGCGGGCGACGATGGAAAAGGTCATGGGCAACTCCTGTAGGCGCGTTTGGCTTAGGCCGTGGGCGATGACGGATCGTTCCGCCGGCGTATTGGGGCACTATCGAATTTATTTGATAAGCATTATCATTTGCTCCGCTTGCCGCCACGCTCCTGTCGGCATCGCCACGAGCCGCTTTCCTTCATGGTCGACCTGCCGTCCTTGCCCGATACCCACCAACCGGATCCAGCCGCTGCGCCTGCACCGCAGCGCGATGATTTCCTACGCACCTTTCTTGCCCGGCGAGAACAGATGGAAGCGGTGCTGCGCCGTCGTGTCGGCTGTCGGGCCACGGCGGCTGATCTGTTGCAAGAGCTGTTCCTGCGCTTCTGGCGGCGGCCCAGCGCCCCCCTCGAAGATCTGGGCAGCTACCTGATCCGCAGCGCCCACAACCTGGCCATCGATCATTTGCGTAGCGAGGGCGCCCGTTCCCGTAGCGAGGCGGGGCTACTGCCATCACAGTGTGATGACGGTGCTGCTTCCCCGGACGCTGTTCTGGAAGCCGGCAGTGATCTGCGCCGCGTGGAGGCCGCCTTGCGCGCCTTGCCAGAGCGCACCCGGCACATCTTTCTGCTCAACCGCATTCACGGCCAGACCTACGGGCAGATCGCCCGCAGCATGGCGCTTTCCCAGAGCGCGGTGGAAAAACATATGATGCGCGCCCTGGAAGCTTGCAAGGCCAGCGTCATCGATACGCCGGCCAGCCATTCACACGGAAGCGCTGCGCCATGAGCCTCGAGTCATCCCCACCGCTGTCGTCTATCGAGCAGGACGCCTGGCTATGGCTCGGCCGCCTGCAGGGCCAGCCCGACGATGGCGTGCAGATGGCGTTCGAGCAATGGCTGGCCGCTGCGCCCGAGCATGTCGATACCTTCGTGCGCATGCAGTCGCTTTGGCACCTCAGTCGCCCGGCTGCCCAGCAACTGGCCGACGAGGAACACGCCGCCCTGCAGCAGTACCTGAGTGCGCCGAAGCGCCAGCGCCGCTACTGGGCCCCGACCCTGGCGATGGCCGCCTGCCTGCTGCTGGTGGTGTGGGCCGGCGGCTGGCAGCCGCTACATTGGGTCGATGACTTGGGCGCGGATATGGTCTCGGCGCCAGGTGAGGTGCGCACGGTGACGCTAAGCGACGGATCGAGCGTGGTGCTGGACGCCGACAGCGCCATCGCCGTGCGCTACAGCGCGAGTGAGCGGCACGTCGAGTTGCGCCGTGGGGCGGCTTACTTCAGCGTGGTGCCGGGCGAGATTCCCTTTACCGTCGCCGCTGCCGGTGGCGAGTCGCGGGTGCTCGGCACGCGTTTCGAGGTGCGGCGCCTGGGCGAGGGCGCGCGGGTTTCGGTGCAACAGGGACGGGTGGCGGTGCGCGGCGGGCCACTGGAGGCGCCGCGGGTACTGACGGCCGATCAGCAGGTCAGTTATCGGGATGGCGTCAGCGGCAATCCCCTGGCCGTCGACACCGGTGCGCTGACCGCCTGGCGCGATGGCCGCCTGAGTTTCTATCGCGCCCCGCTGGGCGAGGTGCTCGACGAGCTGCGTCGTTATTACCCGGGGCGCATCGTGCTGCTCGACGATGCGCTGCGCAGCAAGCGGGTCAGCGGCAGCTTCGCCAGCCAGGATCCCGAAGCGATTCTCGATGCCCTGCAGGGCGTGGTGGGCTTTGAGCAGCACAAGGTGCTTGGGCGGCTGATCATCCTGCGCTGAAAAATATTTTCAGGCCGGGGTGAGGTAGAGCCGCGCGGCATTCGTGTAATGCTTTGAATGCGACTTTTTCGCACTGACAGCCCGCCTCTGGATGAACACCACCATGAACCACCGCACCATGCGCCGGCAGGATGCCTCCTTGAAACACATCGGTCTGGCCACCTGCCTGCTGGGCTCGGCCATCCTGCCCCTGGCGCAGCCGGCCCAGGCCCAGGTCAGCGCCGATCAGGCCGCGACCTACGACTTCGCCATCGCCGCCCAGCCGCTGCCACGGGCGCTCGACGCCTTCAGCCGCGTCACCGGCCTCAATGTGGTGTACACCGACGAAGCGCCCTACGCGTTACAGGCGCCAGCGCTCGAGGGGCGCATGAGCGCCGAGCAGGCGCTGGCCCGGTTGCTGGCCGGCTCCGGCTTCACCTTCGCCCGAGTCGGCGCCACCACCGTTACCCTGCAGGCGCTGCCCGCCGACGGCGCGGTGAACCTCGGTGCGGTGAACATCCAGTCGCAGCGCACGCCGAGCTCCAGCTACCAGCCGCCGGAAACCACTTCGCTGACGCGCAGCGACACGCCGCTGCTGGAAATCCCCCAGGCCGTCGCGGTGGTGCCGACCCAGGTACTGCAGGATCAACAGCCGCAGACGCTCGACGAGGCGCTGTTCAGCGTCAGTGGCATCACCCAGTCCAACACCTTGGGCAGCACCCTGGATGCGGTGATGAAGCGCGGTTTCGGCGATAACCGCGACGGCTCCATCCTGCGCGACGGCATGCGCACCATTCAGGGCCGCAACTTCACCGCCACCGCCGAGCGCGTCGAAGTGCTCAAGGGGCCGTCGTCGATGCTTTACGGCATTCTCGATCCGGGCGGCGTAATCAACGTGGTCAGCAAGAAGCCACAACTGGAGAGCTACCGCGCCATCACCGGCCGCGCCTCGACCTACGGCCACGGCAAGAACGGCAGCGGCGGTACCCTGGACGTCACCGGCCCGCTGGGCGAAACCGGCCTGGCTTACCGGTTGGTCGCCGATTATGACGATGCCGATTACTGGCGCGACTTCGGCCACAACCGCGACAAGACCTTCGCGCCCTCGCTGGCCTGGTATGGCCGGGACACCACGATCACCCTCAGCCACGAGTACCGCGAGTATTCGGTGCCGTTCGACCGCGGCACCATCTTTCGTCATGGCAAGCCGCTGGACATTCCCGCCGAGCGGCGCATGGATGAGGCCTACAACATCACTAATGGTCGCTCGAACCTGACTATCTTCGACCTCTCGCACCAGCTCAACGAAGACTGGAAAGCCCACTTCGCCTACAGCTACAACCGCGATACTTACGACGATTACCAGGCGCGGATCTTTCGCGAGCCGCCCTCCGATAGCAGTAACGCCTATGTTCGCCGCCTGGATGGCACCCGCGGCGCGGTCAGCACCTCGCATTTCTCCACCTTCGATCTGGACGGCACCGTGCAACTCGGCGGCATGCAGCACGACCTGTTGATGGGCGTGGACCATGAGTACCGCAAGTTCTACCGCGAGGACCTGCTGCGCCAGAACACCGCCATTCGTTTCGACCCGTTCAACCCGGTCTACGGCAACGTGCCGGTGCCCACCACCGTGGCTGCATCGGACAGCGACCAGACCGATCGCGTGGTTACCCAGTCTGCCTTCTTCCAGGATTCGGTGCACCTCAACGAGCAATGGATCTTTGTGGCAGGCGCCCGCTATCAGCTCTATGACCAACTCGCCGGGCGTGGCCGGCCGTTCAACAAGAACACCGATATCGACGGCCAGGTTTGGGTGCCGCGGGTCGGCCTGGTGTACAAACTTAACGACGAGCTGTCGCTGTATGGCGGCTACACCGAATCGTTCAAGCCCAACTCGACCATCGCACCGCTGACCAATGGGGTCTCCATAAACGGTGTGCCGCCAGAGGAGGGCAAGAGCTGGGAGATCGGCGCCAAGCTGGATAGGCCCGGACGCATCACCGGCACCCTGGCGCTGTTCGATATCGTCAAGGAAAACGTGCTGGTGACCCAGACCGACAATGCTACAGGGCTCACAGTGGCGACTGGCGCCGGCGAAGTGCGCTCCCGCGGCGTCGAGCTGGATGTGACCGGGCAGCTGACCGATGACCTCAGCCTGATCGGCACTTACGCCTTTACCGATGCCGAGGTGACCAAGGACCCGGAGCTCAAGGGCAATGGCCTGCAGAACGTGGCCCGGCACACCGCGTCGCTGTACGGCGTGTACGACTTCGGTCAGGTGTTCTGTGGCGACCGTGTGCGTGCCGGTGTGGGCGCTCGCTATGTGGGTGACCGGGAAGGCGATGCGACCAACAGCTTCACCTTGCCGTCCTACACCGTGGCCGATGCCTTCACCAGCTACGACACGCGCCTGGGCGATAACAAGCTCAAGCTGCAGCTCAACGTGAAGAACCTGTTCGACAAGACCTACTACAGCTCGTCGGTGAACAACCTTGCCGTCTCCGTCGGCGAGCCGCGCCAGGTGCAGCTCTCCAGCACCCTAGAGTTCTGACTGGATGGCCGACCTGGGTATCGCTGCGTTCGACCACAGGCTACGTTGATCGCCTGTAGCCCGGTGTTGAGCGAAGCGATACCCGGGGATGGCTACGGCCTAACCCCCAGAACGCAAAAGCCCGGCACTAGGCCGGGCTTTTGTTTATCGCAGGGCGATGCTTACTGCACTTCCACCGCCAGGCTTTCGGCGATCTTCTTGTTCCAGATCGCAGGGCCGGTGATGTGCACCGACTCGCCGTTGCTGTCTACGGCGACGGTGACTGGCATGTCCTTGACCTCGAACTCGTAGATCGCTTCCATGCCCAGTTCGGCGAACGCCAGCACCTTGGACTTCTTGATCGCCTGGGCGACCAGGTAGGCGGCGCCGCCGACGGCCATCAGGTATACGGCCTTGTTGTCCTTGATCGCTTCGATGGCGGTCGGGCCGCGCTCGGATTTGCCGATCATGCCCAACAGGCCGGTCTGCTCGAGGATCTGCCGGGTGAACTTGTCCATCCGCGTGGCGGTGGTCGGGCCGGCTGGGCCTACCACTTCGTCGCCGATCGGGTCGACCGGGCCCACGTAATAGATGAAGCGGCCTTTCAGGTCGACCGGCAGTTCTTCACCCTTGTTGAGCATCTCGACCATGCGCTTGTGCGCAGCGTCGCGACCGGTGAGCATCTTGCCGTTGAGCAGGATGGTCTCGCCCGGCTTCCAGCTCTGCACGTCTTCCGGGGTCAGGGTGTCGAGGTCGACGCGGCGCGCCGACGGGCCGGCTTCCCAGACGATTTCCGGGTAGGCGTCCAGGGACGGCGCTTCCAGCTCCGCTGGGCCGCTGCCATCGAGCACGAAGTGGGCGTGGCGGGTGGCGGCGCAGTTGGGGATCATGCACACCGGCAGCGAAGCGGCGTGGGTCGGGTAATCCATGATCTTCACGTCGAGCACGGTGGTCAGGCCGCCGAGGCCCTGGGCGCCGATGCCCAGCTGGTTGACCTTCTCGAACAGCTCCAGACGCAGTTCTTCGATCTTGTTCTGCGGGCCGCGGGCTTGCAGCTCATGGATGTCGATGTGCTCCATGAGCACTTCCTTGGCCATCACCGCGGCCTTCTCGGCGGTACCGCCGATGCCGATGCCGAGCATGCCCGGCGGGCACCAGCCAGCGCCCATGGTCGGCACGGTCTTCAGCACCCAGTCGACGATCGAGTCGGACGGGTTGAGCATGGCCATCTTCGACTTGTTCTCGGAGCCGCCGCCCTTGGCCGCGACGTCCACTTCCACCTTGTCGCCAGGGACGATGGAGTAGTGGATCACCGCCGGGGTGTTGTCCTTGGTGTTCTTGCGGGCACCGGCTGGGTCGGCCAGGATCGAGGCGCGCAGCACGTTTTCCGGCAGGTTGTAGGCGCGGCGAACGCCTTCGTTGATCATGTCATCCAGGCTCATGGTGGCGCCGTCCCAGCGCACGTCCATGCCGACCTTGACGAATACGGTGACGATGCCGGTGTCCTGGCAGATCGGGCGGTGGCCGGTGGCACACATGCGCGAGTTGATCAGGATCTGCGCCATGGAGTCGCGCGCGGCCGGCGACTCCTCCTTCAGGTAGGCTTCGTGCATCGCCTGGATGAAGTCGACGGGGTGGTAATAGGAGATGAACTGCAGGGCGTCGGCGACGCTCTGGATCAGGTCGTCTTGCTTGATCACGGTCATGTGGGGCGCTCCCTTGTAGGGCAGGAACTTCAAATGCCGGAACATGGCCGGCTGGTTCAAAAAGGCGCCGCAGTATACCGCGCGGGCAGGGCACGGGACACCCGTTGGGCGGCTGCGATAACTCCACATAATCTCTAGGTTTTTTACGGGCACGCAGTTACAGTGGAGGCCAGTTGCCAGTATGGGATGGAGCCCATGGCCTCCAGCAACCGTTCACTCAATCAAAAGACCCTGCAGCGCCTGTTGATCAAGCGCTTCGCATTGGCTGTGGCCACCTACCTTACAATCTCGGTGGTAGTGGTGTTGGCCTATTTTTGCGACCTGTTCCGGGCGCCGGGCATCGCCGTGGCCGCTGTGCTGGTGGCCACCTTCACCACCCAGGCGGTGCTGCTCGGCATGTTCTTGAGCGGCCGCAATCTGCGCTTTAGCGACCCGAGCCTCACCCAGGCGCAGGTGCTGATTAGCCTGGTGCTGACCACGACACTGGTGGCCATGATCGACTATGGGCGTGGCGCCCTGTTGGTGGTCTACCCGATGTCGATGCTGTTCGGGTTGTTCCAGCTGCGCACCTGGGTGTTCTTTCGCTGCGCCTTCCTGGCGTTCGTCGGGTTCGTGGGCATCAACCTCTACGAGTACCAGACCGGTACCCTGCGCGATGTCAGCCTGGCGGTGCTGCAGATAGGCATGTTGGCGCTGGTGCTGATCTGGCTGAACCTGTTCGCCTGGTATATGCAGCAGATGCGCCAGCGCATGCGCAATCGACGCTTCGCGCTACAGGCGCACCAGGAAACCCTGCGTGGCATGATGCGCCAGTTGGAAGACATGGTGGCCACCGACGAGCTCACCGGCCTGTTCAACCGCCGCCATTTTCTGCGCATGGCCGCCCAGGCGCTCGATGGCCTGACGCCCTTGCGCCAGCATGGCCTGGCGCTGATCGACCTGGATCACTTCAAGAGCATCAACGACCGCTATGGCCATGCCGCCGGTGATCGCGTGCTACAGGCGTTTGCCGGGGTGGCCAGCGCCTGCCTGCGCGAGGGCGACGTGATTGCCCGCTACGGCGGCGAGGAGTTCGTGCTGCTGATTCCCGATACCGATGCCGACTCCTTCATGGCCTGTTGCGAGCGCTTACGCGTGGCCTTCAGTGAGTGCGAGCCGGTTAATGTTAAGGTGACCAACCTCAGCCTTTCCGTGGGAATGACCCTGGTGACCCTGTACGACGATCTCGACGATGCCCTGCACCGAGCTGATCAGGCCCTCTATGAGGCCAAACGTAGCGGTCGCAACCGCAGCGCCTCGACCTGGCAGCTGACCGATGCCCCAGCTGCGACTGAGTGACCGCTGCTGGGACGTCGCCCCGGCCAGCAATTTGCTCGATGGGCTACTCGCCGCCGGTGTGCCGGTGCCCTACAGCTGCCGCGCCGGCAGCTGCCAGGCCTGCCTGGTACGCTGCGTCGCCGGTGAGCCGCACGATGCCAAACCCGATGCGCTGGATATGGCGCGCCGCGAGCAGGGCTGGCGTCTGGCCTGCCAGTGCAGCGTGATCGAGCCGCTGCAACTGGAGGTTTTCGATCCCACCCGTGATGCCATGCCGGCGCAGATTCAGGCGCTGGACTGGTTGAGCGAGCGTGTCGTGCGCCTGCGCCTCCTGCCGCAGCACCCCATGCGTTATCGAGCGGGTCAGCATCTGCTGCTGTGGACAGCGGACGGCATCGCCCGGCCGTACTCGCTGGCCTCTTTGCCCGGTGAGGATGCCTGGCTGGAGTTTCATATCGATTGCGGCCGGCCCGGCGCCTTCTGCGATTCCGTGCGTCAACTGCAGGTCGGCGCCAGCCTGCGCCTGGGCGCCTTGAGCGGCGCGGCCCTGCACTACGACCCGGACTGGCAGGAAAAACCGCTGTGGCTGCTCGGCGCCGGCACCGGCCTGGCGCCCCTGTGGGCGGTATTGCGCGAGGCGCTGCGCCAGGATCATCAGGGGACGATTCGCGTGGTGCATGTGGCCGGCACGCCTGCTGAGCATTACCTGGCCGACGCCCTGCAGGGCATCGCCAGTCGGCACCCGCAGGTACAGGTCGAGCTGATCGAGACGGCCGCCTTGCCGGCATTTCTGGGCAATCTGCGCCCCGCATCGCGGCAAACGGTAGCGCTGCTCTGTGGCGGCCCGCAAACCGTCGAGGCGCTTTTGCGGCGCCTGTATCTGGCTGGCCTGTCGCGCAGCCAGCTGTTCAGCGACCTGTTTCTGCCTCACGCCTGAACGCTGCACAAATGAAAAGGCCCGCATCGATCCGGGCCTTCATGTTGCTGCGCCAGTCCTCAGACCAGAACATCACCGACATGCAGGATCTTCATGCCATTGGTGCCACCGATGGTGTGGTAGCTGTCGCCCTTGGTGAGGATCACCCAGTCGCCTTGCTCGACCAGGCCGCGCTTGAGCAGCTCGTCCACCGCCGCCTGGCTGACTTCGCCGGCCGGCAGGGCCGCCGGGTCGAACGGGATGGTGTACACGCCACGGAACATCGCCGAGCGCGCCTGGGTATCGCGGTGCGGGGAGAAGGAGTAGATCGGCACCGAGGAGCGGATGCGCGACATGACCAGCGGGGTGTAACCACTTTCGGTCAGGGCGATGATCGCCTTCACGCCTGGGAAGTGGTTGGCGGTGTACATGGCCGCCAGGGCGATGCTCTCGTCGCAACGCTCGAAGGTCTTGCCGATGCGATGGCTGGAACTCTTGCCGGTCGGGTGACGCTCGGCGCCCAGGCAGATACGCGCCATGGCCTGCACGGCTTCCAGCGGGTAGGCGCCAGCGGCGCTCTCGGCCGACAGCATGACGGCGTCGGTGTAGTCGAGCACGGCGTTAGCTACGTCGGACACCTCGGCACGGGTCGGCATCGGGTTCTGGATCATCGATTCCATCATCTGGGTCGCGACGATCACCGCCTTGTTGTGGCGACGTGCGTGCAAAATGATCTTCTTCTGGATGCCGACCAGCTCGGCGTCGCCGATTTCCACTCCGAGGTCACCGCGGGCGACCATCACCACGTCGCTGGCCTTGATCAGGCCGTCGAGGGTTTCGTCGTTGGCCACCGCTTCGGCGCGCTCGATCTTGGCGACCAGCCAGGCCTTGCCGCCGGCTTCGTCACGCAGCTGGCGGGCGTATTCCATGTCCGCGGCATCGCGCGGGAAGGAAACGGCCAGGTAGTCCAGGTCCATTTCGGCAGCCAGCTTGATGTCGGCCTTGTCTTTCTCGGTCAGGGCCGGGGCGGTCAGGCCGCCACCGCGACGGTTGATGCCTTTATGGTCGGACAGCGGGCCGCCGATCAGCACCACGCATTCGAGGGTGTCGGGGGTGGTGCTTTCAACACGCATGACCACGCGACCATCGTCGAGCAGCAACTCGTCGCCGACACCGCAATCCTTGACCAGATCCGGGTAGTCGATGCCGACCACCTGCTGGTTGCCCTCGGTCAGCGGATGGCTGGTGGAGAAGGTGAAGCGATCACCGACCTGCAGCTCGATACGCTTGTTGGCGAACTTGGCAATGCGGATCTTCGGGCCTTGCAGGTCGCCCAGCAGAGCCACATGGCGGCCATGCTTGGCGGCGATGTCGCGTACCAGCTGGGCGCGTGCCTTGTGCTCTTCCGGCGTGCCGTGGGAGAAGTTCAGGCGGGCAACATCCAGCCCGGCCAGGATCAACTTTTCCAGCATCTGTGGCGAGTTGCTGGCTGGGCCGAGGGTGGCGACGATTTTGGTGCGGCGAACGGTCATGCGCGAACTCCTTTATTGAAGCAGACCGCGAGGCTACTACGCCGCCGCGCTGTAGTCATTGTTCCACTGCACTACTTTTCCACCGGCAACTTGACCACCAGCAGGTCGCAGTCCACTGATTCGAGCAGGCGCTCGGCGGTGTGGCCGATCAGGATGGTATCCAGCCGCCCGCGGGCGATGGCGCCCATCACCAGCAGATCGATTTCGTGCTTGCGCACGAAGCGCGGTAGCATATTCTCCGGCGCACCTTCGAGCAGGTGAGCGGCGTCCGGCTCGATCCCGTGCTGACGAATCAGGTCGTCGAAGGCCTGGTGATGCTGCTGCGCATCATCGTTGACGTACTGCTGATAGGTGGCCAGCAGCTCGGCGTTGTTGAGCAGAGTGCGCGGCAGTGGAGCGTGGCAATGCACGACATCGGCATGCATGCCGATGGCCTTGGCAAGCGCCTGGCTGGTGTCGATCAGGTGATGGTCGAGGGTGGCCGGCTTGTCGTCCTTGTGCAGCGGATCGACGGCGGTGCACAGGTTGTGCCCGCGCCATTCGGCATGGTGCACCAGCCATAGCGGGAAAGGGCAGTGGCGCATCAGTTGCCAGCAGCTGTCGGTGAGCAGCAGGCGGCGCAGCAGGTTGTTATGGGCGGCGGACTTGAGTACCAGATCCGGTTGCAGTTGTTCAGCCACCTCCAGCACCGTTTCATGCAGGCGCTTGCCCCAGCGAACGTCCTGCTGCACGGCCAGCCCTTCGTCTTGCAGCGGCGCCAGCATCTCCTGCAGCCAGTTGCTGCGTTGCTCGAGCAGGGCGTCACGGGCTCTGGTCTGCAGGCTCTGCTCCAACGTGCTGCCATCCAGCGCAGAGCTATACTCGACCAGCAGCACGTGCAGGCGTGCCTGGGTGTGCCGGGCCAGCCAGGCGGCCCGCTCCAGAGCCGGGTGGCTGGGTTGGCTGGGGTCGATCACGACCAGTAGCGTTTCGAGTTTCATGGACGCACCCTCGCTGAGTCTGTAGCGGGCATTGCAGCCCATCATCAGTGGGCAAGCGTTGACCTGAGTCAGCCTGGCGCGTCGTAGCTCATCATTGTCTATCGAACGTCCCGCAGGCAATGCGGCTGTTCAGTTTTTACGGAACGCGCCGATACGCTGCTCATTGGAGGAGAAACCCATGCGTATTCTGTTGCTGCTGTGCTGTGTGCTGGTCGTTGGCGGGTGCACCCGCATGTCGCTCGATCATCATCTGAACAAGGCCTACCAGGCCTATGATCGGGGTGATTGCGAAGACGCCCTGCTGTATCTGTCCCAGGCCGAGCGCTCGAGCCGCTCGCGCAGCTATATTCAGCCGGAGATTTCCCTGCTGCGCGGCCAGTGCCTGGAGCGGCAGAACCTGTACCTGGATGCGGCGCAGACCTACCAGTTCATCATCGGCCGTTACCCCACCAGCGAATACGCGTTCCGTGCCCGCGCGCGGCTGGAAACCCTGCGCCAGCTCGGCCATCAGGGTGCGGCCGAGCCCGCCAAGGTGTCGCCTGCCGGCACGCTTTGACGGCACGGGACTGATTGCCTGGAGAAGGCTGTGACGCGTGCTCTGGTTGGTTTGCTGTTATTGCCGTGCCTGGCCTTCGGGCAGGTCTATCGCTGGGTCGATGAAAACGGTCAGGTGCATTTCGGTCAGCAGCCCCGGGGCGGCAATGCTCAAACTGTCGAGGTAAAGCCCCAGGTAATCGAACGCGACGCCGCCACCCAGGAGCGCCAGGAACGCGCCGAGCGCTACTTCCAGGCGCGCCGCGACGAACAGGCCCAGGCTGCGCAAGCCCGCCGTGAGCAGCAGGCGCAGCTCGTCAAGGATTGCGCTCAGTTGCGTGCGCAACTGGCTTCGATGCCCGAGGGGCGACGTTACTTTCATCAGGGCGCCAGTGGCGAGCGCCACTATTACAGCGACGAGCAGCTGGAAGCCGCACGCAGCCAGCTTCGCGACCAGTTGTCAGGCCGCTGTCACTGAGCACTGGTCAGTCAGTTGGGCAGGCGGCATACTCGCCTCACACTCATAGCGCTCTGCTATCATGAACGCCAACCGCCATATCGAACGGCACCAGCTGCCTTACTACCTGAAGGTCTTCAATGCCTTTACCGACAAACCAGTCGGTTACCTGGGCAATGTATCGGCAGACGGCCTGATGCTGATCAGCCAACTGCCGGTGCTGGTGGGGGGCTGCTTCGATCTGCGCCTGAAAATTCCGGGTTGTGACGGCTTTCGCCATATCGACTTCACCGCCACCTGCCTGTGGTGCCAGGAAGACGTGACGCCGGGCAGCTTCGATTCGGGTTTCACGCTGCAGTCGCCGCCCCAGGATTACCTGGAGATGGTCGACGCCCTTCGCTACTACTTCAGCTTCCATCCGCTCGCCGCACCGGTGTGAGCTTGCGTCACTTCCGTGGTTCCGCACGTTTTCGCCCTGATCATGTAAGTCATTGCTTACAAGCTCTGTAAGCCTGGGTGACAGTTCCGCGTTGGGAAACTGACGTTGAGTTATCTATATTTCTCAAGTTATTGTAAATAAATGATTTATTTATTGGACGCTTGAGTGTCTTGGCTGCCTGCGTCGGTTGAGAGGGCGTTGTGATAAATCTCGAGGCCGTTAATATCTGAACCGTGCTTAGGGACAAGTGCAGGTCGTTAGGGACAACGATCAGGACATCGCGGGAAGCGATTCATCAGGATGATGAGTTGGGAGTTTCAGGGAATAGGGACAAAAGAGTGGGCGGGTAAAACCGCCCCTTTTTTTTGCCTGCAGAAAAGTGCTCAAGCCGCGTTGCTTATCCGCGATTCTGAATAGCCGCCAGGCGTCACCGTGCTGTTACGAGCGCGGCGGCAGGCGACTTTTCAAGCGCCCATAAAAAATGCCGCACCCTCTGGGGTAGCGGCATTTTTGTTAGCGGCCTGTGCCGCCTCGCTCAGCGCTCGAGGTGCTGAAGCTTGTCTTTCACGCCATCCCATTCTTCGGCATCGGGCAGGGCTTCTTTGCGCTCGGTGATATTCGGCCAGACTTCCGCCAGCTCGGCGTTGAGCTCGATGTATTCCTGCATGCCATCGGGAATCTCGTCTTCGGAGAAGATGGCCTGCGCTGGGCACTCCGGCTCGCAGAGCGCGCAGTCGATGCATTCATCCGGGTGGATCACCAGGAAGTTCGGGCCCTCGTAGAAGCAGTCCACCGGACAGACTTCCACGCAGTCGGTGTACTTGCACTTGATGCAGTTGTCGGTGACGACGAAGGTCATTTCTAGTTTTCTCCTCGGGCTACGGCAGCGAGCGGTTTCTCAATGGGCCGCTCTCAGGCTCTGGAATGGGCTTGCGGGCCAGGCTAAAGGCCGCAGCGCTCCCGGAGCGCGCGGGATTCTATCAGCTAGTTGGCTCTGGCGTTAGACCCGCGCCTTCCATGCATATAACAGTTCGAGTGCCTGGCGCGGGCTCAGATCATTCGGATCGACCAGCTGCAGTTCTTCCAGCACCGGGTGCGGCAGGCTGGCGAACATATCGCTCTGCATCGGTGCAGCTGGTTGTCCCGGATTTTGCGGCGGCAGATCGTGGGGCAGGCTGGTGGTTTCCAGGCGCGCCAGATGCTCGCGGGCGCGCAGGATCACCGGCGCCGGCACGCCTGCCAATTGCGCCACTGCCAGACCATAACTCTGGCTGGCCGGGCCGGGCAGAACGTGGTGCAGGAAGACGATGCGCTCGTTGTGCTCGGTGGCGTTGAGGTGCACGTTGGCCACCGCCGGCTGGCTTTCCGGCAATACGGTCAGCTCGAAGTAATGGGTGGCGAACAGCGTGTAGGCGCGCAGATTGGCCAACTGCTCGGCAGCGGCCCAGGCCAGCGACAGGCCGTCGAAGGTGCTGGTACCGCGGCCCACTTCGTCCATCAGCACCAGGCTGCGGTCGCTGGCGTTGTGCAGGATGTTGGCGGTCTCGCTCATTTCCACCATGAAGGTCGAGCGGCCGCCGGCCAGGTCGTCGCTGGAGCCGATGCGGGTGAAGATGCGGTCGACCATCGACAGCTCGCAGCGCGCCGCCGGCACGAAGCTGCCGATATGGGCGAGCAGCACGATCAGCGCGGTCTGGCGCATGTAGGTCGACTTACCGCCCATGTTCGGGCCGGTGATGATGAGCATCCGCGTGGCGTCGTCGAGCTTCAGGTCGTTGGCGACGAACGGCGTGGTGAGCACCTGCTCGACCACCGGATGGCGGCCTTGCTCGATCAGCATGCACGGCTCGTCGACGAAGCGTGGGCGATTGAGGTCCAGATTCAGGGCGCGTTCGGCCAGATTGCTCAGCACGTCCAGTTCGGCCAGGGCGGCGGCGCTGTCCTGCAGCGGGCCGAGGTGGCCGATCAGGCGCTCCAGTAGTTCCTCGTAGAGCTGCTTCTCACGGGCCAGCGCGCGGCTCTTGGCTGACAGCGCCTTGTCCTCGAACTCCTTGAGCTCGGGGGTGATGAAGCGCTCGGCGCCCTTGAGCGTCTGGCGACGGATGTAGTCGGCCGGCGCCGACTCGGCCTGCTTGCTCGGCAACTCGATGAAGTAACCATGCACGCGGTTGTAGCCGACCTTGAGGTTGGCCAGGCCGGTACGGGCCTTCTCACGGGTTTCCAGGTCCATCAGGTACTGGCCGGCGTTCTCGCTGAGCGACTGCAGCTCGTCGAGTTCGGCGTCATAGCCGGTTTTCAGCACGCCACCATCGCGAATCACCGCGGGCGGGTTGTCGATGATCGCCGTCGCGAGCAGCTCGGCCAGTTCCGGGTAGGTGCTGATGGTGCCTGCCAGCGCGGTCAGGTGGGCGCAGTCGAGCTGGGCCATGGCCTGTTGCAGCTCGGGCAGGGCGCCAAGGGCATCGCGCAGGCGCGCCAGATCCCGCGGGCGCGCATTACGCAGGCCGATACGGGCGAGAATACGCTCCAGGTCGCCGATTTCCTTGAGCTGCGGCTGCAGGGTTTCGAAACGGTAGCGATCCAGCAGGCAGGCAATCGACTCCTGACGGGCTTCGAGCACTGTGCGATCGCGCAGCGGGCGGTTCAGCCAGCGGCCGAGCAGGCGGCTGCCCATGGCGGTCTGGCAACGGTCGACCACCGATTGCAGGGTGTTGTCGCGGCCGCCGGCGAGGTTGACGTCCAGTTCCAGGTTGCGGCGGCTGGCGCCGTCGAGGATCACCGTATCGTCGATGCGCTCATGACGCAGGCTGCGCAAGTGGGGCAGGGCGGTGCGCTGGGTTTCCTTGGCGTAGGCCAGCAGGCAACCGGCTGCGCCGATGGCCAGGGTCAGGGTTTCGCAGCCGAAGCCTTTGAGGTCCTGGGTGCCGAACTGTTGGCACAGGCTCTTCTGGGCCGTGTCGCGCTCGAAGTCCCAGGGCGCGCGACGACGCGAGCCACGGCGCTTCTCTGCCGGCAGGCCCTGGGGCCAGTCATCGGGAATCAGCAGCTCGGCCGGGTTGAGGCGCTCGAGTTCGGCCAGCAGGTTTTCCCAGCCTTTTATCTCCAGCACGCTGAAGCGGCCGCTGGTGATGTCCAGCACGGCCAAGCCGAACAGACGCTCGTCACCCAGTACGGCGGCGAGCAGGTTGTCACGGTGTTCGTCGAGCAGCGCTTCGTCGCTGATGGTGCCCGGAGTGATGATGCGAACCACCTGGCGTTCCACCGGGCCCTTGCTGGTGGCCGGGTCGCCAATCTGCTCGCAGATCACCACCGACTCGCCGAGCTTGACCAGCTTGGCCAGGTAGCCTTCGACCGAGTGAAATGGAATGCCGCACATCGGAATCGACTGGCCCGCCGACTGCCCGCGGGCGGTCAGGGTGATGTCCAGCAGTTTGGCGGCCTTCTTGGCGTCTTCGTAGAAGATCTCGTAAAAGTCACCCATGCGATAGAACATCAGCTGATCCGGGTGCTGGTTCTTCAGTCTCCAGTACTGCTGCATCATCGGGGTGTGGCTGGAGAGGTCGCTTTGGCTCATCGTGTCGAGTGTCCGGCTGAATCGCAAAAGCGCGTAGTGTACGGTATCGACCCCTCCCGCTTTAACCCCGGAGCGCAGATGAATATCGACGATCAGCCCATCACCGGGCTCGCCGCCCGTCTCGGCCAAGCCCTGCTGGAAAAGAGTGCCCAGGTCACCACCGCCGAGTCCTGCACCGGTGGCGGTATTGCCGAAGCCATTACCCGTGTGGCGGGCAGCTCGTCCTGGTTCGAGGCCGGCTTCGTGACCTATTCCAATACTCAGAAAACCCGCCAGCTGGGTGTGCCCGAAGCGCACTTCGCTACGGTAGGCGCAGTCAGCCGCGAGGTGGTCGAGGCCATGGTGCGCGGCGCCCAGGCCCAGAGTGGCGCGCGCTACGCTACGGCGGTCAGCGGTATCGCCGGGCCGGGCGGCGGTAGCCTGGAGAAGCCGGTCGGTACCGTGTGGATCGCCTGGGGCGATGGCGACACCTTGTTCAGTCGGCGCTTCCAATTCCCCGGGGACCGCGATGCCGTGCGTTTGCAAACCGTGGAAGCGGCATTGCAGGGCCTGTTGCGACTACTGGTCGAAGAAAATCCTGCTGCGGGGTAGGCGAGTGCCGAACCCTGTGGAATAATACTGTCTACTTATACAGTTATTGGCCGTCAGGCCCTTCTGATCACGTGAGGAATACAATGGACGAGAACAAGAAGCGCGCGTTGGCGGCTGCCCTGGGCCAGATCGAGAAACAGTTCGGCAAGGGCGCGGTCATGCGCATGGGCGATCATGACCGTCAGGCCATTCCGTCCATTTCCACCGGCTCCCTGGGCCTGGACATCGCGCTGGGCATTGGCGGCTTGCCGAAAGGCCGTATCGTGGAAATCTACGGTCCGGAATCCTCGGGTAAGACCACGCTGACCCTGCAGGTCATCGCCGAAGCCCAGAAGGCAGGCGCAACCTGCGCCTTCGTCGACGCCGAGCACGCACTGGACCCGGACTACGCCGGCAAGCTGGGCGTCAACGTCGACGACCTGCTGGTCTCGCAGCCGGACACTGGTGAGCAGGCCCTGGAAATCACCGACATGCTGGTGCGTTCCAACGCCATCGACGTGATCATCGTCGACTCCGTGGCGGCCCTGGTACCGAAAGCAGAAATCGAAGGTGAGATGGGCGACATGCACGTCGGCCTGCAGGCTCGCCTGATGAGCCAGGCGCTGCGCAAGATCACCGGCAACATCAAGAACGCCAACTGCCTGGTGATCTTCATCAACCAGATCCGCATGAAGATCGGCGTGATGTTCGGCAGCCCGGAAACCACCACCGGTGGTAACGCCCTGAAATTCTACGCCTCGGTTCGCCTCGACATCCGCCGTACTGGTGCGGTGAAAGAGGGCGACGAAGTGGTCGGCAGCGAAACCCGCGTCAAGGTCGTCAAGAACAAGGTCGCTCCGCCGTTCCGCCAGGCCGAGTTCCAGATTCTCTATGGCAAGGGTATTTACCGTAACGGCGAGATCATCGACCTCGGCGTGCAGCAGGGCCTGGTCGAGAAGTCCGGTGCCTGGTACAGCTACAAGGGCAACAAGATCGGTCAGGGCAAGGCCAACGCCGCCAAGTTCCTGGAAGACAACGTGGAAGTAGCCCGCGAAATCGAAGGCCAGATCCGTGACAAACTGCTGGTGGTCTCTGGCCCTGCCAAGGCCAATGCCGCAGCTGCTGACTTGGTGGATACCGAAGCCGACTTCTGATGCCCGCTGTTCTGGATAACGTCGCCGCGGTACGGCATGCCGCCATGGATCTGCTGGCGCGCCGCGAACACGGGCGCGTCGAGCTGGCCCGCAAGTTGCGCCAGCGCGGCGCCAGCGACGAGCATATCGAAGCAGTCCTTGATCGCCTGAGCGAAGAAGGGCTGTTGTCCGAGGCGCGTTATCTGGAGAGTTTCATCAGTTACCGGGCGCGCTCAGGTTTCGGTCCGCAGCGCATCCGCGATGATCTTTCCCAGCGTGGCCTGGCCCGCGCGGATGTAGAGCAGGCGCTGCGCGACAGCGGTATCGACTGGCGTGAAGGCTTGCGGGAGACCTGGCAACGCAAGTTTGCCGGTCAATTGCCTGGCGATGCGCGCGAACGGGCCAAGCAGATGCGTTTTCTGGTCTATCGCGGCTATCCGATGGATCTGGTCGGTCAGCTGCTGTGCGGCGCGTTCGACGACTGATTCCTCTTTTCAGGTCAAGCCGCTCGGTTCGCCATCCCTGACGCCCAGGCGTCCCTTTCCTTTTGACGCTGTGTTCAGCTCAGCCAATGCTGCGGCTGGTTGATCACGTCGAGCAATTCCCGCAAACGTCCCGCATTGCGACCGCTAAAGGCGAACGTCAGCCTCGGCAGTTTATGCAGTTCGGTGCCGTCGACGAGTTCGTCACCGGCTGGTCGCTGCTGGATGTCGCCATGCTTGCACAGGTCGCTGAACTGCAGGTTCAGGTGCGCCAGCGCAGCTTCGTTCAGCGGATTGCGCATGCGTACCACGAACTGATCCTGCAGCCAGCGGCTGGAATGGTAATTGGCGTAGAAGCGATCGATCTCCTGGGCGGCCGACTCGGCGTCGTGTACCAGGCGCATCAGGTTCAGGTCGCTGGACAGGATATAGCCGTTGCTGTCCAGGTTCTGCTGGATGTAATCGAGCAAACCCTGCCAGAACGTGCCATTCGGCTCGTCGAGCAGGATCACCGGCACCAGCGGGCTCTTGCCGGTCTGGATCAGGGTGATGACTTCCAGCGCTTCATCCAGAGTGCCGAAACCGCCGGGGCAGAGCACCAGTGCGTCGGCCTCTTTCACGAAGAACAGCTTGCGTAGAAAGAAGAAGTGGAAGGACAGCAGGTTGTCGCTGCCTTTCATCACCGCATTGGCGGATTGCTCGAAGGGCAGGGTGATGTTGAAGCCCAGGCTGTTGTCGCGGCCCGCGCCTTCATGGGCGGCGGCCATGATGCCGCCACCGGCGCCGGTGATCACCATCAGGTCATGGCGGGCCAAGGTCTTGCCCAGTTCCCGTGCCAGGGCGTAGACCGGATGGCCGGGCTGGGTGCGTGCCGAGCCGAACACGGTGACCTTGCGGCGATGGCGAAAGCGGTCGAGCATGGCGAAGGCTCGCTCGAGTTCACGCAGGGTCTGCAGCATGATCTTGGCGTCCCAGCGGTTGCGGTCGGCCTGGGCCATGCGCGCCACGGTGGCGAGCATCTCTCGGTACAGCGCGGTGTTGACGCTGTCGGCGGGAGTTATCCGCGCCGCCAGTGCATCCAGTTCGGCTGCCAGTGCATCGCCGCCTAGCGGTAGGGTGCCATTGCTGTGATCGTTCATTGCGCTACTCCTTATGCGTCAATGCCCCGGGTTTTACCACGCTCACATGACTTACAGGCGGCAGTCGGCTTTGCCGAATTGCTCGGTGGTGATGGGACGATTGCTCTGGATCTCGCTGAACTCGTAACGCAGCACCGCTCCGCTGGCCAGCAGCTTGCGAAAGCCGGGGTTGCTGCACACGCTGTTGGTCAGCTGTGCACGCACGGTATCGGGGTTGCTGCGCATCTGTGCACCATGGGCAGGGCGTACGCTGAGGTGGTTGATCAGCTGGTTACCTTCGACTGTATAGCCGCGGTCGAGGATGTCCTCGTTGATGGCGCGCGGGGTGCCGACGCTGCTTTCCTTGGCCACTTTTTCCAGGGTTTTGGTCAGCTCGTAATCGTTGAGCGAGGCGGCGTGGGCAGCGGGCAGGAGCAGGCTGGCAAGAAGAACGGATAGGGCAATACGCTGCATGGGGCAGACTCCTGAAGGCAGTGAGCGGTAATAGACCGGGCTCTTCTGGTTATGTTCGTTCTGGCGAACCAGGCCGGCAACCGATGCCCGATGTTACCAAGCTTGTTGTCGCCGCGGCGTGGTATTGAGCGGTGTGGCACAGCTAGACTACGCGCCCTTTTTGCCAGGCGATGCGCCCCGTCATGTGTTCTCCTGCTTTGCACTGCGTGATTCCGACCAAGCCGAGCGTGCGCCCATGAGCCACGCCGTTCACGCATTGCGCGCCGCGCGTCTGGCGCGCAGCGTCAAACCCTTTCTGGCCAGAGGCTCGCGGGCCTCACGTTGCGAGCAGTGCCGCCTGGCCAGCAGCCACTGCCTGTGCGCGTGGAAGCCGCAGGTTTCTGCCCGCGCGGGGGTGTGCTTGGTAATGCATGATGTCGAGGCGCTGAAGCCGAGCAATACCGGCTGGCTGATCGCCGATGTCGTGGCCGATACCTCGGCCTTTGGTTGGTCGCGCACCGAAGTCGATCCGGCGCTGCCGGCCCTGCTCGATGACGAGCAATGGCAGCCTTATCTGGTGTTTCCCGGCGAATATGCCGAGCCGGAGCGGGTGGTGACCTCTGTGGAGGCTGCCGCAGGCAAGCGCCCGCTGTTCGTACTGCTCGACGCCACCTGGACCCAGGCGCGCAAGATGTTTCGCAAGAGCCCGTACCTGGACAGCCTGCCGGTGCTCAGCCTGCAGCCGGAAACGTTGTCGCGCTACCGGCTAAGGCGCTCCAAGCGTGACGATCACCTGTGCACCGCGGAGGTCGCGGCCATGTGCCTGGAGTTGGCCGGTGACGAGCGAGCTGCCGATGCCCTGAACGCTTATCTCGACGTGTTCAGTGCGCATTACCTAGCCTCCAAGGCGCCGCGCGCGGTGGATCTCGACGACGCGTTGCACCAGCGTCTCAAGCCGTTTCTCTGACCGCAGCCGGCTTGGGCCACAGTTGGGCGAGCAGCATGCCGGCGAACATCAGCCCACAACCGACATAGCCCCGTGAAGACAGCGCCTCGCCAAGCAGCAGTGCGCCGGCGATGGCAGCGAACACGGCTTCCAGGGACAGAATGATCGCCGCGTGGGAAGCGATGGCATGTTTCTGGGCAATTACCTGCAGGGTGAAGCCCACGCCCACACCGAGGATGCCGCCGTAGGCGATGGCCGGCAGTGCGCGGACGATATCGGCGCCGGGCAGCGGTTCGAGCAGCAGCGCCAGGGCGAGACTGATCAGAGCGCAAGTGATGAACTGCACCAGGGCTAGCACCAGGGCGTCATGGCGGGTGGCGAAAAAGCTCACCAGCAGCACATGGATACCCCATACAAAGGCGCCGGCCAGTTGCAGCAGGTCACCGGAGGCGACGTGGAAACCGTCGCCGACGCTGAGCAGGAACATACCGATCACCGCCAGCGAGGCACCGAGCCAGATGCCCAGCCCGGTCTTGTGACCCAGCAACAGCCCCAGCAGCGGCACCACGATTACATAGAGGCCGGTGATGAAACCCGAGTTGGTGACGCTGGTGAACAGCAGGCCGACCTGCTGCAGGTTGATGCCCAGGGCCAGCACCGCACCCATCAGGCTGCCGCCAAGCAGCACCGGGCGACTGATGGGCGAGGCCGACTGGGCGCTACGGCGGCGCAGCAGCATGATCACCGGCAACAACACGATCACCGCCAGGGCGAAACGCAGGCCGCTATACAGAAAGGGGCCGACGGCATCCATGCCCAGGCGCTGGGCGACGAAGGACGAGCCCCAGATCAGCGCGGTAAGCAGCATCAACAGATCGGCGCGCAGTGCGTGGTTGGGCATCGAAAGCTTCCTGCAAAAAAGGCGCAGACTTTGCCGCAAAGCGCTGCGCTTGACCACCCCGCCTGCGCTGGGCATGCTGGTGGGCACCGTACGTCACGCTGTCAGGCAAATGGGGTCTGCAGCACGGTATGCCTATAAGAAGAACAGGATCTGCCATGGTCGCTTACGAAATCCTGATTGCCGATGATCATCCGCTGTTTCGCAGTGCGCTGCAGCAGGCCCTGACGATGGGCCTGGGCGCTGGCGCGCGCCTGGTGGAGGTCGCCAGCATCGCCGAGCTTGAAGCCCGGCTGGCCGAGAAGACCGATTGGGATCTGGTTCTGCTCGACCTCAACATGCCCGGCGCCTACGGGTTCTCCGGGCTGGTGCTGCTGCGTGGGCAATACCCGCAGATTCCGGTGGTGATGATCTCCGCTCAGGAAGAAGCAGCGGTAGTGGTACGTGCCCGTGAGTTCGGCGCCAGCGGTTTCATTCCCAAATCCAGCTCCCTCGAAGTGATTCAGAAGGCGGTGCGCCAGGTGCTGGAAGGCGAGGTGTGGTGGCCGCCGCAAAGCGAGGAGGCGGTCAGCCTGTCCAGCGAGGCCAAGGCCGCCAGCGCCGGGTTGGCCAGCCTGACGCCCCAGCAATTCCGTGTGCTGACCATGGTCTGCGAAGGGCTGCTGAACAAGCAGATTGCCTATGAACTGAGCGTTTCCGAAGCGACGGTCAAGGCTCACGTGACGGCCATCTTCCGCAAGCTCGGGGTACGTACCCGCACCCAGGCGGCGTTACTGCTGCAGCAGCTGGAGAGCGTGCCGGCTGCCTGATGCTGGCGCATTTCACGAGATTTTCACGGTGCGCTCGCGTACCCTGCGCGCCTTTCCCGTCATAGTCCGATGCCCATGTCACCGTTCAAAGGTCAAACCGGTTTAAAGCGCGTCCTCAACGCCGCAGGTTATTCGCTCGATGGCCTGCGCGCGGCGTTCACTGGCGAGGCAGCCTTCCGCCAGCTGGTGCTGCTCAACGTGATGCTGATCCCCGTTGCGCTGCTGCTCGATGTCAGCCGGGTCGAACGCGCGCTGATGGTCGCGGTGTGTCTCTTGGCGTTGATCGTCGAGCTGCTCAACTCGGCGGTCGAGGCGGCCATCGACCGTATCTCTCTGGACCTGCATCCGCTGTCGAAAACCGCCAAGGACATGGGCAGCGCCGCCCAGCTGGTGGCCCTGACGCTGATCGCCAGCGTGTGGGCGCTTATCCTTCTGGGCTAGCGCACCTCGGGTAGGACGATCTCGTCGCTGCGGCGAATACCAGCGGTCAGCGCCCGGCACATGTCGAGAAATTCGCGCATGGCGGCAGTCTGGTATTTCTGCCGGTGCCAGATGAAATAGAACTGCCGGCGCAGATCCAGATCCGGCGTCTCCACCGGCACCAGGCTGCCGCGGCGAAAGGCATCGCGCAGCGCCAGCCGGGAAATGCAGCTGATGCCTAGGCCGGACTCCACGGCGCGCTTGATCGCCTCGGTGTGTTCCAGCTCGAGACGTACGTTGAGTGCCGCGGAGTGGTGGCGCATGGCTTGGTCGAAGGTCAGACGCGTGCCGGAACCCTGTTCACGCAGAATCCAGTCCTGGCCGCTCAATTCGCGAATACCCACCTGGCCGCGCTGCGCCAGCGGGTGTTGCGGCGCACAGAACACCACCAGTTCGTCCTCGACCCAGCTCTGCACCTCGATGTCGGGGTGACTGCAGTCGCCTTCGATCAGACCCAGATCAATTTCGTAGTGAGCCACCTGTTGCACGATATGCGCGGTGTTCTGTACGTGCAGTTTCACCTGGCTTTCCGGGTGGACCTTCATGAAACCGCCGATCAGCAAGGTGGCCAGGTAATTGCCGATGGTCAGGGTGGCGCCCACGGCCAGTGAACCGAAGCCGGATTTGCCGTTCAGAAGGTCTTCGATTTCCTTCGCCTGATCGAGCAGGGCGACCGCCTGGGGCAACAACTGGCGGCCCAAGGCATTGAGGCTCAGGCGCTTGCCGGCGCGGTCGAACAGCTGGCAGCTCGATTGCCGTTCCAGTTCGGTGATCGAGGTACTGGCGGCCGATTGCGACAGGGCGAGCTGGGAAGCAGCCCGGGACACGCTCTCTTGCTGAGCGACGGCAACGAAGACCTGGAGCTGACGAAGTGTAAATCGCATATCTATATAACCGATAACCCATATCTTGATAATTCATTTAACAGATATTCTGGGCGCGATTAGAATGCCGCGCAATTGCGCTTTAACATCAGCGCCCCGACTTTTCAGGAGCCCCCGTACATGAGCAACATGAACCACGAACGCGTTCTGAGTGTTCACCACTGGAATGACACGCTGTTCAGCTTCAAGTGCACCCGCGACCCGGGCCTGCGCTTCGAGAATGGCCAGTTCGTGATGATCGGCCTACAGCAGGAAAACGGCCGCCCGCTCATGCGCGCTTATTCCATCGCCAGCCCGAACTGGGAAGAGCATCTGGAGTTCTTCAGCATCAAGGTGCCGGACGGCCCGCTGACTTCCCAGCTGCAGCACCTCAAGGAAGGTGACGAAGTCATCATCAGCAAGAAGCCCACCGGCACTCTGGTGCTCGATGACCTCAACCCAGGTAAGCACCTGTACCTGCTCAGCACCGGCACCGGCTTGGCACCCTTCATGAGCGTGATTCAGGACCCGGAAACCTATGAGCGTTTCGAGAAGGTGATCCTGGTTCACGGTGTGCGCTACGTGAACGAAGTGGCGTACCGCGAATTCATCACCGAGCACCTGCCGCAGAACGAATTCTTCGGCGAGGCGCTGAAGGAAAAGCTGATCTATTACCCCACCGTGACCCGCGAGCCGTTCGAGAACCAGGGTCGCCTGACCGACCTGATGCGCAGCGGCAAGCTGTTCGCGGACATCGGCCTGCCGCCGATCAACCCCCAGGATGACCGCGCGATGATCTGCGGCAGCCCGAGCATGCTCGACGAAACCAGCGAAGTGCTCGACAGCTTTGGCCTAAAGATTTCGCCGCGTATGCGCGAACCGGGTGACTACCTGATCGAGCGCGCCTTCGTCGAGAAGTGATCTGTTGAGCAGCTGCGCGTCGGCCCTGCTGCGTTGAAAACTGACTCAAAATGCTCATGTACAAAAGTACACTCCGCTTTTTCGCCAGTTTTCGCCTTGCATGGCTCTAGCTCGCAAGCTCCCTGAGTCACTAGTAGAAAAAACCGGAGTGCCCTTAAGGCTCTCCGGTTTTTTATGCCCAGAGCGCAGGCATAAAAAACGGGAGCCTTGGCTCCCGTTTTTGTTGCAGTCGACGATTATTCGTCCATCTGCGACTGCAGGTAGTTCTGCAGCCCTACCGCCTTGATCAGGCTCAGCTGGGTTTCCAGCCAGTCGATATGTTCTTCCTCGGACTCGAGGATATCTTCGAGCAGTTCACGGCTGGCGTAGTCGCCGACGCTTTCGCAGTAGGCGATGGCTTCTTTCAGGTCGATGTGCGACTTGTGTTCGATCTTCAGGTCGCACTCGAGCATTTCCTGAGTGTTCTCGCCGATCAGGATCTTGCCCAGATCCTGCAGGTTGGGCAGGCCCTCTAGGAACAGAATGCGCTTGATGAGCTTGTCGGCGTGCTTCATCTCGTCGATGGATTCGTGGTACTCGTGCTTGCCCAGCTTGGTCAGGCCCCAGTCTTCGTACATGCGGGCGTGCAAGAAGTACTGGTTGATCGCGACCAGCTCGTTGCCGAGGATCTTGTTCAAATGCTGGATGACCTTCTTGTCGCCTTTCATGTGCATGCCCACCGAAATTGAGTAACCGATGGCGAATTCTGGGCTTGCACAATACGGCTGTCAAACGTAAGTTATTGAAATATAAGTGAAAATAAATATAAATGAGAGTGTTTAAGTTGTGCGTCTTGGCGCTAACTCATTGAATTTCAGGCATAAAAAAACCGGATACAAGATCCGGTTCTTCAAAACAGGGCGATTC
The DNA here is from genome assembly GCF_028674975.1 of Pseudomonas sp. CNPSo 3701. NCBI lineage: Bacteria > Pseudomonadati > Pseudomonadota > Gammaproteobacteria > Pseudomonadales > Pseudomonadaceae > Pseudomonas > Pseudomonas sp. CNPSo 3701. The sequence goes on along the minus strand of NZ_JAQZSI010000004.1, from coordinate 637,283 downwards.
AAGCCGCAACAAAATTTCCTGAGTAGGCCATTACGCCCTGGCTTTGCTGCACTTCGCTCAGCGTGTCGCGCACCACTTGCTTGGCCAGGCACGCGCATTTGCCACACTGACTGGCAACGCCCAGCGTTTCACGGACTTCACGGTAGCTGCAGCAACCTTCATAGATTGCTTCGCGGATCTGACCGTCGGTGACACCTTCGCAGAGGCAGACGTACATAGGCTTGGGCCCGTCGCTTGGCTGTGACTGATGGCGAAGGATACTAATGTTAATGAGAATGCGTGTCAAAGATAAACCGACTCTTGATTGGCAGACTTTGGACAGGCGGTACTCTGCGCCGGTAAACGGCCCTGCAAATCGGCTGGGAAGCTGACGCGCAGGCAATAAAAAATCGGCTTGTGGCCGGTTTTTTTTCGGGGGCGGGCAGGGCTCAGCCAATCTGCGTGCAGAGTCCTTCTTCTAGCCCGAGCATGATGTTCAGGTTCTGCACGGCAGCGCCCGAGGCACCTTTTCCCAGGTTGTCGAGCTTGGCCACCAGCAGCGCCTGCTGGCCGTTGGCGGCGCCGAATACCTGCAGTTCGGCGCGGTTGCTGCCGCTCAGGCCGTGGGGCGTGATGAACGGTGCGGTTTCCGCGGCGATCTCGTTGTAGGGCTGCACCTGCACGAACTGCTCGCCCTGATAGTAGGCGGCCAGCGCTTTGTGCAGCTCGGTGCCATTGCTGCCTTGCAGCGGGATCATCACCAACATGCCCTGGTCATAGCTGCCGACCGCCGGCTGGAAAATCGGGCGGGCCTTGAGGCCGCTCCAGTGCTGGATCTCCGGAATGTGCTTGTGATCGAAGCCCAAGCCGTAGGCGGCGTAGACTGGCGCGCCTTCACCTTCATAGCGCTCGACCATCTTGGTGCCGCCGCCGGTGTAGCCGGATACCGCGTTGATGCACAGCTCGCGATCTGCAGTCAGCAGGCCTGCATCTATCAGCGGGCGCAGCAGCAGGATGGCGCCGGTGGCGTAGCAGCCCGGGTTGCTGACGGCGCGCGCCTTGGCGATCGCTTCGCGCTGACCCTTGGCCAGTTCGGCCATGCCGAACACCCAGTCGCTGGCGGTGCGGTGAGCGGAGCTGGCGTCCAGCACGCGGCAGCCAACTTCGCGGGCCTGGACGGCAGTTTCCTTGGCTGCGTCGTCAGGCAGGCACAATACGGTGATGTCGACCGAACGCATCAGCGCGAGCTTGGCGTCCACGTCGCGGCGCTTGTCGTGGTCGATGGTGACCACTTCGATCTGCGGATGATTGGCCAGGCGCTGGCGAATCTGCAGGCCAGTGGTGCCGGCCTGACCATCGATGAAGATCTGATATTTTTTCATGGCATTCACTCGTCGAAGTCTTCCCAGCCGCCCATTTCCTTCCAGCGATTGACGATGCCGCAGAACAGCTCGGCGGTCTTCTCGGTGTCATAGCGGGCGGAGTGGGCTTCACGGCCATCGAACTCGATGCCGGCGGCCTGGCAGGCCTTGGCCAGGACGGTCTGGCCGTAGGCGAGGCCGGCGAGGCTCGCGGTGTCGAAGCTGGAGAAGGGGTGGAAGGGGTTGCGCTTGAGGTCGCAGCGGGCGACCGCAGCGTTCAGAAAACCCAGGTCGAAGCTGCTGTTATGGCCCACCAGAATGGCGCGCTTGCAGCCGTTGGCCTTGAGGGATTTGCGCAGGCCACGGAAGATTTCCGTTAGCGCATGCTCTTCGCTGACCGCCATGCGCAGCGGATGGTCGAGCTTGATGCCGGTGAAATCCAGCGCCGCCTGTTCGATATTGGCGCCCTCGAACGGCTCGATCCGGAAGAAGTAGGTGTGGTCCGGGTACAGGAAGCCACCTTCATCCATGCCGACTGTGGTGGCGGCAATTTCCAGCAGGGCGTCGGTGGCGCTATTGAAACCGCCGGTCTCGACATCCACGACCACCGGCAGGTAGCCACGAAAGCGCGCGGCCATTGGGTGGCGTGCGCCGCTGCTGGTCGGCAGGTCCTGTTCGTCGTCGTACAGTTCTTCAGTCATTGACCGGCCTCCAGCAGGCGCCAGCGCAGGGTTTCGCCGGCGCGCAGCGGAATCACCGTCTGCTCGCCGAACGGCAGGCTGGCCGGCGCGACCCAGGGTTCACGCACCAGTGTGATGGTGTCGGTGTTGCGCGGCAAGCTGTAGAAGTCCGGGCCGAAGTGGCTGGCAAAACCTTCCAGTTTGTCCAGCGCACCACGCTCCTCGAACGCCTCGGCGTACAGCTCGATGGCTGCATAGGCGGTGTAGCAGCCGGCACAACCGCAGGCGTTTTCCTTGGCGTGCTTGGCGTGGGGCGCCGAGTCGGTGCCCAGGAAGAATTTCGGGCTGCCGCTGGTGGCCGCATCCAGCAGCGCCTGCTGGTGGGTGTTGCGCTTGAGGATCGGCAGGCAATAGAAGTGCGGGCGAATGCCGCCGACCAGCATGTGGTTGCGGTTGTACAGCAGGTGCTGGGCGGTGATGGTGGCGCCGACGTTGGCCGGTGCCTCTTTTACGAATTGCGCGGCATCGGCGGTGGTGATGTGCTCGAACACCACCTTGAGTGTCGGGAAACGCTCGACGACGCGGCACAGGTGTTCGTCGATAAAGGCCTTCTCACGGTCGAACACGTCGATTTCCGAGCGTGTCACCTCACCGTGCACCAGCAGCGGCAGACCGGTTTCGGCCAGGGCCTCGAGGGCACCGCTGATGTTGTCCAGGCTGGTGACGCCGGAGTCGGAATTGGTGGTAGCGCCCGCCGGGTACATCTTCGCCGCATACACGTAACCGCTGGCTTTGGCAGCGCGGATATCGTCGCCGGTGGTGCGGTCGGTGAGGTAAAGCACCATCAGCGGCTCGAACTGGCTGCCGGCTGGCCGTGCGGCGAGAATGCGCTGGCGATACTCACCTGCTTCGGCGGCGTTGCGCACCGGTGGCACCAGGTTGGGCATGATGATCGCGCGAGCGAAGGTTCGGGCCACATCGGCAACGGTGTGCGGCAGTACAGCGCCGTCGCGCAGGTGAATGTGCCAGTCGTCAGGACGCAGCAGGGTGATGCGGTCGGTCATTGAGGCTTCCAGGCGGGGCGAAAACATGCCCGGAATGCTACCGGAAAAGGGCGGCGGGGGCACGCCGCAGATAGGTGGGCAGCGCACTCAAGTTTTCCCGCCGGCCACCGATACCCAGACAGTACCTAGTGTTTTCCCGGAGCTCGCTGTGCGACAGCCTCTTTCCCTCATCATCGGCTTGCTCGTCAGCGCCGGCATACACTTGCCGGCCAACGCGATCAGCTTCCAGACGCGCCTGGAAAAGGTCGAGTGGCAGGTGGCTGGCGACAAGTTCGAGTGCCGCCTTAGCCAGCCAATCACCGATTTCGGTGCTGGAGAATTCGTGCGGCGCGCTGGCGAGCAGGCCACCTTCCGCCTGCAGGTTCGCGAGCGCTGGCTGGGCAGCGGCTCGGCCACCTTGCTGGCGGCCGCGGCGCCGTGGCAGCCGGGGCGCGGCGACATCAATCTGGGCGCAGTCAGCGTGGTCAGTGGCGAGGTGCCGTTCAACAGCAGCCAGGAACAGGCCGGGCGCCTGCTCACCGGCCTGCTGGAGGGGCGCAGCCCGCTGGTACGCCATCGCACTTCCATGGGCGGAGAGAGCCTGGAAGTGCGGCTGTTGCCGGTGCGTTTTCGCAAGGCCTACGAGGATTACCTCAACTGCACGACCAAGCTGCTGCCGGTCAATTTCGACCAGGTGCGCCAGTCCAACATCGGTTTTCCAGGCGGTGGCACCGAACTCGATGCCATGGCCAAGGCCAAGCTTGAGATCATTCTCGATTTCATGAAGGCCGACCCCACGGTCAACCGCATCGAGCTGGACGGGCATTCCGACAACAGCGGCAATCGCCTGACCAACCGCGACTTGTCGCGCCGCCGTGCCCTTGCGGTGATGGATTACCTGAAGGCCCAGGGCGTGCCAGACGAACGCATCATCATGCGTTTTCATGGCGAGCGTTATCCGCTGGTGCCCAACAACAGTCCTGCCAACCGTGACAAGAACCGCCGGGTGTCCGTGCGTCTGGACAGGGTGCCGGAAGCGCCGGTGCAGCCGACCGAGCAGGCCACACCCGCAGCGCCGGCGGTGCCGGCAACCCCGGCTTCCACCTCCTGAGTCTGTCGCTTCGACGCCATCGCCTGTCGCGCCCCTGTAAATCGGCGGCCATGGGCAGTAGAATCACGGGCTTTCGAACAACCCCGTGGAGTGGATGGCATGGCGGACGTCAAAAAGGTAGTTCTGGCCTATTCCGGTGGCCTGGACACCTCGGTGATCCTCAAGTGGCTGCAAGATACCTATAACTGTGAAGTGGTGACCTTCACCGCCGATCTCGGCCAGGGCGAAGAGGTCGAGCCGGCCCGCGCCAAGGCCCAGGCCATGGGCGTCAAGGAAATCTACATCGACGATCTGCGCGAAGAGTTCGTGCGTGATTTCGTTTACCCGATGTTCCGCGCCAACACCATCTACGAAGGCGAGTACCTGCTGGGTACCTCCATCGCCCGTCCGCTGATCGCCAAGCGCCTGATCGAAATCGCCAACGAGACCGGCGCCGACGCCATCTCCCACGGCGCCACCGGCAAGGGCAACGACCAGGTGCGTTTCGAACTGGGTGCCTATGCGCTCAAGCCTGGCGTGAAAGTCATCGCCCCATGGCGCGAGTGGGATCTGCTGTCGCGCGAGAAGCTGATGGACTACGCCGAGAAGCACGCCATCCCGATCGAGCGTCACGGCAAGAAGAAGTCGCCGTACTCCATGGATGCCAACCTGCTGCACATCTCCTACGAAGGCGGCGTGCTGGAAGACACCTGGACCGAGCACGAAGAAGACATGTGGCGTTGGACCAAGTCGCCGGAAGCGGCGCCGGATACCCCGACCTACATCGAGCTGACCTACAAGGCCGGTGACATCGTCGCCATCGACGGCAAGGAACTGAGCCCGGCCACCGTGCTGGCCGAACTGAACCGCATCGGCGGTGAGAACGGCATCGGCCGGCTGGACATCGTCGAGAACCGTTTCGTCGGCATGAAGTCCCGTGGCTGCTACGAAACCCCGGGCGGTACCATCATGCTCAAAGCTCATCGTGCCATCGAGTCGATCACTCTGGACCGTGAAGTCGCTCACCTCAAAGACGAGCTGATGCCCAAGTACGCCAGCCTGATCTACAACGGTTTCTGGTGGAGCCCGGAGCGTCTGATGCTGCAACAGATGATCGACGCATCCCAGGCCAGCGTGAACGGTGTGGTTCGCCTGAAGCTGTACAAGGGCAACGTCATCGTTGTCGGCCGCAAGTCCGACGATTCGCTGTTCGATGCCAACATCGCCACCTTCGAAGAAGACGGCGGCGCCTACAACCAGGCCGACGCGGCGGGCTTCATCAAGCTCAACGCCCTGCGCCTGCGCATCGCCGCCGGCAAGGATCGCAAGCTGCTGTAAGCGCTGGCATCCCGCTCACCGCGCCGCCCCGCCTTCGCCGGGGCGGCGCTGGGCGATTCACGACTCTGTTTCCATCACCCGCACCTCTTTCACCGCTCTGGCTCTACGGCCGGCAGGGGCGATGGGCTGTGGGCGTGATGATTTGGCGCGGGAATGCCCGCCAGGCGTTCTGGCGGGTGAGGGGAGATCGTCAGGCTTTGCGAGTCAATGGTTGCTGGTCGAACGCAACGCCGGCCAAGCCGTTCTTCATCAGGGCGCGGATGTTGCCATGGTCACTGCCTTCGGGCGTGGCCAACACGCTGCGGTAGTGCTCGCCAAAGCTCTGCAGGGCCTCCAGGTCGGTCAGACCCTCGAGCAGGGCCAGGCCCAGGGTTTTGCAAGAGCCTTCGTTCTGGCCGGCTGCGTTGCTCACTTCGCCGTTGCGAAAGGCGCTGGGCTGGTAGTCGTAGTGCTCGGCGATGAAGGCCAGGGTTTCGGCGAAGGCGAAATGCTCGGCGCCCAGGCGGGCGCGGAAGTCGTTCAGGTGGCTCATGCGGATCCTTTCGGGTTCTTGGCGTTGAAGGCAGCCTGCTGCTCGAGGCTGGCTTCGGTCTGGTACTTGGCTTTCCACTCGGCGTAGGGCATGCCGTAGACCTCTTCGCGGGCCTGATCCGGAGTGATAGAGACTTCCAGATCGTCAGCCGCGGCCTTGTACCACTTGGACAGGCAGTTGCGGCAGAAACCGGCCAGGTTCATCAGGTCGATGTTCTGCACATCCGGGCGTTCACGCAGGTGCTGTACCAGGCGGCGAAAGGCAGCAGCTTCCAGTTCGAGGCGTTGTTGGTCGTTCATGGCGATGCTCTCTCCGGGAGGGATGGCGGCGATGATAGAAGCCGGCAGGCCGCTCGGCAACCGGGCGGCCGATGGCTCAGCGGTGCCCGGCGAGGGTGATCGATACCGACTCGGCGAAGCGCAGCGCGTGGGGCTTGTCGACCTCCACTTCCGCGTAGCGTACGGCCTCGTGGGTCATCACCAGGTCGAGAATCTCCTGGGTCAGTCGCTCCAACAGGGCGAAGCGGTTGCCTTCCACGTGGGCGATTATGGCCTTGGTGATGGTGCGGTAGTTGAGCGCATGCTCGATGTCGTTATCACGCACCGCGTCGACGGCAGGGTAGAGGATGGTCAGGTTGATCAACACGTCCTGCTTGTTGTTGATCTCCTCTTCCTTGATGCCGATGAAGGTGCGCAGGCGCAGGTCCTTGACGCGGATGCGCGCCATGCCGGGTTCGAGTCTGGGCATGTTTACTTGCTCCGTCCGATCAGTTGCAGGAATTCGTGACGGGTATTGTAGGACTCGCGGAAGGCGCCGAGCATCACCGAGGTGCTCATCACCGAGTTCTGCTTCTCCACGCCGCGCATCATCATGCACATGTGCTGGGCTTCGATCACCACGGCCACGCCGGCGGCCTGGGTGACCTGTTCGATGGCGGTGGCGATCTGCCGGGTGAGGTTTTCCTGGATCTGCAGGCGGCGTGCGTACATGTCGACGATACGCGCGATCTTCGACAGGCCGAGCACCTTGCCGGTGGGGATGTAAGCCACGTGCGCCTTGCCGATAAAAGGCAGCAGGTGGTGCTCGCACAGCGAATAGAGTTCTATGTCCTTGACGATCACCATCTCATCGCTTTCCGAGCTGAACAGCGCGCCGTTGACGACTTCCTCCAGGCTCTTCTCGTAGCCGTTGCACAGGTACTGCATGGCCTTGGCGGCGCGCTTGGGCGTGTCGAGCAGGCCTTCGCGCTCGGGATTCTCGCCGAGGCCAACGAGGATTTCACGGTAATGGTTGGGCAGTAATGGGTTCATCGTCAGGTCCTCAAAGCGGCTCATTTGAGATGGCGGCCGCCGTTCACGGTCAGGGTGGTGCCAGTGATGTAGGGGTTGTCCAGCAAGTAGCGCAGGCTCTGGTAGATCACCTGGGGGCCGGGTTCGAAACCCAGGGCGGATTTGCTCAGGGCCTTGGCGCGGTATTGGGCGTCGTCTTCTTCGTTGAACATCAACAACGCCGGGGCGATGCCGTTGACTTTGATGTCGGGCGCGAAGCGGGCCGCGAACGACAGGGTTAGGCTGTCCAAGCCTGCCTTGCTGGCGCAGTAGGCCGGGCGGTTGCTCGAACCCTTGCGCACCACGTCATCGCTGATGTGGATGATGTCTGCCTGCTCGCTGCGCTGCAGCAACTCGGCGCAGTGCAGGTTGATCAGGTAGGGCGCCAGCATGTGCACGGTGAACAGCTGCGTGAAGGCCGAGGCCTCCTCGTCGGGCGCCTCGGCGAACCAGGCCGAGGCGTTGTGCACGATGGCGCGCAGGCTATCGGTATGTGTTTTGAGTTCGCCAATGAAGGCCAGGATGCTGGCTTCGTCGCGAAAGTCTGCTTGCAGGGTCAGCGCACCGCGCTCGCGTAGGCGGAGCAGAGCAGGTCTTTCGCTGCGAAAGGTGAGGATCACCTGATGGCCGTCGTCGAGCAGGCGTTCGGCGCAATGCAGACCGACGCGCTGGCTGGCACCGGTGATCAGAATCGGGGCGTTGCTGGCGCTCATAGAAGTCGACCGCAGGTGAACGAAGGAGGCGCCGCAATGCATGCCGGCTAATCAGGTTGTACAACGTTATAGCAGCCGTACAACCTGTACAACCCTTCGACTTCTACGGGAAAGTGAAATGCCGTCACCGTAAGGCGCCGGCGTACTGATTCAGCTGTTTGTCGAAGGGCTCGCGCGGCGCGGCATTGCTGCACTGCGGGTACCTTGCAGCCAGGGGGCGAGCATGCGGGTGACCAGCGGAATGAACAGGTAGGTCATCAGCGGCGTCAGCGCCAGGGTGCTTAGCAATATGCGGGTGACCAGTGGCACATCGGCCAGCAGACCGCCAAACAGCAGGTTGAAACATAGCGAAACCGGAAAGAACGCCAGCCAGATGGCGATGGTCTGCTTCCAGCGCGGCGGCTGGCGCACGCCGCTACCGAACCAGGCATCCAGACCCAGGGCACGATGTTCGTGGGGTTGGGCGAACAGGCCCTTGCCGCGCTCCAGCCAGGTCCGGCGCGAAGCGGAGTGCTCCCAGGTGGCCATGGTGTGCTCGTCGGTGAAGCGGAAGATCATCTGGAATTCGTCGTCGCCAGGCGGCGGGGCGAGTACGCCCGAACCCAGATAACCGGGAAAGTCGGTAGCCAGTTGTTCGCCTTCGCGCAGCCAGGCGATGAAATCGTGATAGCGCTCGCCAGCGACGCGGCGCGCCACCATGAGGGTGACCGGTTCGGTAGACATCGTGTATCTCCTGCTGAGCACATGACCAGGGTAGGGCCAGGCGATAGACGCGGTTCGGGGTGTTGAGCCGCGTCGTGATTGCAGCAAGGATTATTCCTATTTCCGGCCAATTAGCTAGAGGCCTTTGCGGGCAAACTGAAAAATATGGCCAGGTGCCTGCATTTACAGGGACGAGAGGCAATTTGCCGTTCGTCGGCCAAAGCGGCATTCGCCAGTCAGCTACCCGCGATTCACTTCAACTTTGCACCGGCTTGGGCAGTCTGGATTCGTTAGGGAGCACAGCAGCCGGGAGTTCTTATCGTCTGTACAGGGCCTGTACAAGTAACGTCAATGGCGGCCCGAGCTGGAGTAGACTTGTGAATTCTGACCTCAGCAACGGTTTTTTCTATGTCCGATCTGGTTGGTTCCGCACCTTTCAACGTCAATGCCTTTAAGGAAGAGGACCTGTTCCCGATCCGCGAGGTGTCGCGCTTGACTGGCGTGAACCCGGTGACGCTGCGCGCCTGGGAGCGGCGCTACGGCCTCATTCAGCCGGTTCGCACCGACAGTGGCCACAGGCTTTATTCCCCGGCAGACGTGGAAATGGTGCGCAGCGTACTGGCGTGGATCGAGCGCGGCGTGCCGGTTAGCAAGGTTGGGCGCATCCTGGCGCGCAATGAAACCACTCAGGCCAGCGTCACGCCGACCTACGAATCGGCCACCTCGGGTGAGTGGGCGCAGTGGCAAACGCGGCTGCTGGCGGCTGTGCAGGCATTCGACGAGGCCGAGCTTGATCGGGTCTACGGCCAGGTGTTTTCCAGCTATCCGCAAGCAGTGACCTTTCAAGACATCATCATGCCGCTCTGGCAGCGTTTGCTGCTGCGTTACGGGCGGCCAGGCTACGGCAGCGAGTGGCTGTTCTTCGACACCTACCTGCGCACCCGGGTGTTGCAGCGCCTGCACAACCTGCGGGACGAGCCAGGCCGTCGCCTGTTGCTGGTGGCGTTGCCGGGGCGCTGCCGCGAGCTGGAGTTGCTGGTGACCGGGCTGTTGCTCAATCCGGCCGACGCCGCGGTGCATGTACTTGGCATTGGGCAAGCGCTGGAAGAGCTGCCGCAGGTATGCGACAAGATGCAACCGGTGGCGGTGGTGGTGTTTTCCAATCAAGCGCCGGCCGCCGACACCGCGCAACAGCTGGAGCGCCTGTCGATGAGCCTGGAATGCCCGCTGGCCATTGTAGGCGAGGGTGCCGATCTCTTGGAGGATACCTTCCGCGGCTCGGCCATCGCTTGCCTGGGAAGCGACGGGCGACTGATCAGACGCCGTCTGCGGCAGTTTCTGACGGGGCGGCTGGATACCTGAGTTGCCTCTTATAGGCTGTGCGCTTCGGGGTAGAGCTTGCGGTGCTGCTGGTACAGGTGCGCCTGCAGGCGCTCGCTGCTGTCTTCGTCGAGCGCCAGTTCGTAGGCCAGCATACCCTCGTCGGTAATGCGCACCAGGCTGCCCTGCAGGATCACCGGCTCGATATCCTCGATATCCAAACCCAGGCTGAAGCGCTCCGGCGGCGAGGCCTTGGCGGTTTGCGCCACCAGCAGGCCGCTCAGTGAAAGTTCATGAATCTCCAGGCTGCTCGGCTGGCCATCACGGCGCAGTAACGGCTGCGGCGGGTCCAGTGGCAGGCGCCAGGCGCGGTTGAAGGAACCTTCCTCGAAAATCTGCGGCACGCCCAGCTCCAGATGCGGTGTGTTATGGGCATCGGTGACCAGGTGCGGCTTGAAGGTCAGGCGTTGATTGTCGATGTGCGCTTCGATGGTCAATTGCTCCTTGGCAGCACAACTGGCCAGCAGCTCAGCGGTCTGACGTGCAGCATCGACCTGCAGAACCGGTTCTGGCTCGGCGGGTGTGGGGGCGCTTTCCGTAAGCTGTTGAATGAATTCCATTTCGAGCGGGGTTAACAGCGACGAGTCTTGCATGACTGCTTCTACGCAAGGGAGTGGGGCTCCCTTGTGACAACTCGCAACCCCTTTAGTTACCGCTACCGAGCGTTTTTAAGCGTTGCCAGTTCGGCGCGCACCTGCACCAGCTCGGCTTCGAGGTCTTTGACCCGCTGCTGATTGGCGACGTGTTCGCTGACGTCCTTCTGGATGCCGATGTAGTAGGTCAGCTGATCGGCTTCGTTGAAGACCGGGGTGATCGACAGCTCGTTCCAGAAGGTGCTGCCGTCCTTGCGGTAATTGCGAATCACCTCGCGGCAGGGCTGGCGGCTGTGGATGGCCTTGCGGATCAGCTCTAGAGCGGGTTGATCACGCTCCTCGCCCTGCAGGAATCGGCAGTCCTGATAGAGGATCTCTTCGCCGCCGTAGCCGGTCAGTGCTTCGAAGGCTGGGTTTGCGTAGATGAGAATGTGGTCATCGCCTTCCTGTTCCGCGACCACGATGCCGTCGTTTGAAGCCTCGACCACCCGTTGCAGCAAGTTGGCATTGATCATCACAAGCGCCCCCGTCGATTTTTGCCAGTCTATCAGAGGTACTCCTAATGCCGCTTCGCTGTGCACGGCAGCGCCGCGTGATACGGCATAATGGCGCGCAGTTCTAATCGATGGAGTTTTCATGAAAGTCGCGATTCTTTCCGGCTCGGTTTACGGTACTGCTGAAGAAGTGGCCCGGCATGCCGAGTCGCTGCTCAAAAAGGCCGGTATCCAAGCCTGGCACAACCCGCGCGCTACCCTGGATGAGGTCAAGGCCTTCGCCCCTGAAGCCTTTCTGGTGGTGACGTCGACTACCGGCATGGGTGAGCTGCCGGATAACCTGCAACCGCTTTATCACCATATCCGCGATCAGCTGCCGGCCTGGAGTGGTCTGCCAGGCGGGGTGATCGCCCTGGGCGACTCCAGCTATGGCGATACCTATTGCGCAGGCGGCGAACAGGCCCGCGAACTGTATGGCGAACTGGGCGTGCGCGAAGTGCTGCCGATGCTGCGTATCGATGCCAGCGAAAGCGTCACGCCGGAGCAGGATGCGGAGCCGTGGATCAACGAATTTGTCGGGATGTTGCAGGAAAACGACCGTTTATCCTGATTTACGAACGTTGTCGAACCACGGCCAGTCGGGTGTAGGGAGCGTTCGCTTTCATTGAAGAAAGCGGATGAGCTTGCACACCAACTGGATGAAAGGTGACGACAATGAACAAGATGAAGATTCCTGCCCTCGTACTTAGCGGCCTGCTAGCCGGTGCCGTTCTGCCTGCCGTTGCGGATTCCAGCGCGCCGGCCCCGGGCACCACTACGCCGCAGCCGTCGACCACACCGGGTGCCCCGCCTACCGATAACGGCATGATGACCCCGGGCACTCCTGCGCCTGGTACCGATGGCACCAGCACCACCCCGGGCACCGGAACGGGGACCGGCAATGGCACGGGCGCTGGTTCCGATCCGATGCCTGGCGGCACCGGTACCAATGGTGGCGGCACCGGCGGTTCGGGCACTGGGACAGGTACCGGCACCGGCGGCGGCATGGGTGGCGGCACCGGTGGTAGCGGTGGTGCAGGTGGCACTGGCGGCGGCGCCAGCCAGTAAGCGCTGACCGGGCGTGGGTGTTTCTGCCTCCGCGGTTGGGAGCACCCGCCCACTTGGCGAAGTTAGCGCTTGGCCTTGATACCGTATTTGCGTAGCCGCGTCGCAATGGCGCTATGTGACGTCTGCAGGCGCGTTGCCAACTGCCTCGTCGAGGGATGACTGACGTAGAGCCTTTCCAGCAACTCCTTCTCGAAACTCCACACAGCTGCTTCCAGGCTGGTCACCTCACCTCCTGAATGCTGGGCGACTGCCGTACCGGCGATGTCGAGATCATCGATCTGTACAAGATTGCTCTCGCAAATCGCTGCCGCTCGGAAGATCACATTCTGCAACTGCCGCACATTGCCCGGCCAGCGATTGCCGAGAAGTGCGGGGTAAGTGTCGGGCGTAAGCCGGCACTGGGTACGCTGGATCTGTGCGCAGGCTTGCTGCATGAAGTGCCGGGCAAGCAGCACGATATCCTGACCGCGCTCACGCAATGGCGGCACCTGCAGGTTCAGCACGTTGAGGCGGTAGAACAGATCCTCACGGAAATCGCCTTCGGCGACCATGCGTTCGAGGTCGCGGTGGGTGGCGCTGATGATGCGCACGTTGACGCGCTCTTCGCGGTCGCCACCGACCCGGCGAAAGGTACCGTCGCTGAGAAAACGCAGCAGCTTGGCTTGCAGATACGGCGACATCTCGCCGATCTCATCGAGAAATACCGTGCCGTGATTGGCCAGCTCCAGCAGCCCGGGCTTGCCGCCACGCTGGGCGCCAGTGAAGGCGCCGGGGGCGTAACCGAACAGCTCGCTCTCGGCGAGGCTTTCCGGTAATGCCGCACAGTTGAGTGCCAGAAATGGCGCGGCATGGCGCGGGCTCAGGGCATGGCAAGCGCGGGCCACCAGCTCCTTACCTGTGCCGGTTTCGCCGTGAATCAGCAGGGGCGCGTCCAGTGTCGCGACCCGTTGGGCGCGGGCCTTCAGCGTTCGAATGGGCTGTGAGTCGCCGAGCAGCGAGTCGAACCCTTCGGCATGGTCATGGTGCAGTGCCGCCAGGCGCGCACCAATGCGGCTGGGCTCATAAAGAGTGAGCAGCGCGCCGGCCAGTTGGCCGGCTTCGGCGGTTTCGCGGATGGGCGTGGCGTCGAGCAGCAGCGCCTGGCCGTTGAGCGTTACCTCACGCAGCGGAAGGCGGAACTGCTGGTCGAGCAGCGCCTGCTGTAGATCGGCCTCAGCAAACAGCTCGCCCAGGGCTTCACCTTCCGGCTCGCGGCCACACAACGCGTTGAAGGCTGGGTTGGCCAGCAGCACGCGACCGCCGCCGTCAACAGCCAGCACCGGGTCACTCATGGCGGCCAGCAGCGCATCGAGCTGCAGGCGACGACGTTGACCAGGCAGGATGTCGACGATGGTCACCGCCTGCACACCGCGCACCTTGAACAGGGCGTCGCGCAGCTCCTCGAGCACCGCCGCACTGAGCGTTGGCGCGTCGATATAGACGTTGGGCGGCACCATCTCAACGGCATCAAGGTTCAGGTTGCGTCCGCCCAGCAGGGCGAGCACTTCCTGGGTGATGCCAACGCGGTCGATGAAGGTGACGTGAATGCGCATGGTGGCCAAGGTAAAGGAGGAGGGTGGGGCAGTATGCCCGGTCTGCTGAACAAGGTTAACCGATACCAATTGTTAACCTGAGCGTAACGATAAGACGCCGGGCTTGATTGATGGGTGGGAATTGCGCTCCTACTGTGTCGCCACGACAGCGGAACTCGTGGAGTCTTCAATGACAACAACAATATCCCCACCGCCGCAGTGGTCGCGTCGTCGCGCTGAAAAAGCCCGGCGACTCGATCAGGTGCGCAACCTCGCCGATGGCGTGGTGTTGCCCAGCGACAAGATCGTCGCGGCGCTCGAAGCGTTGATCGCCCCCGGCGATCGCGTGGTGCTCGAAGGCAATAACCAGAAGCAGGCGGACTTCCTCTCCCGCTCGCTGGCCCAGGCCGACCCCGGCCGCCTGCACGACCTGCACATGATCATGCCCAGCGTCAGCCGCGCCGAGCACCTTGACCTGTTTGAGCGCGGCATCGCCCGCAAGCTCGACTTCTCCTTCGCCGGGCCGCAGAGCCTGCGCATTGGCCAACTACTCGAAGACGGGCAGATGGAAGTCGGCGCCATCCACACCTATATCGAACTCTATTCGCGCCTGCTGGTGGACCTGATCCCCAACGTCGCGCTGGTCGCCGGCTTCCAGGCCGACCGCCACGGTAACATCTACACCGGCCCGAGCACCGAGGACACCCCGGCGCTGGTCGAGCCCACGACGTTCAGCGACGGCATCGTGATCTTCCAGGTCAACGAGATCGTCGACGAGCTGCCGCGGGTCGACATCCCTGCTTCCTGGGTCGACTTCGTGGTGGTGGCCGACAAGCCGTTCTACATCGAGCCGCTGTTTACCCGCGACCCACGCCATATCAAGCCGGTGCATGTGCTGATGGCGATGATGGCGATTCGCGGCATCTACGAAAAACACAACGTGCAGTCGCTCAACCACGGCATCGGCTTCAACACCGCTGCCATCGAGCTGATCCTGCCGACCTACGGCGAATCACTGGGGCTGAAGGGCAAGATCTGCCGTAACTGGACGCTCAACCCGCACCCGACGCTGATTCCGGCCATTGAGACCGGCTGGGTGGAAAGCGTGCACTGTTTCGGCACCGAACTGGGCATGGAAGGCTATATCGCCCAGCGCCCGGACGTGTTCTTCACCGGCCGCGACGGCTCGATGCGCTCCAACCGCATGATGTGCCAGTTGGCTGGGCAATACGCGGTCGACCTGTTTATCGGTGCCACGCTGCAAGTGGACGGCGATGGCCACTCTTCGACCGTGACCCGTGGGCGCCTGGCCGGTTTCGGCGGCGCGCCGAACATGGGCCATGACCCGCGCGGGCGCCGCCACAGCACACCGGCCTGGCTGGACATGGCGACGCCAGGTGGCGAAGGCCCGGTGACTCTGCTCGAACGCGGCAAGAAGCTGGTGGTGCAGATGGTCGAGACCTTCCAAGAGGGCGGCAAACCCACCTTCGTCGAACGTCTGGATGCCGTCGACGTAGCGAAGAAGGCCGGCATGCCGCTGGCGCCGATCATGATCTACGGCGACGACGTCACCCATCTGCTCACCGAGGAAGGCATCGCCTACCTGTACAAGGCGCGCACCCTGGAAGAGCGTCAGGCGATGATCGCCGCGGTCGCGGGTGTCACCGCCATCGGCCTGCGGCATAACCCGAAAGACACCGCGCGCATGCGCCGCGAAGGGTTGATCGCCCTGCCCGAAGACCTCGGCATCCGCCGCACCGATGCCAGCCGCGAACTGCTCGCGGCCAAGAGCATCGCCGAGCTGGTCGAGTGGTCGGGCGGCCTGTACAACCCGCCCGCCAAATTCAGGAGCTGGTGATGAATGCACTGAATGCAATTCAGCAACAGCTCTCTTTAGGCGATTGGCTGGCGGACCTGGCGGTCGACGCGCTGATCGACGAGGCCGACCTGTCGCCCAAGCCGGGCCTGGTCGACCGCCGTGGTAGCGGCGCGCATACCGATTTGCACCTGGGCCTGATGCACGCTTCGGCGCTGGCCCTGTGGCCCAGCTTCAAGGCCATGGCCGAGGCCGCGCAGCAGCGCGGCGAGATCGGCCAGGCACTGCGTGAAGACGTCGGCCGCATCGGTCGCGAAGGTGAACTGGAGATGCTGCGTGTCACCGGTGGCATCAACACCCATCGTGGCGCGATCTGGGCGCTGGGTCTGCTCAGCAGCGCCGCCGCACTGGACGTCAGCGCGCTGGCGCCGGCCCAGGTCGCCCTGCGCGCCGCACGCCTAGCCATGCTCAACGACCGCGCCGCGCCCGTCACTGGCGACAGCCATGGTGCCCAGGTCTGCCGTCTGTACGGCGTGCATGGTGCCCGCGAGGAGGCGCAGCTGGGCTTCCCGGCAGTCATCCAGCAGGCGCTGCCGCAACTGGCGCGCAGCCGGGCCGCCGGGGCCGGGGAGCAGAACGCCCGCCTCGATGCGTTGCTGGCGATCATGACCCAGTTGGCCGACACCTGCGTGCTCTACCGCGCCGGCATGGCCGGGCTGACCCGCATGCAGAGCGGCGCCCGCGCGGTGCTAGCCGCCGGCGGCTGCGCCAGCCTCGACGGTCGCCGCCTGCTGCGTGATCTGGAGCGCGACATGCTGCACCTGCGCGCCTCGCCTGGCGGCGCTGCCGATCTGCTCGCTGCCACCCTGTTCCTCGACCGCCTGCAGCATGGCCTGCCGGCGCAGCTTGGGAGTCTGTGAAATGGAAACCTTGTCTTTTCAATTCCCCGCTGGGCAACCGGCCCAGGGTCGCGCGCTGGTGGGTTGCGTTGGCTCCGGCGACCTGGAAGTGCTGCTCGAACCCGGCCAGGCCGGCACCCTGGCGATCCAGGTGGTGACCTCGGTCAACGGCAGTGCGCCGCGCTGGCAGCTTTTGTTCGAGCGCATGTTCCGCGAGCAGCAGCTGCCCGCGCTGAACATCGCCATTCATGATTTCGGCGCCACGCCGGGCGTGGTGCGCCTGCGTCTGGAACAGGGCCTGGAGGAACTGAACCATGGCTGAGCAGAATATCCAGCGCCTGCTGGCGCAGCGCAGCTTTACCGAACTGGGTGCCCGCGAGCGCGCTCGCGCATTGCTCGATGGCGGCAGCTTCCGCGAGCTGCTCGACCCCTTTGCTCGGCTGATGTCGCCCTGGCTGCCCAAGCAGGGCATCGTGCCCCAGGCCGATGACGGCGTGGTGGTGGCCAAGGGATTGATCGATGGCCAGCCTGCGGTGGTGATCGCCATCGAGGGTGCCTTCCAGGGCGGCAGCCTGGGTGAAGTGGGTGGCGCGAAGATTGCCGGTGCTCTGGAGCTGGCCGCCGAAGATAACCGCAACGGCACGCCGACTCTCGCCGTGCTGCTGCTGGAAACGGGTGGCGTGCGTTTGCAGGAAGCCAACCTGGGCCTGGCTGCCATTGCCGAGATCCAGGCGGCCATCGTCGAGCTGCGCCAGTATCAGCCGGTGATCGGCTTGGCGGCCGGCCCGGTCGGCTGCTTCGGCGGCATGTCCATCGCCGCCGGGTTGTGCAGCTATCTGCTGGTGACACGTGAGGCGCGCCTGGGCCTCAACGGCCCGCAGGTGATCGAACAGGAAGCCGGGCTGGACGAATACGACTCGCGCGACCGTCCGTTCATCTGGAGCCTGACCGGTGGCGAGCAGCGTCACGCCAGCGGTCTGGTGGATGGCTATGTAGCCGATGACGTCGAGGCCATTCGCAGCGAGCTGCACGGGCTGTTCGCCAAGGGCAAGCCGACCCAGGAGCGCAGCCGTCGTCACGCCTGGTTCCTGCAGCGTCTGCGCGCCGTCGACACCACCGTCCAGGCCGATGCCGCTGCCGTGCGCAACGCCTACCAGGGAGCATGAACATGAGCACAGTCCAAGAACAACGCGGCCTGCACTGGTTCCAGGCCCTGACCGGCGATGCCCAGCCGCAACAGGGTTTACCAGCCTCGCTGCGCGTAGCCGATGGCGAACTGGCCGGTCAGGCGGTGCGCTATCTGGCGGTGATCGCCGATGCCAACAATCCATTCCCCCGTGCCCGCAACGGTGAGGTCGGTTTGCTCGAAGGCTGGGGCCTGGCCCAGGCCGTGGATGAAGCCATCGAGGCGGATCGCGACCAGGCGCACAAGCGTGCGCTGGTCGCCATCGTCGATGTGCCGAGCCAGGCCTACGGGCGCCGCGAGGAAGCCTATGGCATCCATCAGGCTCTGGCCGGCGCGGTGGACGCCTATGCCCGTGCCCGCCTGGCCGGCCATGCGGTGATCGGTCTGCTGGTCGGCAAGGCCATGTCCGGCGCCTTCTTGGCCCACGGTTACCAGGCCAACCGGCTGATCGCCATGCGCGACGCCGGGGTGATGGTGCACGCCATGGGCAAGGCCGCCGCCGCGCGCATCACCCTGCGCAGCGTCGACGAGCTGGAGGCGCTGGCCGCCACAGTGCCGCCGATGGCCTATGACCTGGATAACTATGCCTCGCTCGGCTTGCTGTCGGAGGTGCTAGATGTGGAGCAGGCCGCGCAGCCGACTGCTGCTGACCTTGCAGGTGTGAAGGATGCACTGGGCCGCGCCCTGGCAGATATCGCCGAGACACCGCGTGATCTGCGAGGCCGCCTGGGCGCCGCTAATCGTGCGGCTTCCTCCAAGGTGCGCGAGGCGCTGCGCGCGCAGTGGTGACAGGTAGGGTGGGTGAACCCCGCCAATGCTGAATAACGCGAAATGGTGGGTTGCACCCACTCTACGGAGAGACAGCGATGCACCCGACACCCCGTCCACATGATCTGCTCTGGGGCCTGCGCCACGAGCAGCTGCCGCAGGAGGCGCCGGCCTGGGCTCGTGCCGCCCTGGGCGGGCATATGCCGGTGGTGGTGCGCCGTGCGCCGGCCAAGTCCGGCTGGGTCGCGGTGGGTATTCGTGGCGCCGCGCGTGAACAGCGCTATGCCACCTGGATGCGCCTGAGCGAGATCAGCCGTCTGGTCACCCCACAGGCAGTCGCCCGCGCCGGGCGCTGGCGCAACCATGCGCAGTCGCATTGGCCGCCTCTGCGTGCCCTGGGTGAGCTGGCGCCACGTCTGGATGCCTTGGGCCTGGCTTGGGGCGTGACCGGCAGCCTGGGTTTCGAGTTGGCCAGCGGCATCGCCGCCGCGCATCCGGACAGCGATCTCGATCTGTCGCTGTGCGCGCCGTATCACCTGCCACGCGAGTGGGCGCTCACTCTTTGCCGCTTGCTGGACGAGGCGCCGGGGCGTATCGACCTGCAACTGGAAACCCCATACGGCGCCGTAGCGCTGCGCGAGTGGGCCGGCGAGGCGCCACGCGTCTTGCTGAAAACCCAGCTCCGCCCGCTGCTGGTCAGCGATCCGTGGCAGCGCCAACAGGTGGCGGCGTGAGCACGCTCTGGGCCTTCCCCGGCCAGGGCGCGCAGCAGCCCGGCATGTTGCTTGCCTTGCCTGAGGCGCCAGTGGTGCAGGCCTATATCGAGCAGGCCAGTGCCGCCCTGAGTGAAGATGTGCGCCTGCTGGATTCGGCCGAGGCGCTGCAAGACACCCGCGCCGTGCAGCTGTGCCTGCTGATCGCTGGCGTCGCCGCCGCGCGCCTGCTGAGTGAGCGCGGGCATCGCCCGGACTATGTGGCAGGCCTGTCCATCGGCGGCTATGCCGCTGCCGTAGTGGCCGGTGCGCTGGATTTCGCCGATGCCGTACGCCTGGTCGCCCTGCGCGGCGAGCTGATGCAGCGCGCCTATCCCGACGGCTACGGCATGACCGCCATCCTCGGCCTCGATCAGGCCAGCATCGAACGCCTGCTGGCCGACGCCGAAGGTCCGGTGTACCTGGCCAACATCAATGCCGAAACCCAACTGGTGATCGCCGGTAGCGATACCGCCATGGCGAAGGTCGCCGAACGTGCTCGTGCGCTCGGTGCTGGCGCGGCAAAACGCCTGGCCATGAGTGTGCCGTCGCACTGCGAGCTGCTCGATGCACCGGCTCGCGAGTTGGCTGCCGCCTTCGCCAAGGTCGAGCTGCGCGCGCCACAAGTGCGCTACCTGAGCGGCAGCTCGGCGCGCCTGATTCGTGATCCCGAAACCCTGCGTGACGACCTGGCTTACAACATGAGCCGCGTCGTCGACTGGCAGGCCACGCTCGTCACCGCCTATGAACGCGGCGTGCGCTTACACCTGGAACTGCCTCCAGGCAGCGTGCTGACTGGTCTTGCTCGTCGTGTCTTCGAACCTGGCCAGGCCATCGCCTTTACCGGCGCACGTCTGGATACACTCGACGCCATGTTGCGTCAGGAGGTGAGCCGCGACCGCTGAGCCGTAAGCGTTTACCGAAGCACAAAAACAACAACTTCGAACGTAAAACGAGGACAACAACAATGATCATCTACGGCGTCGCCTTTCTGGCGTTCTGCACCCTGGCTGGCATCTTCATCGGTGAACTGCTGGGCAAACTCATCGGCGTACCTGCCAACGTCGGCGGTGTCGGCATCGCCATGATGCTGCTGATCTTCCTAGGCAGTTACCTGAACAAACGCGGCCTGTTCACCGGCAAGTCGGAGCAGGGTGTGGAGTTCTGGAGTGCCATCTACATTCCCATCGTGGTTGCCATGGCGGCTCAGCAGAACGTCTACGGTGCCCTCAAGGGCGGCCCCATGGCGATTCTTGCCGGGACAGCGGCCGTGGTTATCGGCTTCGCGATGGTCCCCGCTTTGAGCCGCATTGGGCAAAAGAAGCCTGAGGCCGATGCAGATTCTTCCCTGACCAAAGCTCCGCGGTGACTGCCATGTACGAATCTTTGATGAAGGTCATTACTGGTTACAGCCTGCTCAGCGGCTTCGCCATCATCGGCATCACCATGTGGGTGTCGTACTGGATTTCCGACAAATTCACCAAGGGCCGCCTGCACGGTTCGGCCATCGCTATCCTGCTCGGCTTGTTGCTGTCCTATATCGGTGGTGCCTACACCGGCGGCCAGAAAGGCCTGGTCGACATTCCACTGTTCGCCGGCGTCGGCCTACTCGGCGGCGCGATGCTGCGCGACTTCGCCATCGTCGCTACCGGCTTCGGTGTCAGTGTCGAAGAACTCAAGCGCGCGGGTTTTGCCGGGGTGCTGGCGCTGTTCGTCGGCGTGTTCACGTCCTTCATTGCCGGTGTGGCAGTGGCCATGGCCTTCGGTTACACCGATGTGGTCAGCCTGACCACCATCGGCACCGGCGCCGTGACCTACATCGTCGGCCCGGTCACTGGTGCAGCCATCGGCGCCAGCTCCGATGTAATGGCGTTGTCCATCGCGGCGGGTCTGATCAAGGCGATTCTGGTGATGGTGGCCACCCCCTTCATCGCACCCTATATCGGCCTGAACAACCCGCGCAGCGCAGTGATCTTCGGTGGCCTGATGGGCACCTCCAGCGGCGTGGCCGGTGGCCTGGCGGCGACCGATCCCAAGCTGGTGCCTTATGGCTGCCTCACCGCAGCTTTCTACACCGCACTGGGCTGCTTGCTCGGGCCGTCGCTTTTGTACTTCCTGATGCGTGGTTTGATGGGTTGATGCTGTTTGCCCGCCGTTATGGCGGGCTTTTTTATTCGGCTTGATGCTGCAGCTAGCGACAAACCGCTGCCTTCAGCTCTGGCGGCTGTACATCCGGCACTCGGCGAGCAGGGCCAAGAGGTTGGGATCACGCTCTCTGGCCTTGAGAAACACCACCCCGATATGTTGCTGCAACTGGTACTTGGCCTGCAGCGCAATCAGCTTCATGCGGTTCTCGTACACCGCCGCCACGCGCCCAGGCAGCAAGGCGTAACCCACCCCAGAACTGACCATGCTGAGCAGGGTGAAAATATCCTTCACCTGCATCGCCACCTTGGGCTCGAATCCTGCCTGTTGGAATACCCGTTCGCCGTCACGGAAGGTAGCGTAGCCCTGGGTCAGGGTGATGAAGGTGTCGTCACGCAGGCAGGCCAGATCCACTTCGGCCTGTTCGGCGAAGGGCGAATCGTTCGGTGCGGCCAGGAAGATGTCGTCGGAAAATAGCGCCAGCTGCCCACAATCGGCATCGCTGATGCTGTCGTCGAGGGCGATCAGAATGGCGTCCAGCTCCATGTTCTTGAGCTTGTAGAGCAGATCGACGTTGGAGCCGAGGATCAAGTCGATATTCAGTTCGCTGCGGCGCAGCTTGAGGCCCATGATCAGCTGCGGCACGGTTTTCACCGTCAGCGAATAGAGTGCACCGAGCTTGAAACGCTCGGCGCCGAAGCCGGCCGCCTCGCGGGTCAGGCGCACCATATCCTGGGCGTCCTGGATCAGCTTCTGGGCCTTTTCTTCCAGCACGTAGGCGCTTTCCAGGGGAATCAGGTTGCGGCCCTCGTGTTTGAACAGCGGGCAGCGCAAGGCGTTTTCCAGCGAATGCACGGCGCGGTGCACGCTAACGTTGCTGGTCTGTAGCTCACTGGCGGCGCGGGCCAGGTTGCCGCTGCGCATGAAGGCGAGAAAGATTTCCAGCTTCTTGAGTGTCAGCTCTTCGTCGATCTGCATGGGCCAGATCCAATCCTTGGTGAGATGGAAGTGGCCCGATTGTGCCGCAGATACCTGGGGATGTGGCGAATCAACCGCAGCTGATGCGCTCGATGATTTCGGCTTCGGTGATGTCGATGTTCAGGCGCTGGGAATCGTAGTCCAGGGTGACCATGTCGCCGGGCGACAGGACGCGGGCGGTGCGGGCGCCGGCCTGTTCGCGGGCCTTTTCCACCACTTCTGCGCTGGCCATCTGGCCGAGCAGGTTTTGTGCGCCTTCGGCGCTGCATTTGCCATTGTTGTTGGCGGGTTTCGACGCCTGGGTGGGTGCTGTGTCGGTCGAACTGCAGCCGGCGAGCAGGGCGAGCAGAGCGGCGCCGCCAATCAGGTGTTTGAAAGCCATTGCATGATCCTTGTGTGTGAAGGTTGTGCGGTGAAGTGCGTGAGTGTGCCGTGTATCGGACTCGGTTGTCGTGCCCGTGTTCCGAATTCGGTGCATGGCGCCGCGATCATCTTTCGCCAGCCTGGCTGCTGAAGGCAGCAGCCGAGCTCGTGTCGGCATGGCCGTGATCGCCGGGCGGCGCAGCGCGCAGGGCAACATTTCTTTACAATGGGCCGCTGTTTTCAGGATCGAGGCGTATCGTGCAACCGGTCATTTCCATTCAGCAGTTGAACAAGACCTACGCGTCCGGCCACCCGGCGCTCAAATCCATCGACCTGGATATCCGCAAGGGCGAGATCTTCGCGCTGCTCGGCCCCAATGGCGCTGGCAAGACCACGCTGATCAGCATCATCTGCGGCATCGTCAATCCGGGCAGCGGCTCGGTGACGGTCGCTGGCCACGACATCCTGCGCGACTACCGCGCGGCGCGCTCGAAGATCGGCCTGGTGCCCCAGGAACTGTTCAACGAAGGTTTCGAGAGCGTGTGGGCGGCCGTGCGCTTCAGCCGTGGGCTGTTCGGCAAGTCGCCGGATAACGCCTACCTTGAGCAACTGCTGCGCGACCTGTCGCTGTGGGAAAAGAAGGACGCGCGGATCATGGAGCTGTCCGGCGGCATGAAGCGCCGGGTGATGATCGCCAAGGCGCTGTCCCACGAGCCGGAGATTCTGTTTCTCGACGAGCCGACCGCCGGCGTCGACGTCGAGCTGCGCCGCAACATGTGGGAAATGGTGCGCAAGCTGCGCGAGCGCGGCGTGACCATCATCCTCACCACCCACTACATCGAGGAGGCGGAGGAGATGGCCGACCGCATCGGCGTGATCCGCAAGGGCGAGATCATCCTGGTGCAGGACAAGGACACCCTGATGCGCCAGCTCGGCCAGAAGCAGCTGACCCTGCACCTGCAACAGCCACTCGCCGAGCTACCGCCAGCGCTGCAGCGTGATGACCTGCAACTGCGCGATGACGGTCATGAGCTGGTCTACAGCTTCGACGGCCAGCAGGACGACACCGGCATCGCCGAGCTGCTGCAGGCCCTGGCCCAGCATGGCATCGCCTTCAAGGACCTGCAGTCGAGCGAGAGCTCGCTGGAAGATATTTTCGTCAGTCTCGTGAAGGAGCAGGCATGAATTTCTACGCGATCCGCGCCATCTACCTGTTCGAGCTGGCGCGCACCTGGCGCACCCTGCTGCAGAGCATCGCCACCCCGGTGATCACCACTTCGCTGTACTTCGTGGTGTTCGGCTCGGCCATCGGTTCGAGCATGACCCAGGTGCACGGCGTCAGCTACGGCGCCTTCATCATTCCCGGCCTGATCATGCTGGCACTGCTGACCGAGAGCATTTCCAACGCCTCATTCGGCATTTACATGCCCAAGTATTCGGGGACCATCTACGAAGTGCTGTCGGCGCCGATTTCCTACCTGGAGATTCTCGTCGGTTACGTCGGCGCGGCGGCCACCAAGTCCATCGTGCTCGGTTTGATCATCCTCGCCACGGCGCGGCTGTTCGTCGATTTCGAGATTCTGCATCCGCTGTGGATGCTGGCCTTCCTGGTGCTCACGGCGCTGACCTTCAGCCTGTTCGGCTTCATCATCGGCGTGTGGGCCGATGGCTGGGAGAAGCTGCAGATCGTCCCGGCGCTGATCGTCACGCCGCTGACCTTTCTCGGCGGCAGCTTCTACTCGATCAGCATGCTGCCGCCAGTATGGCAGACGGTGACCCTGTTCAACCCGGTGGTGTACCTGATCAGCGCGTTTCGCTGGAGCTTCTACGGCGTCTCGGACGTCAACGTGATGGTCAGCCTGGGCATGATCCTGGGCTTTCTGCTGGCCTGCATCCTGACCGTAGGGTGGATTTTCAAAACGGGTTATCGCCTCAAGAGCTGATGCACTGGCCCTGCGCTGACTCTGGCAGCGCAGGGTTGGGCAGCGCCATGCTTTCATGCCATTATCCGGCGCAGAAGAATGCCGAGAATGCCCATGCTGGACGAGTTACTCCAACGCGTTCGTAATTACAGCCCACGTTTCATGGAAACCCAGGAGGGCTTTCCCGAAGCGGCGGTGCTGGTGCCCATCACCCGCAGCGACGAGCCCGAAGTGGTGCTCACGCTGCGCGCCAGCGGCCTGTCCACCCACGGTGGCGAAGTCGCCTTTCCTGGTGGCCGGCGTGACCCGGAAGATAATGACCTGATCGAGACCGCCCTGCGCGAGGCCGAAGAAGAAATCGGTCTGCCGCCGGGGCTGGTAGAGATCGTCGGGCCGCTGGGAACCCTGGTGTCGCGCCATGGCATTCAGGTCACGCCCTACGTCGGCGTGGTGCCGGATTTCGTCGACTACCAGGCCAACGATGGCGAGATCGCCGCAGTGTTTTCCGTGCCGCTGGAGTTCTTTCGCAACGACCCCCGCGAGGTTACTCACCGCATCGATTACCTCGGCCAAAGCTGGTACGTGCCGAGCTATCGCTACGGCGAGTACAAGATCTGGGGGCTGACGGCGATCATGCTGGTCGAGCTGGTCAATCTGGTTTACGACGCTGGCATCGACATGCGCCGCCCGCCCGAGCACTACATTCACCTCAAGTGAACCTGCCTGCGAGACTCCCGTCATGAAATACCGCTTGGGCAAAGCCCGCGTCGACCAGCATCCACAAAGCTGGATCGCCCCCAACGCTACGGTGATCGGCAACGTGCGCCTCGACGAGGGCGCCAGCGTCTGGTTCGGCGCCGTGCTGCGTGGCGACAACGAACTCATTCATATTGGCCAGAACAGCAACGTGCAGGACGGCGCGGTGATGCACACCGACCCCGGCTCGCCGCTCACCCTGGGCACTGGCGTGACCGTTGGCCACAACGCCATGTTGCATGGCTGCACCGTAGGCGATTACAGCCTGATCGGCATCAACGCCGTGGTGCTCAATGGCGCGCGTATCGGCAAGCACTGCATCATCGGTGCCAACGCGCTGATCGCCGAGGGCAAGGAAATTCCCGACGGCTCGCTGGTGGTGGGGTCGCCGGGCAAGGTGGTGCGTGAGCTCACCGAACCGCAGAAGAAGATGCTCGAAGCCGGCGCCGCGCATTACGTGCACAACGCCAAGCGCTACGCCACTGAGCTGGCGGAGCAGGACGACTGATGCAAACCCTCGAACGTCCGGTCGCCTCGCCCTGCGTGCATGTCTGTGCGCTGGATGAACAAGACATCTGCATCGGTTGCCAGCGCAACGTTGACGAGATCACCCGCTGGAGCCGCATGGAAAACGCCGAGCGCCGTCAGGAAGCAGCCGTTCGCGTAACCCGTAGGAGGGGCCGGGCGGCGATCCGCTTCAGCCCCGAGCTTTTTATCAAGGCAAACAAAGAGCTCGGGGCTGAAGCCCCTCCTACAAGTACTCCGTTCACCGGCCGCTCGCGCCCCTTTGCAGTGTTCAGTCGTTGCGTGCGCCGCCAAACGCGGCGCAGCCGCGCACCAGCTTGCCATTGAGGCGCAGTTGGGCGCTCATGTGTTGCACCGCGCCGCTCATGCTGTCCACGCAGCGTTGCGGCGCCAGCCACAACTCCACACGCTCTCCGTTGGCTTCGCTGGTCAGGTTGATGCGCCCCTCGGGCAGCTGTTCTTCCATATAAGGCAACGCAACAGGCTCGCGGTCCGGGGCGCTGAGTACCATGCCCTGGTTACTCACCGTCACGCTCCAGAACGGCTCCTGGCCGGCGGCGCGCACCAGCGTGCGTTTGAAGTTCGGATCGTCGCAGCCATGGCCTTCGGGTTGCAGGCGGTACACGCGCCCGACCTGCATCGCACCATCGGCACCACTGATCGGCGTCGCGCCCATGCTGCCGCGTAGGTCGGCGAACAGCGCCGAGTGGCCATTGCCGAGCAGCTCGCTGGCATCCTGAATCAGCGTAGTGCTGCCCTCGCTGATCGCGAAGCGGCGCGGGTCCTGGCATGGCTTGAGCCACAGCTGGCCGCTCTCGCGGGTCAGTTCGCCCTGCAGGCGCGTCTGGGCTTTTTCCGCCTCGACGGGTTTGCTCTTGTACACCTGGCAACCGGCAAACAGGGGCAATAGGGTGAATACTAGGACTTTGCGGCTGATGTGCATGGGGCTCTCCGTCTGGCGAGCGGCCACGTTACCGAGGCCGCCGGGCAATCTCAAGGAGGCCTATGATGATTTGCTGCAAGCGTGTGTACGAGCCCTGTGAAGAGGCTGACGGCTACCGGGTACTGGTCGACCGGCTGTGGCCGCAGGGTATGCCCAAGGATCAGCTGCATCATGACCAATGGCTGCGCGAAGTGGTGCCATGCGTGGCGAGAGCGGGCGATCGCGAACGGGTGGGAGCTGCTTTAGCCGCGAGCCCTTTATGCCCAGCCAGGAACAATCGAGGCTAAGCTTCTTCCACGAAACAGGCGGCTGCGTCTGCGTTATCGCAGTCGATTCATCTGCCACACACTCCCAGAAACCCAAAGAATCGTTAACGAGTCTCGACGCCAACGGGGCGCATAAAGCTGCGCTCGTAGCTGAGGATACAGCGGTTTTGCTGGGCGTAGGCGAAGGCGGCCAGGCACTCTTCATCCTGCATGGAACGCTCGCGATACTCCTCGTACGTCGCCAGGCTGGGAAAGCTGAACAGCGCCAGGGCGACGTTGTTGGCACCTTCGGACGGCAGGAAATAACCGTGGTGTTGGCCGCCGAACTTTTCCACCAACGGAATCCACAATTTGGCGTAGTGCTCGAACTCGGCCAACTGGTATGGGTCGATGATGTAGCGCAGGTAACAGGTGATCATGGTCGTCTCCTTGACGGGGCGAGCAGCATAACGCCGCCCGCGAATACTGCGTGAGCATCAGCCGAAAATCTGGCCGAGGCCCTGCAGCGTTTCGTGGATATAGCGTTGGGTGCTGTCCTTGGCGATGAGTGCTACATAGATCATCAGGCCGTTTACCAGCAGCAGAAAACCGGCCAGCCAGAGGTTGTGGCTAAGCGCGATCAGCACATAGAGCGAGCCGCCTGCGACCAGTAGCATGAGCAGTAGGTAAACGCAGCGCAGGGCCGTGAAACTACGACGTCCGAGGTCGATCGGTGTAAGGCTTTTCATCACTCTTCCTTCAGGCGCTCAGCAGGCGTTCCAGCAGCCACGCCGCGGCCGGGCCCAGTGGTCGTCCGCGGGACCAGACGACATCGACCGGTAGCTGCTTGGGCCAGCCGTTGACCTTCAGCTCATGCAGGCTGTCACCGCCGTGGCTCATCACCAGTTGGCGGGGCAGGGCGGCCCAGCCGAAACCCAGTACCGCCATTTCCAGCAGCAGCAGGTAATCTGGTGCCGACCAGCAGCGGCCACCGCTGCCCGGCAGGTCGTCCAGTTCGCCGTGGTGATCGGCCAGGCTGCTCAGGCGCAGCACGCGCCAGTGGGCCAGGTCTTCCAGGCGTATGCGGGCCAGTTGGCTCAGTGGGTGCCCCTTGACCACGAACAACCCGAAGTCCGCCGCATCCGCCAGGCTGGCATGGGCCAGCTCGGGCGGGTAGACCGCCCGCGCGGCAAGCAGACCCAGATGCGCACGCCCCTGGCCGACCAGCTCCAGTACGTCAGCGTGCTCGGCGAAGAAACATTCGAATTCCAGGTCCGGATAGCGTTCGTCGAGCTCCGCCAGGCGCGCCTGATAGCGGCTGGCCTGGTACGCATCGGACAGCACCAGGGTCAGCTTGGGCTCAAGGCCCGAGGCGAGTTGGCTGGCCTGACGTTGCAGGCGGTCGGAGGCGGCCAGCACGTCTTCGACATGGCTCAGCAGGCTGCTGCCGGCTTCGGTCAGGGTCAGCTGACGGGCGCCACGTTCGAACAGCGTGACATCCAGTTCCACTTCCAGCCGGGAGACCGCTTCGCTGATGGTCGACTGGCTTTTTCCCAGGCGCCGGGCGGCGGCGCTGAACGAGCCGGTCGCGGCGGCCTGTGCGAAGGCGTGGAGTGATTCGGGAGATAAGTTCATATCGGTTAGGCCGATGGCAGTTAACTTTGGTCTGGCAGTTTTGCCGATGATAATACCGCCATCACCAACTCCTTGGGAGCCTGAAAATGAGTCAGTCCAACGCCGTCGCGGTGCGCTCCATGAAAGAGCGCGTGCTGCACGCCACTCTATTCGAACTGATCGCGCTGTTTATCTGTGCACCCATACTGGCCTGGGCGCTGGACAAACCGTTGGCGCATACCAGTGTGCTGACCCTGATGTTCTCGGCGGTAGCCATGCTGTGGAACATGATCTTCAACATGCTGTTCGATGCAGCGCAGCGGCGTATGGGCTTCAAGCGTGGGCTGTGGGCGCGAATCAGCCATTCCATGCTGTTCGAGGGCGGGCTGGTGCTGGTGCTGGTGCCGCTGGCGGCCTGGTGGCTGTCGGTCAGCCTGGTCACCGCTTTCCTGATGGATATCGGCCTGATCCTGTTCTTTCTGCCGTATGCCTTTCTCTACAACCTGGCCTACGACAAGCTGCGCGAACGCTATGTCGACCGCCGCCAGGCTCGCACCCTGGCATGCTCCTGAGGCGCGAGCGCTTGGAGCCTTCAGTCCCGGCCGACTTGTGGGCGCCTGGCCGCTGCCTCTAAGCTGAGCGGTTTTCAGGCACTCGAAGAGTCGGCATGCCCACGCAAAGCATCATCGTTCCGCGCATCTCCAGCTTTCCCGGTCACGAGCGCAAGGCCCAGCAGATTCTGCGCTGGTTGGCCAAACGCGATATCGTCGAGGCGCTGCCGACCACTTGTGGGCGCAGCGGCATGGCCTACGCGATCGCGCCGGGGGCAAGCAGGGTGGTGGAGTCTGCCGAGCGGCTGCCGTTCGGTCTGCCGATCAACGGGCTGGAAGTCATCTACCGGCGCTGCATCTATACGCCCACCGACGATTTTCTGGAGGAAGCCGGTTGCCCCGAGTGTCGGCAGGAAATTGGCGAGGCGCTGTTCGAAAGCCTGGATGAATGGATGCCCGGCGAAACCGACAACTTCACCTGCCCACTGTGTGGACATGAAGACGACATCAACGGCTTTCTGTTCCTGCAGCCCTGCGCGTTTTCCAACCTTGGCTTCATCTTCAATGGCTGGACGCAAGCGCGCTTCACGGCAGGCTTTCTCGAAGAGTTTGCCGAACGACTGGGCTATCCGGTTGCGGTGGTTGAGGCGTGAAAGCGGCGCGGACGCGACATCGATTGGGACGTCGCCGGGTAAAGGGGAGCTCTTCCTTGAGCCTGAGAGTATTCAGGCTGCACGAATGGGCTTCGGTTCCCCGTTCGCCGAGAATCATTTCCGTTAATCGCCGAACGGTCGATCATCATTCTTTACATTGAGTGACAAGGGCTGACTCGGTATAATGGCGCGCTTCCAATTTTCCCGCCTGGGAGCCCCCGCCATGCTGCGTATCAGTCAAGAAGCCCTTACCTTCGACGACGTTCTTCTCATTCCCGGTTTCTCCGACGTTCTGCCGAAGGACGTAAGCCTCAAGACTCGCCTTACCCGCGGCATCGAGCTGAATATCCCGCTGCTTTCCGCGGCCATGGATACCGTCACCGAAGCCCGCCTGGCCATCGCCATGGCGCAGGAAGGTGGCATCGGCATCATCCACAAGAACATGACCATCGACCAGCAGGCTGCCGAGGTTCGCAAGGTCAAGAAGTTCGAATCCGGCGTGGTCAAGGACCCGATCACCATCGAGGCCGACGCCACCGTGCGTGACCTGTTCGAGCTGACCCGCCAGAACAACATCTCCGGCGTGCCGGTGCTGAGCAACGGCGACCTGGTCGGTATCGTCACCTCCCGCGACGTACGTTTCGAGACCCGTCTGGATGCCACCGTCCGTGAAGTGATGACGCCCAAAGAGCGCCTCGTCACCGTCAAGGAAGGCGCCGCCAAGGACGCCGTTCGCGAAGTGCTGCACAAGCACCGTATCGAGAAAGTGCTGATCGTCGACGATGCCTTCAACCTCAAGGGCATGATGACCGTCAAGGACATCGAAAAGGCCAAGGCCTACCCGCTGGCCAGCAAGGATGACCAGGGTCGTCTGCGCGTTGGTGCAGCGGTCGGTACCGGCGCCGACACCGGTGACCGTGTTGCCGCCCTGGCCAATGCCGGCGTCGACGTGATCATCGTTGATACCGCCCACGGCCACTCCAAGGGCGTGATCGAGCGTGTGCGCTGGGTCAAACAGAACTTCCCGGAGATCCAGGTGATCGGCGGCAACATCGCCACCGGCGCTGCCGCTCTGGCCCTTGCCGAAGCTGGCGCTGACGCGGTCAAGGTCGGCATTGGCCCAGGCTCGATCTGCACCACCCGTATTGTTGCCGGTGTTGGCGTGCCGCAAATCTCCGCCGTGGCCAATGTCGCCGCCGCACTGGAGGGTACCGGTATCCCGCTGATTGCTGACGGCGGCATCCGTTTCTCTGGTGACCTGTCCAAGGCCATCGTTGCTGGCGCCTCCGCCGTGATGATCGGCTCCATGCTGGCCGGCACCGAAGAAGCGCCGGGCGAGATCGAACTGTTCCAGGGTCGTTCCTACAAGGCCTACCGCGGCATGGGTTCTCTGGGCGCTATGTCCCAGGCCCAGGGCTCTTCGGATCGCTACTTCCAGGATTCCTCCGCCGGTGCCGAGAAGCTGGTGCCGGAAGGCATCGAAGGCCGTGTGGCCTATAAAGGCGCCATGGGCTCCATCGTTCATCAGCTGATGGGCGGCCTGCGTGCCTCCATGGGTTACACCGGTTGCGCGACCATCGACGAGATGCGCACCAAGCCAGAGTTCGTGCGTATCACTGGTGCCGGCATGGCCGAATCCCACGTCCACGACGTGCAGATCACTAAAGAAGCGCCGAATTACCGGGTAGGTTAATTC
The DNA here is from genome assembly GCF_028674975.1 of Pseudomonas sp. CNPSo 3701. Taxonomy (NCBI): domain Bacteria; kingdom Pseudomonadati; phylum Pseudomonadota; class Gammaproteobacteria; order Pseudomonadales; family Pseudomonadaceae; genus Pseudomonas; species Pseudomonas sp. CNPSo 3701. The sequence goes on along the minus strand of NZ_JAQZSI010000004.1, from coordinate 605,560 downwards.
CCAGCATCATCTTTCAACGGGGCTGTATCGACAGCCCCGCGTTGTTTCTGCTTCCACTGACGAGAACAGAGTCATGGCCCTCGACATTCACGCTCACCGTATCCTGATCCTCGACTTCGGTTCCCAGTACACCCAGCTGATCGCCCGCCGCGTGCGAGAGATCGGCGTGTTCTGCGAACTGCATCCCTGGGACATGTCCGACGAGGACATCCGTGCCTTCGCCCCGCGCGGCATCATTCTCGCCGGCGGCCCCGAGTCGGTTCACGAAGCCAACAGCCCGCGCGCGCGCCAAGCCGTGTTCGACCTCGGCGTACCGCTGCTGGGCATCTGCTACGGCATGCAGACCATGGCCGAGCAACTGGGCGGCAAAGTCGAAGGTTCCGACCTGCGCGAATTCGGTTATGCCCGCGTCGATGTGGTCGGCAAGAGCAAACTGCTCGACGGCATCGAAGACCATGTCGACGCCGACGGCGTGCTGGGCCTGGACGTATGGATGAGCCACGGCGACAAGGTCACCCAGCTGCCGGGCCAGTTCAACGTGCTGGCCAGCACCCCGAGCTGCCCGATCGCCGGCATGTTCGACGACGCCCGCGGCTACTACGGCGTGCAGTTCCACCCGGAAGTGACCCACACCAAGCAGGGCGGTCGCATCCTGTCGCGCTTCGTGGAAGACATCTGCGGCTGCGAAGCGCTGTGGACGCCGTCCAACATCGTTGAAGACGCCATCGCCCAGGTGCGTGAGCAGGTCGGCGATGCCAACGTGCTGCTGGGCCTGTCCGGCGGTGTCGACAGCTCCGTGGTCGCGGCGCTGCTGCACAAGGCCATCGGCGATCAGCTGACCTGCGTATTCGTCGACAACGGCCTGCTGCGCCTGCACGAAGGCGATCAGGTGATGGCTATGTTCAAGGAGAACATGGGCGTCAAGGTGATCCGCGCCGACGCCGAGAAGCAGTTCCTCGACAACCTGGCCGGCGAAGCCGACCCGGAGAAAAAGCGCAAGATCATCGGCCGCACCTTCATCGACGTGTTCGATGCCGAGGCCAGCAAGCTGCCGAACATCAAGTTCCTCGCCCAAGGCACCATCTACCCGGACGTGATCGAATCGGCTGGCGCCAAGAGTGGCAAGGCCCACGTGATCAAGTCACACCACAACGTCGGCGGCCTGCCGGAGGAAATGAACCTCAAGCTGGTCGAGCCACTGCGTGAACTGTTCAAGGACGAAGTGCGCAAGATCGGCCTGGAACTGGGCCTGCCCTACGACATGGTCTACCGCCACCCATTCCCGGGCCCGGGGCTGGGCGTGCGTATCCTTGGCGAGGTGAAGAAGGAATACGCTGACATCCTGCGCCGCGCCGACCACATCTTCATCGAAGAGCTGCGCAAAGCCGACTGGTACCACAAGACCAGCCAAGCCTTCGTGGTATTCCAGCCCGTCAAATCGGTGGGCGTTGTCGGTGACGGCCGTCGCTACGCCTGGGTGGTCGCCCTGCGCGCGGTGGAAACCGTGGACTTCATGACCGCCCGCTGGGCGCACCTGCCCTACGAGCTGCTGGAAACCGTCAGCGGCCGGATCATCAACGAAATCGACGGCATCTCCCGCGTCACCTATGACGTGTCGAGCAAGCCGCCAGCGACCATCGAGTGGGAATGATCCTACGTCCGGCGTAAGTCGGTAGTCGGTCGTTAGGAAAAGCAAAAGCCCGCGTAATGCGGGCTTTTGCTTTTCTGCTGTTTCATGCTTCGCGGATTATCCAATAGCCGTGAGCCCCGGTGGTGAGCTGCGAGCGTCCTAATGGGTTCTTTGGCGCTCGAGATGGCGTCGCAGGCAGCTGGTCAACGGGCCGCTTTGGGCCCAGCTGCAGCTTTCGCAAGATAGATCTAAGGCATGGCTTGGGCCCCTCTTTCAATCAATCTGCAGGCTGCTAATGGGCAACGGCTTCCTAGCGGCAAGGGGAGGTGAGCAGCGCGCTCGCGTGAATGCCGGAAAGTCGTGCCTAGACCGTCCTGATCGTGCCGCCATCGATGACGAACTCGGCGCCGTGGATTGCAGCCGCACGATCAGCAGCGAGGTAAGCGATAAGATCAGCCACCTCTTCAGGTTCAGCTCCACGGCCGATAGAGATGCCACCCAAGGCACCGAGCACGGACTGACGCGCTTGCTCGATCGTGCCGGCGGATTTGCTGAGCGTTTCCAGAAAGTCCTCCGCGGCCTCGGTCATGATCCAGCCGGGTGAGACGGCATTGACCCGCACGCCCTTGGGGCCGAGCTCTTTGGAGATTGATTTGCTGTAGGTTCGCAGCGCGGCCTTGGCGGCGGCATAGCCTGTCGTCGATTCGGGCAGCGGCAGAACGGACTGAATGGAGGTGATGTGTACCACAACGCCGCTGCCGCGCTCCAGCATCTGCGGAATCAACAGCCGATCGAGCCGTACGGTGGCCAGCAGGTTGAGGTTCAGTTCGGCAAGCCAGTGCTCGTCCGTCAGCGCGGCGAAGCCTCCTGCCGGCGAAGAAGAACCGCCCACGACATGGGCAAGAATGTCGACGCCGCCCAGCAGCTCGAGCGCCGCCGTTGCAAGCGCCTGGCCGCCTTCCGGGGTCGTCAGGTCGGCCTGGACGTATTCGACGTCTTCAATGGGGTTTTTGATCGTGCGAGCCGCCGTGATGACACGGGCGCCACCTGCGAGGAAGCGCTCGACTGTGGCGCGGCCCAGCCCTTTGGTGCCACCGCTGACGAGCACGCGCTTGCCGGCGAACTCGGTTTGATCTGCCTTTAGGCCCATACCGTTGTCTCCAGGATCTTGATGGCATCGTTCTCCATCGTGAACCGGTAGGTGAAGCGCAGCGGGCTGCCGGGGAAGTCGCCATGGGTGGGGCCTTCGAGTACGACGACGCTGTCTTCGTCGCGAACGGTATCGGGTTCGAAGATCGCTTTCACCGCGATCCCTTCGTTCTCGAGCAGTCGGCGGATGCTGGCCTGTCCGACGTGCTGCTTGCCGTTGTCGATGAAAACGGCGTCCTTGTGAAAATGTTCCATCATGCCGTCGAGGTCGAGGCGGGTGTTTGCCTCGATGTAGTCGGCGATCGAATTAGGTAGTTTGATTGACATGGTCATCTCCTCAGCGGTGATGGAGTCAATTTAGCGGTGGACTTTTCGCCTGATAAGCCAGATAAAGGCGCATGTAGTGTCACGGAAATCGGGATAATGACGCGTCATTCGCTGATTGAGCTTGAAGCGGTTCTCGCCATCGTGCGCTGCGGCTCGTTTCGTGCGGCGGCACTGGAATTGGGCATGTCGACCACGGCCATCAGCAGCGCGGTAGGCAAGCTCGAGCGAGAGCTTGCGGTGCGATTGTTCAACCGCACCACGCGTAGTGTTTCGCTCACCGATGCGGGGCGGATCTTCGTCGCGCAGATCAAGCCTGCGCTAGAAGGCATCCAGAATGCGCTGAACGCGGTGCGCTCCCATCAAGAGACGCCGTCCGGCATCTTGCGCATCAATGCTTTCGCCACGGCGGCGCGCGAGATCATGGCGCCGCTGGTGCTGAGCTACCTGCAGCGCTATCCGCTGGTGCATATCGACATCGTCACTGAGGGGCGGCTGGTTGACGTGGTGGCGGCGGGCTTCGATCTGGCTGTGCGCAGTGCCGATCTGGTACCCAGCGACGCGATCGCCATACCGTTGGGGCAGAAGCGGCGCATGGCTGTTGCTGCCTCTCCCGCCTTTTTCGAAAGCCGGGCCATTCCCAAAGCCCCGCAGGACTTGCTCGCTTACCCGTGTGTTCGCGGACGCCTTCCCGACGGCGCGCTGCTCAGGTGGCGGTTCGAGAAGGGCGGTGAAGAACTCCAGCTCGAGGTCCAGGGGCCGATCACGCTCGACGAGGCGTTCCTGGCACGGATCGCGGTGGTCAATGGTGTGGGGATCGGCTATTTCATGGAGGCCGATATCCGCGAAGACATCGCCACGGGGCGGCTGGTGCGCATCCTCGAAGACTGGACGCCGCCGCTCGCGCCGCTGTGCCTGTATTACTATAACCGGCGCAATTCTTCTGCGGCCTTCCAGGCCTTTATCGCGCTGGCACGTGACTACACGGCCGGACGCCTTGCGTAGCCCACGTCCGGCATTAAATTTTCAGAAAAAATAGAGCCCGCGTAATTGCGGGCTTTTGGCGTTTTGGGGCTGGCAAATTCGGGTAGCGTTTATGCGGTTCTCAGAACATAGCGTGCCCTACGTCAGGATCAAACCGCCTGCGCCTTGGCCAACTGCTCGCCTTCCAGCCAGGCGCCGATTTCGCTGGCCGGCATCGGTTTGGAGAACAGGTAGCCTTGAGCCCAGGCGCAGCCGAGGGTTTTCAGGGCGTCGAGTTCTTCGGCGGTCTCCACGCCTTCGACGATGCATTCCAGCTGCATGTCCTGGCACAGGGCAACCAGCGATTTGACGATCTTGAAGCTGGCTGGGTCGAGGTGAATGTCGGTGACGAAGGTGCGGTCCACCTTGAGTTTGGTCAGCGATAGCGCATGGATGTGGCTCAGGCTGGAATAGCCGGTGCCGAAGTCGTCCAGAGAGATGCCGCAGTCAAGTTCGCGCAACCTGCTGATGGTCCGCTGGGTTTGCGGCAGGTCCTGGATGGCCGCGGTTTCGGTGATTTCCAGATCGAGACAGGCAGCAGGGAAGCGGCTGCCCCTGATCAGCTCGACGATCTGCTGAGCGGCGTCCTCCGAGCAACAGTCGTGGGCGGACAGGTTGAAGGACAGGCGCATGCCCGCGGGCCAGTTCGCCGCGGCCGCCAGCGCTTTGCGCAGCAAGGGCAGCGTGAGGCGATTGACCAGGCCAGCACGCTCGGCAATCGGGATGAACTCACAGGGCGGCGCGCTTCCTAGCTCCGGGCTTTGCCAGCGTGCCAGTGCCTCGAAGGCGACGGTTTGCCCGGTCTGGATATCCACGATGGGCTGGAACACCACATAAAACTCACGATCCAGATCGGCCCTGCGCAGGGCCTGCTCGGTCAGCCCTTCGCGATTGAGCTGCTGACGATGGTCGGCGCTGAACAGGCAGACCGTGCCGGGGCGATGGCGCTTGCTCTGATACAGGGCATAGTCGGCATATTCATACACCTGCATGGCGCTGGACGCCTGGTCCGGGAAGGTCGCGATGCCCAGTGACCCACTGATCTGAATCGGGATATCCACCAGCAGGAACGGCTCGCGCAGGCTGGCGCAGATTTTCTCGCCAAAGGCCTGCAGCTGGTCGTCGCTCATGACTCGCGTGATGATCAGGGCAAACTCGTCGCCGCCCAGGCGGGCCAGGTGCACACCGTCGTCGAGTAGCCCGGTCAGGCGCTGGCCAACTTGATAGAGCAGCCTGTCGCCCACGCTATGGCCATACAGGTCGTTGACGGGCTTGAAGCCATCCAGGTCGATCAGCCCCACGGCGAGGCGAGTCTGCTGTTCACTGGCATGGGACAGCTGCGTGTCTAAGCGAGAAAAGAACTGCCGGCGGTTGGCCAGCCCGGTCAGGCTGTCCTGATTGGCCAGGTGAAGGTTTTCCTCACTGAGTTTCGCCGTCTGCGCCTGCATGTTCACCAGACGGGTGAAGTCGGTGTACTGCGCCTTGAGGATGACCAGCATGGCGATGGACACCAGCAGCACGTCGATCGCCGTAGCCACGAAGGTGATGATGTTGGTGGAGGCAAAGAACACCACGAATGCGGTGTTCACCACGGCGGTGATGGCCAGGGCGGCTGGCAGCAGGTGCATCATGCAGAAGATGCAGCCGATGACGGTGATCGCCATATAGAAGGCGACATGGGCCTGGGTATAGCCGTCACCGTAGGGAAACAGTGCCAGCGACCAGGCGGTGAATGCCACGGCCACGAAGGGGGCGAGTATGTTGGTGCGTTTGAGCGCCGTCAGCATGTGCTCCGGGGTACGCTCCAGCTTGCGCGTGCGTATCCACTCCACCGCACGAACCACGCCGAACAGCGTCATGAGCAGTGGGCAGTAGACCACCAGCCAGCGTGGCGCGACTGCATAGTGAGTGCCGGCCAGCATCAGGGTGTTGACCAGCAGGATGAAATACATCATCGGCAATTGGCGGGCCAGCGCAATGTATTGCGCCTTGACCAGGCCGGGATTGTCCTTGGGCACGGACATCAATGCTCTTATTGCGAACAGTGTTTTCTGCATCGGGCGATGCTCTGAAAATACAACCAGATAAATAACCGAACGGATTGTCCTTTCCAGTCGTTACAACGCAGGGCCAAACACTGCTTTCGTGGGATTGTATCGGCCGGTACTCGGATTACTGCAATCTTATGAGTAATGGCACTTTGATTTCGTTCCATACACCGATCACGATAGTTGTCGGTTACGTGAGCGGGTATCTGGAAGCATCTGCAGTTGGTGAGCAGGAGAGTAGAAATTGCGGCTAAGGAGCCGCTCAGGCTTGGCCCCGATGCTGGAGCGACTCACCGGTTTGCCTTAGCCTTGGCCACCCGCGGGAGAGAGATGACCACAGGGCCATTCGCCGAAGGCGCAAACTCCCATGATCGTAAGGCTCAGCACTGCGGCCCCCATACACGCCAACTGGAGATAGGCGCGACCTGAGCTCACGGCTATTGGCCGTCTATGCCAGCACCCGCCACGCGACCCGCTAGATCAACGCCTTATCGAGCATTTGCATGGTTATCTTGTGGTGCATACTCCACCCATATGGTGCCCACCGTTCTGGAACGATTGGCTGGTCAATGCCCCTGACTATTTTCCCAATGCATCACTTTCGGTCTTGGCGATTTCCTGGATCAAGTTCATGACGGTTCGGCAGGCCAAGGTGAGCTCCCCATGCGGCGAGATAGAGAGCGCGATTTGCCGCAATACCGACGGTTCTACCAGGCGCGCGCCTTCAAGTTGGCATTCTTTCTTGGCGGCAGAGAGCGCGTAGGGGCCCAGTAGCGCGTAGCCGCCGCCACCTGCCACTACCTGTGCCTGCAGAGCGAGGCAGTCGGCTTCAAGCATTACGTTGAGCGAAATTCCATGTTGGGTGCTGAGCTGATCCAGCCGATCTCGCCAACTGTTCGGCCGGCAAAACAGGATCAGCGGTAACTGGTCAAGAGCAGAAAATGGGACTGTCGGTTCTCGGGTATAAGGGTTGCCGGCAGGCCCGACCAGATAGGTTTCGGTTTTGACCAGGCAGATGTCCCTGCCGCGTGTGCCAGAGCCATGGCGGAACAGGATGGCTAGATCCAGGTGGCCGTTCTCCAGCCAGGTTTCCAGTTGTGCGCCTTGCCCTTCCCGAACCACGAGCCGAATCAGCGGAAACGCTGATCTCAGTCGGAAATACAGCTGGCTGATAAGTGGGTGTGCGGTCGAGGGCAGGATGCCCAGGCGCACCGTGCCAATCGGTGTTCCTGCCGTTTCGCGGATGTCGTTTGTCAGCTGATCCGTGCTGGCCAGCCATAACCTGATTTTCGGGGCAATCCGTTCGCCCAATTCAGTCAGCACCACACCTCGTCCTGTGCGCTGAAACAGCCGCCCTCCGCATTGCTGCTCCAGTTCGCTGATCTGGCGGCTGACGTGGGGCTGGCTCGTTCCATAGGCAATCGCCACTTTGCTCAGGCTGCCCAGTTCAGCCGCATCGATGAAGAGCTTCCAGCTGTGGTAGTTCATGCAGCCTTCTCACCAGAGATATGTTTAAAAAGCATACCTGAAATTCTCGAATACGGTCTTCTGGCATGGCTGGCCGGGTTCTAGAGTGACCCCAGCTCGCCAATGCGGCACTGCCTAACAGGTGAGCCAAAAAAACGGATCGGAAGTCACTGCCGACGGAAAACAAGAATAAAAATAGTGAGGTGATACAGGTGAAGGACACAGCGACGTGCGTATTGCTTACCGGTCTTTTTGCCAGCGCTGCATTGAATGAGGCGCTGGCGGCGGGCCAACTCGATATCTACGGCAGCGTTGGTCTTTATGCCGGCAGCATTCAGCGCAGCGGTGAGTCCCGTCTCTCTCGCGACATCTTCGGCGGCGGCTTGCAAACCTCATTCATCGGGCTGAAAGGGCAGCAGGCGGTGGGGACGGATCTGACGGTGCTATTTGCGCTGGAATCGTTTTTCCGTCCGGATCTCGGTGAGATGGGACGCAACGATGATGACCCGTTCTTTTCACGTAATGCCTGGGTCGGTCTAGAGGGGGCTTTCGGGAGAGTCAGCTACGGTCGCCAGACCAATCCTACCTATGCGGTGATGTCCCAGTTAAGCCCGTTTGGCTCCTCGGTAGTCTTCTCGCCGCTGGCCGTGCAGTCCTTTGTCCTTCCTTATGGGCGCAACATCCTCGGCGACTCGGTCTGGGACAATGTCATCAAGTACGCCACCCCCAATCTTCAAGGTTTTCAGGGTTCGTTGCTCTACGGGCGAGATGATGACAGCGATGGGCGCGGCTATTCCAACAGGGGCGCGCATGCTACCTATCGCTCGGGCAGGTTCATGGGCGCGGTGTCGCTGCAGCGAGTAGAGGGAACGCGCAAAACCACGTTGGCAGAGCCCCAGTTAGCCTGGCTGGCGGGCGCGACTTATGACTTCGGGCCGCTCAAGCTTCACGGCAGCACGGTGCACACGCGCATAGACGGCGGTGCTTCATCGCAGCTCTATGACGCCGGCGTATCGGTTCCAGTGTCGGCTCCGGGCCGGTTGTTACTCGAAACGGCGCACTCGCGCATCGACCTGACAAACGCGTCGAACATACGCCGTAGCACCACCTCGTTCGGTTACGGCCATCAGCTCTCGAAGCGTACCGATGTGTACGCCATCCACACCCATGACCAGAAATCCCGCGCGTCAGCAGGGCGGTCGTATTCCGTTGGCATTCGTTACCAGTTTTGAAAATGGCTCGCGATGACGATGCAACTGCTCGTTGGTCACTGCGTGCCCCAACTTTGTTCGACGGTTGACGCATCCGCCCCCAGGGCGAGCGTCAACCGTTTCGAGCGAATCCGCGTGCGATGCACGTGTAACCCTGGGTGCGAGCGCAGGTGCTGCTCACCTCGCCGCATCTCTTATCCTGACCGACCCAAGGAACTGACATGAAAGAGATCGATCTTCGTGGCCTCACCCCCGCTCCGGTAACCCCTTTCACGCGCGATGGCGCTGTCGATTACCCGGCGATCAAGCGACTCGGGCAGTGGCTGGGCAGCATCAAGGGGGTCAAGGGCCTGACTGTGCTTGGCCATGCTGGAGAAGGCACCTTCCTGTCCCGCGATGAGCAGCTCAAGGTCATCGAGGCCTTTCGTGACGCGGTAGGCGACCGACTGCCGATCATCGCCGGCATTACCCTCGAAGGCACTGCTGTGGCGGCCGAAGAAGCCAAGCGTGCGGTGAGCGCTGGGGCTTCCGCCGGTTTGGTGTATCCATCGCACGGCTGGCTGCGCTTCGGTTACCAGAACGGCGCACCGCAGGATCGCTACAAGGCTATCTACGAGGAAAGTGGCCTACCGCTCATTCTGTTCCAATATCCGGATGCTACCAAGGCGACCTACAACCTGGAAACCCAACTGGATATCGCGGCGCTGCCTGGCGTGTTCGCGATGAAAAACGGTGTGCGCAACATGAAGCGCTGGGACACCGAGATTCCGGTTATCCGCGCCGAGCGTCCCGACCTGCAGATCCTGACCTGCCACGATGAATACCTGCTTCACACCATGTTCGATGTGGACGGCGCGCTGGTGGGTTACGGGTGCATTGCCCCGGAGCCGCTGATCGAGATGATTGCGGCTGGCAAAGCCAAGGACTACAGCCGCGCCCGCGAGCTGCACGACCGCCTGTTGCCAGTTACCAAGAACGTCTACCACCGCGGCTCTCATATGGAGGGCACCGTAGCCCTCAAACATGCCCTGGTCGCGCGTGGCATTCTTGAGCACGCAACCGTGCGCTCCCCGCTGTTGCCGCTGGCACCGGGTGCAGATGGGGAAATCACCGAAGCCATGCGACTTGCCGATCTGGGACGTGCAGTCTGACATCGCCGATAGGGATCCCGATGATGGGATCCCTTTTTAGACCTTGCCTGCTACGAGGAGACATCGCAGGGCTTCGAATCATCACTGCATTCATTGAGGACAAAGAGATGAGAGGCATTACCCAATCGCTCGTGCGCAGGAGCGCATTATTCCTGGTGGCCAGCGCGATGGCATTGGCCGCACATGCCGAAACCATACGCATCGGCGCCATGCCTGTCGGATCCGGCTGGTATGTCGCTGCCGCCGCCATGAAGAAGGTTCTCGAAGAAAACACCGCACTCAAGGCAGAGGTCATCGCCCGTGGGGGCGGCGTGGCGAACCCCATGGTGGTACAGCAGGGTAAAGCGCAGATTGCGCTATCCAATGTAGCGACGTCGCAATGGGCGGTCAGGGGCGAGCAACTCTATGCTGGCCAGAAGGCACCGGATATCCGTTCTCTGGTAGGCGGGCTAAACCCTGTGTATATCGGCGCCATCGTGCGCAACGATTATCTGCGGGCGAACGGCTTTACATCGCTCAAGGAAATCCTCGAGTCCGGCAAGCCCGTCAATATCATGATGAAGCCGCCAGGCTCCAACATTCCCCCCGCTCTGGACGCGATTCTCGAGGCGCATGGAACCAGTGTCGCCAAGATCAAGGCGGCGGGCGGTCGCATCCTGCAAATCGATTCTTCGCAAATGGCAGGCATGATCCGTGACGGACGCGCCGACCTCTACTTCGACACCATCCTGCGCGGGCATCCCACCGTCCAGGAAATCAGCCTGACTGGTGATGTGAGCTTCATCGATCTTTCCCCTGAGGCGGTCGCCGCCTTGGCGAAGATAGCTATCGTCGAAGGCGAGATTCCCAAGTGGTTCGATATTCAGCAAACCAGCACCGTCGGCGGAGATTACGGCACCCACCTCATTGCCCATAAGGACCTCTCCGATGAGGCGGCCTACCAAATCACCAAGGCAGTAGTCGAGCACGTGGACCAGCTGGCCGCCGAGTTTCCTGCCTGGAAAGCCTTCGTGCGTGGGCAGGCAGCCAGCCCAGAGAAAAACGGCATCGCTCTTCATCCCGGTGCCATTCGTTACTACAAGGAAATAGACCTGCTCTGAACTCGCCCTGGCGCTCGCGCCGCTCCTGAAGCTTCGCTGCAACCACTGAGAACAATAATATGGCCAGCAATTTCGATTCGGCGATCCGCAATCCCAGAACATGGATCGCGTTCGGATTCATCACCTTTCAGTTCTGGATCCTGTTCACCCCTCAGCAACCACACCTAGAACGCACGGCGCACCTGTGCATCGCGTTATTCCTGACCTTCCTCGTAGTGCCGTTATCAAGTGCCAAGTTACCTGCCCTGGTATCACGTAGCCTCGATGGCCTGTGTCTGCTCGCGACCTTGGCAGTAGGCGCCTACTACTGGCATGAGTTGCCCCGGCTCACAACGCGCATCGAAAACGTATCGCCCGTCGAGTGGTACGACATCGCGCTCGCCTGCATCCTGGTGGTGCTGCTGCTCGAAGCCGTACGGCGGACCGTTGGAGCTATCCTGCTAGCCGTGATCGTCGGCTTCATCCTATACGGCGGCTTGGGTCATCAATTGCCGGGCGCGATCGGTTTCAGTGAAATTTCGGTGGGCGATTGGTCGGAAATACTCGCCATGACCACCAGCGGAATCCTTGGTGTCACCACGGCCACGTCGGTGAATTTCATCTTCTATTTCATCGTGTTCGGTGTGGTGTACAGCGCTGTCGGTGGTGGGCAGCTGTTCATCGACATCGCGATGCGCGTCGTGGGTAAATCCAGTGGCGGTGGTGCCAAGGTGTCCATCGTCGGGTCGAGTCTTATGGGGACCATTTCAGGCAGCGCCGTGGCCAATGTCACGGCCACGGGTGTGTTCACCATTCCCTTGATGAAGCGAACGGGCATGTCGGGTGAGCGAGCGGCCGCGACAGAGGCTATCGCGTCCACCGGCGGGCAGTTAATGCCGCCGATCATGGGCATTGCCGCATTCGTGATGGCCGAGCTGCTGGTGATTCCTTACTCGCAGGTCGCCCTGGCCGGAATATTTCCCGCGCTCGCGTTCTATTTTGCGCTGTTCGCCTCCGCTCATCTGTATGCGCGCAAGCATCGTGTCGGGACGCTCACGGACAAGGACTTGAGCGGTATCGCGCCGTTGCTGCCCCGTCTGCACATGATCACCCCGGTCATTGTGCTGGTAGGCGGACTGATGATGGGGTACTCGGCTCAGATCGCGGTAACCTTCGCAACCCTGACCTGTCTGGCGGCACCCTACTTACGCCGCGAGACCCGGTATCCGTTGGGTGACCTGCCTTCCATGGTTCTTGAATCAGGCAAGCAGGCCGCCATAATCGCCGTACCCATTGCGGCCATTGGCATTGTGGTCGCTGTGGCTATCCAATCCAACCTCGCCCTCAAGTTCGCATCCGGCCTGGTCTCGGTCGGTAGTGGCTCGTATGCGTTGTCGCTACTGCTGGTCGTCATCGGCTGCATCGTAATGGGAATGGGATTGCCGACGGTCGCGGCCTATATCATTGGCGCAATCCTCTATGTGCCGGCATTGGAGACACTGGGGGTCGGAGCGCTCCAGGCGCACTTCTTCGTGATGTATTTCTGCATCCTGTCGATGGTCACACCGCCGGTTTCATTAGCCTCATTCGCGGCGGCTGGCCTTGCCAAGACCGATGCGATGAAAACCAGCCTGGTTGCCTTTGGCATGTGTGCAGTCGCCTTCCTCATCCCTTTTGCCTTTATCGCGGACAAGGCCCTGCTGTTTCAAGGCACCTACGCACAGATCGCTATCGCCGGCGTGGGATTGCTTATCTCCACTACGGTTTGGGCGGCGGGGCTCGTGGGCTACATTTCGTATGACTTGAAGCCCTCTGCACGTGGACTGTTACTGATCTGCGGGGCGGCAGCGATCCTCACTCCAACAGGAAGCCTTATCTGGTCCGTGGCCATGTCGGGCAGTCTGGCTTACAGCGCATTTCATCTCTGGAACGCACGGCAGGCTCGATGCAGAGGATTGTCCTTGCGAGCGAAGTGAGCAGATGAGCCTCGTCGCTCGTTCTCCCCATCCGTAAGGGTGGGGAGGCTTGCTTTCTGTATCAGTCATACTCCGATCGGTTGGTCTTGCCGACAGTACATAGACGGTTGCAGGGTGATGTATAGCCAATGCTGAGTATTGGAGGATGAAGGCAGGAGTCTGCCTAGCGTTGCCGCTCGACCATCCCCAGAATGATCGCCTGCAGCTCACCCTCTGCCTGCTCTGCGCTGATGTCGCCGGCCACGGTGGCGTCGCTGAGCGAGTCTGCGGCGCCGAGCATGGCCCACAGGCTGGCGGCTGAAAGACCGCCTGCGTCGCAGAAGGGCGCCAGGATAGCTGCGCACTTTTCGATCAGCGCATGCTGGTACTGCTTCTTCACAGCGGCTAATTCCGGCGAGCCGGTGAGGGCGGCCACCACATCGGAGATCTCGCGGCCTTGGGTGAGTACGCAGTGCACGTAGCTCGAGGCGATGACGCGGCTCTTGTCCGCCAGGGTCGGGGCTGCGGCTTCGATGGCAGCATCGAAGATCCGCGTTTGGCGCTCGTCATAATCCTGATAGAGCGTGGCCAGCAGCCCATTACGCGTGCCGAAATGGTCGTACACCACCGGCTTGGTCACGCCCGCGGCCTCGGCCAGTCGGCCCAACGTCAGGGCGTCGGTGCCCTCGTTGCCGATCAGCTGCCACGCCACCTCGAGCAACTGGCGCGTGCGCTCCTCCCGTGGCAGGCGTCGACGTGGCGATTGGTTGGGCTGCGGGCTCATCGATACTCCGGGGTGGTTCAGAACGGTTCGGCGAACAGCTTACGGCCTATCGCCTGCGCCGTCTGCAGATGCGCCTCGGGGAAGCCGAGGTCCGAGGCCATCAGGAAATGCGACGAAGCCACCGGGGCGCCGCAGTAATCGAAGATGCCGTGTTCGATCTGCGTCTTCATCGCCTCGGCGTAAGCGTGGCGAGTGAAGGTGCCGGCGTCCGCACCGCCGATGGCCACCAGGTGGACGGGCAGGTGCTGCAGCTTCTTCACCACCTTGCCGTTATCGGCTTCCTCGTAGGCCCAGCCATTGGTGAATACCCGGTCGATCCAACCCTTGAGTTGAGCAGGGAAGGACCACCAGTAGATTGGATAGACCAGCACCAAGGCGTCGGCCCGTTCGAGGCGGGCATGCTCGGCGTCGATATCGGCCGGTACCGGGCCGCGTTTCTGGAACAGAGCGACATCCGCTTCGCTGTAAGTCGGATCGAAGCCTTCGGCTGCCAGGTCGGCCAGTTCCACCGAGTGCTTGGGTGCCGAATGGCGCACACCATCGGCGAGCTGTGTGGCGACGGTGTGGGTGAGCGAGTGCGAATCAGGATGGGTGAAAACGATCAGGGCGTGCATAGGCATTACCTCCAGAAGGGGTTGCCTACTATTAGTAACTTACTTTTGGTAGGTTGTCGAGCGAGCACAGGATCAGCGGTTCAGCTGCGAGCAAACATTACTTGAGAATCAGCCGCAGTTGGCACGTATAATCACCCGTAACTTTTTGTGTCCGCCATCGCCTGGCGGGCCCCGTTGGGCCACCCGCGCGGCTTTGCGAGCTGCGCGTGGATTTTGTGAGGAAAGGGTCAATGTCTGCTCATCGAGTAACGGGTCTGGCACGCGCGATCGCCGCGGGTGTGTTGTCTTCCCTGCTGTTCGCCACCGGTGTGCAGGCTGACGAGGCGGTAACCCTGACGCTGTACAACGGCCAGCACGAGGCCACCGGCAAAGCCGTGGCGGCGGCGTTCGAGAAGAAGACCGGCATCAAAGTGCTGATCCGCAAGGGCGGCGGTGGCCAGTTGGCCAACCAGATCGCCGAGGAGGGCGACCGCTCACCGGCCGACATCGTTTACACCGAAGAGGCGCCGCCGTTGATCAAACTCGGCAGCCAGGGCCTGCTGGCCAAGGTCGATGACAGCACCCTCAAGCAGATCGATGCCAAGTTCTCCGACGACAACGGCAACTGGATCGGCATCACCTCGCGTGTGCGCGTACTGGCCTACAACCCGGATCTGGTCACCGAGGCCGAGCTGCCGAAAAGCGTGCTGGAAGTGGCCAGCCCGGAGTGGGCCGGCAAGATCGCCTTCGTGCCGAGCAGTGGCGAGTTCCTCGGCCAGACCGCCGCGGTCATCCGCCTCAACGGCCGAGAAGCCGCCGAAGAATGGCTGACCGGCCTCAAGGCCTTCGGTAGCACCTACACCAACAACGTGATCGCCATGAAGGCCGTGGAGAACGGTGAGGTTGGCGCCGCGCTGGTCAACAGTTATTACTGGACGGCGCTGAAGAAAGAGAAGGGCGAGCTCAAATCCAAACTTCACTATTTCGCCGACGGCGATGCCGGTGGCCTGTCGAGCGTTTCCGGAGCTGCCGTGGTCAAGGCCAGCAAGCACCCGAAGGAGGCGCAACAGTTCCTCGCCTTCATGATCAGCGAGGAAGGCCAGAAGGCCGTGCTCACCCAGTCCGCCGAATATCCGGTCAACCCCAAGGTGGCGGCCGACCCGCTGCTCAAGCCCTATGACCAGCTCAAGCCGCCGGCCATCACCGCCGCGCAGATCGGTCTGGCCGAGGATGCCCTGGAGCTGCAACGCGAAGTGGGTATGAACTGATCATGCAGCCCCAGGCGGTCAACCCGGAGCTGCCGCTGCCGGCACCGACCATCAGCAGCCGGCGTCGCAAGGCGCCGCCGATCTGGCTGCAGTTGCCGGTGCTGGCGCTATTGCTGGTCGCGGCGCTGCCGCTGTTCTTCGTGGTGGTGCGCGCCGCGCAGGTCGGCCCGCACGAAGCCTTCGCGCTGTTGTGGCGGCCGTTCGTGTTCGGCCTGCTGGCCAACACCCTGAAGCTGATGGTGCTGGTGACCCTCGGCTGCGCGGTGATCGGACTGGCCCTGGCCTGGCTGGTGGAGCGCAGCGACCTGCGCTGGCGCCGGCACTGGAACGTGCTGCTGTGCCTGCCGTTCGCCATACCCTCGTTCGTCAGCGGCTTTACCTGGGTGTCGATCAGCCCGCTGTTCGAGGGCCTGGGTGGCACCGTGCTGGTGATGATCCTGTCCAAATACCCGCTGATCTACCTGCCGGTGGTGGCGGTGCTGCGCAACCTGGACCCGGCCATGGAAGAGTCGGCGCGCATGCTCGGCTGTAGCCGCCGTGAAGTGTTCTGGCGCGTCATCCTGCCGCTGTTGCGTCCGGTGCTGATGGCCACCAGCCTGTTGGTGGCGGTGCACATGCTGGTGGAGTTCGGCGCACCGTCGATCATGCGTTACCAGACGTTCACCACTGCCATCTATCAACAGTTCGAACTGGAGTTCAGCGGCAGCAACGCGGCCATGCTGTCGGCCTTGCTGCTGGGGCTTTGCATGCTGCTGCTTTGGGGCGAGTTCCGCCTGCGCGGGCGCGGCTATGCGCGTACCGGCCAGGGCGTAGCACGCAGTGCGGCGCGGGTGTCCCTGGGGCGCTGGGGCATCCTGGCGCAGGTGCTGTTGCTGGCTCTGGTGGTCGTTGGTTGTGGCGTGCCGCTGGTGATGCTGGGTTTCTGGATCGTCGAAGGCAGCTCGGCCAGCTTTCCGGTCGCGGAAATCGCCCAGACGCTGTGGTCGTCGCTGCGCTATTCCTTTGGCGGCGCCTTGCTCAGCTGCCTGCTGGCACTGCCGGTGTGCCTGGTGGTGGTGCGTTACTACGGGCGCATGGCCACCCTGGCGGATCGCCTGCCGTATCTGCTGCACGCCTTGCCGGGTTTGGTGATCGCCTTGTCGCTGGTGTTCTTCGCCCTCGGCTACGTGCCAGCGCTGTACCAGACCAGCATCCTGCTGCTGGTGGCCTATGCGCTGCTGTTCATGCCCATGGCCCAGGGGCCGATCCGGGTCGCCCTGGAAAAGGCCTCGCCGCAGCTCGAAGAGGCTGCGCGCACCCTTGGGCACACGCCGCTCGCGACCTTTCTGCGGGTGACCCTGCCGATCATTTTCCCGGCCATTGGCGCGGGCTTCGTGCTGGTATTCCTCGACTGCATGAAGGAGCTGACCGCGACGCTGATTCTCGGCCCCACCGGCCTGGAAACCCTGGCTACCAAGGTCTGGTCGCACACCGGTAATCTGGAATACGCCGGCGCCGCCCCCTATGCCGCGTTGATCGTGCTGGTGTCGGGGTTGCCGGTGTATTTGCTGACGACGCGGGCTTATCGCCGCTCTTGAATGCGGGCAGGAAGTGATGTCGCGGTATCGCGGCTTAACGCCCCCGCGTTCAAGGTGTATCGTGCGCAGCTCTCCAGTGCCCGCAGAGGCGCAATCGTTCAGACCTGATTAGCGTCACCGCAGTCCCGCTTCAGGAGCAGGTTTCATGAGTTTCACCCGTAGACAGGTGTTGGGCGGTCTGGTCGGCCTCGGCGTCGTAGGCCTCGGTGCTGGCGGCGCGCGTTATTGGCTGGGGCGCCCGTTCGACCGCAAGACCCACGACTACGAGCTGATCGCGGCGCCCCACGACATCGAACTGGTGCCTGGCCATGTCACCCCGGCCTGGACCTTCGGTGGTCAGGCGCCCGGCGTGGAGCTGCGCTGCCGCCAGGGCGACGAGCTGCGCGTGCGCTTCATCAATCACCTGCCCGAGCCCACCACCATCCACTGGCACGGTATCCGCCTGCCGCTGGAGATGGACGGCGTGCCCTATGTGTCCCAGGCGCCGGTATTGCCGGGGGAGTTCTTCGATTACCGCTTCGTCACCCCGGACGCCGGCAGCTACTGGTACCACCCCCACGAATCCAGTGCCAAACAACTCGGTCGCGGGCTGGTCGGCCCGCTGATCATCGAGGAACGTGAGCCAACCGGCTTCAGCCACGAGCGCACCCTGTGCCTGAAGAGCTGGCACGTGGACGAAGAGGGCGCCTTCACTGAATTCAGCGTGCCCCGCGAGGCGGCGCGGGAAGGCACCCGTGGGCGGCTGTCGACCATCAACGGCGTGTCGCTGCCGACCCTGGAGTTGCCCGCCGGCCAGGTTGTGCGCCTGCGCCTGATCAACGTCGACAGCACCATCACCTATCGCCTCAATCTCTCGGGCGGCGAGGCGCGCATCTATGCTCTGGACGGCAATCCGATAAACCCACGCCCGCTGGGCAAGGAATACTGGCTGGGCCCGGGCATGCGCATCGACCTGGCGCTCAAGGTTCCGGCGGCTGGCAGCGAAGAATTGTCGCTGCGTAACGGGCCATTGCGCCTGGCGACCATCAAGTCGGTGGCCAGCGACGAGCCTGCCGCCGAATGGCCGCCGGCGTTGCCGCCGAACCCGGTGGCCGAGCCGGACCTGACGAAAGCCGAAACCCTGCGCTTCAACTTCGAGTGGGCCGCGGCATTGGCATCGCCTGCCGACGAGGCGGCTGGCCGCTACAAGTACTGGCAGATCAACGGTCAGGCCTGGGACATCAACGACAAGACCTGCGCCGACCGGCCCATCGCCAAGTTGAAGAAGGACGGCCACTACATCTTCGTGCTGCGCAACATGGCCCAGTACCAGCATCCGATCCACCTGCACGGGCTGATCTTCAAGGTGCTCGACTCCAACCGCCGCAAGATCGAGCCGTACTACACCGACACCTTCCTGCTCGGCAAGAACGAGACCGCGCGCATCGCCTTCGTGGCCGATAATCCTGGCGTGTGGATGTTCCACTGCCACGTCATCGACCATATGGAAACAGGTCTGATGGCCGCCGTAGAGATCGCCTGATTTGAGTGCCCTGATTTGAAAACCCCGCTGATCATCGACCGCAGCCAGGACCAGCGCTTTATGCGCGAAGCGCTTGGGCTGGCTGCCGAAGGCGCTCTGCGCGGCGAAGTGCCGGTTGGCGCCGTGCTGGTGCAGGACGGCGAAGTGATCGGCCGCGGCTTCAACTGCCCGATCTCCACTTCTGATCCCAGCGCCCACGCCGAGATGGTCGCCATCCGCGCCGCCGCCCAGGCCATCGCCAACTACCGCCTGCCCGGCAGCACTCTTTACGTGACCCTGGAACCCTGCGCCATGTGCGCGGGGCTGATCGTCCACTCGCGTGTGCAACGCGTGGTATTCGGCGCCAGCGAACCCCGTGCAGGCATGGCGGTGAGCCGCGGCCAGTTCTTCGATCAAGCTTTCCTCAATCACCGTGTGCGGGTCGAGGGCGGGGTGCTGGCCGAGGAATGCGGTGAGATGTTGAAGGCGTTTTTCAAGGCGCGGCGCGGCTAGCGAAACTCGGTTTCCCGTTACGACTGCGGTTTGAAGTGGCCCTCTTGGAGCGGCAGTAGGGATTCTCTGCTGAACCTTTGGTTCGTAGATAGGAGCCGTACGGATTTTTGAGCAGCGCTTGTTCTTGTGGAGCGAATGGTGCCGCTGCCCGATTGAATGCGTTAGCTCAACCGCCTCATATACACTGCTTCGAGGATGCCCCGATTCCGTGACCGGCGTCTGCGTAAAAGCATGGAGCAATGTGTATGAGCAAGTATCCAGTACGCCCGGATGACGAGGCAAGAATTCAGGTGTTGGATGCTTTCGCGCTGATGGATAGCCCGGCGGAGCAAGAGTATGACCACATCGTCAAAATGGCTTCGCGAATTTTCGATGTACCGATCGCTTTGATCTCTCTGGTCCATAGAGACCGGCAATTCTTCAAGGCTCGTGTAGGGCTGGATGTATGCGAGACGGATCGTGACGTGTCTTTTTGCACTTTTGCGATCATTCAGCACGATGTATTTGTGGTGCTGGATGCTCTGCAGGACGAGCGGTTTAGCGAAAATGCCCTGGTCGTAGGCCACCCTAATATCCGTTTTTACGCTGGAGCACCGCTGATTACCAAGGCGGGCTACCCCTTGGGCAGCTTGTGCCTGATCGACAATAAGCCCCGCGCGTCTTTTTCAGCACGTGATCAGCAGGTGCTTCAAGACCTGGCCGTCATGGTGCTTGAGCGCATGGAGTTGCGGCGTTTGGAGCGAGAAGGGGAGGAAAGTCGTCTGCGTTTCGCAAATATCACCTCGACCTCTCCCGATGCGATTATCTGTGCAAATGCCAACAACCAGATCACCTCGTGGAATAGTTCGGCAGAGGCCATTTTCGGTTATCGCGCCGATGAGGCGATTGGGCAGTCGCTCAATATCATCATGCCCGAGGGCATGCGCGCCCAGCACAATGCGGGGCTGGCCAGAGTGGCGTCTGGCGGCCCTACTCGAATCATCGGGTCATCTACCAATTTGATGGCTATGCGTCGGGACGGCTCTGAGGTTCCCATCGAGCTTTCGCTTTCGCAGTGGGTCGATGCCGGCGAGCCCCAGTTCGGCGCGATCATTCGTGACATCACTCACCGGCTGGAGGCTGTCAAGCAGCTCAGACGTGCCGCTGAATACGATCACCTGACGGGACTTTCCAACCGATCAAGCTTGAAGTTGCGTATTCAGGAGGCGTGTGAGGCTCAGTTAACTGCCACCATCCTGCTGATAGATCTGGATGGCTTCAAGGACGTAAACGACACCCTGGGGCACTCTGCCGGTGACTCCGTACTTCAGGTAATTGCCAACCGTCTTCGTGAGCGCGTGCCTGCAGAGCACATGGTCGCCCGGCTGGGCGGTGACGAGTTTGTGGTTTTTATCACGGGAACGGCGGATTCGCATGAAGCAATCGCGCTTGGCCTAGCGCTCATTGCTGCCATTGAAGAGCCTATCGAGTTTGAAGATACGCCTATCCATATCGGTGCCAGTATCGGCGTCACGATGAGGACCGGGAGCGAGGGTGATGGCGACCAGATGCTGGCAAATGCCGATCTCGCGCTTTATCAGGCTAAAGCCGATGGCCGACAACTGATTCGCATCTTCACTCCTGAGCTGCGTCAGACCGCGTCGAAGAAAGGAGCGCTCACATCGTCATTGCGCCAGGCGTGGGAGAATCAGGAGTTCGAGATGTACTACCAGCCGCAAGTACGGCTGAAAGATGGAAGCATTTCGGGTGCAGAAGCCTTGATACGCTGGAATCACCCTGATCACGGTGTGATGTCGCCAGCCGCTTTTCTGTCGGTGCTGGAGGGCGGCCTGTTGGCGGTGCCGGTGGGCGAGTGGATATTACGAACGGCCTGTGAGCAGGCTGCTCAATGGCGACGTTTAGGGCATGCCCAGTTCCGAATGGGAGTCAATTTATTCGCCGCTCAGTTTCGGACTCGCGATTTTGCCGAGGTGGTTGAAAGTGTGCTGACCGAGTTTTCCCTGCCCGCTAGCGCACTGGAGTTGGAAATTACCGAAAATACCATTTTGCGTAACGAACAACGGATCATGCAGCCGTTACGCCACCTTCGCTCGTTGGGTGTTGGCGTGGCATTCGATGATTTTGGCACGGGCTTCGCTTCGTTGAGTTTGCTGAAGGACTATCCCGTAAGCCGCTTGAAGATTGATCGCTCTTTCGTCAGCGGTATTGAACGTAGCAAGAAAAACGAAGTTATTGTCGAGGCCGTGGCCCGGCTCGCTTCCGGTTTCGAACTGGAGGTGACGGCTGAAGGTATCGAAACGCGTGAACAGGAACATTTGATGCGGCACTATGCCTGCCACGAAGGGCAGGGCTATCTCTACGGCCGTCCGGTGACCGCGGGTGAATTTGCCGAACGCCATATCAAGGCGTCATGTCAGAAAACGCGCGAATAGCCGGCAATGCTGGTTTCGATACCCCTAGGCATGGGGCGAGCGGTATGGCTTACGATGCAGTAAGACGCATGACGGAACGAGCTGGTTTCGCGCAACCTGCTAGAGCGGCGCCTTTTCCTGCTGCTCGGGGTGGTCCTTGCCGACGCCTGGCACGTGCAGGCCGCTCTCGGCGACCTGGCTGCCTTCCAGTTGCGGCTGGGTTACCCAGGTGAGGATGTCGTAGTAGCGTCGGATGTTGCGCACGAAATGCACCGGCTCGCCGCCGCGGGCATAGCCGTAGCGGGTCTTGCTGTACCACTGCTTCTGCGACAGGCGCGGCAGGATTTTCTGCACGTCCAGCCACTTGTTGGGGTCCAGGCCCTCGGCCTCGGTGAGCTTGCGCGCATCTTCCAGGTGGCCGCCGCCAATGTTGTAGGAGGCGAGGGCGAACCAGGTACGATCCGGCTCCTGAATGCTGTCAGGCAGTTGTTCTTTCACATGCACCAGGTACTTGGCGCCGCCCTGGATGCTTTGCTGCGGGTTGAGGCGGTCGGATACGCCCATTGCCTGGGCGGTGTTCAGGGTCAGCATCATCAGCCCACGCACACCGGTCTTTGAGGTGGCGCCAGGCTGCCAGAGTGATTCCTGATATCCGACGGCGGCAAGCAGGCGCCAGTCCAGATCGTTTTCCTTGGCGGACTTGCGGAAGTGTTTCTCGTAGCGCGGCAGGCGTTGCTGCAGGTGCTGCGCGAAGGTGTAGGCGCCCACGTAACCCAGAACGTCGACATGGCCGTAGTAGCGTTCTTTAAGGCGCTGCAGGCTGCCGTTGTCCTGGGAGCGGCGCAGGAAGCCGTCGACCTGCTCGAGCAGGCTGTCATCCTCGCCCGGTGCCACCGCCCAGACCAGGTTGCGCGAGTCACCCAGATCGAAGCCGACACGCACGTTGGGGAAATACACCTGGTTCATGGCCAGCTCGTTGGAGTCGACCAGCGTCAGGTCGATTTCGCCTTCGTCGACCATGCGTAGCAGGTCGACCACCTCGACATCGGATGACTCTTCATATTTAAGGTCAGGCACCTGAGCCTTCAGCTCGGCCAGTTGTTCGGCATGGCTGCTGCCCTTGAGCACCAGAATGCGTTTGCCGATCAGATCTTCAGGACGGCTCGGGCGGCGCTGACCGTTGCGGTAAACGATTTGCGGGGTCACTTCCAGGTAGGGCACGGAAAAGCGCGCTTTGCTGGCGGCCTGCGCTTTCCACCAGGCCGGCGGCGGCCAGCACCGGGCCGCCCGGTTTGCCGAGGCGGGAGAAAAGATCGTCGAGGTTGTCGGCCGTCTGGATTTCCAGCTTGACGTCCAGGTCGTCGGCAAAACGCTTGACCAGCTCGTACTCGAAGCCGGTTTCACCGTTACGATCCTGGAAATAGGTGGCGGGGCTGTTGCGGGTTATCACGCGCAGCACGCCTTCCTCCTTGATCCGCTCCAGGCTGCTCGGAGGTTCCGCGCAGCCGCTGAGCATCAGGAGTAATCCGATCGCCGACAGCCAGCCGGCGTAGCGCTTGCCAATCAGGTTTGGAGAGGGCATCGGCGCAGTATACGCCAACGCCGTGCCGTTCCATATCTGGACAGTGCACGTGCGCTCTGCTAGGCGAACGCGCTTTCCAGAGGCGCGCCGGCTGGCCGGTCAGGGCATGAGCGGGCGTGCCGCGCTCGTCGCTTTAGGCTAGAATATGCGCCCTCAAAGCACACCCCCTTCCCAGAGGCTGTCCCCTGATGCTGATCCTGCGCGGCGCTCCCGCCCTTTCCGCCTTTCGCCACGGTAAATTGCTCGAGCAACTGACCAGTAAAGTGCCTGCTGTGACCGGCCTGTATGCCGAGTTCGCCCACTTTGCCGACGTCGACGGTGCCCTGAGTGCCGACGAAGAGCAGGTACTGGCCCGTCTGCTCAAGTACGGCCCGAGCGTGCCGGTGCAGGAGCCCAGCGGCCGTTTGCTGCTGACCATTCCGCGTTTTGGCACCATTTCGCCGTGGTCGAGCAAGGCCAGCGACATTGCCCGCAACTGCGGTTTGGACAAGATCCGTCGCCTGGAGCGGGGCATTGCCTACTATGTAGCCGGCGAGCTGAGCGACGCCGATGTGCAGCAGGTCGCCGCCGTATTGCATGACCGTATGACTCAGGTCGTGCTGAACAAGCTGGAAGACGCGGCCGGGCTGTTCAGCCATGCAGAGCCCAAGCCGCTGACCGCCGTGGACATCCTCGGTGGTGGCCGCCCGGCGCTGGAGAAGGCCAACGTCGAGCTGGGCCTGGCCCTGGCCGAAGACGAGATCGATTACCTGGTCAACGCCTTCCAGGGTTTGAAGCGTAACCCGCACGACATCGAATTGATGATGTTCGCCCAGGCCAACTCCGAGCACTGCCGCCACAAGATCTTCAATGCCAGCTGGGACATCGACGGCGAAAGCCAGGAGAAGTCGCTGTTCGGCATGATCAAGAACACCTACCAGATGCACAGCGAGAACGTGCTGTCCGCTTATAAGGACAACGCGTCGGTGATCGTCGGCCACACCGCCGGGCGCTTCTTCCCCAATCCTGAAACCCGCCAGTACGGCGCGGTGAAGGAGCCTGTGCACATCCTGATGAAGGTGGAAACCCACAACCACCCGACCGCCATCTCGCCGTTCTCCGGTGCGTCCACCGGCTCCGGCGGCGAGATCCGCGACGAGGGCGCCACCGGTCGTGGTGCCAAG
The DNA here is from genome assembly GCF_028674975.1 of Pseudomonas sp. CNPSo 3701. Lineage (NCBI taxonomy): Bacteria > Pseudomonadati > Pseudomonadota > Gammaproteobacteria > Pseudomonadales > Pseudomonadaceae > Pseudomonas > Pseudomonas sp. CNPSo 3701. The sequence goes on along the minus strand of NZ_JAQZSI010000004.1, from coordinate 581,131 downwards.
CCGAAAGCTGGCCTGACCGGTTTCACTGTTTCCAACCTGAACATCCCCGGTTTCGAGCAGCCCTGGGAGCAGGCCTACGGCAAGCCCGAGCGCATCGTCACCCCGCTGGACATCATGATCGAGGGCCCGCTGGGCGGCGCCGCGTTCAACAACGAATTCGGTCGTCCGGCGCTGACCGGCTACTTCCGTACCTTCGAGCAATCGATTGCCACCCCGCACGGCGACGAAGTGCGCGGCTACCACAAACCGATCATGCTCGCCGGCGGCATGGGCAACATCCGTGAAGACCATGTGCAGAAGGGCGAGATCACCGTCGGCGCCAAGCTGATCGTGCTCGGCGGCCCGGCCATGCTGATCGGCCTGGGCGGCGGCGCCGCCTCGTCGGTGGCTACCGGTGCCAGCTCGGCCGATCTGGATTTCGCCTCGGTGCAGCGCGAGAACCCGGAAATGGAACGCCGCTGCCAGGAGGTCATCGACCGCTGCTGGCAGCTGGGCGACGCCAACCCCATCGCCTTCATCCATGACGTCGGCGCCGGTGGTATCTCCAACGCCTTCCCTGAGCTGGTCAACGACGGTGGCCGCGGTGGCCGCTTCGAGCTGCGCAACGTGCCCAACGACGAGCCAGGCATGGCCCCGCACGAGATCTGGAGCAACGAATCCCAGGAGCGTTATGTGCTGGCCGTCAGCGCCAAGGACTTCGAGCGCTTCCAGGCCATCTGCGAGCGCGAGCGTTGCCCGTTCGCGGTGGTCGGTGAGGCCACCGAAGAGCCGCACCTGACCGTCACCGACAGCCACTTCGCCAACACCCCGGTAGACATGCCGCTGGAAGTGCTGCTCGGCAAGCCGCCGCGCATGCACCGTTCGGTGACCCGCGAGGCCGAACTGGGCGACGATTTCGACCCGAGCAAGCTGGACATCAACGAAGCCGCCGAGCGCGTATTGCGCCACCCGGCCGTGGCCAGCAAGAGCTTTCTGATCACCATCGGCGACCGTACCATCACCGGCCTGGTCGCCCGTGATCAGATGGTCGGCCCGTGGCAGGTGCCGGTGGCCGACGTTGCCGTGACCGCCACCAGCTTTGACGTCTACACCGGCGAAGCCATGGCGATGGGCGAGCGCACCCCGCTAGCCCTGCTCGACGCGCCGGCTTCCGGGCGTATGGCCATTGGCGAAACCATCACCAACATCGCCGCTTCGCACATCGAGAAACTCTCCGACATCAAACTGTCGGCCAACTGGATGTCCGCTGCCGGTCACCCAGGTGAAGACGCCCGCCTGTACGACACCGTCAAGGCCGTCGGTATGGAGCTGTGCCCCGAGCTGGGCCTGACCATTCCGGTGGGTAAAGACTCGATGTCGATGAAGACCAAGTGGAGGGAGGAGGGCGCGGAGAAGAGCGTCACTTCGCCACTGTCGCTGATCGTCACCGGTTTCGCGCCGGTCGCCGACGTGCGCAAGACCCTGACCCCAGAGCTGCGCATGGACAAGGGCGAGACCGATCTGATCCTGATCGACCTGGGCCGTGGCCAGAACCGCATGGGCGCCTCGATCCTCGCTCAGGTGTACAGCAAGCTCGGCCAGCAGGCGCCGGACGTCGACGACGCCGAAGACCTTAAGGCCTTCTTCGCGGTGATCCAGGGCCTCAACGCCGACGGTCACCTGCTGGCCTATCACGACCGTTCCGACGGTGGCCTGCTGGTCAGCGTTCTGGAGATGGCTTTCGCCGGTCATTGCGGCCTCAACCTGCAGCTCGACGGTCTGGTCGAAAGCCGCGAAGAACTCGCCGCCTTCCTGTTCAACGAAGAGCTGGGCGCGGTGATCCAGGTTCGCCAGGACGCCACCCCGGACGTGCTCGCCCAGTTCAGCGCCGCTGGCCTGGAAGACTGCGTCGCGGTGATCGGCAAGCCAGTCAACAACGGCGACGTGGCCATCAGCTACAACGACCAACTGGTGTTCAGTGGCCAGCGCCGCCTGCTGCAGCGCCAGTGGGCCGAGACCAGCCATCGCATCCAGCGTCTGCGTGACAACGCCGATTGCGCGGATCAGGAGTTCGACGCGCTGCTGGAAGAAGACAACCCGGGCCTGTCGATCAAGCTGGGTTTCGACGTCAACGAAGACATCGCCGCGCCGTACATCAAGAAGGGCGTGCGCCCGCAGGTTGCCGTGCTGCGCGAGCAGGGCGTCAACGGTCAGGTGGAAATGGCCGCGGCCTTCGACCGCGCCGGCTTCACTTCGGTTGACGTGCACATGAGCGATATTCTCGCCGGTCGCGTTGATCTGAATGACTTCAAAGGCCTGGTTGCATGCGGCGGCTTCTCCTACGGTGACGTGCTCGGCGCCGGTGAAGGCTGGGCCAAGTCGGCGCTGTTCAACACCCGTGCCCGCGACGCCTTCCAGGGCTTCTTTGAGCGCAAGGACAGCTTCACCCTGGGCGTGTGCAACGGTTGCCAGATGCTTTCCAACCTGCACGAGCTGATTCCGGGTACCGAGTTCTGGCCGCACTTCGTGCGCAACCGCTCCGAGCAGTTCGAAGCACGCGTGGCCATGGTTCAGGTCCAGGAGTCGGCATCGATCTTCCTGCGTGGCATGGCCGGCTCGCGCATGCCGATCGCCATCGCCCACGGTGAAGGTCATGCCGAGTTCGAAAGCGAGGAAGCTTTGCTCGAAGCCGATCTGTCCGGCACCGTGGCGCTGCGTTTCATCGACAACCACGGCAAGGTCACCGAAGCCTACCCGTCCAACCCGAATGGCTCGCCACGTGGCATCACCGGCCTGACCAGCCGCGACGGCCGCGTGACCATCATGATGCCGCACCCTGAGCGGGTATTCCGCGCCGTACAGAACTCCTGGCGCCCGGACGAGTGGCAGGAAGATGGCGGCTGGATGCGCATGTTCCGCAACGCGCGGGTATGGGTCGACTGATCGAGTCGCTCGCTGCACGAAACAGAAAACGCCAGGCATTGCCTGGCGTTTTTCTTTTGCGTAATTGAGCAGTAACCGCTGGTTCAGATCGTCGGTTTTGAGACCTGGCGCCTGGGTTTTTAAACGGCAGCAGCTAGTCTGCAGGAAGTGATTGGCACCTTGCGGAACCGCCGATTGATGCCTTCTCGGATAAGTCCGAATGTTTCAGCAGTGTTGGCTGTGTCACGAATCTTGCTAGGCAATGTGCCATCATGCTGTGGCATTATTGGCTCATTGTTTTCAGCGACTTGCAGTGGAGTAGTTGATGTACAAGTTGTGTTTCTACGTTCCGGAAAGCCATCTGGAAAGCGTGAAAGCGGCAGTATTCGCCGAGGGCGCCGGGCGCGCCGCTGGCTACGACCACTGCTGTTGGCAAACTCAGGGCCGCGGCCAGTTCCGCCCGCTGGAAGGCAGTAAGCCTTACATTGGTCAGAGCGGTGAACTGGCGACCGTGCCTGAGTGGAAAGTCGAGCTGGTGGTGGGCGATGAGCTGATCCACAACGCCGTCAAAGCCCTGAAGAAAGCCCACCCCTATGAAGTGCCCGCCTTCGAAGTGTGGCGCCTGTCCGATCTGCAATTCTAGGGATTGCGCCTCGCACGGCAGATCGTGTCAGGGGCGAATCTCGATCAGCGTACCGTCCTTCACCAGCGTCCAGACCTCGCGCATGTCGGCGTTCTTCATGGCGATGCAGCCTTCGGTCCAGTCCAGGGTGTGGAAGAACCACTCCGGGTATTCATCGTCCAGCGGCGTGCCGTGGATCATGATCATGCTACCCGGCTTCACCCCGGCGGCCTTTGCCTGTGCCTGGTCACGGGCGTTGGGGTAGGAGATGTGCATCGACAGGTTGTACTTCTCGCTCTGGCGCCGCCAGTCGATCCAGTAGAAGCCCTCGGGCGTGCGCAAATCGCCCTCGCGCAGCTTGGCGCCGACCGGCTGTTTACCTAAAGAAATGCGGTACGACTTCAGCGTCTTGCCCTGGCTGATCAGTTGTAGCCGGCGCTGGGATTTCTCCACCAATACCTTGTCGACGGTCGCCACGGGAGTGGCAGGCGCAGCGGCTGCGTGCCCGGCCAGGGCCAAAGAGAAGAGGGTGAAGGCGAGCAACCAGCGCATGGGGATTTTTCGACTGAGAAGATGGCCGGCAGGCGGCGGAGGCTCATTCTAAAGGTTGCAGCATCGGGGCGCCTAGAGTCTGCTGCCCCGCGCATCGCTTTGCCTGGATAGCCTGATGTAGAGCGAAGCGAAACCCAGGAAGCGGTATTCGTTCGGCCTTGGCCAGCATGGCTGAACAACGCTCCCCCGCGCATCGCTGCGTTCAGCTCTAGGTTACGACGTGGCGGTCAGTACAACGACGGCAGCTCATTGGGCCGCAGATCGAACACCAGTACTTCGGCCTGCTGGCCGTTGCTCAGGTGCAGGTCGCGGGCATCGCGTACTCGCACACCGTCACCAGCCTGCAGCTGCTCGCCGTTGAGCTGGACGCTGCCGCGGGCCACATGGACGTAGGCGTAGCGGTCATCGCCGAGTTGCAGGTGCGCCTGCTCGTCAGCGTCGAACAAACCGGCGTAGACGCGGGCGTTCTGGCGCACGGTCAGCGAGCCATCGGCGCCGTCGGGCGAGATGATCAACTGCAGGCGGCCACGTTTCTGGGCTTCGCTGAAGTGCTCCTGCTGGTAGCGCGGTTCAGCCTGGCGTTCGCTCGGCACGATCCAGATCTGCAGGAAGTGCACGGGTTCGTTATGCGAGTGGTTGAACTCGCTGTGCGATACGCCGGTACCGGCGCTCATCAACTGTACGTCGCCAGGGCGGATCACCGAGCCGGTGCCCAGGCTGTCCTTGTGTTCCAGGGCGCCTTGCAGCACGTAGGAGAAGATCTCCATGTTGCGATGCGGGTGCTCGCCGAAGCCCTGGCCGGCGCTGACGGTGTCGTCGTTGATCACCAACAGGTCGGAGAAGCCACGCTCCTTCGGGTTGTTGTAGCTGGCGAACGAGAAGGTGTGGAAGGAGTTGAGCCAGCCATGGTTGGCATGGCCACGATCGGTCGCTTTACGGATAGCCAGCATGATGAATCCTCCGGTTGATGAGTGCGGCCTTGATTGGCGGCATGGAGGTGATATTACTGACTATCGGAGGATTGATTAATTGGCTGTAAATGGACTTATTGTCCGTTTAAGGTTGACGATTTCAGGCGTTCAGGTGCTCGATCTGTTGCTTGATGAAATCCGAAAACACCTGCACCGCACGGGCCGATTGGCGGTGCTGCGGATAGACCGCATACACCGCCGCCGCCGCCGGCCAGTGCTGTTCGAGTATCGGCACCAGCGCGCCGCTCGCCAGGGCCTGGCCGACGATGAAGGTGGGCAGGTAGGCGATGCCCATGCCGGCGATGGCCGCATCGCGAATCAGCTCGCCGTTGTTGGCACGCAGTTGGCCGCGCATGCTCAGGTTTCTCGGCTTGCCGGCGTCGCGCAGGCGCCATTCCACGTGGCGGCTGTGCCCGTAAAGCAGGCAGGCATGCTGCTGCAGTGCGTCGAGGTTGGCCGGCGTGCCGTGTTCCTCCAGGTAAGCGGGGCTGGCGCAGAGGATGGTCTGCATGTCGGTCAGGCGCTTGGCGATCAGGCTGGAGTCTTCTAGGGTGCCGATGCGGATCGACATGTCGTAGCCGTCAGCGAGCAGATCCACGGCGCGGTCGTTGAGGTCGATTTCCAGGTTGATGTGCGGGTGCTGCTGCATGAACAGCGGCAGCACGTGGCTCAGGTGCAGGGTGGCGAAGGTCATCGGCGCGCTGACCCGCAGGGTGCCGCGCAGGGACGCGCCCTGGGCCGACACCAGCTCCTGGGCATCGCGCAGGTCGGCCAGAATGGTGGTGGCCTTGTCGTACAGCAGCAGGCCCAGCTCGGTGGCCTGCAGGCGGCGCGTGGTGCGGTTGAGCAGGCGCACGCCGAGCAGTGCTTCGAGGGCGGCGACGCGACGGCTGACGTACTGCTTGGTCACCCCGAGGGTATCGGCGGCAGCGGTGAAGCTGCCGGCGTCCAGGGTGGTGACGAATAGGCGCAGGTCTTCGACGTTCATGGGTTTCTCATCGGTTGGCCCGCGATTATTACCGGGTGCGTGGGCTTCGCGCCATCGGCTATCCTCGGCGTCTGCCTCAACTGCCCAGGACGCGTCGATGTTCACCAGCAAGTTGCCCGCTGTCGGCACCACCATCTTCACCACCATGTCCCAGCTCGCGGCCCAGACGGGCGCCATCAACCTGTCTCAGGGCTTCCCGGATTTCGACGGACCCGAAGCGCTGCGCGAGGCCCTGGCCCGGCATGTGGCGGCGGGGCACAACCAGTACGCACCGATGGCCGGGTTGCCGGCGTTGCGCGAGCAGATCGCCCTGAAGATCGAGCGGCTCTACGGGCGCAACGTCAGTACGGACAGCGAAGTGACCGTCACGCCGGGCGCTACCCAGGCGATCTTCTGCGCGATACAGGCGCTGATCCATCCCGGCGACGAGGCCATCGTCTTCGACCCCTGTTACGACAGCTACGACCCGAGCGTGACCCTGGCCGGCGGGCGCTGTATCCATGTGCCGCTGGCCGAGGGGAGCTTCGCCATCGACTGGCAACGCCTGGAGGCAGCCCTGAGCCCGCGTACCCGGCTGATCATCCTCAACACGCCGCACAACCCCAGTGGTGCGCTGATCAGCCGCGACGAGCTGGACCGCCTGGCCGCGCTGATCCGCGATCGCGACATCCATATCGTCAGCGACGAAGTCTACGAGCACCTGGTGTTCGACGGCCGCCAGCACGCCAGCATATTGGCTCACGACGAGCTGTACGCGCGGGCCTTCGTGGTCAGCTCGTTCGGCAAGACCTACCACGTGACCGGCTGGAAGACCGGCTACGTGGTGGCGCCGCCGGCGCTGAGCGCCGAGCTGCGCAAGGTGCACCAGTACGTCAGCTTCTGCGGGGTGACGCCGCTGCAGTACGCATTGGCCGACTTCATGGCCGCCTGCCCGGAACATGTGGCCGAGCTGCCGGCGTTCTACCAGGCCAAGCGCGACCTGTTCTGCGACCTGCTGGCCGGCTCGCGTTTCACCTTCACGCGTACGCCGGGCACCTATTTCCAACTGGCCGATTATTCGGCGATCCGCCCGGACCTGGACGATGTGGCCATGGCCCAGTGGCTGACCCGTGAGCATGGCGTGGCGGCGATTCCGGTGTCGGTGTTCAGCGAGCGGCCGGACCCGGCACAGCGTCTGGTGCGCTTCTGCTTCGCCAAGCGCGAGGACACCCTGCGCCAGGCGGCGGAAAAACTCAGCGCGATATAGGAGAAGGTGATGACTGACAAAGCCGATCTGCAACTGGCGCTGATCCAGAGTGACCTGGCCTGGCACGACCCAGCGGCCAACCGCGCCCACTTCGAGACGCAGCTGCAGCAGGCTGCAGGCGCCGACCTGGTGATCCTGCCGGAGATGTTCAGCACCGGCTTTTCCATGCAGTCCGCCGAGCTGGCTGAGCCGGAAGGCGGGCCGACCAGCCAGTGGCTCAGCGAGCAGGCGCAGCGCGTCAATGCGGTGATCACCGGCAGCCTGATCATCCAGGCCGCCGATGGCAGTTACCGCAATCGCCTGCTGTGGGCGCAGCCGGATGGTTCGCTGGCCCACTACGACAAGCGCCACCTGTTTCGCATGGCCGGCGAACACCAGCACTACGCTGCCGGTGAGCGTCAGGCGCTGTTCGAGGTCAAGGGTTGGCGCGTACGCCCGCTAATCTGTTACGACCTGCGCTTTCCGGTGTGGAGCCGCGATGCCGAAGGCACCGACCTGCTGCTCTACACCGCCAACTGGCCGGCCGCGCGGCGCCTGCACTGGAACCGGCTGCTGCCGGCGCGGGCCATCGAAAACCTCTGCTATGTAGCGGCGGTCAATCGCATCGGCGTGGACGGCAAAGGCCATCCCTACAGCGGCGACTCCCAGGTACTGGATTTCCAGGGCGACAGCCTGCTCGATGCACGTGACAAGGCCGGCGTATTCCGCCAGCGCCTCGACGCTGCGGCCCTGGCCGCCTACCGCGAGCGCTTCCCGGCGCATCAGGATGCTGATCCGTTCGAGTTTCGCTGAGCCAGAAATGCCAAAGGCCCGGTTCGCGGAGGCGAGACCGGGCCTTTGGGCAATCAGGCGCTGACGTTACGCCGCGTCCTGATCCTTGGCCAGGGAGGCCATGTCGATCACGAAGCGGTACTTCACGTCACTCTTTAGCATGCGCTCGTAAGCTTCGTTGATGTTCTGGATATCGATCATTTCGATGTCCGAGACGATGTTGTGTTCGGCGCAGAAGTCGAGCATTTCCTGGGTTTCGGCGATGCCACCGATCAGCGAGCCAGCCAGGCGGCGGCGCTTGAAGATCAGCCCGAAGACTTCCGGCGACGGATGCGCCGAATCCGGTACGCCGACCAGGGTCATGGTGGCGTCGCGCTTGAGCAGGCCGAGGAAGGCATCCAGGTTGTGTGGTGCAGCCACGGTGTTGAGGATGAAGTCGAAGCTGTTGACGTGGGCCGCCATCTCGTCGGCGTTCTTCGACACCACCACTTCGGCTGCGCCCAGGCGCAGGGCGTCTTCGCGCTTGTTCGGCGAGGTGGTGAACAGCACCACGTGAGCGCCCATCGCAGCGGCGATCTTCACGCCCATGTGGCCGAGGCCGCCGAGGCCGACGATACCCACCTTGTCGCCCGGCTTGACGTTCCACTGGCGCAGCGGGGAGTAGGTGGTGATCCCGGCGCACAGCAGCGGCGCAACGGCGGCCAGGTTGTCGGTGTGACGGATGCGCAGGACGAACTTCTGGTCGACGACGATGGCGTCGGAGTAGCCGCCAAAGGTGTTTTCGCCGCCGAAGAGCGGGCCGTTGTAGGTGCCGGTGAAGCCGTTCTCGCAGTATTGCTCCAGGCCTTCGGAACAGGACGGGCAGCTCTGGCAGCTGTCGACCATGCAGCCGACGCCGGCCAGGTCGCCTACCTTGAAGCCGGTCACGTCGCTACCGACGGCAGTGACCTTGCCGACGATCTCGTGGCCGGGCACCGAGGGGTACAGGGTGTTCTTCCACTCGTTGCGGGCGGTGTGCAGGTCGGAGTGGCAGACGCCGCAGTAGAGGATGTCGATCTGCACATCGTTGGCGCCGACGGCGCGGCGCTGGAAGCGGTAGGGCGCGAGAGGTTTGCTGGAGTCCTGGGCGGCATAGCCGAGAATGGTGGTCATGGGCAATTCCTATCGTTTGAAAATCAACGGCTTGTGGCCGTGTGGGGTGGATAAGCGTAGTGCAGCCCCGCGTCGAGGCGATTGCACAATCCTGTCGCTGTCTGTTCCGATCCTCTTGGGTCTTTTAAGAAAGTGCGCTGCGGCAGATGGTTCCATGAGCGGTCTCGGCACTATCCGACTGGCAGCAACTAGCGGCTGTTCAGACGCGCGCGCAGCAGCGGGGTGAGCTCGTCAAATAGTGTTTGCACCGAGCGCAGCGCCAGGCAGTCGGGGCGGGTCAGCAGCCACAGGTCGGTGTCGCAACCGGCCAGCGCATCGCTCAGGCGCTCCACACCAGCCAGGCTGCGAGCCATGAAGGCGGGCAGGGCGGCGATGCCCAGACCGCCCTGCACCAGAGTGGCGACCGCCGACATGCTGCTGCAGCGATAGCGCGGCACCAGGCTGGGATGCACCTGATGGCGCCAGGCCACGGTGAGGTGGTCGGGCATGGAGTCGTCCGGGGCTATCCATGGCACCGAAGTAGGTGCCTGCAGGAAAGCGTCGCGGTGCTCCGGGCGGCCGCAGATGTAATAGGCGGTGTGGCCGAGCTGGCGGCCGACCAGGTGTTCGGGCGGTGCATTGGACAGGCGCAGGGCGATGTCGGCGTCGCGGCGGCTGAGGTTGGCGAAGGTGTTGGTGGTGGCCAGCTCCAGAGACAGCGCCGGGTAGCGCGGCATCAGCTCGGCCAGACTGGGCAGCAGCAGGTTCTGCAGTACGGCATCGGTGCAGGTCAGGCGCACTGTGCCGCTAATCACTTTCTCACCATGCTGCAGGGCGATGCGCGCCGCATCCAGTGCCTGCTCGGCGCGTTCGGCCTGCTCGGCCAGGGCCTGGGCGCTCTGGGTCGGCATGTAGCCGCGGCGGCTTTTCTCGAACAGGGCGATGCCCAGATTGGCCTCCAGCTTGCGGATGGCGCGAAACACCGTCGAAACGTCCACCTGTAATTGCTCCGCGGCCCGGGCCAGAGAGCGTCCACGCACCAGGGCGAGCACCAGGGCGAGATCGACGTGGCTGATCTGGTATTGCGTCGGTGCAATCATCAATTGCTCTGCTGCCAGTATCGGTTGCGTATGCGCCCACTTATACTCAGGGCGTTGCCCAGAATCAAATCCGCTAGCGGATACCCAGAATAAATGAGGCGCCAAGGCTCGTGAGATGTCTTCCGCGGGCGCGCCGATGCGAAAGGATGTATTTCCCATGACTTCGGTTTCCCCACGTGTCGTTCAGCTCAATGAAGCGAACACCTTTCTCAAGGAACACCCTGAGGTTCAGTACGTCGACCTGCTGATTACCGACATGAACGGTATCGTGCGCGGCAAGCGCGTCGAGCGCGCCAGCCTGCACAAGGTCTATGAAAAAGGCATCAACCTGCCGGCTTCGCTGTTCGCCCTGGACATCAACGGCTCCACCGTGGAAAGCACCGGTCTGGGCCTGGATATCGGCGATGCCGACCGCATCTGCTACCCGATTCCCGGCACCCTGTGCAACGAGCCGTGGCAGAAGCGCCCGACCGCGCAATTGCTGATGACCATGCACGAGCTGGATGGCGCGCCGTTCTTCGCCGATCCACGCGAAGTGCTGCGCCGTGTGGTGCAGAAGTTCGACGAGCTGGGCCTGACCATTTGCGCGGCCTTCGAGCTGGAGTTCTACCTGATCGACCAAGAGAACGTGAACGGTCGTCCGCAGCCGCCGCGCTCGCCCATTTCCGGCAAGCGCCCGATCTCCACCCAGGTGTATCTGATCGACGACCTCGACGAATACGTCGACTGCCTGCAGGACATGCTCGAAGCGGCCAAGGAGCAGGACCTGCCGGCCGACGCCATCGTCAAGGAAAGTGCGCCAGCGCAGTTCGAAGTCAACCTGCACCACGTCGAAGACGCCATCAAGGCCTGCGACTATGCGGTACTGCTCAAGCGCCTGATCAAGAACATCGCCTACGACCACGAGATGGACTCGACCTTCATGGCCAAGCCCTATCCAGGCCAGGCGGGTAACGGTTTGCACGTGCACATCTCGCTGCTCGACAAGAAAACCGGCCAGAACATCTTCGCCACCGAAGACCCCGAGCAACACGCGCCGCTGCGCCATGCCATCGCTGGGATCCTCGACACCATGCCGGCATCGATGGCCTTCCTGTGCCCGAACGTCAACTCCTACCGCCGTTTTGGCGCGCAGTTCTACGTACCGAACGCGCCGAGCTGGGGCCTGGACAACCGTACCGTGGCCGTCCGTGTGCCGACCGGCAGCAGCGATGCGATCCGCATCGAGCACCGCGTGGCCGGTGCCGATGCCAACCCGTACCTGATGATGGCTTCGATCCTGGCTGGTATTCACCACGGTTTGACCAACCAGCTGGAGCCCGGCGAGCCGATCGAAGGCAACTCCTATGAGCAGCTGGAGCAGAGCCTGCCGAACAACCTGCGCGATGCCTTGCGTGAGCTGGACGACAGCGAAGTGATGAACAAGTACATCTGCCCCGAATACATCGACATCTTCGTCGCCTGCAAGGAAGCGGAGATGCAGGAATTCGAAACCACCATTTCCGACCTCGAATACAACTGGTACCTGCATACCGTCTGATGGAGTGATGAATATGAGCACCATGACTCGCCAAGATTGGGAGCAGCGCTATAACGATCTGCGCATCGAGGGGCGCGCCTTTATCGACGGCAGCTACCGTGATGCCGTAGGCGGCGAGACCTTCGACAGCGTCAGCCCGGTTGATGGCCGTCACCTGGCCAGTGTCGCCAGTTGCATGGCTGAGGATGCCGAGCTGGCCGTTAAGGCTGCCCGCGCTGCGTTCGAGCGTGGCGACTGGGCCAACCTGGCACCGGCGCAGCGCAAGCGCGTGCTGATCGCCTTCGCCGACAAGCTGATGGCCAATGCCGAGGAGCTGGCGCTGCTGGAAACCCTCGACATGGGTAAGCCGATCAGCGATTCGCTGAGTATCGACGTACCTGGCGCGGCCAATGCCATCCGCTGGAGCGCCGAGGCTATCGACAAGCTGTATGACGAAGTCGCGCCTACGCCCCACGATCAGCTTGGCCTGGTTACCCGCGAAGCGGTCGGCGTTGTGGCGGCCATCGTGCCGTGGAACTTCCCACTGTTGATGTCCAGCTGGAAGCTCGGCCCGGCCCTGGCCACCGGCAACTCGGTGATCCTCAAACCGTCCGAGAAGTCGCCGCTGACTGCCATTCGCGTCGCTCAACTGGCGCTGGAGGCCGGTATTCCGGCCGGTGTGTTCAACGTGCTGCCCGGTTACGGCCACACCGTGGGCAAGGCCCTGGCCCTGCACATGGACGTCGACACCATTGTGTTCACCGGTTCCACCAGGATCGCCAAGCAACTGATGATCTACGCCGGCGAGTCGAACATGAAGCGCGTCTGGCTGGAAGCCGGCGGCAAGAGCCCTAACATTGTCTTCGCCGATGCACCGGATCTGCAGGCTGCCGCCGACGCCGCTGCAACGGCCATCGCCTTCAATCAGGGGGAGGTGTGCGTGGCCGGCTCGCGCCTGCTGGTGGAAAGCTCGATCAAGGAGCGCTTCCTGCCCATGGTGGTCGCGGCGCTGCAACAGTGGAAGCCCGGCCATGCGCTGGATCCGCAGACCCGCGTTGGTGCGCTGGTCGATGACGGCCACCTGGGCACCGTGCTCGGTTTCATCGAGTCCGGTCGCGAGGAGGGTGCCGAGATCCTTACCGGTGGCGAACGTGCCCTGCAGGAAACCGGTGGCAGCTACGTGCAGCCGACCATCTTCGCCGGTGTGAACAACGCCATGCGCATCGCCCGCGAGGAAATCTTCGGGCCGGTGTTGTCGGTGATCACCTTCGACAGCGATGAAGAAGCCATCCGCATCGCCAACGACACGCCCTATGGCCTGGCCGCTGCTGTGTGGACCCGCGACATTTCCCGCGCCCACCGCACCGCCCGGGCGCTGCGTGCCGGCAGCGTGTGGGTGAACCAGTACGACGGCGGCGACATGACCGCGCCGTTCGGCGGCTTCAAGCAATCGGGCAATGGCCGCGACAAGTCGCTGCATGCCTTCGACAAGTACACCGAACTGAAAGCGACCTGGATAAAACTCTAAGTAAGAGATGCGGCCCGCTGCCACAGCGGGCCGCCAGTGCTTTGGCCTCATATTCAGGCGCTTTGGGAGATATTCCATGACTCAACACGTCGACAGTTACTACGCCGCCTCGCGCAATCCGCGGGTCGATTACCCTGTGCTCACCGAAGTCGTCGAGACGGATGTGTGCATCATCGGCGCCGGTTACACCGGTCTTTCCACCGCGCTGTTCCTGCTGGAGAACGGTTTCCGCGTGACCGTGCTGGAGGCCGCCAAGGTCGGCTTCGGCGCCTCGGGCCGTAACGGCGGGCAGATCGTCAACAGCTACAGCCGCGATATCGATGTCATCGAGAAACAGGTCGGCGCACGCCAGGCCCAGTTGCTCGGTGAAATGGCCTTCGAAGGTGGGCGCATCATTCGCGAGCGCATCGCCAAGTACAACATCCAGTGCGACTTGAAGGATGGTGGTGTGTTCGCTGCCATCACGGGCAAGCAGATGGGCCACCTCGAGGCCCAGAAGAAGCTGTGGGAGCGCTACGGGCACACCCAGCTGGAGCTGATGGACGAGCGTCGCATCCTCGAAGTGGTCGGCACCGAGCGTTATGTCGGCGGCATGCTGGACATGAGCGGCGGCCATATCCACCCGCTCAACCTGGCCCTCGGCGAAGCCGCAGCCGTCACTTCGCTGGGTGGCGCGATTTACGAGCAGAGCCCGGCCACCCGTATCGACCGTGGCACGCAGCCCGTGGTGCATACGCCGAAAGGCCAGGTTAAGGCCAAATTCGTGGTGGTTGCGGGCAACGCCTATCTGGGCGGTTTGATGCCCGAGCTGGCCGCCAAGTCGATGCCCTGTGGCTCCCAGGTGCTGGCCACCGAGCCGCTCTCCGACGAAATGGCACGCAGCCTGTTGCCGCAGGATTACTGCGTGGAAGACTGCAACTACCTGCTTGACTACTACCGCCTCAGCGCCGACAAGCGCCTGATTTTCGGTGGCGGTGTGGTCTACGGCGCCCGCGACCCGGCCGATATCCAGGCGATCATTCGGCCCAAGCTGCTCAAGACCTTCCCGCAGCTTGCGAACGTGAAGATCGATTACAGCTGGACCGGCAACTTCCTGCTGACCCTGTCGCGCCTGCCCCAGGTCGGCCGTATCGGCGACAACATCTATTACTCCCAAGGCTGCAGTGGCCATGGCGTGACCTATACGCACCTGGCCGGCAAGGTGCTGGCCGAGGCCCTGCGTGGCCAGGCCGAGCGTTTCGACGCCTTCGCCAGCCTGCCGCATTACCCGTTCCCGGGCGGCCAGCTGTTGCGTGTGCCGTTCACCGCCCTGGGCGCCATGTACTACCAGCTGCGTGATCGGCTGGGTATCTGATGCAGCACCTGCCGGCGCGCCAAGCCGGCAGGCTTTTCCGGAGAGAAGACCATGACCCGCATGCCCCTGATCGGTGTGACTGCCTGCCGGCAGATGCTTGGTAAATACGATTCGCACACGGTCGGCGACAAATACGTCGAAGCGGCGGCTTACGCCGGTCTGCCGGTAGTGCTGCCGGCGCGCAGCACGCCGACCGACCCGCAGCAGCTGCTCGAACAACTCGACGGCATCCTCTTCACCGGCTCGCCGTCCAACGTCGAGCCGCGTCACTGCCAGGGCACGCCGAGCCTGGAAGGCACCCAGCACGATCCGAGCCGCGACGCCAACACGCTGCCGCTGCTGCGCCTGGCGATCGACAAGGGCGTGCCGGTATTCTGCATTTGCCGTGGCTTTCAGGAGCTCAACGTGAGCCTGGGCGGCACCCTGCATCAGCGCGTGCAGGAACTGCCGGGTTACATGGACCACCGCGAGCCGCAACGCGACTCGGTGGCCGAGCAATACGCGCCGCAGCATGCGGTCAGCGTGCAGCCGGGCGGCATTTTCGAGCGGATCGGCCTGCCGATGGAGTTCCAGGTCAACTCGCTGCACAGCCAGGGCGTCGACCGCCTGGCCGAGCGCCTGCGCGCCGAAGCACTGGCGCCGGATGGCCTGATCGAAGCGGTGTCGATTCCCGACGCGCCGGGCTTTCTGATCGGTGTGCAGTGGCACCCAGAGTGGCGCTTCACCGAGAACCCCGAGTCGCTGAAGCTGTTCCAGGCCTTTCGCGAGGCCTGCCAGGCCTACGCCCAGGCCCGCGACGCCCGCTAAAACCGGCCGGAACCCGTCTGGGTTCCGGCTGCTCTGACCTGAACGTATCGGGATCCCGTATTGGCCTTGCTGCCACGCCCCGTCGGCGCACGCCAGGCGCTTGGCTGATCCCGGTCACGTTCGCAAACAAGTCCAAGACGATGGCAGAGAGTTATGAGTGATTACACGAACGCGCCGGCTTCCCCGGTGCAGGCTACGCCTGCTGCTGGCGCTGCGGCGCTGGTGTCCGGTAAAGGCCTGGCCCAGGGTAAAGTCGGTTTGCTGGCTTGCGTGGTGCTGGGCATTTCTACGATTGCACCGGTTTATACCCTGACCGGCGCGTTGGGTCCGACCGTGCGCGAGGTCGGGGTTTACCTGCCGGCGGTATTTATCGTCGGCTTTTTGCCGATGCTGCTGGTGGCCCTGGGTTATCGCGAGTTGAATGCCGCGGAGCCGGACAGCGGCACCTCATTCACCTGGTCGGCGCGGGCCTTTGGGCCAATGATCGGTTGGATCGGCGGATGGGGGCTGGTCACTGCCACCACCATCGTGCTCTCCAACCTGGCGGGCATTGCGGTGGATTTCTTCTATCTCTTTCTTGCCCAGCTCACCGGGCTGGATTGGCTGGCAGACCTGACGCGTAACCTACTGGTGAACATCGTCACTTGCTGCGTGTTCATCGCCCTGGCGGTGTGGGTCTGTTGCCGCGGTATTGGCATGACCATGGGCGTGCAATACACCCTGGTGGCATTGCAGTTGTTGGTGCTGATCGGTTTCTCCATTGCCGCCTTCGTCGCGGCGCCCGAGAGTTCGCCGGTGGTCTTCCATCCCGAGTGGTTCAACCCGTTCAACATCGATTCGTTCTCCGCATTTGCGGCGGGCCTGTCGCTGTCGATCTTCATCTTCTGGGGCTGGGATGTGTGCCTGACGGTGAGCGAAGAGTCGGTGGGCAGCGAGAAGGTGCCGGGGCGCGCGGCGACCCTGACCGTGCTGCTGATTCTTGCCCTGTACCTGTTCACCGCGGCGGCCACCCTGCAGTTCGCCGGCACCGGTGAAACCGGCCTGGGGCTGGGCAATGCGCAGATCCAGGAAAACGTCTTCGCCCATCTGGCAGGCCCCGTGATGGGCCCGCTGGCGATCCTGATGTCCATCGCCGTGCTGGCCAGCACCGCCGCCTCGCTGCAATCGACCTTCATCTCGCCGGCGCGCACCTTGCTCGCCATGGGCTACTACCGCGCGGTGCCCAAGCGCTTCGCCCGCGTGCACCCGCACTCGCAGACGCCGCGTTACGCGACCATCGCCGCGGGCCTAGCCACCGCGGTGTTCTACGTGACCATGCGCACCCTGAGTGAGAACGTGCTGGCCGACACCATCACCGCCCTGGGCATGATGATCTGCTTCTACTATGCGCTGACGGCGTTCGCCTGCGTCTGGTACTTCCGCCACAGCCTGTTCGACACCGCGCGGCATTTCTTCATGCGCGGCCTGTGCCCGCTGGTGGGAGCGGTGATGCTGTCGATCATCTTCTGGCAGACCACCCTGGACAGCATGTCGCCGGACTTCGGCAGTGGCTCGCACATCGGCGGCCTCGGCTTGGTGTTCGTGATCGCCGTGGTGGTGCTACTGCTTGGCCTGGTGCTGATGTTCATCGCTCGCTGGCAGGCGCCGGCGTTCTTCGACGGCATCACCCTGCAGAAGCAGATGAAACCGGTAAAAGCTGAGGCGTAGCCTGGTGTTGAGCGCAGCGATACCCAGGTCAATTCCCGGGTGTCGCTGCGCTCGACCCGGGCTACGGAAGCATGGTTCTGGAAAACAAAAAGGGACGCCGAAGCGTCCCTTTGTCGTTTACCGCAGGCTGCTGATCAGGCGGCCTGGGTCTTTTCCTCGGCTTGTTTCACGGCACGGTTCAGGGCGCTGAACAGGGCACGGAAACTCGCCGTAGTGATGTTCTCGTCGATGCCGATGCCGTGCAGCGGGCGTTGGCCGTCGAGGCGGATCTCGATGTAGCAGGCCGCCTTGGCGTTGGCGCCGCCACCGATGGCGTGCTCGTGGTAGTCCATCACTTCCACGGCGATAGGCAGGCTGGAGGCCAGGGCTTCCAGCGCGCCTTTACCCGAACCGTTCCAGCGCTGTTCCTGGCCGTCGACCTGGACCTTAACCTCGACGCTGCTCTCGCCGTTCTCTTCCTGAAGGCGATGGCCTTTCAGTTCGTACGGGGAGGTGGCCTTGAGGTATTCGCTGTCGAGCAGCTTGTGGATCTGCGACGCGGTCATCTCCAGGCCCAGGCGATCGGTTTCCTTCTGCACCACCTGGCTGAACTCGATCTGCATGCGGCGCGGCAGGTTGATGCCGTATTCCTGCTCGAGCAGGAAGGTGATGCCGCCCTTGCCAGACTGGCTGTTCACGCGGATCACCGCTTCGTAGTCGCGGCCGATGTCGGCCGGGTCGATCGGCAGGTACGGCACTTCCCACAGCGCATCTTCCTTCTGCTGGGCGAAGCCCTTGCGGATGGCATCCTGGTGCGAGCCGGAGAAGGCGGTGTGGACCAGGTCGCCCACGTACGGATGGCGCGGGTGCACCGGAATCTGGTTGCAGTCCTCGACCACCTTGCGCACCGCGTCGATGTCGGAGAAGTCCAGCTGCGGGTTGACGCCCTGGGTATAGAGGTTCAGCGCCAGGGTCACCAAGCAGACGTTGCCGGTACGCTCGCCGTTGCCGAACAGGCAGCCTTCGACGCGATCGGCGCCGGCCATCACGGCCAGCTCGGAAGCGGCGACGCCGGTGCCGCGGTCGTTATGGGTGTGCACGCTGATCTGCACGCTGTCGCGCTTGTTCACGTGGCGGCCGAACCACTCGATCTGGTCGGCGTAGTTGTTCGGCGTGGCGCACTCGATGGTGGCCGGCAGGTTGAGGATCAGCGGGTTGGCCGGGGTCGGCTGGAACACGTCGATCACCGCGTTGCACACCTCGACCGCGAAGTCGATCTCGGTGCTGCTGAACACTTCCGGCGAGTACTCGAAGCCCCACTGGGTTTCCGGTGCGGCAGCGGCCAGGCGCTTGATGGTGGTGCCGGCGGCCACGGCGATGGCTTTGACGCCAGCCTTGTCCTGGTTGAAGACGATCTTGCGGAAGCTCGGCGCGCAGGCGTTGTAATAGTGGACGATGGCCTTCTTGGCACCTTTCAGCGACTCGAAGGTGCGCTCGATAAGGTCGTCACGGGCCTGGGTCAGCACCTGGATGGTCACGTCGTCCGGGATGTGGCCGCCCTCGATCAATTCGCGCACGAAGTCGAAGTCGGTCTGCGAGGCGGACGGGAAGCCCACTTCGATTTCCTTCAGGCCGACCTGCACCAGGCACTTGAAGAAACGCATCTTCTTCTCGGCATCCATCGGCTCGATCAGCGACTGGTTGCCGTCACGCAGGTCGGTGGACAGCCAGATCGGCGCCTTGTCGATGATCTTGTCCGGCCAGGTGCGGTCCGGGATTTGGATCTGGGTGAACGGACGGTACTTTTGCGACGGGTCTTTGAGCATGCTCATGAATCAATCCTGAAGGCGAGGGCCCGCGTGGGCCGTGCTGAAAAAGAGAGAAATCAAAACGCGAGAAAAGGGGGCCGGCAGACCCTAGCGCAGTCGCTGAGCGACCAGACAGAGATTGGCGTGTTGCCGAAGCAGAATGAGGGTCTGGGAGATAGTCATGTGGCCAACCCTAACCACTGAGGGGAAAGCTGGCAAGCCTGTCTTTGAAATTGGTGAAAACCACCAAGGCTTGCGCTTTGGTGGTTTTTTATTGCGGTTTAGTAAAGTTTTTAGCTTTGCAGTTGCGCGGCACTTGCCGGTTGCGCCGGCGCGTGCGAGTTGGGGCGCAACTCACGCATGTCCGCGCCGCTGGGGTGCTGGAACACCCGCAGGCCAAACTCCGGCAGGATTGCCAGCAGGTGGTCGAAGATATCCGACTGGTAGCCTTCGTAAGCCGCCCAGGCCACGGTATTGGTAAAGCAGTAAAGCTCCAGTGGCAGGCCGTCGGCGGTGGGTTGCAGCTGACGCACCAGCAGGGTCATGTTCTGGTTGATGCCGCGGTGCTGGCGCAAATAGAGCTCGACGTAGGCGCGGAAGGTGCCGATGTTGGTGACCCGGCGGGTGTTGGCCGGCTCCTGGGCCGCCTCGGCCAGTTCGGTGTTCCAGCTCAGCAGCTCGCTCTGCTTGCTGCTCAGGTACTGGCCGAGCAGCAGGAAGCGTTGCAGGCGGGCGATTTCGTCGGGGCTCAGAAAGCGTACGCTGGTCTGGTCCAGGTACAGGCAGCGCTTTATGCGCCGCCCGCCGGATTCCTGCATGCCACGCCAGTTCTTGAACGGGTCGCTGATGAAGCGCTTGGTTGGGATGGTGGTGATGGTCTTGTCGAAGTTCTGCACCTTGACCGTGTGCAGGGCGATATCGATCACGTC
This sequence comes from Pseudomonas sp. CNPSo 3701, assembly GCF_028674975.1. NCBI lineage: Bacteria > Pseudomonadati > Pseudomonadota > Gammaproteobacteria > Pseudomonadales > Pseudomonadaceae > Pseudomonas > Pseudomonas sp. CNPSo 3701. The sequence goes on along the minus strand of NZ_JAQZSI010000004.1, from coordinate 561,218 downwards.
ACCGTCGGCATTGAGTTGCGGCATTTCGATCCAGTCACCCACGCGAATGATGTCGCTGGAAGAAATCTGCACGCTGGCCACCAGCGATAGCAGGGTGTCCTGGAAAATCAGCATGAGGACTGCGGCCATGGCGCCGAGGCCGGAGAGCAGGATCAGCGGCGAGCGGTCGATCAGCGCAGCCACCATCAGGATCGCGGCGATGGCGTAGATGACGATGGTCACCACCTGGATGTAGCCCTTGATGGGTTTGAGGTGGGCGTCGGGGCGGCGCTGGTAGAGCATGTTGATGAGGTTCAGCACACCGCCGATGGCCAGGGCGATGGTGAGGATGATGAATGCGCTGCAGACGTTCTGCACTACCGTGACCACGGCCTCGGGTAGGTGCGGGATGACCTTGATGCCGCTGGTGAGGATCAGCGCCGGCACGATATTGGCTAGGCGGCGCACCACGTGGGAGTCGCCCAACACCTTGTCCTGGCCAATGCTGGTCGAACGCAGCGCGCGGTACAGGCCGCGCACCAGAATGCGCTTGACCACCCAGTTGGCGATCCAGGCACCGAACAGCAGCAGGCAGAGGCTGATCAGGGTATGCAGTTCGGGGTATTGCTGCAGCCACGCGAGGGTGGCCTGGTACTGTTCTTTCATCGCGTCTCTCGCTCGTTTCATGACCGCCATCGCCGGCGCGCCGGGCGATGGCGCGCGTACCTTAGCAAAGGCAGCAGGCGCGCGGGCAGTCGAGTGATTACGAATGCAGTTTTCGAGCGGGGGGCGATAGTCTAAAGGTTGGCCGGCACGCCTTGCCGCGCGCCGAACAGAATCTCACTTGGCGTAGGCGTATTCGCCGCCTTTTTCCAGAGCGCGCCGGTAGGCGGGGCGGGCGTGGATGCGTTCGAGGAAGGCCATCAGGCGCGGGCGGCTGGCGTCCAGGCCGGCACGCGCAGCAGCGGCTTCCAGGGGGAAGCTCATCTGGATGTCGGCAGCGCTGAACGCTTCGCCGGCAAACCAGGTGCTCTTGCCCAGCTCGCCTTCGAGATAATCCAGGTGCAGCTTGAGCTGCGGAGTAACGAAGGCGCTCTTGACCTTCTGGGCGATGCCGCGGGCGATCGGCTTGACGAAGAACGGCATCGGGCTGCCTTCCACTTTGTCGAACACCAGCTTGAGCAGCAGCGGTGACATGGCCGAGCCTTCGGCGTAATGCAGCCAGTAATTACAGCGCAGTCGCTCGGGGCTCTCGGCAGCCGGCAGCAGCTGCGGGCCATAGCGATTGGCGAGGTAGTCGATGATGGCCCCGGACTCGGCCAGGGTCAGATTGCCGTCGGTGACCACCGGCGACTTGCCCAGCGGGTGCACGGCGCGCAGCTCGGGCGGAGCGAGCATGGTTTGCGGGTCGCGCTCGTAGCGCTTGATCTGATACTCGACGCCCAGCTCTTCGAGCAGCCAGAGAATGCGCTGCGAGCGCGAGTTGTTGAGGTGGTGGACGGTGATCATCGGGGCTCCTCGGGAAGGTAGGGCGACTGCCGCTCAGCGTAGACGCGAACGGGGGCGCCGCCTAGCCGTCCAGCCTCAAGGCTTGAACGCACCAATGAAGATCGCCGGGTCGACCCGCGCATCGTTGAGGCTGACGTTCCAGTGCAGGTGCGGGCCGGTCGCGCGGCCGGTAGCGCCGACCTTGCCGAGCACGCCGCCGCGGGGCAGTTCGTCGCCGACCTTCACGCCGATTTCCGAGAGGTGGCAGAACATGCTGATCAGGCCCTGGCCGTGGTCGACGAACACCGTCTTGCCGTTGAAGAAGTAGTCGCCGACCAGAATCACAGTGCCCGCCGCTGGCGCCTTGATCGGCGTGCCGCGGTTGACGGCAAAGTCCAACCCTGAGTGTGGGTTGCGCTCTTCGCCATTGAAGAAGCGGCGCAGGCCGAAAGGGCTCGACAGCGGGCCGTTGACCGGTTTATCGAACAGCAGGTTGCTCGGCTGGCGCGAGCTGAACTGCCGGTAGGCGCGGGTCTGCTCGGCCAGCTCCTTCTCGATACGCGCGAGGTTCTTGGCGTTGGGGTTGACCTGCTGCTGGTTCTTGATGGTGATACGCTGCTCGACGTACTTCTTGCTGCCCACCTGGAAGCTCAGGCGCTGGCCGGCGGATTCGATCTGCTGGGTACCGGGTTTAACGGTGAGCGGAATACCGACGATGGCGATCCAACGTTGCCCGTCCTCTTTAACCACCAGCACCGGCTTGCCCTGGTAGGTGGCGCTGGGCGCGCTGGCGCTGCTGCCCAGGTCAACTACCGCCACACCGCCGGGCACCGGCTTGTTGAGCAGTCGGCTGATAAAGCCTTCGGCGTGGGCGGGCAGGGCGAGGCACAGGGTGAGCAGTAACAGCAGTGAACGCATGGAGTTTCCTTATCAGTCCAGCAACGACAACGTGACCGGCGCGAGGTGATTGTCTTCGACGCGCACCTCCAGTTCGCCTTCGCCCAGGCGTGCCTTGAGGCGTTGCCCGGGCTGGGTGGCGGCGGCGCTGCGAATCGCCCGGCCGCGCTCATCGAGCAGAATGCTGTAGCCACGGCCCAGGGTCGCCAGCGGGCTGACCACGTGCAGCGTCTGCATCTGACTTTGCAACGCCAGGCGACGTGCCTTGAGGCCTTCCTTCATCACCCTTGGCAGGCGCTCGGCCAGGCTGTCGAGGCGCTGGCGCAGCAACTTGAGATGACGCCCCGGGTGTTGACCGGCCAGACGGGCTTCGAGTTGCGCTAGTTTGTGGCTGCGCCCATTGAGCTGCTGCGCGAAGGCGCGGCGCAGGCGCATGTCCAGATCATCGAGACGCTGGGCCTGCTGGCGCAGCCGTTCGCCGGGATGGCGCATGCGTCGGGTCAGACCGTCGAGGCGCATGCGCTCACGGGCCAGGCGCCCGTTCATCGCCAGGGTCAGGCGCCGTTGCAGCACGCTGACGCGCTGGGTCAGGTCGTTGCTGTGCGGCGCCAACAGTTCGGCGGCGGCCGACGGCGTGGGCGCACGCACGTCGGCGACGAAATCGCTGATCGACACATCGGTCTCATGGCCCACCGCGCTGACGATGGGCGTCACGCAGGCGGCCACGGCGCGGGCCACGGCCTCTTCATTGAAGCACCAGAGGTCTTCCAGCGAGCCGCCGCCGCGGGCCAGGATCAAGGCATCGAAACCCTGGGCATCGGCCAGCTTCAAGGCGCGGACGATCTGCGCCGTGGCCTCGCGGCCCTGTACGGCGGTGGGAATCAGGCTCAGCTCGACCTGCGGCGCGCGGCGGCGGAACACGCTGATGATGTCGCGGATCACCGCACCGGTCGGCGAACTGACGATGCCGATGCGCCGTGGGTGGGCGGGCAGGGCGCGTTTGCTTTCGGCGGCGAACAGCCCTTCGGCGCCGAGCTTCTCCTTCAACGCTTCGAAGGCCAGGCGCAGGGCGCCATCGCCGGCGGGCTCGACCGCGTCGAGAATCAGCTGGTAATCGCCGCGGCCCTCGAACAGCGAGACCTTGCCGCGCACCTTGACCGCCAGGCCGTCGCGCAGCGCCTGGCGCACCCGCGCGGCGTTCTGCCGAAACAGCGCGCAGCGCACTTGGGCCTGGCTATCCTTCAGGGTGAAGTAGATGTGGCCGGAGGCCGGACGCGCCAGGTTGGAAATCTCGCCCTCGACCCAGATGCCACCGAAGACATCTTCGAGCAGCAGGCGCGCGCGGTTGTTGAGCTGGCTGACGCTGAGCACCTCGCGGTCGAGGTTCAGGCGTTGAAACGGGTCTTTGATCATGGCCGGCATGATAAGCCGAGCTGTGCATGTGGCGATACCGCGAGCCGGCGACGTGGCTCAGCCCCCGTTCTCGGCCTTGAGAAAATCCACGAAAGCGCGCAGCGGCGAGGGCACGTGGCGACGGTCGTTGTAGTACAGGTACGGGCCTTCGAAGCCTTGCCACCAGTCCGGCAGCACAGGCACCAGCGCGCCCTGCTCGAACAGCGGGCCGAGGTATTCCTCGAAGGTGTAGATGATGCCGACACCCGCCACGGCGGCGCCCATTTCCAGATCCTGGGACGACGACAGCAGCGGCCCCTGGGGCGGCACGCGGACAATCTCGCCGTCCTTTTCCAGCTCCCAGACGCCCAGCTTGCCGCTTTCGAAACGGTGGCCGATCAGGCGGTGTTCGAGCAGGTCGCGCGGGTGCTGCGGCGTGCCGTGGCGCTGCAGATAACCTGGTGCTGCGCCGGCCACGAAGCGCTGCCGGCGTGGCCCGATGGGCACGGCGATCATGTCCTTGGCCAGGCTTTCTTCGTAGCGCACGCCGGCATCGAAGCCGGAAGCGACCACGTCGATAAAGGTGTTGTCCATGGCCACTTCCACGCTAACGCCGGGGTAGCGTTCGAGAAAGGCGGGAATCAGGCGCGGCAGCACGAAGCGGGCGATGGGCACCGGCACGTTGAGGCGCAGAGTGCCGACGGGCTGCTTGGCTTCGTCGTCGAGGTCGCTGAAGGCTGCGTCGATTTCATCGAGCGCCGGGCGCAGCCGCTCCAGTAGCCGCGCGCCCACTTCGGTGGGGTACACGCTGCGGGTGGTGCGGTTGAGCAGGCGCACGCCGAGGTCGCTTTCCAGGCGGCGTACGCAATCGCTGATCGACGAGGCCGGCATGCCGCGTTTCTGCGCGGCTACCCGAAAGCCGCCTGCTTCGACCACGGCAGCGAACAGGGCGACGTCCGTCAGGTTGGGCTGGCGCATGGCGATGGCTCTCGAACGGGGTGCTCTGATCGTACGGCTGAGCGTACACAGCGTCCAGTTTTATACGGCTTATCGTGGCGTGCGACCCGTTGAACAATGGTTCACGTCGACGGGCCGCGCTGTTGCGAGCCGTCGGACTACCCCAACGACGAGAGGACCGAACAATGACAACCACCATCGCATCAACCGACATCCTGGCCAGCCCCGGCGGCGCCTGGCGCAAGTGGCTGGCGACCCTCAGCCTGACCCTGGGCTTCGCCCTCGAGGCGAACAGTGCCTCCACCCAGCAGACCGCACCCAAGCCGGACTGGACCCTGGCCGACATGCCGTCGCAGAGCGGGCGCATCTTCCTGGTCACCGGTGGCACCAGCGGCATGGGCTTCGAGGATGCCAAGGCGCTGGCCGCCGCTGGCGCCGAAGTGGTGATCGCCGCCCGTAATCCGCAGCGTGGCAGGGAGGCGATGGCGCGCATCAAGGAGGAAATCCGCGGCGCCCAGGTGCAGTTCGAGGAAGTCGACCTGGCCGACCTGGCTTCGGTGAAAGCGCTTGGCGAGCGCCTGAATGCCAAACTGCCGCGCCTCGATGGGCTGATCAACAATGCCGCGGTCATGGCGCCGCCCGAGCGCGGGACCTCGGCCGACGGCCATGAGCTGCAGCTGGCCACCAATTATCTGGGTCATTTCGCGCTGACCGGCCATGTGCTGCCGCTGCTGCGCAAGAGCAGCGCGCCACGAGTGGTCACGCTGTCGAGCATCGCGGTGTTGCGCGGCAACATCGACTTCGATGACCTGCAGTCCGAGCGGGCCTACAACCCTTACGCCTCCTATGCGCAGTCCAAGCTGGCGACCCTGATGTTCGCCTTCGAGCTGCAGCGCCGCAGTGAGCAGCAGGGTTGGGGCATCCAGAGCATCGCCGCGCATCCGGGCGTGGCCGTAACCGAACTGATCGCCCGTGGCCCAGGGCTGGAGAGCGACTTTGGCCGCAACTGGGCCAAGGATCGTGACGAATACCACTCCGCCGCCCAAGGCGCACTGCCGACGCTGTATGCCGCCACCGCCGGTCAGGCCCAAGGCGGCGCCTATTACGGGCCGACTGGCGAGGAAGAAAAACGCGGACCACTGGGCCTGGCCACGGTGCCGGCTGTCGCTCAGGACGCCGAGGCCGCCGCACGCTTGTGGACGCTTGCCGAGCAACTGACCGGCGTCACCTACCGCTGACCAACCGCCAGGAGCGCGCATCATGTTTCCCACAATTCTGGTGCGGCGCCTTGGCGCCGCCATCAACGCCGAGCGCCACGAGCTGGGGCCGGCACTGGCTGGCTTCGCGCTGTTCTTCTGCCTGTTCTCCGGCTATTTCATGCTGCGGCCCATCCGAGAGTCGATGGGCATCATGGCCGGGGTCGAGAACCTGCAATGGCTGTTCACCGCCACCTTCGTGGTGATGCTGGTGGCCGTGCCGCTGTTCGCCTGGCTCAGCTCGCGGGTGCCACGCATCCACTTCGTCGACTGGGTGTACGGCTTCTTCTGCCTGAACCTGCTGGCCTTCGCCGTGCTGTTTCAGGTGAACGCGGAGAACGTCTGGCTGGCGCGGGTGTTCTACGTTTGGATCTCGGTCTACAACCTGTTCGTGGTGTCGGTGGCCTGGAGCCTGATGGCCGATGTGTTCGACAGCCAGCAGGCCAAGCGGCTGTTCGCGTTCATCGCGGCCGGCGCCAGTGTCGGCGGCCTGGTCGGGCCGGCCATGAGCGCGTTGCTGGTCGGTGTTGTCGGCGAAAGCGGCCTGGTGCTGCTGGCTGGCATATTGCTGGGCATCGCCCTGGCCCTCAAGGCGCCGCTGATGCGCTGGCGGGAAGTCGGCGGCGCGGGCCGCCCGGGCGCCGTGAAGGCCGAGAGCTCGCGCAAGCCGGTGGCCGGCAACCCGTTCAGCGGCCTGACGCGGGTGCTGCAGTCGCCTTACTTACTGGCCATCGCCGCCTTCGTGGTGCTGCTCGCCACGGTGACCACCTTTCTGTATTTCGAGCAGGCACGCCTGGTGGCCGAGCGCTTCCCGGAGCGTGATGCGCAGATCCGCGTGTTCGGCATTATCGACGTGATCGTGCAGGCCGGCGCCTTGCTGTCGCAGCTGTTCATCACCGGGCGCTTAGCCCAGAAGCTGGGCGTGCGGGTGCTCTTGGCCATGGTGCCGCTGCTGGTCTGCGTCGGCTTTATCGGCCTCGCCCTGGCGCCCACCTTCGCCATGCTGGCGGCGCTGATGATCGTGCGGCGCATCGGCGAATACGCCTTCGTGCGCCCCGGCCGGGAAATGCTCTTCGCCCCACTGGATGCGGAAAGCAAATACAAGGCGAAGAACTTTATCGACACCGTGATCTATCGCGCCGGCGATGCGCTCAGCGGCTGGGTGAAGAGCTTTCTCGATCTGCTTGGCCAAGGCGCGGTGCCGGTTGCGCTGGTTGGTGCGGGCTGTGCGTTGCTCTGGGGCGCGCTGGGTTGGTATCTGGGCAGGCGTGCTGATGAGATGAGTGCAGGAGACCTCTCTGAAGAAAAGGAAGGAGGCAGGGAAGCGCTTGCTGGGCGCTAGGTAGAGTGAGCGCTCCCACATGGACGGCGGGAGCGTTTTTGTTGCTACGGCTTCAAGAATGAATCGCCGCGCTCAAGTTGATACGCGCCTGCGTCTCGTATCGCTCCCGGAAATAGGCCGTGCTGTAAATGCTCGTGCGAGCCAGAAATGAGCTGAGCACCGCTTTGCGCTTCATGACGTAGATGGCTTCAGGCACCCAGCTGTATTCAGCCCGTATCTGTCCGTCGTATTCGGCAAAGCGCTTGGGCGCAGCACCGAGAATCGACAGGTCGATATCGACCAGCAGACGCTCGTCACTATCCCCAGGCGCTGCATCGTGCCGGGTGGCCATGATCAGTTGCTCGACGCGGTTCTGCGTAGATCGCGATGCGTTGCCGGTCATCAGGGCACGCACAGCCCAGTCGGCACTCTGCCGCTCATTCGTAGCGCCGCGAACGTCATAGACGGCATCGTGGAACCACAAGGCGATCTCGACTTCTTCTGGATGCTCGGCCAACTCACGAACCTGCTCGAAGTGCCCCAGGCATTCCTCAAGATGCTGCAGGGAGTGGTAGCGGCGCTGAGGCTCCGCATAGGCAGCCATCAGCGCCTCGAAGAGATTGGCATCAGGCTGCAGGCCGAGGCCTGACCAGGTGCGTGTCCAGGAATGCTCGAAAATGCTCATCGATGGATTACCGCTATGTCGCTGTCTGTGAGGGTAGGGTGGATGACGCTGTTTCCATCCACCGCGGCGATATCAGATCCTAAACGCTCAGTCACTTGCAGAGTGCGCTGAACAAGCTTCGCGTTGCCCACCCCACCTGACGGTCTCTAGCTGGCAGGTTTTTCAAATGGCTTAAGCAGGCCGGTGTTTTTCAAGTAGGCCTCCAGTTTCTCGCTTAAACCGTCAGGATCCATCCAGTAGGCCCTGTCTATTTCTTCAAGCTCGATGCTCCAGGCGGGTGGCGTGGCCACTTCATCTTCCGGGTAGAACGGCATGGCCTGCCAGCGTTCATGACGGTCAACAGGTGGTTGGTTGCTGCCGAACAGCACCTGCGCGGCACGTTGCAGCAAGGCCAATGCTTGTGTCGCCCCGAGTTCCTTCAGCCCCTCGACAGTCTCCTCATACAGCGCGCCGGAGCTGTTGCTGAAGAACTGGTGCACACCGCCGTTGTACACCTCGCCCTCCAATACGCTGACTGCGTAGTAGAGCTTTTCCTCTGGAGTGAATGACGCGAACGCTTGCTCGCTGGCGTGGGCTCTATCGACCAGATGATGCCAGTGGGCGCGCTGCGGGTCGTAGGCTCTCTGCTGGCGAGATCGCTCTTTCGACTTCTCCAGGCTTTCCCGATTACCTTGCTTGCACGGCATGCACAGGCCGTCGGTCCTCAATGCCGTGGTGGGAAGAATCAATGCGCCGCAGGTCTTGCAGGGTAATTTTTCCGACACGGGTCTGGTCTCATGTAAAGGGGCTGCACGGAGGCTCGATATTCGGGGCGCTCAGCGTCGACAGGGAGCGCCAGGCAGGCGTCAATATCTGACCCGGATGCCTTCGCCACAGCGAACAGTAAAACGCCGCAGGCGCTCACGATGTTCCTCGTCGTCGCAGTGATCCTGCTCTGAAAGCGTGTTGGCGTGCCTTGTGGCTGCGTTGAACGCAGCCTCTTCGCCGGGCGATGCGGGTTCAAAGGCGCCCCAGACTCTGTGGTCTTCGTCGAACTGCGCATCCCAGCTTCTGAAGACCAGATTGTATTGATGGTTCTCGTCGTCTTCATCGTATTGGGCCGTGTCGACCTCCAGGGCGGCACGGCCTCCGAAGTTGGGCACGGGGGAGCGCAACGCGGCCCAGGCCATGCTGGTATCGGGCGATAACTTCACCACGACGAGGCCCGGTTCCCACTCCACGCACCAGTAAATGTCTTCGCCGCTGAGTAGGTAGCTGTAACGCGCACCGGTGTGCAGTATCGCGGCGGGCCCGTCGAGGTACTCTTCTTCGCTCAGCGGTTGCAGATGAGGGATTACGCCGCGGGTGAAATAGTCCGCATCTTGCGGCGCGACCGGGCCGGTGTAGAGACCGTCGGGGCAGGATTGGTCACTGATAAATACGACGTACTTCATGGCACCTCACGCATATGTAGTTGAAAGGCTCTGCGGCGTTGTGGGCATAGTGGCTGAAGCTAAATAAGGGCACACGATATCTACGCTACCGCTCTGCGGGTTCTGCCAGCCCCTGTGTGAGTGCGGGTGGCGGATTAAGCCTGAGGGCGCGCTCGGTATTGGTTCGGTCCAGCGGCATGACCTCCAAGTTGATGGCAGCCGCTCCCGCGCCCGTCCACTGCGAACACACCATGCTCATCCAGCCGCCCCACCTCTTTCGACCAGGCCGCAAGGAACTGCGCGTGCGCTTTGCCAGTGGTGATAAGCGACAGGTAGTAGAAGTCTTCAGGATGGTTCTCGCACAGCGCTTGTACCGCCAGGCCGGTTGCGCGCGAGACCGCTTCGATGAGGGGGCGTCGAGCTGTGACACAGGATCTGTTCCGGTTGATAACGTTCGAATCAAGACGCCATGAAGTGGCTTCTGTTTGAATAAGTTTCTAGACACCAGCAACGCTAAGGCAGTCGCTACCACTGAATATGTGACCAAGGGCTTCGCGTAGCGCCAAGAACTCACTCTGATTCAGGTGGAAAGAGATAGTCAGGTGATCCATGTCGTCTAGCGCTGCAGCAGCCTGCGGCTCAAAGGTGACGTCAGCACCATTTGGGCTGAGCTCAAAGCGAGAAATCCCGCCGTATCCTGATTTATCCTGGCTGCACCACTCTAGGTGATACGTATCCATGCCAAGGGCGTGATCCTGCTCATCGTGCTCGAGGGCCCGTTGGAGCATCAGGTAAAGACGGGTATCAAACTTCTGATCGGCAAAACCAACAAGGTGAAAATCACCGTCGGGTTGCTCCATCACTACGCATTTTGCCTCGTAAGCGAAACTACTCATTTTGCTACCTAACGTTTGGTTAAGGGGCGGGCTTTAGCCCGTCCCAGCGAGCGAAGCGAGCGACTTGAACCACTAGTTAGATGCGCTGGTAAATCGAGCAGTGAATGTGCAGGCGACGCCAAATGTACCTCAAGCCGAGCCGAGATAGTGGGCAATGAGCGTGCGGGCGTTGGCAGATTAAAGAAATGCGAGGCGGTCAATGGCGTTTGCTCCGTCGACGGGCCGGCAAGGCCACTGCAAAACGCTGCGGACATTCAGCTGATTGGTGCGCCGATGCTCAAAGCTTGCAGCTGCGGTGAGGTTCGGCCGAGTAAATGAATTAATGCATCCGTGCATATGAAACCACCAAAAAAGTAACTGCTTCTAACGTTTGGTTAAGGGACGGATTTTAGCCCGTCCCATTGAACGAAGCGAACGGTTTGAACCACTGGTTAGGTGCACTATTCGTACTGATACATGCTTTCCCATTTGTTATCGCCAGAATGAAATGATAGGAGAATAGCTTTTATTTCCTCAACAGTGGCTGGTGGCTCAACTGTGACACGGTAAATTTCTTTGTTTAGATCACGATAAACAGACGACAAACCATCAGAGGGATCAAGGCTCCCGCCGACCTCAATGGAAATTCCAGGTGAGGTGACGAGTATAACCTGATGAAAACCGCCTTCCCAATCTAGATTATCAATCGTATTTGATATGTCTATGTCGTTTGGACTATTGCTAATAAAGCTATATTTTTCGCCAAAGCCGGAGATTACATGTAGGCCCACTGTTTCGTTCGAGTTATCAATACTGGGGCCGCAGGACACTATAGAAAGCAAGCTAGTCAATAGAGCCGCAATTTTGAAATTCATTGAAGTGGGCACCTAACGTTTGGTTAAGGGGCGGGCTTTAGCCCGTCCCAGTGAGCGAAGCGAGCGATTTGAACCAATTGTTATACCGCTACATACAGTTTTTTATTGTTGAGAACTGGAGTGCCAGCTCTTCTGGAGTTTTCTAATGTGCATTTTTTATGGTCTTGAAGAGTTTTTGTATAGCTGAATAGATAAAATCACGAAAGCTATGGAGGTAATCAAAGTGGCCCATATGTATGCCGGATATTGAATGCTTTCCCACCAGCTCTCTGAGAATGACATTCGGTATGTGCCATCAGGTAAAGTTTCTTCTATCGGAGTCGGATCATATGTTGCCCAGGCCATTAAGGTTGTAACAACTACAGCTATCGAAGACGTTGCAAATAGCACCGCCGGGAGCCTATGTCCAGAAAGGTAGATCAAGACACTGGAGAGAAAAATTAAAGAAAATCCAATAGGGTGAGTGTAATCTCGAAGCCAGTAGATAGTTCCCCAAATCATATCGATCATGCACAAATTCTCCGATTGCGCTTTAAAATATAACGATTAAGCTAACTGGCGGACAAAAGCGTAGCTTTTGGACGTCCAGCGAACGAAGTGAGCGACAGTTGAGCGCATTGTTAGCTGGCTCCTACTGGTGCGTGTTTTTGTTTTTTAATGCTGTTGCATGAAATTTCTTTGAGGGAGCCATCTGGGGTCAAGAGTAGAGTTTTAGTGCTTGTGTTAATTACTATATCGCCGCTGCTGGTTAGGAATGAATAGTTAGGCTCTGCGTCAAGTTCGTGCAGGGTTTTATGCTGAATTCCAGTAGGTGTTTGGGATAGCTTGTATATTGTTCCTGAGCTGGTTAGCAAATGAGATAGCCCGGCGATGACAAATAACGAGTTGTTTGCATTGTATATTCGATGGATATTGTCACTAAAGACTATCTCTTTTGAGCCAGTGTCACTTATGAAGGCCAGCTCACCGCCAAACTCCCCTCTGTTGCTACCCACAAGCCAGCCGCCTTTAACTCGCAAGCCCGCCGTTGGTGTTTGTTCAAACTCGTGCTCTTTTACACCCTCAAAGGTGCGTACCTTTTGCTTTACACGATAGTGCAGATTATTTAGCTCTTTCTCGGATAACGCTTGGCTTTTTCCTGCCATTTCTGAGTTCACGTATACTGTAGCGGCGCTCGCGTGAGTACTTATGATCAACGCAAGCATGATGCAGGAGAAAACTTGAAGGTTAGGCATAACGTTCCTTGTGCCTGCTAACGTTTGGTTAAGGGGCGGGCTTCAGCCCGTCCCAGTGAGCGAAGCGAACGGTTTGAACCATTTGTTAGCCGCTTGCAAGGATTGCTTGCATGCGTAGCCAAACGGCTTCTTCGATTTCATTTCTCCAAACGCCCTGTAGTAGGGTTTTGAATTTTTGATTTGAGTTTGCAAGGAGTTCTACGCGCTCAATGAATACTGGACCAGCACTTGCCAATAGATCTTCTAGTGGCCCTGCAGCTAAGTAGCCCGCCACATTTTCAGGAAGATCCTTTTGGGATGTGTGGACGATGAATTCCCAGATTTGCTCGTGCTTACCTTTGAGCCATAAATCGGTCAAAAACGACTCAGTCCATGGGATTCCTGTCGTTTGATCAAGGTTCTCAATTGCTTTTACCCACTCGATTGCGAATTCTTCTAGTTTCATAAGTAATGTCGCATGGCGACTAGGTGGCTAACGTTTGGTTAAGGGGCGGGCTTTAGCCCGTCCCAGTGAGCGAAGCGAACGGTTTGAACCAATTGCTATGCATTTGCACACGGTTTATGTCTTTGCTTTTTTGTGATGTAAATTATTGTACAAATGGCTGCGGCCAGGAACAAATAAGGCTCTATTAAAGACGAGAAATTTAGGATTTGCTGGTTGAGCTCTGTTGGATTGCACCGACCATTAGGGCATTGCATTGGAATGAACGCCATTATTGAGAATTTTGTGAGCGTTGTAATGGCGCAGAGCATGAGAAATACGAATGATGAAAAGGCAATAGCTGAGCGCTGCCTTATTGATAATATTAACGATGCAATGCCAAACAAAGAAAATCCTGCTGCAAGGATTAACAACTCAGGCGCAAGCATTGTCATTGTGGTGGAGTATTCATTCATATACACAACATTTGGTTGAGTGGTCGGCTTTGGCCGGTCCCATTGAGCGAAGTGAACGGCTTTGAACCGATTTTTAAAACCAATTGCACGACTAACGACCGGCGGCCGAACCACCATTTCTTGAAAATTGCTCTTTCAAGCCAATTTTCAGCCACAATGTGCCACCTGATTGGATTGTAAGCTTCTTCATTTTTTTGCTCTTCCGCTTTAACGTGGACGGTTTCTCATAGTAACCATATCGGCGCTTATACCAACGACGATCCATTTCGCTTTTGACTTTTCTGCTTAGTTTCTTAAGCACAAAATCAATTGACTCGTCGTTCTCTATTTTTACTGTCACTGGCATTGTTAGCGTTTTTTGGACTGACACCTGTCCTTTTTGGGCTTCTGACGTTTGGTTGAGGTGCGGGCTTTAAAATTTTCCTGACAGTGAAGTGAACGATTTACGCGTGTGGTTAGCGCTTGCTCGTAAATTTCCCGCAGTAAACTAAGGCAGCGAATTGCTCTCAGGTATCGATAGCAGTAGTTCTTGAGTCAAATCGGAGCCGCTAGTCCAGCTTCTTTATACCGTTCCAGACATACCTATCTCCACTACCAAGATAACTCCATTCACCATAAAACTCCGTGAAGCGGTCATCGAAGTTGAGTTCGAGATGGCCGTAGCCGTACTTGTCTATCCACACGCACTTCAGAAGCTGGCTGTGCAGACGTTTGCAGTCCTTGAGCCGGCCTTTGGTTTCGCCATTCTGGTCGGTCAGTACATAGGTGCCTGACAAGGTGTCGTTGCCGCTCCAGCGCAGAGAGGTGACGACCTTGTCCAGCTTGCCGGCGTTTTCGACCTCGCCCACATAGTCGCCTGCCATGTTCGGGTTGGCGGTGATGGCGAAGGCTGGGCAGCAGGTGATGAGCAGCGCGAGAAGGGCGGTCGAGCTTGGAGCTAAACCGTGCCGCTTGGCGATGCGAAAGGGGGAGGTGGGCAACATTCCTTGTTTTCTCACAGCGCAGATCCGATTTGAGCGTTTAGCGTTTCGGTGACGAGTTGAAGACCGTCGGCGCCAGTTGGGGCTGGCAAGACACTACTCGGCTTGTACCGGCCATGTCCATGGCGCTAATACAAAAACGCCCATTGGGTCATGCGACGCAGTGGGCGTTTTGTAAGAACCTGTTTAAAGTCTGCTGCGCGTCGGCACTGCGGCGTTAAAAACAGGCTGGATTGCCAGCCCAGTCGGACTGCTCATTTACAGCTCGTAAACTCCGCGTCCTCGCCTGTTTTCGTGGGGCCGCCTAGGCCTTGCATTGCTCTAGCTCGCCAGACTTTGAACAGGCTCTAAGGCGATGGGCTTAAACCCGCTCGGCCCAAATATCGTATTCATCGGCATCGACGATACGCACGCGCACCTTGTCGCCCGGCTGGAAGTCGGTGCCTTCGATAAATACGCTGCCGTCAATTTCCGGGGCGTCGGCCCAGGAGCGGGCAACGGCGCCCTGGTCGTCGACTTCGTCGATCAGCACGTCCATTTCGCGGCCGATCTTCATCTGCAGGCGAGCGGTACTGATGGCCTGCTGGTGGGCCATGAAGCGGTCCCAGCGATCCTGTTTGACGTCATCGGGCACGATGTCGACGTCCAGGTCGTTGGCGGGCGCGCCTTCTACCGGCGAGTACTGGAAGCAGCCGACGCGGTCGAGTTGGGCTTCGGTCAGCCAGTCGAGCAGGTACTGGAAGTCTTCTTCGGTTTCGCCGGGGAAGCCGACGATGAAGGTCGAGCGGATGGTCAGGTCCGGGCACTGTTCGCGCCAGGATTTGATGCGCGCCAGGGTGCGATCTTCGAAGGCCGGGCGCTTCATCAGCTTGAGGACGCGCGGGCTGGCGTGCTGGAACGGGATGTCCAGGTACGGCAGCAATTTGCCGGCGGCCATCAGCGGGATGATGTCGTCGACGTTGGGGTAGGGGTACACGTAGTGCAGGCGTACCCACACGCCCATGCTGGAGAGCGCTTCGCAGAGCTCTTTCATGCGCGTCTTGACCGGCTGGCCGTTCCAGAAGTCGGTCTTGTACTTGAGGTCGACGCCGTAGGCGCTGGTGTCCTGGCTGATCACCAGCAGTTCCTTGACGCCGGCCTTGACCAGGCGCTCGGCCTCGTTCAATACGTCGCCGACCGGACGGCTGACCAGCTTGCCGCGCATGGAGGGGATGATGCAGAAGCTGCAACTGTGGTTGCAGCCTTCGGAAATCTTCAGGTAGGCGTAGTGGCGCGGGGTCAGCTTGACGCCTTGCGGCGGGATCAGGTCGATCAGCGGGTTGTGGTCCTGGCGCGGCGGCACCACGTCGTGCACGGCGTTGACCACCTGCTCGTACTGCTGCGGGCCGGTGACGGACAGCACGCTGGGGTGGACGTCACGGATGTTGCCTTCTTCGACACCCATGCAGCCGGTGACGATCACCTTGCCGTTTTCCTTGATGGCTTCACCGATCACTTCCAGGGACTCGGCCTTGGCGCTGTCGATGAAGCCGCAGGTGTTGACCACCACCACGTCGGCGTCCTGATAGGTCGGCACGACCTCATAACCTTCCATGCGCAGTTGGGTCAGGATGCGTTCGGAATCGACCAGGGCTTTCGGGCAGCCAAGGGAGACGAACCCAACTTTCGGGGTGGCGGTGGTGGTCATGCAGGTGAACCTCAGGGCTAAGACGGGCCGGGCGCTTTGGGCGCCTCTGGTCAAAAAGTGCGCAATTCTAGCGGCGCCTCTTCCGTATTTCCAGTTGATCTTTACCGTGCGGCGGGAAATAACCAGGTATTGCCGTGATAGGTCACCCGCTGCGACGGACCAGGGCGGGAATGGCGCGTACGTAGATCAGCTCGCCGATCAGCTCGACCAGTGTCTGGGTGATGATCGCGGCCGCCGCCAACACGCGGAGTTCGGCGGGCAACGCCATGGCCAGGGGCAGCACCACCAGCGAGTTGCGTGTCGAGGCGCTGAAGGTCACGGCCACCGCGGTGCTGGTCGGCAGGCGGAGCAGCCGCGCGGTCAGTGCACCGATCAACGGAGCGATCAACATGAAGGCGAGATAGATCGGCAGCACGGGCAGCAAACGCTCGATGTCACGCACGATGGGCGTGATCTGCGAGGCCACCACCAGCATCAGCACGGCCGCCATGGCAGGCACGGGCAGCCAGGCCCAGCCAGCGTTCCAGGCCCTGACGACCCGCGAGGATTTCGTCGCCGCTTCGGTGAGCACCGCCAACACCAGGGGCGCGACGATCAGGGTCAGGAAGGCTTCGATAAAGGGTGCGCTGGCAATCGGTACATCGAGTGAGTCACCAAGCATCAGCCCCAGGTACAGCGGCAGCAAGGCCAGTTGCAGCACCAGCAGGATGGGCGTGGCGGCCAGCAGCCGCTGCGAGTCGCCCTTGCCGATATGGGTGAAGACCACCACGTAGTCGATGCACGGGGTCAGCAGCACCAGCAGGGCGCCGATCAACAGGGCCGGGTGGCTGGCGAGCGGGCGGGTGAGCAGCCAGACGAGCAGGGGGATGAGGATGAAGTTGGCGACCAGCAAGGCGGCGACGAAGCGCCGGTCGATCAGGGCGTCGCGCAGCTTGAGGAAGGGGATCTGCAGGAACATTGCGTACATCAGTACGGCAATGGCCGGGGTGATCAGCAGTTGCAGGCTGGCGGCGTGTTCGGGGGCAAGCAGCCCCGCGATGCAGGCCACCAGCACGGCGAGCAGGTAGAGGGGCACCTGCTGGCGTTCCAGTGTTTCCCTGCTCATGCCGCCACCTCTGCCAAAAACCGCACAGCCTAGGTGCTGGCTGTGCGGCTGTCGAGCAGCCAGTCAGCTATCAGGGCTGGCGCTTCTTGATCGCAGCGATCAGGCGCTCGGCCAGCGCCGGGTAGTTCTCGTCGTAGTGGTGGCCGCCCGGCAGCTCGAGTTTCTCGCCGACGCTCTGCTCCTGGGTGCAGCCGCTTTCCGGCGCTTCCTCGGTGCCGTAGACGCACAGCACCTTCGCGGCCGGCAGCTTGATCAGTTCCGGGCCGGTGGCGGCTTCGTCGGCGTCCTTGCCCAGCCAGCCTTCTACGCGAATCTCGAAGGCGCCGCTGCGCGCCAGAGCCAGCAGCAGTACGGCATCGACCTGCTTCTTGTCGCTGTCGGGCAGGCGATTGTAGAGCGCCGGCATCACGTCGGCGCCGAACGAATAGCCGATCAGTACGAAACGCTTGGCGTGCCACTTCTCGCGATACTCGCGCATCATCTCGGAGAGGTCGCTGGCCGCCTGGTCCGGGCTCTTGCGCTGCCAGAAGTAACGTAGCGTATCGACGCCGACCACCGGGTAGCCGCGCTCGGCCATCTGCTCGGCCACGGCCTTGTCCAGATCGCGCCAGCCGCCGTCGCCGGAGTAGAACAGGCTCACGGTATCGCCGGGCGGCGTGGAGGGCACCTCGACCACCGGCAGGTCGTCGCTGACGCCTTGCAGCAGACGGCGTAACTGGGCGATCAGCAGGGCCTTGGGCGCGGTGTCGTAATCGCCAATCAGGGTTTCGGCATTGGCCTGCTCGCGCACGAAGCGCGCGGTGGCGTCATCCGGGTTGTCGTTCCAGGCGGCCAGCCAGTGGCCGTGGCCGCTGCTTGCCGGCGGAGGGTTGCCGCAATCAGACTTTTCCAGGGAAAAGCCGACGGACAGCGCCTGGGCCTTGTCGTCAGTCTGGGTAGCGAGCCAGCGCCAGGCGAGCATGGCGGCGGTATCGCTGCCGGCCAGCAGGTTCAGCGGGCCGCCCAGTTGTGCGGCCGCGTCCTGCAGGGTCTTGTTCTGCGCATCGCAGCTCTGCTGGGTAAGCGGATACTGGCCGACAACGGCGTGGTTGGACTGCGCCAGTTCCAGCAGCTCTTCATCGCCGAGCACTTGATCGTTCGGCAGTACCAGCAGCACGCGACGGTGTACCTTGCCGCCTGGCGTGGCGACCTGCAGGTCGCCGCCTGAGGCCAGCGCGTGGTGCGCCAGGCTGGCGGCGGCCGGCGGGCGCAGCCAGAAATACAGGCCGCCGGCAACCACGGCCAGTAGCAGCGCGAGGAGAGGGAGTACTCGTTTGGCAGTACGGGTCATCAGCGTTTCACCAGTCCGGTAAAGCCGCCGGCGATCAGCGCGGCGGTGTCGGTCAGTGCCACCAGCGGGTCGAGCCCGGCGGGTACGGCCATGTAGCGCGGTTCCCAGTCAGGCTGGAACTTGTCCTTGAAGCGGCGCAGGCCCTGAAAGTTGTAGAACGCCTCGCCACGTTTGAACACCAGCGCGCCAAGGCGCTGGGTCAGCGGCGCACCGCGGCGTGGTTGCAGGCCGGAAAGCGGCACCATGCCCAGGCTGAAGCGTGCGAAACCGGCAGCCTTGAAGTGCAGGATCAGGCCGAGCATGAGGAATTCCATGGTCAGCTTCGGCGCATCGGGCAGCACGCGCATCAGATCCAGGGTGGCCAGGCCGCGGCTGTCGGTCTCCAGCAGGTTGGCAAAGGCCACCGCGCGGCCCTCGACCCGGGCGATGACGATGCGGAAGCGGTTCAGGTAGGCCGGATCGAAACGGCCCAGGGAGAAGCCTTTCTCACGCATCTGCTTGCCGCCCAGCCAGGCGTCGGAGATGGTGCGCAGCTCGTCGAACGGTGCCTGGCCGGGTTCGTGGAACTCCAGCACCAGGCCGTCGCGCTGGCTGCGGTTCCAGGTGTAGCGCAGATCCTTCATGGCCTTGCCGGTGCTTTCCAACTCGAAGCGGTTCAGATCCACACGCGCTTCTTCGCCGAGCTTGATGGCGGTGAGGCCGATGTCCATGTACAGCGGCAGGTTCTCGGCACGCACCTGGTAGAACACCGGACGCGTGTGGTGACGGTCGCACAGGTCGCGGAACTGCCAGACCAGCTCGGCACGGCGTTGCGCGGTGCCGATGGGGTCGAACAGCGCGACCATGCTGCGGGCGCGGCGCGAGTACATCAGAAAGGCGTCGCCTTCCGGGTGCATCAGCAGAGCCTTGTCGCCGGTCAGGGCGAGGCCGCCATCGGCCTGGTCGGAGGCTTTGATGATCGCGGCGGCGCGGTCCAGCTCCTCACGGGGCGGCAGGGTGATGGCCGGCGGTGCGGCGCGCAGCAGCCAGGCCAGGAATATCACGCCCAATACCAGCACGCAGCCCAGGGCGGCGCGTAGGCCGCGCGGCGCATCGGCGTTCACCGCGAACTGCCACCACAGCTGGTTCTCGTAGGGCACGTCCTGATAAGCGAAGAACAGCAGCCAGATCGAGGCGCCGAGCACGCAGGCGCTGGCCGCCAGGTGCCAGGGCGAGAGGGGCAGCTCCATCAACCGGCTGGGGCGATAGAAATAGGGGCGAAACAACGCCAGCAAGCCGCCGGTGATACTCAGCAGCAGCGCCTCTTCCCAGTCGAAACCCTTGAGCAGCGACAGGATGGCGCCGGTGATCAGCAGCACTAAGGTCATCGCCCAGGCAGCCGACAGGCGACGGCGCAGGCCCTGGGCGAGCAGCAGGCAGAGCAGGCCGATCAGGCTGGCGCCGAAGTGCGAGGCGTCGATCAGCCGGTGCGGGATCAGGAAGTCGAGAATCTCCAGGCGCTCGTCCAGGCTCGGCGTGGCGCCGGAGAACAGCAGCACCATGCCGGAGATGAACACCAGCAGCGCGAGGATCGGCGCGGCCAGACCGCTTGCGGCGCGGATCGCCTGGCGGGCGCTGATCAGCCGGCGCAGCTCCATGCCCAGCAGCAGCAGACAGGCGACCAGCAGCGGCAACACGATATAGATAAGGCGGTACAGCAGCAGCGCAGCGGCCAGTGGCGCAGCGCCCAACTCACTGGTGAAGGCGGCCAGTAGCACGGCCTCGAACACGCCGACGCCGCCCGGTACATGGCTGAGTACGCCAGCAGCCAGGGCGATCAGATAAACCAGCAGGAAGGTGGTGAAGGGTGGCGCTTCGGGCAGCAACAGGTACAGCACGCCGGCAGCGGCGCTGACGTCGGCCAGGGTGATCAGCACCTGCAGCAGCGTCAGGCGCGCGCCCGGCATGCGCAGCAGGTGGCGGCTGACCCGCACCATCACGCAGTCGGTGTTCGGGCGCTCTTGCAGGCGTGCGCGGTGCAGTTTCAACAGCAGGCCAGCGCCGAGTGCCAGCAGCACCAGGCTGATGACGATCAATACCGGTTGCGGCAGACGCAGTGCGGCGGACGCGTCGACCGGGTCGGCGAGTGCCGCCAGGGCGGCGAGAATCGGCAGCGCGCAACCCAGAGACAGGCTGGCGAATACCGTCATGCGAGCGATTTCCACACCGCCGATGCCATGCCGGGCATACAGCCGGTAGCGGATCGAGCCACCGGAGAGCATCGACAGGCCCACGGCGTTGCCGATGGCGAAGGCGCAGAAGCCGCCAGTGGCCAATGTGCGGCCGGGCAGGCTGACGCCGGCATAACGGCTGGCCGACCACTCATAGCCGAGCAAGGCGATGAAGCCGACGATAGTCAGGCCGACAGCGCCGAGCAGGTTCAGCTTGGGCACGGCCAGGATGGATTCGTGCAGGGCGCTGGGATCCAGCTCGTTGAGCAGGTGCCGGCAGGCGAGCAGGGCGATGACGAAGAGGGCCAGGGCGACACTCAGCCCCAGCGGCTGTCGGTATCGATCCAGGCGCTGACGCCAGAGCAGAAGTTGAGATTTGGGCAGAGAAGGTGGAGCAGTAGCGTCGGAGCTGGCGCGCATCGGATACCTCTTGGGCAGTGCGGCTCAGATTGAAGGGCGGAATCCAAGTTCCGTTTTGTATCAGGCAATGTATGAGCTTGAGCGAAGTGCTTCAAGGTGTCTATGGCAGGCCCTTGCAAAGATTAGCCCATCAACGCGCGACGTGAAGCGCGGCTGATTTTCAGATGCCCATAAAACAAAAGCCCCGACAGCGAACTGTCAGGGCTTTCGTTTCGAAGGTGGTTGCGGGAGCCGGATTTGAACCGACGACCTTCGGGTTATGAGCCCGACGAGCTACCAGACTGCTCCATCCCGCGGCGGCCATTATAGGGATGGAGAGAATGCTGTCAACCGACTTTTGCGTTTTCAATCAATCGGTTAAATCGGCAGGGCGGAAAAACAAAAAGGCCACTCGATTGAGTGGCCTTTTTGAGTATCTGGTTGCGGGAGCCGGATTTGAACCGACGACCTTCGGGTTATGAGCCCGACGAGCTACCAGACTGCTCCATCCCGCGGCAGCCATTCTATACAGGATGAGGCTTCTGTCAATCGATTTCTGCTTTTTAATCAATTAGTTAAATCGAGAATGCAGAAAAACAAAAAGGCCACTCTATTGAGTGGCCTTTTTGGGTATCTGGTTGCGGGAGCCGGATTTGAACCGACGACCTTCGGGTTATGAGCCCGACGAGCTACCAGACTGCTCCATCCCGCGATCGCCATTCTATTCATCTGAGACCTGCTGTCAACGCATATCGAGAAAAAATCGTTTTGCCGTCAATTGGTTAGCGATGCGGATCGCGCATTTTGCAGCGGCCTAGGCCCTGCCATACGGGCGTCTCAGGCGGTTTTGTGGCGTTTTCGTGACGGGGCCTGGTGACGATGAACGGCAAGCCTCGGGCTGGAAGGCTGTTCTTATATACAGTAAGGTGCGTTTCCCTCTCTCTTGTCGGCGCCTTTGGCCCGCTCTCTCAGGTTTATGGCGCAGCGAAAGATCATCCATATCGATTGCGATGCCTTCTATGCCTCGGTCGAAATGCGCGACAACCCGGCGCTTGCCGACAAGCCGATGGCGGTGGGCGGCTCGGCGGATCGGCGCGGGGTGATCGCCACCTGCAATTACGAGGCGCGGGCCTACGGCGTGCGCTCGGCCATGGCTTCGGGGCATGCGTTGAAACTGTGCCCGGACCTGCTGATCGTCAAACCGCGTTTCGATGTATACCGCGCGGTGTCCCGGGAGATTCACGCGATCTTTCGCGACTACACCGACCAGATCGAGCCGCTGTCGCTGGACGAAGCCTTTCTCGATGTCTCGAACTGCGAGCATTTCGGCGGCAGCGCCACGCGGATCGCCCAGGACATCCGCCGGCGCGTGTCCAGCGACCTGCATATCACCGTGTCCGCCGGGGTGGCGCCGAACAAGTTTCTGGCCAAGATCGCCAGCGACTGGCGCAAGCCCAACGGCATTTTCGTGATCACGCCGGATCAGGTGGACGATTTTGTGGCCGAGCTGCCGGTAAACAAGCTCCATGGCGTCGGCAAGGTCACCGCGGACAAGCTGACCCGCCTGGGCATACGCACCTGCCGCGATTTGCGTGAGTGGAACAAGCTGCGCCTGGTGCGCGAGTTCGGCAGTTTCGGCGAGCGGCTTTGGAACCTCGCCCATGGCATCGATGAACGGGTGGTGCAGACCGACAGCCGACGTCAGTCGATGAGCGTGGAGAACACTTACGATCAGGATCTGCCGGATCTCGACGCCTGCCTGGCGCAGTTGCCGGCATTGCTGGAAGAACTGGAGCGGCGCATGACCCGCCTGGACGGCAGCTACCAAGTCGGCAAGCCGTTCGTCAAAGTGAAGTTCCACGACTTCACCCAGACCACCCTGGAACAGGCCGGTGCGGCGCGGGATCTGGAAAGTTATCGCGTGTTGCTGACCAACGCCCACGCGCGCGGCAACCGCCCGGTGCGTCTATTGGGCGTGGGCGTACGCTTGCAGGATATGCGCGGCAAGCACGAACAGCTGGATCTGTTCACGACGCTGCCGCAATAGATGGAGGGATAACCAGATGGGCGAGGCAGCTCACCTGGTTATCGAGCGGTTACTTGTCCGGCCATAGGCGGATCGGTTTGCCGCTGGCGGGCCATAGACGCAGCTGGTCGATGGGTGAGATGTCCCAGCGTTCGATAGTAGTCAGGCTCTGCAGGAAGCGATTTTCCTGTTCCATCAGCGCCGGGGCGCACAGCTTGCGGGTGCTGCCGGCGTTGCTGAAGCTCAGCTTGTCGCCATCCCGGGTATAGCCGGCGAACCAGTGGTTGCAGCCCGCGTTGCCGTAGGCGCGGCCGTCTTCGCCGAGGATGATGGTCAGGTGACTGTTGTCGATCAGCGGGCGTTCGCCGATCCATTCCACGCTATAGGTGCGCTCGGTTTCCAGTTGCACCGGTTTGCCGGCGCAGCCAGCCAGGGCTGCGGCGAGCAGACCCAGGGCGAGAAGCGGTTTCATCAGGCCTCCTTGTTAACGCGTGCAGGGCACAGGTGTTTGTCTTGCTGTTTGCGCCAGCCCAGCTCGGCTAGGCGCGCATCGGCGGCTGGCGCCAGGGCCTTCTTGCCCAGTGCGCTGTCGACCGCGAACTCGAAGTCCAGCTGCTTGCCGCAGCTGTCGCAGGTGACCTGCCAGTTGAAGATCGACAGTTCGGTGAAGGCCGGCCCGTGGGCGACGGCGACCCACTGGCCGGGCGGGTTGATCAGGTGGCGGACCTTGTCGACCTGCAGGCGCATGCTCAGGTCACGGCTGCCCTTGAGGCTGACGACCAGGGTGTCGTTGCCCTTGATCGAACCGCCGTTGCCGGTGACCTGGTAGCGGCCGGGAGCCAGGGCGCGGCACTCGATCAGGGTGTGTTCGGGGTTGAGCAGGTTGTAGCGAAAATCGTGTTCGGCCATGGGTCCTCCGGGTGAGGCGCGCATTCTAACAGGCCCTGACTGGGGCGGGCGGGGTGGCGACGCCTGGGGGCGGCCAGGCGTCGTATTGAGATAGCTAGAACCTGTTCGGAATCTTTAAGTACAGGTTCGTCGATTTTGGCAGCTAAGGAACTGCCGGTGAATGCGTGGCTTTTGTAGGAGGGGCTTTAGCCCCGAGCTCTTTGTTTGCCTTGATAAAAACTCGGGGCTAAAGCCCCTCCTACGGGTTACGCGAACGGCCGCTTCTGCCTTGCAGCAGCCTTTTTGATGTCGCCAAAAAATCGTGAACAGGTTCTTAGGTGGCGGGAAACAGTTCGCGCAGGGCCGCGCGGTAGAAATCGAAGGCACCGACCGCGCCGCTGACGGCTTCTTCGCGCTGGCTTTCGCTCAGTTCCAGGCCGTCGAGCAGGGCCACGAATTGGCGCCAATGCAGGCCGCGACCTTCGGGGTGGGCCGTCAGGTGGCGGGCGCCCTTATAGGCGCTCAGGCCGAGCTGCTGGGTTTGCTTGAACAGAAAGGCGGCGCCCAGGTTGGAGCCCTCGCTGCAATACAACCAGCCCAGGGCGACATGGACGCTGGCGGGCGCCGCGGCTGTCGGCGGTGGCGGAAGGGGCAGGCCCAGATCGCTGATGTCGGCGCACACGGCGTCGAAGCGCGGTAGTTCGCTCAACCCCGGCAGCAGGCGATTGAGCGTGATGTCGTCGTACAGTGCGCTGATCGCCCCGTGAAAGCGATGCTGCACACGCAGGAAGTAGCCGTAGCGCACCAGACTTTCGAACGGACGCGCCTGCATGACCAGGGTGTCGACCGTGTCGTGGTTGCGGCGAGTACCGGCCTTCAGCTGTTTGCTCAGCGGCAGCAGCTCGGTGGTGTGCGCAACGGCGATCAGGGTTGCAGGCTCAGCTGGCGTCATCTTTCGCCTCCTGTTGCAGGCGCTCGATGGCCTGTTCCAGTTCGTCCAGGCCGCTGCCGCGGATCGGTTGATCCTGCTTGAGCTGGGTTTCGCTGTACTGGCAGGCTGCGCGCAATTGCGGCACGCCACAGTAGCGGGTAGCACCATGGAGGCGGTGGATGCGTTCGATCAGCGCATTGCGGTCGCCATCGGCGCGCGCCTGGCGGATAGCTGCCAGGTCGCCCGGCAGCCCGTCCAGCAGCATCTTGAGCATGTCGGCGGCCAGGTCCGCCTTGCCGGCGGCCAGGCGCAGGCCTTCTTCCTTGTCGAGTACGGCCGTGGCCGGTGCGCTTAGGGCCTCGGTTTGTGGCTCCTGTGCCTCGCTGGCCAGCGTCAGGCCGGTCCACTTGAGCACTACCTGAGCCAGCTGGCGCTCGCTGATCGGTTTGGTGAGGTAGTCGTCCATGCCGCTTTGCAGCAGGGTGCGCTTCTCATTGGCCAGGGCGTGAGCGGTGAGGGCGACGATGGGCATCGGCGTGCGGCCGTTGTCGTGCTCCCACTGGCGAATCGCCTCTGTAGTCTGGCGGCCGTCCATGCCAGGCATCTGCACGTCCATGAACACCAGATCGAAGTCCTGCTCCTGAGTGATCACCAGGGCATCGAAGCCGCTGCTGGCGACCGTCACCTTGGCGCCCATGTCGTCGAGCAGGGTCTGCACCAGCAACAGGTTGGCGGCGTTGTCATCGACACAGAGGATCGCCGGCGAGCGGCCCAGGTTGTGGCGTGTGGCCTGGCGTGGCTGACGTGGCGCCACCAGGTCGATCAGGGCGCGCTGCAGACGGCGGGTGCAGGCCGGCTTGGCCTGCAACTGACTATGCCAGTCCGGCACATTGTCCTGATAAAGCGCCTGCTCGGTGGTGGGGCAGAGCACCACACTTTTGCAGCCCAACTCCTCCAGATCCCAGACTCGTTTGCCCAGGGCGGCCGGCGCCAGGTCATCGCTGGTGATGCCGAGCACGGCGCAACTGAATGCCTGGGCTGAGCCGGCCGCCTGCGCGACAGCTGTACACAGGCTATCTATGTCGGTGAATTCGCTGACCTGCAGGCCGCAATCTTCCAACTGGTGCTGCAGTGCCTGACGGGCCAGCTCGCGGCCTTCAAGCATCGCCACACGGCGCCCGGCCAGGGCGCGGGGCTGCTCGTCGGCCTCGCTGCGCGCCTTGGGCAGGTTGAGGCTGATCCAGAACTCCGAACCTTCGCCCGGCGTGCTGTCGACGCCGATTTCGCCGCCCATCTGCTCGATCAGGCGCTTGGAAATCACCAGGCCCAGGCCGGTGCCGCCGGCCTGGCGGGTCATCGAATTGTCGGCCTGACTAAAGGCCTGGAACAGCGCGCGCAGGTCTTCATCGGCCAAGCCGATGCCGGTGTCGCGCACGCTGATGCGCAGCTGCGCGCTGTCAGCGGTTTCCTCTTCGAGGATGGCGCGAATGACGATGCTGCCTTCGCGGGTGAACTTGATGGCGTTGCTGACCAGGTTGGTCAGTACCTGCTTGAGGCGCAGCGGGTCGCCCGACAGCCACAGCGGCGTATCGCGATAGACCAGCGAGAGCAGTTCGAGCTTCTTCTCGTGTGCGGTCGGCGCGAGGATGGTCAGGGTGTCCTGCAGCAGGTCGCGCAGGTTGAAGGGGATGTTTTCCAGCACCAGCTTGCCAGCCTCGATCTTCGAGAAGTCGAGCACCTCGTTGATGATGCTCAGCAGGCTGCCGGCCGATTGTTCGATGGTGCTCAGGTAGTCCTGCTGACGCGGGCTGAGTTCGCTTTTCTGCAGCAGGTTGGTGAAACCGAGGATGCCATTGAGCGGCGTGCGGATCTCGTGGCTCATGTTGGCCAGGAACTCGGACTTGATGCGGCTCGCTTCCAGGGCTTCCTTGCGGGCGAAGTCCAGCTCTATGTTCTGAACCTCCATGTTTTCCATGTTCTGGCGCAGGTCTTCGGTGACCTGATCGATGCTGTGCTGCATTTCTTCCTGGGCAGCCTGCAGGGACTCGGCCATGCGGTTGATGCCCGAGGCCAGTTCGTCCAGTTCGTGGCTACCCAGCGGCGGTAGACGGGTTTCCAGTTGACCGTCCTTGAGCAGGGCGACACCCTGTTTGATGCGCAGCAGCGGGCCGTTGATGCTGCGACTCATGCGCAGCGCCAACAGGCCGGTGATGATCAGCCCAGTGACCACCAGCAGCAGGCTGGTGAGCAGGCTGCGGTAGCCGCTGATCAGGGTATTGTGGTGGGACAGCTCCAGTTCCACCCAGCCGATGGGTTCGGCTTCGGTCTGGCTGCGTTCCTCACTACTGAGTGTCAGGTGCTGAGCCATCACCGGCATCAGAAAACGCGTCGCGTCCTGGCTGCTGTGCTCGGCGATATCCACGGTGTCGCTGTCGATCACCGGGCGCGCATTGACCATGCTCGGGCCGGCGTGGGCTAGGCGCTCGCTTTGTGTGGTCAGGAAGGTCACGGCGCGTACGTCCTGCTGTTCCAGAGCCTGGTTGGCGATGCGCTGCAGCAGCGCCTGGTCGCCATGTAGCAGGGCCGGGGCAGCCAGGGGGGCCAGTTGTTCGGCGATCATGTGGCCGCGTTGCAGCAGTTGCGCCTGCAGCCCGGAAAGCTGCATCCAGATGAAATAGCCGCCCAGTACCAGTGCCAGCAGACTGGTGGGCAGCAGGGTAAGCATCAGTACCCGGCCCTTGATGCCGATATCCTTGAACACGCAATGCCCCCTTTTGACGATGCCAGGCAGTGTAGCGATTCCGGCGGGGTGACGCTTGCCCGTCGTAAGGCGGGTTACGGGTGCTGGGGCAATCGGTAGAATCGCGCGCATTCGCTTTGCAGAGCCACTTCGCCATGATGCCTTCATCCAGCAGCGTCACCCGTATTCTCGCCGTCGAAGATGACCCGGCCCTGGCCTCGCATCTGCAGGCGCACCTGCATGGCCATGGCTTCGAGGTGACCCTCAGCCATGACGGTGACGAGGGCTTGCGCCTCGCTCAGGAAGAGGATTTCGATCTGATCCTCATGGACATCCTGCTGCCCGGCAGCAATGGCCTGGACGTGCTGCAGCGTCTGCGCAAGCAGCGCCACGTACCGGTCATCCTGATGTCCGCCCTGGGCGCCGAGCAGGATCGCATCGCCGGTTTCAGCCGCGGTGCCGACGATTATCTGCCCAAGCCGTTCAGCCTCGGCGAGTTGAGCGTGCGGATCGAAGCCATCCTGCGTCGGGTCGCCTATGAGCGCCGTGGCCAGCCGCCGCTGCAAGGTGGTGCGCTGCGCTTCGACGAGCAGCGCTGCGACGTGTGTCACGACGGCAAATGGGCGGGGCTCACCTCGACTGAGTACCGCCTGTTGGAAACCTTTTCCCGCCACGCCGATGAGGTGCTTAGCAAGGCCTTCCTTTATCAGCACGTGCTGCACCGTGGCTATTCCCAACATGACCGTAGCCTCGACATGCACGTCAGCAACGTGCGGCGCAAGCTCAAGGGCATCGGCTACGCCGCTACGCATCTGGAGTCGGTGTGGGGCAAGGGCTACGTGCTGACGGCTCGGGACGCCTGAGGTGCCAGGCCGGCATTCGCTGTTCTGGAAACTGATCGTCGGCCTGGCGCTGTTCTGTCTGATCACCGTCAGCATGCATCTGGATCTGGAGGAGCGTGCCTACGATGCCCTGTCTACCCTGTCGCCGAGCACCCGCAGCGAGCTCACCCGGGTTGCCCAGAACGCCGAAAAGGCCTGGCGTAGCCGCGGGCGCATCGGCCTGGACGAGTTTCTCAATGACTTCTACCAGCGCGAAGACGTCTGGGTGGTGGCGGTGGATGCTCAGCATCGCTCGCTGTCGTCCTGCCCGCTCAGCGAGGAGGAAGCGCAGCGCCTGAATTTCATGCGTCGGCTCGACCAGAAGGTCGGTCGCCCTGGAGGCCAGCCGGTTTTTTACATGCCGTTCAGCAACGACGATGGCTATCTGGTGATGGAGTTGCCACCGCGCCTGGACCCACGCAACGACCAGCCGCTATGGGACTTCTTCCTGCACAAGGTGCTGCCGTCGTGCCTGGCCGCATTGTTGGCCACGCTGCTGTATCGCTGGCTGATCGGGCCCCTGGTGATCCTGCGGCGCCAGGCCAACAATCTCAGTGCCGGTGACCTGAGTGCCCGAGTTGGGCCGGCGGTGACCAGCCGCAGGGACGAGTTGGGCGAACTGGGCAGCGCTTTCGACCATATGGCCGAGCGCCTGCAGGGCGCCGTGGTTTACCAGCGCCGCCTGCTGCGGGACCTGTCCCATGAGTTGCGTACGCCGCTGAGCCGCCTGCGCGTGGCGAGTGAGGGCGAGCGCGACCCGCTGGTGCTGCGCCAGCGTCTCGACCGGGAAATCACCATCATGCAGAACCTGGTGGAGAACTCTCTGGAGCTGGCCTGGCTGGATTCCGAGCGTCCGCAGTTCGCCCGCGAGGCGATCCGCCTGCAGCAGTTGTGGGACATGCTGGTCGAGGACGCCTGTTTCGAAGCCGGCTGGTCGAGTGAGCGCCTGCTGTTCGAGCTTGACGAAGACTGCACGGTGTACGCCAACCTGACCAGCCTGGCTCAGGCCCTGGAAAACCTGTTGCGCAACGCCATCCGTCATTCCCCGCCGCAGGGGCGCGTACGCCTCAATGGACTGCCTGAAGGTGACTGCTGGCACCTGTGCCTGAGCGACGAGGGCTCGGGTATCGACGAGCGCCATCTGGAAACCATCTTCGAGCCCTTCGCGCGGCTCGACAGTGCGCGTCCCGGTGACGGCGGTTTTGGCTTGGGGCTCAGCATCGCGCGCAGCGCTATTGCTTTGCAGGGAGGCCGCTTGTGGGCCGAGAGCCCGCCTGGCAGCGGGCTGCAGATGCACCTATTGCTGCCCTGTGCCGATGGGCAAGCGGGCGGTACCTAGTCAGACCTTGCGTTAGATGAATCGGTTATCAGCTTAGATCGGCTGGTTCGTACATGTTGCCTCATGGGCTGAAAGCGCCGTCCGTTGCGGGTTCGCGCCGCTAAGAGGCTTGTGTGGAGATTCACTGCCGGGAGTAGGGGTTGCGCCGATTTGCCGGTATCATGGCCGCCCTCTGCAGCCGTCTGGACCCGATCGACGCCATGACCCAGCAATACCCCACGATCGCCGAATGCGTCGGCAACACCCCTCTGGTTCGCCTGCAACGCCTGCCCGGCGAGACCAGCAACACCCTGCTGGTCAAACTCGAAGGCAACAACCCGGCCGGCTCGGTGAAGGATCGCCCGGCGCTGTCGATGATCACCCGCGCCGAGCTGCGCGGTGATATCCAGCCCGGCGACACGCTGATCGAGGCCACCTCGGGCAACACCGGCATCGCCCTGGCCATGGCGGCGGCGATCAAGGGTTACCAGATGATCCTGATCATGCCGGACAACTCCAGCGCCGAGCGCAAGGCGGCGATGACCGCCTATGGCGCCGAGCTGATTCTGGTCAGCAAGGAAGAGGGCATGGAAGGCGCCCGCGACCTGGCGCTGGCCATGCAGGCCGAAGGCCGCGGCAAGGTACTCGACCAGTTCGCCAACGGCGACAATCCGGTCGCTCACTACACCGGCACCGGCCCGGAAATCTGGCGCCAGACCGGCGGGCAGATCACCCATTTCATCAGCTCCATGGGCACCACCGGCACCATCATGGGTGTGTCGCGCTACCTCAAGGAGCAGAACCCGGCCGTGCAGATCGTCGGTCTGCAGCCGATGGAAGGCTCGGCGATTCCGGGTATCCGTCGCTGGCCCCAGGAATACCTGCCGAAGATCTTCGAATCCGAGCGCGTCGATCGCATCGTCGACATGGCCCAGGCTGAAGCGGAAGGCGTGATGCGCCGCATGGCCCGTGAAGAAGGCATCTTCTGCGGCGTGTCGTCCGGTGGCTCGGTGGCGGCCATGCTGCGCTTGTCCCGTGAGTTGGAAAATTCCGTACTGGTGGCCATCATCTGCGATCGCGGTGATCGCTACCTGTCCACCGGCGTTTACGACGCCGCGGCGCGCTGATGGCCCGCAAGAACGGCGGCCTGCGCTTCCAGCCCAGCGGTGGCACCCGTGCCGCCCAGGTACCGGTCGGCAAGAAGCAGCGCCTGAGCGTCGAGCGCCTGGCCAATGATGGCCGTGGCATTGCCTTTATCGACGGGCGTACCTGGTTCGTCAGTGGCGCGCTGCCGGGCGAAGAGGTCGAGGCCCGGGTGCTGGATGCGCGCAGCAAGGTGATCGACGCACGCACCGAACGGGTGTTCCAGGCCAGCCCGGAGCGGCGCGCCGAGCCCTGCGTGCATGCGCGCATTTGTGGCGGCTGCAGCATTCAACATATCCCTCATCGCGATCAGCTGGCGCTCAAGCAGCGCCAGCTCGGCGAACAACTCGAGCGCCTTGGCGGCCAGCAGCCCGAGGTCTGGGCCGAGCCGCTGACTGGCCCGGAGTTCGCTTACCGCCGCCGCGCCCGCATCGCGGTGCGCTGGGATGCGCGCAACAAGCGCCTGGATGTGGGCTTCCGCGCCGCGGCCAGCCAGGGCATCGTCGCCATCAGCGAGTGCCCTGTGCTGGTCGAGCCGCTGCAACCGATCCTGCGCGCACTGCCGGCGCTGCTCGGTGGCTTGCAGGCGCCGCGCGCCATTGGTCATGTGGAACTGTTTCAGGGCACCGCCAGTGCCATGCTGGTGCGCCACACCCAGCCCTTGAGCGAAGTGGACACGGCCCGCCTGCAGGCATTCTGTTCGGTGCACGAGGCGCAATTGTGGCTGCAGGGCGAGGGTGAACCGGAGCCGGCAGGCGCCAGCCAGTCGCTGGGCTATCGGCTGGACGCGTGGAACCTGGAACTGGCCTACCGACCGGGCGATTTCGTGCAGGTCAACGCGGCCGTCAACGCCGCCATGGTGGCCCAGGCCTTGCAATGGCTGGCGCCGCAACAAGACGAGCGCGTGTTGGATCTGTTCTGCGGCCTGGGCAACTTCGCCCTGCCGCTGGCCCTGCAGGCGCGTGAAGTGGTGGCCGTGGAAGGCGTGCAGGCAATGGTCGAGCGAGCGGCACAAAACGCCCGCAGCAACGGCCTGGGCAATGCGCACTTTTACCAGGCCGACCTGTCCAAATCGCTGGCCGACGCCAGCTGGGCGGCAGGTGGTTTCGATGCCATCGTGCTCGATCCACCACGTGACGGCGCGCTGCAGGTAGTACGGCAGATGGCAAGCCTGGGCGCCAAGCGGCTGGTCTATGTTTCCTGTAACCCGACGACGCTAGCGCGTGACAGTGGCGAATTGTTGCAGCAAGGCTACCGGTTGAAAAAAGCCGGTATTCTGGACATGTTTCCGCAGACGGCCCATGTGGAAGCGATGGCGCTGTTCGAGCGCTCATAACAAGTGTGGTGGCGCACAGGATTTGCGCCGATTGGTCAACCGACCGGCTCGCAGAAGCCCGGCGATATTTAGCGGGGCGTGCCCCGTTATAGGGAAGGTAATAGATGGTTCAGGTTAGAGCGCACCAGCCCATCAACGATGATGGCAGTATCAATCTCGAGGCCTGGTTGGAGCATGTCACGAGTGTCGACCCGGCCCTCGACCGTGACGCGTTGCGCGCCGCCTGTGAATTCGCCCGGGCGGCCGAGCAACAGGCCAATGCGGCGCAAAACCTGTGGACCGAAGGCTACTCCAGCTTCGGTGCCGGATTGGAAATTGCCGAAATTCTCGCCGACCTCAAGCTCGATCAGGATTCTCTGGTCGCCGCCGTCATCTACCGTGGCGTGCGCGAAGGCAAGATTCCCCTGGCTGAGGTGCGTCAGCGCTTCGGCCCGGTGGTGGCCAAGTTGATCGAAGGCGTGCTGCGTATGGCGGCCATCAGCGCCAGCCTCAACCCGCGCGGCGAATCCACGGTGCTGGGTTCCCAGGCCCAGGTCGACAACCTGCGCAAGATGCTGGTGGCGATGGTCGACGACGTGCGCGTCGCACTTATCAAGCTGGCCGAACGCACCTGCGCGATCCGCGCCGTCAAGGACACCGATGAGGAGCGCCGTCAGCGCGTGGCCCGCGAGGTCTTCGATATCTATGCGCCACTGGCCCACCGCCTGGGCATCGGCCATATCAAGTGGGAGCTGGAGGATCTGTCCTTCCGTTACCTGGAGCCCGAGCAGTACAAGCAGATCGCCAACCTGTTGCACGAGCGCCGTCTGGACCGCGAGCACTATATCAACGAAGTGATGGAGCAGCTGCGCGAGGAACTCGAAGCCACCGGCATCAAGGCCGATATAAGCGGCCGGGCGAAACATATCTATTCGATCTGGCGTAAGATGCAGCGCAAGGGCCTGCAGTTCAGCCAGATCTACGACGTGCGCGCAGTGCGCGTGCTGGTGCCGGCGGTGCGCGACTGCTACACCGCCCTGGGCATCGTGCACACCCTGTGGCGGCACATTCCCAAGGAATTCGACGACTACATCGCCAACCCAAAGGAGAACGGCTACCGCTCCCTGCACACGGCGGTACTCGGCCCTGAGGGCAAGGTACTGGAAGTGCAGATCCGCACCTCCAACATGCACGAGGAAGCGGAGCTGGGCGTTTGCGCCCACTGGCGCTACAAGGGCACTGACGTCAAATCCGGCTCCAACCATTACGAAGAGAAGATTTCCTGGCTGCGCCAGGTGCTCGAATGGCACGAGGAACTGGGCGACATCGGCGGCCTGGCCGAGCAGTTGCGCGTCGATATCGAGCCGGATCGGGTCTACGTGTTCACCCCGGACGGTCACGCCATCGACCTGCCCAAAGGGGCCACGCCGCTGGACTTCGCCTACCGCGTACACACCGAGATCGGCCATAACTGCCGCGGCGCCAAGATCAACGGGCGTATCGTACCGCTCAACTACAGCCTGCAAACCGGCGAGCAGGTGGAGATCATCACCAGCAAGCAGGGTACGCCGAGCCGTGACTGGCTGAATTCCAACCTGGGCTACGTGACCACCTCGCGGGCGCGGGCGAAGATCGTCCACTGGTTCAAGCTGCAGGACCGCGACCAGAACGTCGCTGCCGGCAAGGCCATGCTCGAGCGCGAGCTGGCCCGTGTCGCGCTGCCGCCGGTGGACTTCGAGAAGCTCGCTGAAAAAGCCAACCTGCGCACCGCCGAGGATCTGTTCGCGTCCCTGGGCGCGGGGGATCTGCGCCTGGCGCAGTTGGTCAACCTGGCGCAGCAACTGGTCGAGCCGGAGCGCGGCAACGAGCAGCTCGAGCTGATTCCGCGCAAGGCCCAGGGATTCAAGCCGGGCAAGCGTGGCGATATCCAGATTCAGGGCGTCGGCAACCTGATGACCCAGATGGCCGGCTGCTGCCAGCCGCTGCCGGGCGACCCCATCGTCGGTTACATCACCCTGGGCCGCGGCGTCAGTATTCACCGCCAGGATTGTGCGGCGGTGCTGCAGCTCGGCGCCCGCGAGCCGGAGCGGATCATTCAGGTCAGCTGGGGCCCGGTGCCGGTGCAGACCTACCCGGTGGACATCATCATCCGTGCCTACGACCGTTCCGGCCTGCTGCGTGACGTCACCCAGACGCTGCTCAACGAGAAGCTCAACGTGCTGGCGGTCAATACCCGCTCGAACAAGGAAGACAACACGGCGTCGATGTCGCTGACCGTGGAAATTCCGGGGCTGGACGCGTTGGGCAGGCTGCTGGGCCGCCTGTCGCAACTGCCCAATATCATCGAGGCGCGCCGCCACCGCGCGCCCTGAGTCGTAAACGGGCGCGAGGTGACGAACCTCGTGCCCGCATTCACTGGACCCTTTATGTACCAACTCCCTGACCTGCTCAACCTGATGGCGCGCCTGCGCGACCCGCAGCATGGCTGCCCATGGGACCTGAAGCAGTCCTACGCCAGCATCGTGCCGCACACCCTCGAGGAAGCGTACGAAGTGGCCGACGCCATCGAACGCGGCGCTTTCGACGAATTGCCGGGTGAACTCGGCGACCTGTTGTTCCAGGTTGTCTATTACAGTCAGCTGGCAGAGGAAGAGGGGCGCTTCGATTTCGCCGCGGTGGTCGACGGCATCACCCGCAAGCTGGTGCGTCGCCACCCCCACGTATTTCCCGATGGCGATCTGTATGGTCCGCTTGATCAGCCACGCCTCGGCGAAGCCGAGGTCAAGCAGCGCTGGGAAGCGATCAAGGCCGAGGAGCGTGCAGAGCGGGCTCAATCGCCCGAGCAGCTCTCATTGCTCGATGACGTGCCGAACGTGCTGCCGGCCCTGAGCCGTGCCAAGAAGCTGCAGAGCCGCGCGGCCCGCGTCGGCTTCGACTGGCCGGATGCCTTGCCGGTACTCGACAAGGTGCGCGAAGAGCTCGATGAAGTGCTCGAAGCGATCAGCGACAACGACCCAGAAGCCATCGTCGAGGAGATCGGTGATCTGCTGTTCAGCGCCACCAATCTGGCGCGACACCTGAAAGTCGATCCCGAAGCCGCATTACGGGCGGCCAATGGCAAGTTCGAGCGGCGTTTTCGCTTTATCGAGCAGGCATTGCGCGAAGCCGGGCGTCCCATCGAGAATTGCAGCCTGGATGAGCTCGACGCCCTGTGGGGCGAGGCCAAGAAAAGCGAGCGGCAGTCAGGCTGTTGAGCTGACAGCCCCAAGTCAGATGGGCGCGCCCCATCCCGTTAAATTGTCTGGGTATAGGTAGGTTATGGCGATTTCACTACGTGACCAGTTGCTCAAAGCCGGGTTGGTCAACGAGAAGCAGGTCAAGCAGGCCACCAAGCAACAACACAAGCAGCAGCGCATGGTAAAAAAAGGCCAGGCTGAAGAGGACAACAGCAGCCAGCTCGCGGCCCAGCAGGCCAAGGCCGAGAAGGCCGCGCGCGATCAGGAGCTCAACCGGCAGCAGCAGGAAAAGGCCGAGCAGAAAGCCCGCGTTGCGCAGATCAAACAACTGATCGAGGCCTCGCGCCTGCCCAAGCTGACCACCGAGGATTACTACAACTTCGTTGACGACAAGAAGGTCAAGCGCCTGCCGGTCAACGCGATGATGCGCGACAAGCTAAGCCGCGGCTCGCTGGCCATCGTGCGCCACGGCGGCGGTTACGAAGTGATTCCGCGCGACGCCGCATTGCGAATTCAGGAGCGCGACCCACAGCGTGTGCTGCTGCTCAATACGCCGACCGAGGCGCCGGATGAAGATGATCCGTACGCGGCGTATCAGGTGCCAGACGACCTGATGTGGTAAACGCCAGCCATGAAAAAGCCCGCATCGTGCGGGCTTTTTCATGGGATTCCGATTTTATTCCGAATGGGCTGCCTCATGGTCGTGGGCTTGTAGCTCCGCCTGATATGCGACCGCTTCCTCTTCGGAGGGGAAGATGCCGACCAACTGATCGTTCTGATACACGTCCCAGACCCGCAGGCCCTCGGCCTGGGCTTCGTGGGACATATGGTGTTCGTCACGTTCGGTTACTACGAGTACGCTCATTTTATTTCTCCAGTATTTCCGGACAAATGCTGCGCAAGGCGGTTGCGCTCGTGCTTAGCCTGCTAAGCAACGACATGGTTTGTGACTGTAGCAATTGGTTACAAGTTCCGTGGCCGCTTCGTTTGTGTCCATTTTTATTGGCCGTTGAAAAAAGGTAGGCATAAAAAAACCGGGGCATGCCCCGGTTTCTCTGGCGTGTGGAGTTCAGGTCAGTCGCGGCGACCTTCCACGGTCTTGCCATCGACGGTGCCCGACTTGAGCATGATCTGGTATTCCTTGCCGTCCTTCTCGAC
This sequence comes from Pseudomonas sp. CNPSo 3701, assembly GCF_028674975.1. Classification (NCBI taxonomy): domain Bacteria; kingdom Pseudomonadati; phylum Pseudomonadota; class Gammaproteobacteria; order Pseudomonadales; family Pseudomonadaceae; genus Pseudomonas; species Pseudomonas sp. CNPSo 3701. The sequence goes on along the minus strand of NZ_JAQZSI010000004.1, from coordinate 524,602 downwards.
CTGATGCAGGCGCACCAGCAAATAATCCCAGTCCTTGGCGAACCACAGGATGGTCTTGCGGCTGCTTTGCGTCGGGTCGCGCACGCGCTCGACCTTGATGGCGTCGATCAGGCCGGCGGCGGTACGCACTACTTCCTCTCCAAGTACGCGGAAATCGTAGGTTTCGATCTCGTCACCGTCGACCACCTGGTAGCTCATGCTTTTTTCGCCAGCGGCCACGTCATGCTGCAGGGCCAACTGGTAGGTCGACTTGTCCTGCATGCCGCGGTTGAGCGGGAAGCGCACCGGGTTGCCGCGGTCGCTGCCGATTACCTGCTTCTGGGTCCAGTCGAAATCGAACTCGACATCCTTGCTCTTGCCCAGGCCGCTGCGCTCGAACTTGTAATTGTGCGGCACGAAGGTGTCGCCATCGACCGAGAAGGTGCTCTGCTCGGTCAGGCCGGCGACCAGCATGGAGGCCTTGAACACCAGCTGCCAACGCCCGTCGTCGAGCTTCTGCAGGCTGCGTTCCGCGGAGCCGCTGACCGGAACCTGTTTCCAGTCGGCGGTGTAGCTGGCGGAGAAGGGCTTCGGCTCTGCGGCGAGGGCAGGCAGGCTGAACAACGCCAGGGCAAGCATTAAGGCGCGGCGCATGGAGTCTCCTTGCTGTTAATGGGGTAACCGGTGGCCGGCAGAGTAACACCGTCTAGCTGGGGGCCGGCCTCCGTGAGGTGCAAACGCCCCTCGGCGAACCAGCGTATGGCCAGCGGGTAGATCCGGTGTTCCTGGGCGTGAACCCTTTGCGCCAGGCTGGCGGCCGTGTCTTGCGAATGTACCGAGATTACTGCCTGTACGACCAGAGGACCACCATCGAGTTCCTCGGTCACGAAGTGCACGCTGCAGCCGTGCTCGGTGTCGCCGGCCTCCAGCGCACGCTGATGGGTGTGCAGACCTTTGTGGCGTGGCAGCAGTGAGGGGTGAATGTTCAGCAGGCGACCATGGTAGTGGCGCACGAAGGCAGGGGTGAGAATGCGCATGAAGCCGGCGAGCACCACCAAATGCGGCTCGAAGCCGTCGATGGCCTCCGTCAGGGCGGCGTCGAAGGCGTCGCGGCCCTGGTAATCGCCGTGCTCCAGCACGTGGGTGGCGATGCCGGCGGCCTGCGCACGTTGCAGGCCGTAGGCATCGCTGCGGTTGGCGATCACCGCGGCGATGCGCACCGGGTTATCGCCATCAGCGGTGCTGTCGATCAGCGCCTGAAGGTTGCTGCCGGTGCCCGACAGCAGTACCACCACGTTACAGGGTCGCGGCATCAGTGGCTTTTCAGGTTGTTCAGCACGACACGCTCGGCGCCTTCGGCTGCGGCGGCGATCTGGCCGATGACCCAGGGCTGCTCACCGGCGCTGCGCAGGCTCTGCAGGGCGGTGTCGACCTGATCCTGGGCGACGCAGATGACCATGCCCACGCCGCAGTTCAGCACGCGGTGCATTTCATGCTCGTCGACGTTGCCTTTGTCCTGCAGGAAGTCGAACACTGCCGGGCGCTGCCAGCTGGCCACGTCGATCACTGCCTGGGCGTTGTCCGGCAGTACGCGCGGGATGTTGTCCAGCAGGCCGCCACCGGTGATGTGGGCCATGGCCTTGACCGCGCCGGTCTTCTTGATCAGCTCCAGCAGCGGCTTGACGTAAATGCGTGTCGGCGCCATCAGCAGGTCGGCCAGGGGCTTGCCGTCGAGCTGGGTGTTTTCGATGTCGGTGCCGGACACTTCGAGGATCTTGCGGATCAGCGAGTAGCCATTGGAGTGCGGGCCGGAGGAGGGCAGCGCGATCAGTGCGTCGCCGGTAGCGACCTTGGAACCGTCGATGATCTCGGCCTTCTCGACCACGCCCACACAGAAACCGGCCAGGTCGTAGTCTTCGCCTTCGTACATGCCCGGCATCTCGGCGGTTTCACCACCGACCAGGGAGCAGCCGGCCAGTTCGCAGCCGGCGCCGATGCCGGTCACCACGGTGGCGGCCACATCGACGTTCAGTTTGCCGGTGGCGTAGTAGTCGAGGAAGAACAGCGGCTCGGCGCCACAGACCACCAGGTCGTTGACGCACATGGCGACCAGGTCCTGGCCGATGCTGTCATGCTTGTTCAGGTTCAGGGCCAGACGCAGCTTGGTGCCGACGCCGTCTGTGCCGCTGACCAGCACCGGCTGTTTGTAGCCGGCCGGGATCTCGCACAGAGCGCCGAAGCCGCCCAGGCCACCCATGACTTCAGGACGGGCGGTGCGCTTGGCTACGCCCTTGATGCGTTCGACCAGGGCTTCGCCCGCGTCGATGTCCACACCTGCGTCCTTGTAGCTGATGGAGGGTTGCTTGCTCATAGATCCAGGCCTTTGGAAGGGGAATGTCGGGATAGCATCGGCCCCTCGGGGCCGGTCTGCGAAGGCGCGCGATTTTATCAGGCTTGCCCGGCAGCGGCCAGCTACCGTGCCGAGTGCGGGTCTTGGCGCCTGCCCGGCAGGCGATGAAACCCCGCCTGATCTGGTCGGTCACACCCAGGCCGGTTAAGCCCGGTAACTGCCGCGTGGCTTGCGATGCCATGGCAACAGCCCCTAAGGTATAGCGCCGCGGCCCGTTGCCGCGCGCCGCCTTCTTCAGCCGAGAGTTCTCCGTTCATGCGCCCGACCTTCCGCCCCCTGCTTCTCTGCCTGACACTGCTGAGCCTGCCGACCCTGGCGGCGACCGTCAGTGACCTCTATCAGGTGCGCGAGACGGTTGCGAGCCAGCAGCCCGAGGAGCGCGATGCCGCTCTGCAGCGCGCGGTCGATACCTTGGTGCTGCGCCTGACCGGCAAGCCGGATGCGGCCAAGGGATCGGCGCTGGCGGAGTTGCGCAAGGATCCGCAGCAGATCATCAGCCAGTACGGGTACGAGGGCGATCACCTAGTGGTCGATTTCGACGCGGTGTCCACCGATCGCTCCCTGCGTCAGGCCGGTTTGCCGCTCTGGGGCGTCAACCGCCCGGCGATTCTCGCCTGGTGGCTGAACGAGACGGTCGACGGCGGCAACATCGTCGGTGACGGCCAGGCCGCTGCCGAGCCGCTGCGCGAGGCCGCCCAGCACCGTGGCTTGCCGTTGCGCCTGCCGTTGGCCGACCTCAGCGAGCAGCTGGTGGCGACCAAGGAGACGCTGGGCGCCAAGGATCCGGGCGAGCTGCGTTCGGCATCCGAGCGCTACGGCGTCGACGCCTTGCTGGCGGTGCGCGCCAGTGAAGCGGACGGTAAGTGGCAGGCCAACTGGCAGCTTTGGCTGGGCGATGATCATGAACAGGGCAAGGCCGAAGCAGCCGACCAGGCCGCGTTGGCCGATGCGGTGTTGCTGGCGGTGAGCGAGCGCCTGGCGCCGCGCTTCGTGGTCGCGCCGGGCGCAAGCTCGACGCAGACCTTGGAAGTCATCGGCGCCGATCTGTCGCGTTACGCGGAGCTGCAGCGTGTTCTCGAGCCATTCGGTGCTCAACTGCAGTCGGTGGAAGCGGATCGACTGATCTACAAGGTCAGCGCCAGCCCCGAGCAGCTGCGTACCCAGCTGGGCCTGCTGCAGCTGCACAAGGTGTCGGCTGCCGAACTGGCTGCCGAGACACCGGCGCCTGCTGAACCCCAGGCATCCACCGAGCCCGGCGCTCCGGTCGACGCCAGCCAGCCGCCCGCACCGCCTCAGGCTGCGCCACCAGCCGCTGACGCCAAGCCTCGTGGCGATGTTCTGTACTTTCGCTGGTAGACTGCGCCTCACCTGAACCGCTTCGCTTTGCACGACCTCGGCCTTGTCCGAGGTCGTTTTGCGAGTGGGCACTGACCTGACATTTTTCGAGGATCGAGCATGGCCGTTTCGTCTCGCTGGCTGTGGATTGCCGTGGTGCTGGTACTGGGCGGCCTGTTGTACCTGCTGCACCCGATTCTCTCGCCATTTCTGATTGGCATCCTGATCGCCTACCTGGGTGATCCGCTGGTCGATCGCCTGGAGCGCCTGAAGCTGTCGCGCACCTGGGGTGTGATCGTGGTGTTCGCCCTGTTCACCCTGTTGATGGCCCTGGGTCTGCTGGTGTTAATCCCGATGCTGGGTAAGCAGCTGGTACGTCTCTACGAGCTGTTGCCGCAGATGCTCGACTGGGCGCAGAACCAGGCGCTGCCCTGGGTTCAGGTCAAGCTCGGTCTGAACGAGGGCTTCTGGCGCTTCGATGAATTGAAGAAAGCGTTGTCCGGTCACCTTGGGCAAACTACCGATATCGCCGGGCTGGTGCTGTCGCAGGTCACCGCGTCGAGCCTGGCGCTGGTGGCCTGGGTGGCCAACCTGCTGCTGATTCCGGTGGTCAGCTTCTACCTGATGCGCGACTGGGATCTGCTGGTCAGCAAGCTGCGCAGCCTGGTGCCGCGTGACAATGAAAGCGTGGTGGTGAAGCTGGTCGGCGAGTGCCACGAAGTGCTGGGCGCCTTCCTGCGTGGCCAGCTCTTGGTGATGCTGGCGCTGGGCGGCATGTATGCGGTTGGCCTGATGGCCATCGGCCTGGAGCTGGGTTTGTTGATCGGCCTGCTGGCGGGCCTAGCGAGCATCGTGCCGTACCTCGGTGTGGTAGTAGGCATCGGCAGTGCGCTGCTGGCGGGGCTGTTCCAGTTCGGCGGCGACCCTTACCCGCTGTTGATGATTGCCGGCGTATTCGTGGTCGGTCAGTTGCTCGAAGGTATGCTGCTGACGCCACTGCTGGTCGGCGACCGCATCGGTCTGCACCCGGTGGCGGTGATCTTCGCGATCATGGCTGGCGGCCAGCTGTTCGGTTTTACCGGTATTCTTGTGGCGCTGCCGGTGGCCGCAGTGATCATGGTGCTGCTGCGCCATGTGCACGAACTGTACAAGCAGTCCGATGCCTACGCGGGGCAGGCTCCGGTGCAGCCAAAGCCTGGACGCAAGGCGCGCTGAAGCCGCTTCTCGTTGGCTAAATCCTTGTATTGCCTTGGAAAGTGGGTCAATGACAGGCAGCCGCCAAGGGTATAAACTGCGCCACCTTTATTCAGAGCGCCAAGCGGGCTCCGCCGAGCCAATTTCTCCAGCATGAAGCCGATTCAACTGCCCCTGGGTGTACGTCTGCGCGACGACGCCACCTTCGCCAATTACTACCCGGGCGCCAATGCCGCTGCCCTCGGGTACGTGGAGCGTCTGTGCGAAGCCGAGGCAGGCTGGACGGAGAGCCTGATCTATCTGTGGGGCGGCGAAGGCGTCGGGCGCAGCCACCTGTTGCAGGCGGCCTGCCTGCGCTTCGAGCAGCTTGGCGAACGTGCCGTCTATTTGCCACTGGCCGACGTGGTGCAATACGGCCCGGCGATTCTCGACAACCTGGAACAGTTCGAGCTGGTCTGCCTGGACGATCTGGAAGCCGCTGCCGGCCAGCGCGCCTGGGAAGAAGCGCTGTTCCACCTGTTCAATCGCCTGCGCGACAGCGGTCGCCGTCTGCTGCTGTCGGCCAATGCATCACCGCGCGAATTGTCGATCAAGCTGCCCGACCTCAAGTCGCGCCTGACCCTGGCTCTGGTATTCCAGCTGCAGTCGCTGTCCGACGAGGACAAATTGCGCGCTCTGCAGCTGCGGGCTTCGCGCCGCGGCCTTCACATGAGCGAAGAAGTGGGGCGCTTCATCCTTACCCGTGGCGAGCGCAGCATGAGCGCATTGTTCGAGCTGCTCGAGCGTCTGGATCAGGCGTCGCTGCAGGAAAAGCGCAAGCTGACCATTCCCTTCCTCAAGGAAACCTTGGACTGGTAGCTAGCTCCGGCCCGGTCGCATCCTACATCTCGCTGCTTTCTTCCACGCTGCCGATCCGCTGGTACTGTGCGCACCAGCGCGTATACAGCAGCGCGCTGGTGAACAGCGTCAGGCTGAGCAGAATTTCCAGCCAGCCGAACAACCGCTTGGACGGATCGAATGCCGCCAGCACGCCCTGGATGAAATACAGGTTCACCACGAAGCAGGCCCACGAGTGGGTGCGCGGGTGGCCGCCGATGATGCCCGGTGCGAGCAGCAGCAAGGGCAGCAGCTGAAAGGCCAGCACTGCCCACAGCAGCGTGCTGGGCACGGCGGCGTAACCCAGGTTCCAGATCAGCAACAACGCCGCCAGGGCCAGAAAGCTGGCCAGGCTCAGATAGCGGCAGGCGCGCAGGCGCGGCAGCAGCCAATCCACGCTGGGCAGCGACTTGGCCGCTTTAGCCACGTTCATCGCCCAGCTTGAGGGCGATGCTCGCCAGGCGTTGGCCCAGAGCGCGGCACAGGGTGATCTCATGCTCGTCGAGCGCCCGCTTGCCGTCGGCGCCTGCATGATGGCTGGCGCCATAGGGCGTGCCGCCGCCGCGAGTCTCGACCAGCGCGGATTCGCTGTATGGCAGCCCGGTGATCAGCATGCCGTGATGCAGCAGCGGCAGCAGCATCGACAGCAGGGTGCTTTCCTGGCCGCCATGCAGGCTGGCCGTGGAGGTGAACACGCCCGCCGGTTTGCCGACCAGGCTGCCGGTCAGCCACAGGTTGCTGGTGCCGTCGAGGAAGTACTTCAGCGGCGCGGCCATGTTGCCGAAGCGTGTCGGGCTGCCCACTGCCAGGCCAGCGCAGTTCTTCAGGTCGTCGAGGCTGGCGTAGGGTGCGCCCTCGGCGGGAATGCTGTCGGCGACCGCTTCGCACTCGGCGGAAACCGCTGGCACGGTGCGCAGGCGCGCTTCCATACCCTGCAGTTCGATGCCGCGGGCGATCTGACGGGCCATCTCGGCGGTAGCGCCATGGCGGCTGTAGTAGAGCACCAGAATGTAGGGGGGCGTCATGGCAGCAGCTCCAGGATGTTTTCCGGCGGCCGACCGATCACGGCGCGATCGCCGGCGATCAGGATCGGCCGTTCGATCAGGCGCGGGTGGGTGATCATGGCCTCGATCAGCGCTTCTTCATCGAGTGCGCTGTCGGCCAGGTTCAGTTCGCGGTATTCGTCTTCACCGCTGCGCAGCAGTTGCCGCGCGGGCATGCCGAGCTTGTTGAGCACCTCGCGCAATTGTGCGGCGCTGGGCGGGTTATCGAGGTAAAGCACCACGCTCGGCTGCAGGTCGCGCTCTTCGAGCAGTTGCAGGGCTGCGCGGGATTTCGAGCAGCGCGGGTTGTGATAAAGGGTCAGATCGGTCATGGCAGTCGTCGCTTCTGGCGGCAGATGGCGGCTATTCTAACCGCGTCGGCGTCTTGCGCTGAACGGGGTGCGGCAATCAGGGCGAACCTAAGTGCCGGCCCGGCGTCTGTAGTGCGTCGGTCACAATGGCTTGTGGCCAGCTTTTCCGCTCGTTCGTATTGCCTGTGCCCCAGGTGGCGCCGGCTTGACGATGATGCACAGATTTCGACTGCCCTTAAGAGGTGGGTATGCAGCAGCGTCTGCGAGACTGGTTTGAGTTTTGGGGATTCCTCTGGCAGCGCTTCTTCGATAATCGCGGTGCCGACAATGCCGCAGCGCTGACCTATACCACGCTGTTTGCGGTGGTGCCGATGATGACCGTCACCTTTGCGGTGCTCTCCGCCGTGCCGGCCTTCCAGGGTACTGGTGAGCAGATCCAGGCGTTCATCTTTCATAATTTCGTGCCGTCTGCTGGCGAGACGCTGCAGGAGTACTTGCGTGATTTCACCACCCAGGCCCGGCAGCTGACCTGGATCGGCGTCGCCGTGCTGGCGGTCACAGCGTTCTGGATGCTGGTCACCGTCGAGCGCACCTTCAACACCATTTGGCGGGTACGACAGCCGCGGCGCGGTATCGCCACCTTCCTGCTGTACTGGGCGATCCTCAGCCTGGGTCCGATGCTGTTGGGCGCCGGTTTCGCCATCAGCACCTATGTCGCCTCGCTGTCGCTGCTCAGCGGGCCGGACGCGGTAGTCGGCGCCAAGACGTTGCTGCGTTTCACGCCGCTGCTGTTCAGCGTGGCGGCTTTCACTCTGCTCTACGCAGCGGTGCCCAACGCCCGGGTGCCGCTGCGCCATGCGTTGTGGGGTGGGCTGTTCACGGCGGTGCTGCTGGAGTTGGCCAAGGCGATTTTCGGCTTTTACGTGCGTTTCTTCCCCGGCTACCAGTTGATCTATGGCGCCTTTGCCACGGTACCGCTGTTCCTTTTCTGGGTGTTCCTGTCCTGGCTGATCGTGTTGCTGGGGGCGGAGCTGGTCTGCAACCTGGGTGTTTCCCATCAATGGCGCAAGCGCGCGATGCCCAGGGCGCTGGTGTTGCTAGGGATTCTGCGGGTATTCCACGCGCGTCAGCGTACCGGACTCAAGGTGCGTCATCGCGATATTCAGCGTCAGGGCTGGTTGCTGCCCGAGCATGAATGGGAGGAGGTGCTGAGCTTTCTGGAGGACCAGCGTCTGGTCGCCAGCACCGGCGGCGATAGCTGGATGCTCAGCCGCGACCTGAATCATTACTCACTGCAGCAACTGATCGAGCGCAGTCCCTGGCCGTTGCCCCACCTGAGTCAACTGCCCGATGAATTGGACGAGCCCTGGTATCCCGCGCTGCGTGAGGCGCTGAAGCGGCTGCATGACGAGCAGACGGTGTTGTTCGGCAACAGTCTGGCGCATTGGCTGGAGGGGCAGGGCGGTGACGCAAAGTGACGTTTCACGTCGCTTGTTGATGTTCAGTCTGATATCTCGGTGCTACCCTGTGGTGCCGGCTGATTGGCGTCAGCAAGCTGGCATGCTTCTGGCTATGCACTTTCAGCCGATGTTGCACCATCCAGAGAAAGAACAATGCTCAAACCATCCGCCAAGGTCGTGATGCTCCATGCTCGTGATAGCGAGCGTGCGCTGGAGAATCTGAATCGCATCACCGGGCTGCGTTTCAGTCGCTGGCCCGAGTCCTTGGTGACCACCACCGCTACTGCGGCGGTAGCAGGTGATCAGCCTCGCCAGGGGCTCTGCGATGCGTCTGCCGAGGTCAATCAGGCGTTGGCCTGACCAACCAGCGTTTGCGCAATCGTCGCTTCGACGGCCTGTACGAAAAGCTCTTCGACTTTCACCTCGACCTGCAGCTGAGCCGAGCGCAGACGTATCTGCATGTCCTCGATCCGTTGCGCCACTGGTAGGCGTGCGATACCGGAAAGTAGGATCCTGTCCTGGGCGCCGACCTTGGCGTGATCCAGGTTGACTGAGCGGATCTGCTCGCCGTCGCGATAGCGAACCTGCAGGGATACCAGGCTGCCGGCCTGGCCGGGCAGATGCAGCCAGGCGGCCACGTTGAACTCGGCCACCCGCCCGTCATAGTCAGTCAATTGCAGGTGGGCGCTCTGGATCAGATGGGCGGGGACCTGGCCGATCAGTGTGTCATGGGCGTTAGGCATGCGGATTCCCTGGCTGGCGAAGGACGTCAACGGGTAAGTATAAGGACGGTGCCCTTGCTCAAACTGTGCGCCAGGCCGCCCTTACGGGTGACCGGCTTCTCATTCAGGGCAGTTCCAGCGGGTGACGGCTTACCGTGGCACTGGCCAGGTTGCACGCTGGCAGCTGCAGTCGGTTCTGGTTGACCGCGCTGGGCAGTTGCAGCCACAGGTTTTCGCCGTCGCTGAACTGGTTGTGCGGCACCCACAGGCCGTGGTGCCAGCCCTCTCGGGGTTTCGGCGTGCTCTGCAGAATACCGAGATGTGCCTGGCTGCTGGGCGCGCGCCTGAGCCAGGTCGGTTGTGCCAGCCCCTTTAGGTAGCGAAGGCCCAGGTGAAATCCGTCGTCGTTGAGATGTCGCCAGCACACCAGGGCCAGCACGTCGCTGTCGGCAATCAACAGCACCAACTGACCAACCGGCAGGCTGTGGGCGACGTGTGCCGGGCAGAGCAGGCGTGCGCCGCCCGGGCCGATATCGAGAATCTGGCCTGGTGTGCATTGCGGCCGCTGCTGCAGAAGCTGGGCATGGATGGCCGGTATACCGATGGCCAGCCGGCAATCGCTTTGTTGCGGGGTGCGCGAATGGCGACGCTGATCGGTGCCCAGCCAGTGATGATGCACCCGCTCGAGCAGCTCGCGTTCACCTGCGCTGCGCAGTGGCGCAGGCTCACCAAGTGCCACCAGCAGGGCGCCCAGCTCCAGGCGCCGCAGGCTTTCATCGCCAGCCTGCGGGCGTTGCTGATAGGTCAGGCACGGCTGCGGACGCTGCAGATCGATCAGCGGGCCTTCGGATTTGTCCTCCGCATCCCAAGGCAGCAGGCGGGCAAGCGCTGCCAGCGGGGCCAGGGCGGCGAACAGTCGCTGACATTCTTCCGGCTGCAGGTGCGGCGGGTTGCTCAGGGCCAGCAGCAATATCTGCTGATAGAGCCCGCGCAGGGTGTCGGCCGGTATAGGCGTAAATGCCGCGGCTACCGGCTCGTCGAGACAGCCATGCTGCTCGCCCAGCCAGTAGAGCAGGTGGCTGTCCTGCCAGAGGCTGGCATCTGCTTCACGGTACTGCTGGAAATGGCGCAGCAAGGTTTGGGCGATAAAGTGCTGAGCCATGTAAAGGCACCAGGCCAGGTGCGGCTGAGATGGCTTGTGACCCTGCAGTATCTGCAGCAGCAGACGCTTGTAGCCAATGGCGAGCTCATTGCACAGTTGCAGCTGGTGTTCGGCGTTGGCGGGAAGGCTGCCCGAAGCGCTGTAGTAGCGATACTCGTCACTGAAGTTTTGCAGCGCCCTCTGTCTTTCGAGTAAGGTCATTGCGCTGCGATTCAGGTGCGCGAGTCGGGTGATCACTTCTTGCAGGCCGGCTTCCGGCGGCAACTGGCGAGAGGCGCTCAGGCTTGTGCCGAGGGTGGCCTGGTCGATCGAGTCGGTCTGAAGCGCGTCGGGTACAGCGAGCTGCAGGGCATCCAGTGTCATAGCAACCTTATCGATATGAGGACCGTTTCCATGGTAGAGCGATTCCCGCGAGTCATCGGGCTGATGATGCTGCTCATAGCCGCTGCGGTGCTGGCAGGTTGCAAGGCAGACGTGGGTGTCGACCAGCATGGGCAGAAGGTAGCGGTTGAGCGCCTTGAAGGCCAGTGGCTGGTTATCAATTATTGGGCCGAATGGTGCGGGCCTTGTCGTTCGGAGATACCCGAACTGAACGGCCTGGCGCCCGAACTGGAGAAGCAGTCCATCGGCCTCTTCGGCGTGAATTTCGACGGCTTGCAGGGCGAAGAGCTCAGCAAGGCGGCCGAGGCGCTGGGTATCGAGTTCACCGTGTTGGCCAAGGATCCTGCCGAACGTCTCGGTTTACCGCCCAGTGACGCCCTGCCGGTTACCTATATCGTTGACGATCAGGGCAAAGTTCGTGAGCGTCTGCTTGGTGAACAGACCGCCGAAGGTCTCAAGGCGCGGCTGGCGGCGCTGCGTCAGGAGGGTTGAGACCATGAACATCATCTGCCGTCACGCTTATGTCGAAGGGCGTGTGCAGGGCGTCGGTTTTCGCCAGAGCACGGCTAGCGAAGCCCGGCGCTTGCAGCTATCAGGCTGGGTGCGCAATCTGGCCGATGGCCGTGTCGAGGTCTTGTTCGAGGGTGAGGAGGGCGCTGTACATTCACTGGCCCAGTGGCTCGAGCGCGGACCTTCAGGTGCTCGCGTAGTATCGCTAACGCTGAGTGAGCATCCGATACAGGATGCACAGCACTTCGAGATTCGCCGTTAACGAACTAGTCTTCGCCCGGGTCGGCAGCCAGCCGGCCGGCTTTTTGTGTGAGCGAATTGAGAAATTCGGCCTGCAGTTCCGGATCGTTGCGGGTCAGCTCGATCAGGCTCTGCTCCAGCTCGCTGGCCTCTTCCTCCAACCCCAGGTCGGACAGGCGCTTGACGCGGTGCACCCATTGCTCGACGTCCGCGCCTTCGAGGTCGTCGTAGATCAGGTCATGAGCCTCACGCAGCTTGCCGCGCAGCGTGCGACTGACCAGTAGCGTTGCCTCGGCGCTGGTGGCGTCCTGCTCGTCGGTCACGCTCAGTACCAGGGTGCCGACACGGGCGATGTCCTGATCAGCGAACGGGCCGTCGAGCAGGTTGAGTCGCAGCACGCCATTGCGGTCGGTGAGCAGCTCGTGGGTCTGTGTGCCGGCCTTGATGGTCACAGGGCGTTCGGCCCAGGGCAGGCTGGAATAGTCCGTGCGGGTCTCCTGACGCTTTTCGTCGATACCGGCCAGGTTTTGCTGCGAGCGGCCATTGGATTCCACGTTCATGAACGGGTTGATACCCGCCACGCCGTAGCTGATCCAGTCCTTGGTGGCGGTATCCGGAATGCGCCCCAGGGCCACCACATTGAGCACGTTGGCGCCAATGCCGCCGACGATTGCCACTGCGCCCAGCGGGATTTCATAGATCTCGCGCCACGGCTGGTAAGGCGTGTAGCGGTCGTAGTGGCGGGTCACCTCGAACGGCGTCACCTCGAAGACCTTCTGTTCGTTCACGCGCACCCGCCGCTGCGGCAGCTCCAGCACCTCGGGCTGCCCCACGTCGATCTGCAGGCTGTGGCTCAGCAGTTTGCGTTCGACACGTTCCTCGTGCTCGCTGCGCTGCGGCAGATGGTTGGCGCAGCCAGCGAGGAAGAAGGCGCCACAGGTGGTGGCGCCGAGAAGGCGTAGGGTGCTTCGCTTGAACATGACGGCTCTTTGGCGGGTCAGCGGCGGATACGGTTCTGGATGAACGGCAGGATCTCGTCGACGGCGACTGGCTGAGCCTCGGTTTCCAGACGGCTCTTGTACTCCAGGTTGCCTTCGGCCAGGCCGCGGTCGCTGACCACAATACGATGCGGAATGCCGATCAACTCCATGTCTGCGAATTTGATGCCCGGACTGGTCTTTTTGTCACGGTCATCCAGCAATACTTCGAAGCCGGCGGCGGTCAGTTCGCCGTACAACTTGTCGGTCGCCTCGCGTACGGCATCGGTTTCGTAACGCAGCGGTACCAGGGCGATCTGGAAGGGCGCCAGGGCATCGTTCCAGATAATGCCGCGCTCGTCGCTATTCTGTTCGATGGCCGCAGCGACCACGCGCGATACGCCGATACCGTAGCAACCCATGCTCAGTACGACCGGCTTGCCGTTCTCGCCCAGTACCTGGCAGTTCATTGCCTCGCTGTACTTGGTGCCCAGCTGAAAGATGTGCCCGACTTCGATGCCGCGCTTGATCTCCAGGGTGCCTTTGCCATCCGGGCTCGGGTCGCCAGCCACCACGTTGCGCAGGTCGGCAACGGTCGGTACCGGCAGGTCGCGCTCCCAGTTCACGCCGAAGTAGTGCTTGTCGTCGATGTTGGCGCCGATGGCGAAGTCGCTCATCAGTTCCACCGAGCGGTCGATGATGATCGGCAGCGGCAGATTCAGCGGGCCCAGGGAACCAGCACCGGCACCGATGGCGTCGCGCAGCTCGGCATCCGAGGCCATTACCAGCGGGCTGGCGACACCAGGCTGGTTGGCGGCCTTGATCTCGTTCAGCTCGTGATCGCCACGAACGATCAGCGCGATCAGCTTGCCTTCTTCTTCGGCATGCACGATCAGCGTCTTGATGGTGCGTTCGATGGGCAGGTCGTAGCCCTCGACCAGCTGCTGAATGGTCTTGGCGTTCGGGGTGTCGACCAGACGCAGCTCTTCGCTCGGCGCCGGGCGGGCGGACTCGCGAGGAATGGCTTCGGCCTTCTCGATGTTGGCGGCGTAATCGGAAGCGTTGCTGAAGACGATATCGTCTTCACCTGATTCGGCCAGTACGTGAAATTCGTGGGAGCCAGCGCCGCCGATGGAGCCGTTGTCCGCCACTACCGGGCGGAAGTTCAGGCCCAGGCGGGTAAAGATGTTGCAGTAGGCCTGATGCATGCGGTCGTAGGTCTGCTGCAGAGATGCCTGGTCGGCATGGAAGGAGTAGGCGTCCTTCATGATGAACTCGCGACCGCGCATCAGGCCGAAGCGCGGACGGATCTCGTCGCGGAACTTGGTCTGGATCTGGTAAAGGTTCAGCGGCAGTTGCTTGTAGCTGTTCAACTCGTTGCGGGCCAGATCGGTGATTACTTCTTCGTGGGTCGGGCCCACGCAGAACTCACGATCATGACGATCCTTGATGCGTAGCAGCTCCGGCCCGTACTGCACCCAGCGACCAGACTCCTGCCACAGCTCCGCTGGCTGTATTGCCGGCATCAACACTTCCAGCGCGCCGGCAGCGTCCATCTCTTCACGCACGATTCTTTCCACCTTGCGCAGGGTGCGCAGGCCCATCGGCAGCCAGGTGTACAGGCCGGAGGCGAGCTTGCGGATCATGCCGGCGCGCAGCAGGAGCTGGTGGCTGATTACGACAGCATCGGAGGGCGTTTCTTTGAGGGTCGAAAGCAGGAACTGACTGGTGCGCATGATGGGCCGTTCTGTCGGTTGCGAAGGGGGATTTTATGGCTCGGCATTGTACGGCGCGAGGCCGGTGGCGTACAGGATGGGAGGTGTCAGTGTTGGGGTTTGGTGGGTGTTGGAGTGGTTCGCCTGCCGACGGGACTTATGTATTTACGCTGCAATAAAAAACCCGGCCGGAGCCGGGTTTCTGAACTGCTGTCAGGCTCGCGCGCGATTACAGAACGCTGAGCGGGTAGTCGATGATCAGACGGACATCGTTGTTATCCGCACCGTATTCGGCATTTTGAACGCCATTAGCACGCCAGACTGCACTGCGCAGACGGAAGGACAGGTCTTTGGCTGGGCCATCCTGAACGACATACTTGGTTTCGAAGTCGAATTCGTGCTCTTTGCCTTCCTCGCCAACGCCAGTATTGATATTGTCACCGTAGACATAGCGGGTCATGAAGCTCAGACCAGGTACGCCATACGTAGCCATATTCAAGTCATAACGGGCTTGCCAGGAGCGCTCGTCTTGGCGGTCAAAGTCGGAGAACTGAACAGAGTTAGCCGTGAAGATGGTGCCGTTGCCATCAACGCCGTAGGCGTAGGCGCTGCTGCCAGAGGAGCGCTGATGAGCCAGGGTGAACTTGTGTGCACCCAGGGAGTAGGCTACTGCCAGGCTCCACAGTTTGTTGTCTACATCGCCTGCCAGCTCTTGACCTTGGCTCTTGGTCTTGTATGCATTCAGGTCAAAGTTAAGAGCCTGAGAGTCGCTCAGCGGCAGGTTGTAGTTGAGGTTGACATACTGCTTCTTGAAGAAGTCATCAACGTCAGAGGCATGAATTGCGCCAGTAAAGTTTTCGGTGAATGCATAGCTCGCGCCAGCAATATTTGCTGATTTGAGGGTGCTATCAGCGGCACCCATGACAACGGTGTCGCGCCCAGTCGCTGTTTGGCTGCTCAATGCGGTAAAGCGACCCGCGCTCAGTTCCAGGCCTTCGATTTCCTTGCTGGTGATGTACGTCCCGGTAGCTACCTCAGGCACGATACGGCTATCGTCAGTGCTGAAAACAGGGCTGGCAACGAATTGGTTACCGTATTTCAGTACAGTGTTTGAAATACGGAACTTGACTGCACCGCCAACTTCAGTCTGCGTGTCTTCGCCGCGACCATCGCTGGTTTGACCGAATTGGCCGGTACCATAGCGGCCACGACCGCTGTCGATTTTGATGCTGCTCAGGCTGTGAGCGTCAAGGCCGAAGCCAACTGTGCCTTGGGTGAAACCGGACTCATAAAGCAGGCGAATGCCAAGGCCTGTTTCTTCGCGATAGCCGGCCGGATTGGCAGATTGGCTAGCACCATTGGCTGCGCCATTTTTGAAATCACGGTTCATGTAGAGAACGCGGTTGAAAATATCGAAGCTGCTGTCTTCGATGAAACCCTTGGACTCGGACTGTTCCGAAGCCACTGCCATCTGAGAGGTACCCGCAGCCACAGCCAGGGCGATTACGCTCCACTTCATCACTCGCATCGTGATTTGCTCCTTTGGTTTAGAAGAGTACTGCCGCTGCTCAATAAGGTTGTTATGGCGAGCAGCTCTATTTCTTTTTGTGTCGGATGGAACTTATAGCACGGCACTTTGTATTGGCGATAGTTTCGATCTATCCACTTCGTTGCAACCTATGCGTCTGTCGCTAAGCGCAAGCGGCAGGTCGTAATCAGGTAAATCCTACCTGCTAAGTACCATCCAACGGTTTACAGCTCTATTACAGGGCCTCCAAGCGTTACCGCGGAGCCCCATCAGGGAGCGCTGCGAGCATATAAGCAAAAGGCGTGCTCAAAATCCTGAAGCGCCTGTAAATAATGGCGCCGAACTGCTTTTTATCGCTGGAAAGTACAGATTGTCGACGTAATCATTCGATTTTTAGTGAGCTGGTTAGTGTGCTTTTTAGTAGCTAGCTATTTATATGCGTGTTTTGTTGATAATGAGTTTTACTTGGCGATTTCGATCAAGTCTGAATGTTTACTTTGGGAAACAATATGGTGCGCGCAGTAGCGAAGGTGTGCATGGTTTTGGTGCGCTTGTTCGGGGTTAATTTTCAATACCTTGGCGGGTATGCTGCCGCCTCTATTGGCGCCCTCTTGGTGGGCGGTTTGTCGAGATGAGGTGAGCAAATGTTCGTACTGGATTCGCGTCTGCAGCAGGACACCTTCGTGCTAGGGGATCTGCCGCTAAGTCGCGTGCTGCTAAGTAACGATGCCCGTTACCCCTGGTTCATTCTGGTGCCGCGACGCGAAGACGTCAGTGAGGTGTTTCAGCTCAGTGCCGAGGACCAGCAGGCGTTGTGGGCAGAAACTGCACTGCTGGGCGAGGTGCTCAAGGATGCATTCAAGGCCGATAAGATCAATATCGCCACCCTAGGTAACGTGGTCAGTCAGCTGCATATGCATGTGATCGTGCGTTACCGTGATGATGATGCCTGGCCCGCTCCGGTGTGGGGGCGGCATCCTGCCAAGCCTTACGAAGAGGCGCAGGTGACCGCTCTGCGTGACAAGCTGCGCTCTGCCATGCCGCGTCAGTATCGTGTCGGGGAGGTTTGAATGACGGCGCTCGAAGAACGCATCGTCGAGCTGGAAAGCCGTCAGGCCTTTCAGGATGACACCATCCAGGCCCTGAATGACGCGTTGGTGGAGCAGCAAAAGCTGATCGAGCGCTTGCAGGTGCAAATCCAGGCGCTGGCCAAGCGTCAGGAGGAAGTCAGCCCCTTCAGTGCCTCGCAAGATGAGGCGCCGCCACCCCATTATTGAGAGCGGGCGCCATAAATGAAAAAGCCCCGCATCGCGGGGCTTTTCGCTGGTTGGCGGATCAGCGCCGTGTCGGCAGGGCGGCGATCACGTCTTCTGCCTGCAGGCCCTTGTCGCGCTGCATCACGGAAAACTCCACGCGTTGGCCTTCCACTAGAACGCGGTGGCCTTCGCCACGGATCGCGCGAAAGTGCACGAAGATATCTTCGCCAGCGTCGCGGGAGATGAAGCCAAACCCCTTCGAGGTGTTGAACCACTTCACGGTGCCGGTCTCGCGGTCACCCAGATCGGCTTGCGGCGCTGCCTTCTTTCTGTCGAAGCGCAGGTTGGTGCCCAGGTGCAGAGCAACGGCCAGAGAGATGATCAGCAGGCTGAACAGCAGGGCAGGTTGCTCGGCGATGAGCGGCAAGGGGGCAAGCAGAATCAGCGCTTGCAGCAAAGTGCCGAGGATCAGCAGGGCGCACGCCAGGTTTTGCAGATGTTGACGGGCATTGCTGTGCCACAGCGGAAACTGCGTAGCCAGCAGTAGGTTGAGAAAGCCAAAGAGTGCTAGGCACAGCGCATCGGGGTGTTGCAGGAACGACTGGCCGTCATTTAGGCCGGGGGCGATGGATAACAGCAGGGCCGACAGCCCCACCAGCAGGTGGACGATTTTAAACATGTTCAACGCACTCACTCGATAAAAGGATCACCAGGAACAGCTGGCTCCACGCGATTTGCCGTGACGTAAGGGCGATGAAGGTTCGGGAGGGCCAGCCTATGCGCCGGCCCATGAGTCGGGATGGCGGCACGGGGCGTATTTAACAGCAAAGAGAAGGGCTACTCAAATGGGCGGCGCTGGGTAGGCGGCTGTGGCGGTATGAAACGAAACAGGGCTACCATGGCAGCCCTGTTGGTGTGGCGATCAGGCAGCCAGCAGGCTGCGCAGCATCCACGCGGTTTTTTCGTGGACCTGCATGCGTTGGGTCAGCAGATCGGCGGTCGGCTCGTCGCTGACCTTGTCGAGCAGCGGGAAGATACCGCGCGCAGTGCGCACCACCGCTTCCTGGCCCTGCACGAGCAGCTTGATCATCTCGTCAGCGCTCGGCACGCCTTCTTCTTCCTTGATGGAGGAGAGGCGGGCATAGGCGGCGTAGGTGCCCGGCGCCGGGAAGCCCAGCGCGCGAATGCGCTCGGCGATGGCGTCGACCGCCAGTGCCAGCTCGGTGTACTGCGCCTCGAACATCAGGTGCAGGGTGTTGAACATCGGGCCGGTGACGTTCCAGTGGAAGTTATGGGTTTTCAGGTACAGGGTATAAGTGTCTGCGAGCAGGCGCGACAGGCCTTCGGCGATGGCTTCGCGATCCTGTTCGGCGATGCCGATATTGATTTCCATGGGGGCTCTCCTGATTGGGCCAATGGTTAAAAGGTCGATGGCAAAAATCCTATCATGACCGTTCGTCACATGCGTCGGCTTCGTCTCAATGACGGTCATGCTTTGAATCAATCGCGGCTAACGGGTTCAGCTCATTTGCCCGGGCGGTGGCGCGCATCACGTGCTGCGCCTTGTCAATAAAGCCTATATAATTCCGCCCTTTTCACGCGTGCGGCTCAGGCGCCTTGCCCTTTTGGTAGGCGATGTCGACGAATCCAGAACCGATCAGAGAAGCGAACCCGATCATGATGCGCAGCCACTATTGCGGCCAGTTGAACGAAAGCCTGGATGGCCAGGAAATCACCCTGTGTGGATGGGTTCACCGTCGTCGTGACCACGGTGGCGTTATCTTCCTCGATATCCGTGACCGCGAAGGCCTGGCTCAGGTGGTGTTCGATCCGGATCGTGCCGACACCTTCGCCAAGGCCGACCGCGTGCGCAGCGAGTACGTGGTGAAGATCACAGGCAAGGTGCGTCTGCGTCCCGAAGGTGCGCGCAATGCCAACATGGCGTCCGGCGCCATCGAAGTGCTGGGTTACGAGCTGGAAGTGCTCAACGAAGCGGAAACCCCGCCGTTCCCGCTCAACGAATACACCGATGTGGGTGAGGAGACGCGCCTGCGTTATCGCTTCATCGACCTGCGTCGCCCGGAAATGGCCGAGAAGCTCAAGCTGCGCTCGCGCATCACCTCGAGCATCCGTCGTTACCTGGACGACAATGGCTTCCTGGACGTCGAGACGCCGATCCTCACTCGAGCCACCCCCGAAGGCGCCCGTGATTACCTAGTGCCGAGCCGTACCCACGCGGGTAGCTTCTTCGCCCTGCCGCAGTCGCCGCAGCTGTTCAAGCAGCTGTTGATGGTGGCCGGCTTCGACCGTTACTACCAGATCGCCAAGTGCTTCCGCGACGAAGACCTGCGTGCCGACCGCCAGCCGGAATTCACCCAGATCGACATCGAGACCAGCTTCCTGGGCGAAGCCGAGATCATGCACCTCACCGAGACCATGATCCGCAACCTATTCAAGGAAGTGCTGGACGTCGAGTTCGGCGAACTGCCGCATATGACCCTGGCCGAGGCCATGCGTCGCTTTGGTTCCGACAAGCCGGACCTGCGTATCCCGATGGAGCTGGTCGACGTTGCCGATCAACTCAAGGACGTCGACTTCAAGGTCTTCTCCGGCCCGGCCAACGACCCGAAAGGTCGTGTTGCCGCGCTGCGCGTACCAGGCGGGGCGAGCATGCCGCGCAAGCAGATCGACGACTACACCAAGTTCGTCGGTAACTACGGCGCCAAGGGGCTGGCCTATATCAAAGTCAACGAGCGCGCCAAGGGTGTGGAAGGTCTGCAGTCGCCGATCGTCAAGAACATCGCCGAACCGAACCTCAACACCATTCTCGATCGCGTTGGTGCCGTGGACGGTGACATCGTGTTCTTCGGTGCCGACCGCGCCAAGGTGGTCTGTGATGCCCTGGGCGCGCTGCGCATCAAGCTCGGCCATGACCTCAATCTGCTGACTGCCGAGTGGGCGCCGCTGTGGGTCGTCGACTTCCCGATGTTCGAAGAGAACGACGACGGCAGCCTGACCGCCATGCACCATCCGTTCACCTCGCCCAAGTGCTCGCCACAAGAGCTGGAGGCCAACCCGGCCGCCGCCCTGTCGCGCGCCTACGACCTGGTACTGAACGGTACCGAGCTGGGTGGCGGTTCGATCCGTATCCACGACAAGGCCATGCAGCAGACCGTGTTCCGTGTGCTCGGCATCAGCGAAGACGAGCAGCAGGAGAAGTTCGGCTTCCTGCTCGACGCCCTCAAGTACGGTGCGCCGCCCCACGGTGGTCTGGCCTTTGGCCTTGACCGCCTGGTGATGCTGATGACCGGTGCCAGCTCGATTCGTGAAGTGATCGCCTTCCCGAAAACCCAGAGCGCTGCCTGCGTCATGACTCAGGCGCCGGGTGTGGTGGATGGCAAGTCGCTGCGTGAATTGCATATTCGCCTGCGCGAGCAACCCAAGGCCGAATAAGCCGACACAAGAAGCCTGGTTATCCAGGCTTCTCTGTTAATGGGGTGGAGAGACTCGAACTCTCACACCTTCGCAACCAAGCAAAAAGTTGGAGTTGAATATGGCCGGTCATTCCAAATGGGCCAACATCAAGCACCGCAAGGGGCGTCAGGACGCCAAGCGCGGCAAGATCTTCACCAAGCTGATTCGTGAGCTGACGGTCGCCGCCAAGCACGGCGGGCCGATCCCGGCGGATAACCCGCGCCTGCGTCTGGCCGTCGACAAGGCGCTGACCAACAACATGTCGCGTGACGTGATCGACCGTGCCATCGCCCGCGGCGCCGGCAACAACGAAGCCGACAACGTCGTCGAATTCAGCTATGAAGGCTATGCGTCGAGTGGCGTGGCGATCATCGTCGAAGTGATGACCGACAACCGTAACCGTACCGCTGCCGAGGTGCGTCACGCCTTCACCAAATGCGGCGGCAACCTGGGTACCGATGGTTCGGTCGCCTACATGTTCGAGCGCAAGGGGCAGATCAGCTTTGCCTCGGTAGATGAAGACGCCTTGATGGAAGCGGCGCTCGAGGCCGGTGCCGACGACGTGGAAATGGGCGAGGAGGGCGCAGCTCTGGTGTCGACCAGCTTCACCGAGTTTCATGCCGTCAACGAGGCCCTGGCCGCTGCCGGTTTCAAGGCCGAGGAAGCGGAGATCGCCATGATCCCGTCGATCAGCGCGCCGATCACCGATCTGGAAACCGCGCAGAAAGTCTTCAAGCTGATCGACATGCTTGAAGATCTGGATGACGTGCAGAACGTCTATCACAACGCCGAGGTTTCCGACGAAATCATGGAGCAGTTGGGCTGATCCATCGCTGCATCCGAGCCGGAAGTTTGCCGTTGCGCGCTTCCGGCTTTTTTATGGGTGCGTTTCGGCGGTCGGCAGTTCGGATGGCTGGGCGAATCCTTTGAGTGACGGCTGCTGCCTGAGGCCCCTATACTCGCGCCTGGATAAATAGACAGTGTGGCTGCCAGGCCACAGGTGGATGACGGGCATGACGCTGATTCTGGGAATCGACCCCGGTTCCCGCATTACCGGCTACGGGGTGATACGCGATACCGGGCGCACCTGCGAGTACGTGGCCTCAGGGTGCATTCGTACCGGCGCCGGGCCGTTGGCCGAGCGCTTGCAGATCGTGTTTCGTGGCGTGAGCGAGGTGATCCGCACCTTCGGCCCAGTGACCATGGGCATCGAGCAGGTATTCATGGCGCGCAACGCCGATTCCGCGCTCAAGCTAGGCCAGGCGCGCGGCGCGGCCATCGTCGCGGCGGTCGAGGCGGGCCTGGAGGTCAGCGAGTACACCGCCACCCAGGTCAAGCAGGCGGTGGTCGGCACCGGCGGCGCCGACAAAGAACAGGTGCAGATGATGGTCATGCACTTACTCAAGCTGGTGAAGAAGCCGCAGATCGATGCCTCCGATGCCCTGGGGATCGCTCTGTGCCACGCCCACCACCGGCAAAGCCTGATTCCCCATGGCCTGGCTAGCGCCAAACGGCGCGGCGGCCGGCTTCGTTTATAAGTATTCGTTCTGGTCGGTAGCGGCTTGTTGCGAGCTGCGCGTGACCTTGAACGGTATTGAATCTTCTATGTGAGGAATGCGTCGGTGATCGGACGTTTACGCGGCACCCTGGCGGAAAAGCAGCCGCCGCATTTGATTCTGGATGTGAATGGTCTGGGCTATGAGCTGGAAGTCCCCATGACCACGTTGTACCGTTTGCCCCCCGTAGGCGAGCCGCTGACCCTGCACACCCATCTGGTGGTACGCGAGGATGCTCACCTGCTGTACGGCTTTTTCGAGAAGCGCGAGCGCGAGCTGTTTCGTGAGCTGATCCGGCTCAACGGCGTCGGCCCGAAGCTCGCACTGGCGTTGATGTCCGGGTTGGAAATCGACGAGCTGGTGCGCTGTGTGCAAGCTCAGGATACCGCCGCGCTGGTGAAGATTCCCGGCGTCGGCAAGAAGACCGCCGAGCGTCTGCTGGTCGAGCTCAAGGATCGCTTCAAGGCCTGGGAAGCGGTGCCTGGCATGGCGCCACTGGTGGTTGAACCTCGTGCTGGAGGCGCAGTCTCAAGCGCGGAGAATGATGCGGTGAGTGCGCTTATCTCGCTGGGCTACAAGCCTCAGGAAGCCAGTCGCGCCGTTTCGGCAGTCAAAGAAGATGGATTGAGTAGTGAAGACATGATCCGCCGCGCGCTGAAAGGAATGCTCTAGATGCTCGATGCCGACAGGTTGGTGACGGCGGGCAGTCGCGACCGCGACGAGCAGGTCGACCGCGCCATTCGTCCGCTCAAGTTGGCCGAGTACATCGGTCAGCCGGTGGTGCGCGAGCAGATGGAGCTGTTCATCCAGGCGGCGCGTGGGCGCAAGGAATCACTCGATCACACCCTGATCTTCGGCCCGCCTGGCCTTGGCAAGACCACCCTGGCCAACATCATCGCCCAGGAAATGCAGGTCTCCATCAAAAGCACATCGGGCCCGGTGCTCGAGCGCCCGGGTGACCTGGCGGCCTTGTTGACCAATCTCGAGCCAGGCGACGTGCTGTTCATCGATGAAATTCATCGTCTCTCGCCCATCGTCGAGGAAGTCCTGTACCCGGCGATGGAAGATTTCCAGCTCGATATCATGATTGGCGAAGGCCCGGCGGCCCGCTCGATCAAGCTGGATCTGCCGCCGTTCACCCTGGTCGGCGCCACCACTCGCGCTGGCATGCTCACCAATCCACTGCGCGACCGTTTCGGGATCGTCCAGCGTCTGGAGTTCTACAACACCGAGGACCTGGCCACCATCGTCAGCCGTGCCGCTGGCATCCTTGGTCTGCCCATCGAAGCGCGCGGCGCCGTGGAGATCGCTCGTCGGGCGCGTGGTACGCCGCGTATTGCCAACCGCCTATTGCGCCGGGTACGCGACTTCGCTGAGGTGCGCGGTCAGGGCGCCATTACCCAGCAGGTCGCCGACCTGGCGTTGAACCTGCTGGATGTCGATGAGCGCGGCTTCGATCACCAGGATCGGCGCCTGTTGTTGACCATGATCGAGAAGTTCGACGGCGGCCCGGTGGGCGTCGACAGTCTGGCCGCGGCGATCAGCGAAGAGCGCCACACCATCGAGGACGTGCTCGAGCCGTACCTGATTCAGCAGGGTTACATCATGCGCACGCCCAGAGGACGTGTTGTGACCCGTCACGCCTATTTGCACTTTGGCCTAAATGCTCCCAAGCGCATGGACGAGCGCCCGACGCTCGACCTATTCAACGATGGAGGCGCGCCATGAAAAAAATACTTGCGCGCCCGATTGGCAAGACACGGGGCTGGCACTAGAGTATGCGCGCCCAAGATGCTGGTCAGCCGTTTGCACATCGCTGTCGTGTCTATTACGAGGACACCGATGCGGGCGGAGTGGTCTATTACGTCAACTACCTCAAATTCATGGAGCGGGCCCGTACCGAGCGACTGCGTGAACTGGGTTTTTCCCAATCGACGCTGGCCGGTGAGGGGCTGCTGTTCGTCGTGCATTCCAGCGAAGCGCGTTACCACGCGCCGGCGCGGCTGGACGACGAGCTGTTGGTCAGTGCCGAGGTATACGAGTTGAACCGCGCCAGCCTGCGCTTTCGTCAACAGGTGAGGCGGGTTGCAGATAACGTGCTGCTCTGCGAGGGGCAGTTTCTGGTGGCCTGTGTGCGCGCCGATAATTTCAAACCCCGGGCCATGTCCCCGTCTCTGCGAACGGCGTTCGCAGGGCAGGGAGACGTTGCCGGTACATCTACTGCAGGAGAGTAAGCGTGCAAGCCAACGCAAATGCCGTTGACCACATGTCGATGTGGAGTCTGATCAGCAACGCCAGTCTGGTGGTGCAGTTGGTGATGCTCACCCTGGTGGCCGCCTCGGTCATCTCGTGGGTGATGATTTTCCAGCGCAGCAATTTTCTGCGCTCGGCCAAGCGTTCGCTGGATAGCTTCGAGGAGCGTTTCTGGTCGGGTATCGACCTGTCCAAGCTGTATCGCCAGGCCGGCAGCAACCCGGATCCGGACTCGGGCCTGGAGCAGATCTTCCGCGCCGGGTTCAAGGAGTTCTCGCGCCTGCGCCAGCAGCCGGGCATGGACCCTGACGCCGTGATGGACGGCGTCGCCCGTTCCATGCGCGTGGCCATTTCCCGCGAGGAAGAAAAGCTGGAAACCAGTCTGCCGTTCCTCGCCACCGTCGGTTCCACCAGCCCGTACATCGGTCTGTTCGGCACCGTATGGGGGATCATGAACTCCTTCCGTGGCCTTGCGCAGGTTCAGCAGGCCACTCTGGCGACCGTCGCTCCAGGTATTGCCGAGGCACTGATCGCTACGGCCATCGGTCTGTTCGCGGCCATCCCGGCAGTCATCGCCTACAACCGTTTCTCCGCTCGCGGTGAAATGCTGATCGGCCGCTACTACACCTTCGCCGATGAATTCCAGGCGATCCTGCACCGCAAAGTACACAGCAGCGAAGAATAAGCTTCCGGCGCACTCAACACAGGTTTCAATACCATGGCCAGAGCCAGAATTCGCAACAGACGCAAGCCCGTCGCCGAGATGAACGTGGTGCCCTACATCGACGTGATGTTGGTGCTGCTGGTCATCTTCATGGTGACGGCGCCGATGCTCAACCAGGGCGTCAAGGTCGACCTACCGCAGGTCAGCAGCGATGTGCTGCCCCAGGATAACGATTCCCAGGTGCTGACCATTTCCATCAAGTCCGACAAGTCGTACTACTGGAACATGGGCACCGAGGTGGACACCGATACGGTTCAGGATCGCGCCCTGACGCTGGATGAAATGACCCGCGCAGTGACCGCCATCATCAACCAGAGCCGCAGTCAGGGTAAGCAGGTGCAGGTGTTCGTGCGCGGCGACAAGGCCGTTGATTACGGCACCGTGATGTCCGCCATGGGCGGCCTGCAGCAGTCGGGCGTGGGTAACGTCGGCCTGATCACCGAGGCGCCCTGATGCAGCAGCGTGAACGCTCACCTTCGGAAAGCCTGTTCTGGCCGGTGGTTTGGGCCGTAGGGCTGCACGTGCTGATGTTCGGCATGCTGTTCGTCAGTTTCGCCTTCGCACCCGAGCTGCCGCCGGCAAAGCCGATCGTGCAGGCTACCCTGTACCAATTGAAGTCGCAGAGCCAGGCCACTACCCAGACCAACCAGAAGATTGCCGGCGAAGCGAAGAAGACTGCCGCGCCGCAATACGAAACCGAGCAGCTGGAACAGAAAAAGGCCGAGGCCGAAAAACAGGCTCAGGCCAAGGCTGAGGCGCAGAAGCAGGCAGAGGCCAAAGCAGCGGAACAAAAGAAAGCCGACGAGGCTCGAAAAGCCGATGCAGCCAAGAAGGCTGAGGCCGATGCTGCGGCGAAAGCTGCCGAGCAGAAGAAGCTCGCTGATGTAGCGGCGAAAAAGAAAGCAGCGGAAGAGGCCGAGAAGAAAAAGGCCGCTGACGAAGCAGCGAAGAAAAAAGCCGCCGAGGATGCCAAGAAAAAGGCAGCCGAAGAGGCGAAGAAGAAAGCGGCAGCTGAAGCAGCCAAGAAAAAGGCTGCCGAGGATGCCAAGAAGAAAGCGGCGCAGGCGGCAGAGCGCAAGGCGGTCGAGGACAAGAAGGCAGCGGCACTGGCCGAGCTGCTGTCCGACGATACCGAGCGTCAGCAGGCGCTGGCAGAGACCCAGGGTGACCAGGTCGCCGGCAGTCTTGATGATCTGATCGTCAAACTGGTGAGTGAGCAGTGGCGACGTCCGCCCTCCGCTCGCAATGGCATGAGCGTTGAAGTGCTGATCGAGATGTTGCCCGATGGCACCATCACCAATGCCAGCGTGAGTCGCTCCAGCGGTGATGCGCCCTTCGACAGTTCAGCGGTACAGGCAGTACGCAACGTGGGGCGTATTGCAGAAATGCAGCAACTTGATCGTGCCACGTTCGATCGGCTTTACCGGCAGCGTCGTGCCGTCTTCAAACCGGAGGATTTAGGTCTGTGAATACCCTGATGCGAATCGTTGTACTGGGCCTGGCCATGCTGGTCGGTACCGTGCAAGCGGCTGATCCCTTGGTCATCAGTACCGGTACTGATCGAGCCACTCCCATTGCTGTAGTACCTTTCGGCTGGCAGGGCGGCAATGTGCTGCCCGAAGACATCTCTACCATCGTCGGTAACGATCTGCGCAACACTGGCGTTTTCGAACCGATTCCGCGCCAGAATATGATCAGCCTGCCGACTCAGGCCAGCGAAGTCATCTTCCGCGACTGGAAGGCGCTCGGTGCTCAGTACGTACTGGTCGGCAACATCGTACCCAATGGCGCGCGCCTGCAGGTGCAATACGCGCTGTTCAACGTGGCGACCGAGCAGCAGGTGATGACCGGCACCGTAGGTGGCGGCACCGATCAGCTGCGCGACATGGCGCACTACATTGCTGACCAGTCGTTCGAGAAGCTCACCGGCGTCAAGGGTGCCTTCTCCACACGCATGCTCTATGTGACGGCCGAGCGCTTCGGTGTGAACAACACCCGCTACACCCTGCAACGCTCGGACTATGACGGCGCCCGCGCCGTGACCCTGCTGCAGTCGCGCGAGCCAATTCTGTCGCCGTCCTTCGCTTCCGATGGCAAGCGCATCGCCTATGTGTCGTTCGAGCAGAAGCGCCCGCGCATCTTCGTGCAGAACGTCGATACCGGTCGCCGCGAGCAGATCACCAACTTCGAAGGCCTCAATGGCGCGCCGGCCTGGTCGCCGGACGGCAGCAAGCTGGCGTTCACCCTTTCGCGTGACGGCAACCCGGAAATCTACGTAATGGACATGGGTTCGCGTAACCTGCGTCGCATCACCAACAATTCGGCTATCGATACCGAGCCGTTCTGGGGCAAGGATGGCCAGACCATCTATTTCACCTCCGACCGTTCCGGCAAGCCGCAAATCTATAAGACCAACATCAATTCTGGTGCGGTCGACCGAGTGACCTTCGTCGGTAACTACAATGCCAACCCTAAATTGTCCGCTGACGAAAAAACCCTGGTAATGATTCATCGCCAGGATGGTTACACCGTGTTCAAGGTAGCGGCTCAGGACCTGGAACGCGGCAATCTGCGCATTCTTTCAGATACAAGTTTGGATGAGTCGCCTACTGTTGCGCCCAATGGCACCATGATAATCTACGCTACCCGCCAGCAGGGGCGGGGAGTCCTGATGTTAGCGTCCACCAATGGTCGCGTTAGGCTCCCTCTACCTACCGCTCAAGGCGAAGTTCGAGAGCCATCCTGGTCCCCCTTCCTGAACTGATGCGCGGTGCTTTACCTGTTTGATGCTTAACACACTGGGGTTCATTAGGAGTTACACATGGAAATGCTGAAATTTGGCAAGTTTGCTGCACTGAGCCTGGCTCTCGCCGTGGCTGTTGGCTGTTCCTCCAAAGGCGGCGACGCTGCTGGCGAAGGCGCTGTAGATCCGAACGCTGGCTACGGTGCCAACACCGGCGCCGTTGATGGCAGCCTGAGTGAAGAAGCCGCTCTGCGCGCTATCACCACTTTCTACTTCGAATACGACAGCTCTGACCTGAAGCCGGAAGCCATGCGCGCTCTGGACGTTCATGCCAAGGACCTGAAAGCCAACGGCGCTCGCGTCGTTCTGGAAGGCCACGCTGACGAGCGCGGTACCCGCGAATACAACATGGCTCTGGGCGAGCGTCGCGCCAAGGCCGTTCAGCGTTACCTGGTTCTGCAGGGCGTTTCCCCTGCTCAGCTGGAGCTGGTTTCCTACGGCGAAGAGCGTCCGGTTGCTACTGGCAACGACGAGCAGTCCTGGGCCCAGAACCGTCGCGTCGAACTGCGTAAGTAATTCGATATGCGAATTTGCCAGCGTGTAGTAACCGCTATGGTCCTGAGTCTGCCGCTTGCGGCTTTGGCTCAGGTGCCCGTACAAGATGGCAGCACCGGTAACGGTGGTGGCAACTCGAATGCCGGTTACGGCACGTCTGGCGCCTACGCTGGAGGTGGGGTGCAAACTCCATCTACAGCGCAGGGCATGCTGTTCAGTCAGCTCCAGCAGATGCAGCAGGATATTGCGCAACTGCGTGGCATGCTCGAAGAGCAGCAGAACGATATTCAGCGTTTGAAGAAGGAAAGCCTGGAGCGTTATCAGGACCTCGACAAACGACTGAGCAGTGGCCCAGCCACACAGAATTCTCAAACCGTGGGTGCCAGCAATGGTGCCGGTGGTAGTTCCGCAGGTGCGGGCGAGGCAGGGCAGCAAGCCTCTGCCGAGCCGGCCGATCCTGCGAAGGAAAAGCTGTTCTACGATGCAGCTTTCGACTTGATCAAAGCCAAGGATTTCGACAAGGCAAGTCAGGCATTCGCTGCTTTCCTGCGTCGTTATCCCAATAGTCAGTACGCCGGCAACGCGCAATACTGGCTGGGTGAAGTGAACCTCGCCAAGGGCGATCTGCAGGGCGCGAGCCAGGCATTCGCCAAGGTCAGCCAAGCCTATCCGCAGCACAGCAAGGTGCCGGATTCACTGTATAAGCTGGCCGATGTGGAAATCCGCATGGGCAATAACGACAAGGCCAAGGGTACCTTGCAGCAGGTCATCGCCCAGTATCCGGGCACCTCTGCCGCTCAGTTGGCGCAGCGTGATCTGCAGCGTATTCGCTGATCGGAACGCTTATTCAAGAAACCCGCGCCAGTCGCGGGTTTTTTGTGCCTGGAAAATGGGTGGCCACTGTGCGACCTCTGAGCGATGGCCTGCCACCGCGTGTTTCGTTTAGAATTGCCGCCCTTTTTCGCAACGGAGGCGGATGGCCTGTTTAGCTGTCACGCCCGGTGCCCCTATGAAAGATACCCTGCGCATCACCGAGATTTTCTTCTCGCTGCAGGGGGAAGCGCGTACCGCCGGCTTGCCGACAGTATTCGTGCGCCTGACCGGCTGCCCCCTGCGCTGTCAATACTGCGACACCGCCTATGCCTTCAGTGGCGGCGAGTTGTTTACCCTGGATGCCATTCTCGAGCAGGTGGCGAGCTACCGGCCGCGATATGTCTGCGTGACTGGTGGTGAGCCGTTGGCGCAGCCCAACTGCATCCCCTTGCTCGAAAAACTGTGCGATGCCGGCTACGACGTTTCTCTGGAAACCAGCGGAGCGCTGGACGTTGCCGCCGTCGATCCTCGGGTCAGCAAGGTTGTGGACCTGAAAACCCCGGGTTCGGCCGAAATGGGCCGCAACCGCTACGAGAACATCGTGCATCTGCAGCCACGCGATCAGGTCAAGTTCGTGATCTGCTCGCGCGAGGACTATGACTGGTCGGTGAGCAAGGTCATTCAGTACGACCTTCCCGCACGTGTCGGTGAAGTGCTGTTCTCGCCGAGCCACGGGCAGGTCAGCGGTCGCCAGTTGGCCGAGTGGGTGATTGCCGACAACCTGCCGGTACGCATGCAGCTGCAGTTGCACAAGATTCTTTGGAACGATGAGCCGGGGCATTGATATGAGCGACAAGAAAGCGGTCATCCTGCTGTCGGGCGGCCTCGACTCCGCCACCGTGGTGGCAATGGCCAGGGAGCAGGGTTACAGCTGCTACAGCATGAGTTTCGATTACGGGCAGCGGCATCGCTCGGAGCTGCAGGCGGCCGAGCGGGTGGCGCGCCAGCTCGGCGTGGTCGAGCACAAGGTCATCGGCATCAACCTCGACGGTATCGGCGGCTCGGCGCTGACCGATGCCAGTATCGACGTGCCGCAGAGCCCGACCACGGGCATTCCGGTTACCTACGTGCCGGCTCGCAATACCGTGTTCCTGTCCCTGGCGCTGGGCTGGGCCGAGGTGTTGGAAGCGCAGGACATCTTTATCGGCGTCAATGCGGTGGACTACTCGGGCTACCCGGATTGTCGACCGGAGTTCGTCAACGCCTTCGAGCACATGGCCAACCTGGCGACCAAGATGGGGGTAGAAGGGCGGCGCATCCGTATCCAGGCGCCGCTGCAGATGCTCAGCAAAGCCGAGATCGTGCAGGCAGGCTCGCGTCTGGGGGTCGATTACGGCCTCACCGTTTCCTGCTACCTGGCCGATGCCGATGGTCGTGCCTGCGGCAAGTGCGACAGCTGCAGGCTGCGCGCAGCGGGTTTTGTGGCGGCTGGTATGCCTGACCCGACGCGCTATCAGTGAAAAGAATGCAGGGGCATTAAAAAAGTTTTCGGCGGGTGTTGAATTCCTGAGTTAAATCAGTATCATACCGCTCGCACCACGGGTCGTTAGCTCAGTTGGTAGAGCAGTTGGCTTTTAACCAATTGGTCGTAGGTTCGAATCCTACACGACCCACCATCTCAAGCTTTCCAAGTGAAGGCGCACTAAAAAGCCCGAATCTCTACAGAGGTTCGGGCTTTTTAGTTTCTGTCTCGAGGAACCGGGCTGGCAGCTCCAGGGAGCCGCCAGCTGCGCGGTTTACACCTTGACGATCCAGCCTTCTGGGGCTTCGACGTCACCGGACTGCACGCCGGTCAGTTCAGCGTAAAGGCGGCTGACCACCGGGCCGACTTCCTTCTCGCTATGGAACACGTGCAGCTTGCCGTTGTACTCGATGCCGCCGATCGGTGTGATCACCGCCGCGGTGCCGCAAGCGCCGGCTTCCTTGAATTCGCTCAGCTTGTCGATGAATACGTCACCCTCAATGACCTTCAGGCGCAGGCGGCTCTGGGCCAGTTCGATCAGCGACAGACGGGTGATGCCTGGCAGTACCGACGGTGACTTCGGGGTGACGAATTCGTCGTTGTGGGTGATGGCGAAGAAGTTGGCCGAGCCGACTTCCTCGATCTTAGTGTGGGTCTGTGGATCGAGGTAGATGCAGTCGGCGAAGTTGCTCTTCTTGGCTTGCGAGCCCGGCATCAGGCTGGCGGCGTAGTTGCCGCCGACCTTGGCGGCGCCGGTGCCCTGAGGCGCGGCACGGTCATAGCTGGAGATTACGAAGTTGTTCGGCTTCATGCCGCCTTTGAAGTACGGGCCGACCGGGATGCAGAAGACCGAGAAGATGAACTCGGGTGCGGTACGCACGCCGATGTTGTCGCCCACCCCGATCACGAACGGGCGCAGATACAGCGCGCCGCCCGAGCCGTACGGCGGAATGAAGCGCTCATTGGCTTTGACCACCTGCTTGCAGGCTTCGATGAACTGCTCGGTCGACGGCGCCGGCATCAGCAGGCGGGCGCAGCTGCGCTGCATGCGCAGGGCGTTCTGGTCGGGGCGGAACAGGTTGATCGAGCCGTCCTTGCAGCGGTAGGCCTTGAGGCCCTCGAAACACTGCTGGCCGTAGTGCAGGGCGGTCGAGCCCTCGCTGATGTGCAGCACGTTGTCTTCGGTCAGCTTGCCCTGATCCCAGTCGCCGTTGCGCCAGTGCGACAGGTAGCGCTGGTCGGTCTTGATGTAGTCGAAACCCAGCTTGTCCCATTCGATGTTTTCGTAAGCCATGACATCCTCAATCGCTGAACGGCCACTGCGGCGTGCGTATGTCCGTTGAATTTTCAGGGTGACCGCACAGGCGCTTGCTTGTGCAGTCGGTAAAAGGGTGGGCTGTTCGTCAGGCCCAAGGCGTGCCTGATCGCTAACGATGGCCGTAGCGGTGATGATGCGGCGGATTATCGTGGCGATCAACCGGTGTCGCGCTGGCAGGCGCGGCGAGATTGAAAAAACTTGGTCAATGCACCACCATGCGCGCCCGCGCCAACCGACATTGCTGCTTTTGCAGGCGAGGCGGTGGCGCGCTCCGGCAGGCGCAGTGCGTCTGGCGGTATACTCCACGTCCCGTGCAGATAGACCTCGATAGGGCCTGATGACATGACGCAGATTGCCGAGCGACTTCTAGTCCAGGCTCACCTCGACGCCAAGCAGCCAGAGACGCTGACCGCGGAGCAGGAAGCGTTCTACCGTGATGAAATTGCCAAGGAGCTGAAGCGCCAGAACGCCGTGCTGGTCGCTCACTATTATTGCGACCCGGTGCTGCAGGCGTTGGCCGAAGAGACTGGCGGCTGCGTGTCCGACTCCCTGGAGATGGCGCGCTTCGGCAACCAGCATTCGGCGCAGACCGTGCTGGTGGCTGGCGTCAAGTTCATGGGCGAGACCGCCAAGATCCTCAACCCGGAAAAGCGCGTGCTGATGCCGACGCTGGAGGCGACCTGCTCGCTGGACCTGGGTTGCCCAGTCGATGAGTTCGCCGCGTTCTGCGATCAGCACCCGCAGCGCACCGTGGTGGTTTATGCCAACACCTCGGCGGCCGTGAAGGCGCGCGCCGACTGGGTGGTGACTTCTGGCTGCGCAGTGGAGATCGTCGAGCACCTGATGGACAACGGCGAAAGCATCATCTGGGCGCCGGACCAACACCTGGGCCGCTACATCCAGAACAAGACCGGCGCCGACATGCTGCTCTGGGATGGTGCCTGCATCGTTCACGAGGAGTTCAAGGCGCGTCAGCTGCAGGACATGAAGGCGCTGTACCCGGAAGCTGCGGTGCTGGTGCACCCGGAGTCGCCGACGGCAGTGATCGAGCTGGCCGATGCGGTCGGCTCGACCAGCCAGCTGATCGCCGCGGCCCAGCGCATGTCGAACAAGACCTTTATCGTCGCCACCGACCGCGGCATCTTCTACAAGATGCAGCAGCTGTGCCCAGACAAGGAATTCGTGGCAGCGCCGACTGCCGGTAACGGCGCGGCGTGCCGCAGTTGTGCGAACTGCCCTTGGATGGCGATGAACACCTTGCAGCGCACGCTGCAGTGCCTGCGCGAGGGTAGCAATGAAGTGTTCGTGGACCCGGCGCTGATTCCGC
The DNA here is from genome assembly GCF_028674975.1 of Pseudomonas sp. CNPSo 3701. NCBI lineage: Bacteria > Pseudomonadati > Pseudomonadota > Gammaproteobacteria > Pseudomonadales > Pseudomonadaceae > Pseudomonas > Pseudomonas sp. CNPSo 3701. The sequence continues at coordinate 491,218 of NZ_JAQZSI010000004.1, read as the reverse complement.
GGGCCATCAAGCCGCTCAAGCGCATGCTGGACTTCACCCAGGCTGCGCGCCTGAAGCAGGCCGGCAATGCCTGACTCCCGAGCCCAAAACGCTATCGGCCGATAGCGTTTCGGGTTCGTGCTGCGCCCTTAGAGCCTGTTCACGATCTCGCGAGCTAGAGCCATACAAGGCAAAACAGGCGAGGAAGCGGAGTTTACGAGCTGTAAATGAGCATTCCGACTGGGCTGGCAATCCAGCCTGTTTTTAACGCAGTAGGGCCGACGCGCAGCAGATCGTGAACAGGCTCTTAGCCGCGCAGCATTTCCTCGGTCATACGTTTTTCCTCGATCAACTCTTTCTGCCTAGCGTCGATACGCGAGGCCAGCTGGAAGTTGTTGGAGGCGCGGCGCTTGGCGAAGTCGAGCTGTTCGATGGCCTGGTTGTAGTCGCCGACCAGTGCGAAGTACTCCGCACGGGCCTGATGCAGGCCGATGGTGTTGCCGCTCAATCCGCGCACTTCCGCCACCTGATACCAGACATCCGGATCCTTCATGCGCCGCTTGAGCAGTTCGTTGAGCGCCTGCTCGGCAGCCGGAATCTTGCGTTGCTTGAGCAAGAGGTCGATGCGCGCCTGGTTCAGCGGGTAATTATTTGGGTACAGATCGAGCATGCGGCTGACGCGCTGCTCGGTCGCTGGCAGGCGGTTGGCGGCAGAGTCCAGGCTGATCTGCGCCAGGTTATAGGTGATGTCGTTGGGTGCCTTCTGCAGCAGCGGTGCCAGTACATCACGTGCTTCGTCGAACTGGCTGCCCTTGATCAGCGCGATGGCCAGGCCATAGCGGGCGGCATCCATGTTCGGATTTTCGTCGAGCTGAGCGCGGAAGCGTTTGGCGGCAATGCCCGGCGTTTCCTCATAGGTCAGTTGCACGCGGGCGCGCATCAGTTGGTAGCGCAGGCTGTCTTCGGTGCCGCCGGTGGGGAACTGCTCGGCGCGGTTGCGGGTGTCGGCGATCCGCGACTCGGAAACCGGGTGGGTGAGCAGGAATTCCGGCGGCATGCGGTCGTAGCGGTACTGGCGCATCAGGCGCTCGAACATGCTTGGCATCGAGCGCGGGTCGTAGCCGGCTTTCTCCAGGTTCACCAGGCCTATACGGTCGGCCTCCTGTTCGTTCTGCCGGGAAAAGCGCCGCTGCTCCTGAATAGCTGCCGCCTGGGTCGAGGCGATGGCGGCGATACCAGCATCGCCGGCACCGGCTGCGGCAGCGACGATGCCGGCGAGCATGGCGGCCATGACCGGCAACTGCATGCGCTTCTGGGCTTCCAGGCCGCGGGCGAAGTGGCGCTGCGACAAGTGCGCCAGTTCGTGGGCCAGTACCGAGGCATATTCGCCTTCGGTCTGGGCATAGAGGAACAGGCCGCCGTTGACGCCGATGATCCCGCCGGGCGCGGCGAAGGCGTTGATCTGCGGGCTGTTGAGCAGCACGAACTCGAGGCGCCGGTCCTGTACCTGGCTGGTTTCGGCCAGGCGGTAGACGCTGCTCTCGACGTAGTCCTTGAGCTGCGGGTCCGAGAGCTGGCTGACCTGGCCGCGCACGATGCTCAGCCAGGCGCGGCCCAGCTGGTATTCCTGTTGCGGCGAGACCATCGCCGAGCTGGCGTCACCGAGGGAGGGCAGGTCGCTGGCCATGGCCGGTTGTGCCAGCAGGCAGGCGAGCGTCAGCAGAGTGGGGCGCAGAACATTCATGCACAGGGCTCTTGTTTGATCAGTGCCGTACTGTAGCGGCCAGGCACTTGCCTGACCAGCGCCGGCAGGGCTTGGGTTATGCTGTCAGCCTGCAAACGGGAGGGTGTCATGAGTGAAGTGTCGGATTGGCAGGGCGAGCATCAGGCCGAGCTGGATGCCTGCGGGCTGAATTGCCCGCTGCCACTGCTCAAGGCCAAGGTGGCGCTCAATGGCCTGGCCAGTGGCGAGGTACTGAAGGTGTCGGCCACGGATGCCGGGTCGCAGCGTGACTTTCGTGCCTTCGCGCGCCTGGCTGGTCACATCCTACTGCGTGAGGAAAGCGAGGGCGGGGTGTTTCGCTACTGGTTGCGCAAGGCGTGATGCGAGTGCCACGCACTGAATGAAAAATGCCGCTCGAGAGCGGCATTTTTTATCTGTATCAGGCTTTGTTCAGGGCCTGGGCGGCGGCCAGTACTTCGTCGACATGGCCGGGCACTTTCACCCCGCGCCATTCCTGGCGCAGCACGCCGTTCTTGTCGAGCAGAAAGGTGCTGCGGTCGATGCCTAAGTATTCCTTGCCGTAGAGCTTCTTGAGCTTGATCACGTCGAACAGACCGCAGACGCTTTCATCCTTGTCCGAGATCAGTTCGAAGGGAAAGCCCTGCTTGGCCTTGAAGTTCTCGTGAGTCTTCAGGCTGTCGCGTGAAACCCCGACGATCACCGTGTTGGCGGCGGCGAAGGCCTCATTAGCATCGCGAAAACCCTGGCCCTGGGTGGTGCAGCCTGGCGTGTTGTCCTTCGGGTAGAAGTAGATCACCAGTTGCTTGCCCTTGTGGGCGGCCAGGTTGAAATCACCGCCGGTGGCCGGCGCGCTGAAGTCGGGAACGGGGGAATCGATAGCGATGGCCATGGGGCAGGACTCCTTATGGATTCTGGGGGCGCCAGGGTTCGATCAGGGCATCCAGGTTCAGTGCGTCGGCGAAATCCAGGAACTGGTCGCGCAGCCAGCTGATCTGGGTGCCCGCGGGCAGGGTGACGGTCAGGGTGGCGTTGAGCATGGTGCCGCCTGTTTGCGGCGCCTGATAGGTATCGCAAGTCAGCGCTTCAAGCTCGACGCGGTGGTCGATGAAGAACTGGCACAGTTCATTGAGGATGTCCGGGCGGTACACGGAGCTGACGTAAGCCACGTAGGGCAGCGCCTGGGGGCGTACCTCCTGGGCGGCGCTGCGGATCACGTTGGCGGTGAACTCGTGTTTCTTGGCCAGGGCCGGCAGGCCGGCTTCGAGGCGAGCCAGGGCATCCCAGTTGCCGGAGATCTGCAGCACCAGTGCGCTGAGTTCGCCGTGGCGGCTCAGGCGCGTGCTGATCACCGCACAGCGGTTTTCATGGCTGGCTCGGCACAGCACGTTGGTCAGCTCCATGGCGTTGCTGCCAAGTGCGCTGATGACGAGGAATTGTTCGCGAACTGGGGGGGTGGACATGCAGCCTTCCTAAACGTTGAACGCCCGACGCTATAGACAGCGCCAAACAAACTCGCAGGGTAGCGAAAAGCGCTCGCCAGGGGAATGACCATCTATGTTCTGGCCGTGCTGTCGAGCGCGCGCAATGCCCGTCATCACAGCCACTTGGTCGCTTGTGCAAGGCTGGTGGCGCCAGTACCATTACGGCTCTCTTTTTCGGCAGGAGCGGTTGCATGATTGCGGGCAGTATGGTGGCACTGGTCACGCCCATGGATGCGCAGGGTAATCTCGACTGGGAGGCCCTGAGCAAACTGGTGGACTTCCACCTGCAAGAGGGCACCCATGCCATCGTCGCGGTCGGCACCACCGGCGAATCGGCGACGCTCGATGTCAACGAGCACATCGAAGTGATTCGCCGCGTGGTGGATCAGGTCGCCGGGCGCATCCCGGTCATCGCCGGCACCGGCGCCAACTCCACCCGGGAAGCGGTCGAGCTGACCCAGAATGCCAAGAGCGCCGGCGCCGACGCCTGCCTGCTGGTCACCCCTTACTACAACCGGCCGACCCAGGAAGGCCTGTACCTGCACTTCCGCCATATCGCCGAATCTGTGGCCATCCCGCAGATTCTCTACAACGTGCCAGGTCGTACCGCTTGCGACATGCTGCCGGAAACCGTCGAGCGCTTGTCCAAGGTCGACAACATCATCGGCATCAAGGAAGCCACCGGCGACCTGCAGCGTGCCCGTGACATCCTCGACCGCGTCGGCTCGAACTTCAGCCTCTATTCCGGTGACGACCCGACCGCTGTCGAGCTGATCCTGCTCGGCGGCAAAGGCAATATCTCGGTGACCGCCAACGTCGCACCGCGCGCGATGAGCGACATGTGCACCGCTGCCATGCGCGGTGAAGCCGCAATCGCCCGGGCCATCAACGACCGTATGATGCCGCTGCACAAGAACCTGTTCATCGAAGCCAATCCGATTCCGGTGAAGTGGGCCCTGAATGAAATGGGCATGATGGCCGACGGCATTCGCCTGCCGCTGACCTGGTTGAGCCCCCGTTGTCACGAACCGCTGCGTCAGGCCCTGCGCCAGTCCGGTGTATTGGTCTAATCGAGGAATTAAGACGCATGAAGCGACTGGCCGGACTTTCCGCACTTGCCCTGATCATCACCAGCACCAGTGGCTGTGGCTGGATCTGGGGCGAAAATGGCTACTTCCGCGACCGCGGCAGTGATTACCTGAGCGCACGCCAAACCGCGCCGATGAAGTTGCCGGCCGATGTCGAAGCCAAGCGCCTCGACCCGCTGCTGCCGGTTCCCCAGCAGATTCGCGACAGCGACGTGAAGGGCGAATATGATGTGCCGCGCCCACAGGCGCTCACCGTCGCCGCAAACGTCAGTGACTTCAGCCTGCAGAACAGCGGCGACTCCAGCTGGCTGGTCGCCCAACGCGTACCGGCCGAAGTGTGGCCAGGCGCGCGGCAGTTTTTCGAAGATGGCGGTTTCCGCATCGTCGACGAGCGCCCGCAGACCGGTGAATTCAGCACCGACTGGCAGCGTTTCGACGCCCTGTCCAGCAGCATGCAGAGCCGCCTGACCGGCCGCGTCGGTGGTCTGGACAGCAACACCGAAACCCGTGTGCACGTGCGTCTCGAGCCAGGCGTGCAGCGCAATACCAGCGAAATTTTCGTGGTCAGCGCCCAGCGTCCGGCCGGCAGCAATGCTGACGTGCCGTTCACCGAGCGCAGCGTTAACAAGACCCTCGACGCCGCACTGCTCGACGAGCTGCAGGCCAGCCTGACTCGCAGCGTGGAGCAGGGCGGCTCGGTTTCGCTGCTCGCCGGCCGCGACTTCGATGCGCCGAATCGCGTAGCGCTGTCGCAGGATGGCAACGGCAACCCGATCCTCAACCTGAGCACCGACTTCGACCGCGCCTGGTCCGGCGTGGGCCGCTCGCTGCGCATGGCTGACCTGCGCGTCGACGATATCAACCGTACTCTGGGCGTGTACTACGTCAACCTGGCCGAAGGCCCGCAGCGCAACAACGAGAAGCCGGGCTTCTTCAAGCGCATGTTCGGCGGCTCGGAAGACAAGGCTGCCATCGAAGCGCGCGCCGAGCGTTACCAGGTGCGCCTGACCGCCGTGGGCGACACCGTGCAGGTAACCGTCGAGAAGGACATCAACACCGTGGCGCCGGCCGATGTGGCCCGCAAGGTGCTGGACATGATCCAGGAGAACCTCGGCTAGGGACTCCTGGCACGAGTTTGGCGACAGGCGAAACCCCTTGGGTTTCGCCTTTTGTTTTCACAGGCAGGGCGTTTTCCTGCCGCCCCTTACAGCCGTGGTGCGTCCGTTTGACGCCGTGCGGCGCGACTATCCCGCGACGAGGCGCAATCCCGACATGAGCACACCTTCTCTGAGCCTGAAAAAGATCTATTCGGGCAAAGTCCGCGACCTCTACGAGATCGACGACAAGCGCATGCTGATGGTCGCCACCGATCGCCTGTCGGCCTTCGACGTGATCCTCGAACAGCCGATTCCGGACAAGGGCAAGATCCTTACCGCCATTTCCAACTTCTGGTTCGACAAGCTCGCCCACGTGGTGCCCAACCACTTTACCGGTGATCGCGTCGAAGACGTCGTGCCGGCCGCCGAGCTGCCGCTGGTCGAGGGCCGCGCCGTGGTCGCCAAGCGTCTCAAGCCAGTCGCCGTGGAAGCCATCGTGCGCGGCTATATCGTCGGCTCCGGCTGGAAGGAGTACCAGAAGAACGGCACCGTGTGCGGCATCGTGCTACCGGCTGGCCTGAAGGAAGCGGCCAAGCTGCCCGAGCCGATCTTCACGCCGTCGACCAAGGCCGCCGTGGGCGACCATGACGAGAACATCAGCTTCGCCCAGTGCGAAGCGATCATCGGTGCCGAGCTGGCCGCCCAGGTGCGCGATACCTCCATCGCCCTGTACAAGGCAGCGGTGGAATACGCCGCCACCCGTGGCATCATCATCGCCGACACCAAGTTCGAATTCGGTCTTGACGAAGACGGCACTCTGACCCTGATGGACGAGGTTCTGACCCCCGACTCCAGCCGCTTCTGGCCGGCCGACAGCTACGCCGAGGGCACCAACCCGCCGAGCTTCGACAAGCAGTTCGTGCGCAACTGGCTGGAGTCCACCGGCTGGAACAAGGAGCCGCCGGCACCGGCCGTACCGGCTGATGTCGCGCAGAAGACTGCCGACAAGTACCGCGAAGCGCTGACCCGGCTCACCGCCTGATCACGCGTTGCCAACGCAGACGCCGCCGTTGCCGAAAGGGAACGGCGGCGTTTTCGTTTTGCTTGCCCGCATGCGCCTATAAGTCAGGCATCAGCCTCGCAAGGTGAGCAGCGACTCGATGGTGGCCGTGGAGCCACCGCACACGATGACCAGCACGTTGTTCAACTCAGCGAGGGAAACCTTGCCTCCATACAGCACAGCCAGGGCTGCGCCACAGGCTGGCTCGACCAGGGTGCGATGATCATTCAGGTAGGTCAGGCAAGCCTCTACAGCCTCTCGATCCGAGACCTGAACAGGTATCACGGGCCGCTCTTCTGACACGTCGAAGGCTCTGCGGCAAACCTGACGCGCTGCAAGGGAGGTCGCGACCCCGGAAACCGCTGGAATCTCCACGAGCTGCCCTGCGCTGATGGAGGCCTGCAGCGATGCGGTTCCGTGTGTCTCGACCGCATAGATCGGCACATTGACGAGGCCATTGCGACGCAAGCCCTCATCGACGCCAGCCAGGAGGCCGCCACCGCCAACAGAGAGCACAACGGCATCCGGACGTAGGCCATCGGCGACGACTTCATCGATCATCGATGCATGACCGGTCCACAGAAGCGGATCGTCGAACGGATGAATGAAGGCGTCAGCTGCTGTCTGCAAGGAACGGGCAAGCTCGTTGGCCTCGAACCAGGACTCGCCGTGAACGATCACTTCAGCCCCTTCCAGCTTGAGCAGGCTTCGTGCGCGCTCCGAACTCGTCTGCGGAACGACCACGATAACCGGTACACCCAGGCGACGCCCGGCATAGGCGACGGCGAGCCCGGCATTGCCGCCCGAGGACGAAATGAAGCGCTCGGCGCCCTTTGCGTGGTGTTGCTCACAGGCGAAGCCCACGCCGCGAATCTTGAAAGATCCGCCTGGTTGCATGGCCTCCATCTTCATCCACACCTTGGTACCGATACGGTTACTCAGGGGCAGCGATTCCAGAAGAGGGGTCTTGATGCTCAGCGACATGCTTTCAACTCCGTGTAATGGGTTAGCTCGGTTCATGGCCTGTGGGCTGATGCGGGCAGCTGGATCCTAGCCTCGTTCGTCGAGTGCGCACACCTGTGCTTTTCCAGGATTTTTCAAGGCCGACACGATAACGCGTCGACGGGAGGTGACGGCAAGAATACTCGCTCATCCGCCGAGGGATAAGCTGGAAGGTCACTTCGACAGCGGTCACGAGCGTCCTGGCGTCACGCATCATCTCTTCCGCAAACAGCCGCGTCGCTCCGTCAGTTCCTGGGTTGACGGGCTATTCGGAGTTTTCTGCAAAAACTTCAGAGCTTTCCGCAAGAAGCCGTCACCGATCTGCCACTAAATTCCGCCATCCGCTTCTGCAAGCCTGTGATCGCCAGATCCTCGTATCTGGGCTAGACCCAAAGCAGGGGTACCCCATAGATAATCCCTACAAGAGGATGGGCGTGATGTTCAAAGCCAGCCAGGTCTTGCAGCCGGAGTTTCTCGCGCAGATCTCCGCCGCCAAAGCCGCCGATTTCTTTCCCGCCATCAGTGCCAACTACAACGTCGACGAAACCGCGTACCTCGAGGAGCTGCTCAAGCTCGCCGATCCCGGTGCCGCCGGTATCGAGAGCATTCGTCAGCAGGCGCGCAGCCTGATTCAGGACGTGCGCGGCCGCGACAATGCGGTCGACACCCTCGATGCGTTGCTGCGCCAGTACAGCCTGGATACCCAGGAAGGCCTGATGCTGATGTGCCTGGCCGAAGCGCTGTTGCGCGTGCCGGATGCCAGCACCGCTGATGCGCTGATTCGCGACAAGCTCAGCGCCGCCGAGTGGGAGCGGCACCTGGGCAAGAGCGACAACGTGCTGGTCAACTTCGCGGCCTGGGGCCTGGTGATGACCGGTAAGGTGGTGGACCCGCAAGCCGCTGACGGCCGCCCGAAGAAGGTACTTGGTCGTCTCATCCAGCGGTCCGGCGAGCCGGTGATTCGCGCGGCGATGAACCAGGCCATGAAGCTGATGGGCAAGCAGTTCGTGCTCGGTCGCACCATCAGCGAGGCGCTGAAGAACGGTCGCCCGGAGCGCGAGAAAGGCTACACCTATTCCTTCGACATGCTTGGCGAAGCGGCGCTGACCGCCGAGGATGCCGAGAAATATATGGCCGACTACCGCAAGGCCATCGACACCGTCGGCGCCGAGCCGCAGGTCGGTCCAGGCCCGAAGCCTTCGATCTCGATCAAGCTATCCGCGCTGCACCCGCGTTATGAAGTGGCCCAGCGCGAGCGCGTGCTCAGCGAGCTGTTCGCCAACGTGCGGGAGCTGGCCATCCGCGCGCGCAAGCTCAACGTTGGCATCTCGGTGGACGCCGAAGAGGCGGATCGCCTCGAGCTGTCCCTGGAGCTGTACGAAAAGCTGCTGCGCGATCCGGCCATTGCCGGCTGGGGCGAGTTCGGTCTGGTCATCCAGGCGTATTCCAAACGCTGCCTGCCGGTGCTGGTGTGGCTGACCCTGCTGGGTAAGGAACTGGGCGAGAAGATGCCGTTGCGCCTGGTCAAGGGCGCCTACTGGGACAGCGAGATCAAGCAGTGCCAGGTGTGGGGCCTCGACGGCTACCCGGTATTCACCCGCAAGGAAGGTACCGATACCTCGTATCTGGCCTGTGCGCGCTACTTGCTAAGCGACTTCACCCGCGGCGTGATCTACCCGCAGTTCGCCAGCCATAACGCCCACACCGTCAGCTGCATCCTGGCGATGGCGGCCGAGCAGGCGTCGCCGCGCGAGTTCGAGTTCCAGCGCCTGCACGGCATGGGCGATGCGCTGTACGACACGGTGCTGGAGAAGCACCGCAAGACCGTGCGCATCTACGCCCCGGTCGGCGCCCACAAGGACCTGTTGCCGTACCTGGTGCGGCGCCTGCTGGAGAACGGCGCCAACTCGTCGTTCGTGCACCAGTTGGTCGACCCGAGCGTGCCGGTCGAGTCGCTAATCGATCACCCGGTCACCCAGCTGCGCAAGTTCGCCAGCCTCGCCAATAACAAAATCCCGCTGCCGCCTGCGCTGTACGGGGCCACACGGAAAAACTCCCAGGGCATCAACATGAACATCCAGAAATCGCTGACCGAACTCGAAAACGCCTACCGTCCGCAACTGGATCGCCAGTGGCAGGCCGCGCCGGTGATCAATGGCCAGACCCTGAGCGGCACCGTTCAGGAGGTTCGCTGCCCGTATGATCTGAACAAAGTGGTCGGCACCGCGCAGTTCGCCACCGCCGCCCAGGCCGCCCAGGCGCTGGATGGTCTGAGCGCTGCCTGGCCGAACTGGAACGCCACCCCCATCGACGCCCGTGCCAGCGTGCTCGAGCGCCTGGCCGACCTGCTGGAGAAACACCGTGCCGAGCTGATGGCGCTGTGCACCGTGGAAGCGGGAAAATCCATGCAGGACGGCATCGATGAGGTGCGCGAGGCGGTGGACTTCTGCCGTTACTACGCCCAGCAGGCGCGCCTGAAACTGGGCCGCGAAGAACTCAAAGGCCCGACCGGCGAGCGCAACGAGCTGTTCCATGAAGGCCGCGGCATTTTCGTTTGTGTGAGCCCGTGGAACTTCCCGCTGGCCATCTACCTCGGTCAGATCAGCGCGGCCCTGGTGGCAGGCAACGTGGTGCTGGCCAAGCCGGCCGAGCAGACCAGCCTGATCGCTGCCCGTGCCCTGGAACTGATGTTCGAAGCTGGCCTGCCGAAAGACGTGATCGCCTTTCTGCCGGGGGACGGCGCCACCCTGGGCGGCGTGTTCTGCCGCGACCCGCGCGTGGCCGGCGTGTGCTTCACCGGCTCCACCGACACGGCGCGGATCATCAACCGCCAGCTGGCCGAGAAGGACGGCATGATCGCCACCCTGATCGCCGAGACCGGCGGCCAGAACGCGATGATCGTCGACTCCACTGCGCTGCCCGAGCAGGTGGTCAAGGATGCCGTCGGCTCCGCCTTCACCAGCGCCGGCCAACGCTGCTCGGCCCTGCGCGTGCTGTACGTGCAGCGTGACATCGCCGACCGGGTGATCGACCTGCTCAAGGGCGCAATGGCCGAACTGAAGATCGGCCCGACCCAACTGCGCGAGAACGATATCGGGCCGGTGATCGATGCCGAAGCCCGCGAAGGTCTGCTGGCGCACATCAACCAACTCAAGGGCGAGGGCAAGCTGATCGCCGAGGCTACGGTTGCCGGCGACCTGAATGGGCATTTTGTGGCGCCGGTGGCCTTCGAGATCGGCGGCATTCATGAACTGAAGAAAGAGCAGTTCGGCCCCGTGCTGCACGTGGTGCGCTATGACGCGGCGGATCTGGAGAAGGTAGTCGCGGCCATCAATGGCACCGGTTACGGATTGACCCTTGGCATTCACAGCCGAAACGAGGAAACTGCCGCCCGCATCGAAGCCCTGGCGCGTGTCGGCAACCTGTACGTGAACCGCAACCAGATCGGTGCGGTGGTCGGCGTGCAGCCGTTCGGCGGTTGCGGTCTATCCGGCACCGGCCCGAAAGCCGGTGGCCCGAGCTACCTGCTGCGCTTCGTCAACGAGCGCACCACTTCGGTGAACACCACGGCGGTGGGCGGCAACGCCTCATTGCTGTCGCTGGGCGACGAGTAATCACGAGCGGGCGGGAATCTTCAGGTTTCCGCCCGTTTTGCTATCGGAAACCTCGAAAAACAACTGCGTTTTTAGAGGCGTCTTATTGGGGGCTGATGCCCCGAATCGGTAACGCCACCATGCAGAGTGGTGTACCTGGAGCGCGACCATCAGCGATGGTCGTGATGTGCCAACTGGATCGGGAATCCCGGTTCGAATAAAAACAAACGAGAGGGGCATTCCCCAATGACTGCAAGCACTCCCATGCTGGTCACCTTCGTGGTCTACATCCTGGCCATGTTGCTGATCGGTTTCGCTGCCTACCGCGCGACCAAGAACTTCTCCGACTACATCCTCGGCGGTCGCAGCCTTGGTAGTTTCGTTACCGCGCTGTCCGCTGGTGCCTCGGACATGAGCGGCTGGTTGCTGATGGGCCTGCCGGGCGCGATCTTCATCGCTGGCATCTCCGAGAGTTGGATCGCCATCGGTCTGATCATGGGCGCCTGGCTGAACTGGCTGTTCGTGGCCGGTCGCCTGCGTGTGCACACCGAGCACAACAACAACGCCCTGACCCTACCTGACTTCTTCACCCATCGCTTCGAAGACAACAGCAAGATCCTGCGCATTTTCTCGGCCCTGGTGATCCTGGTGTTCTTCACCATCTACTGCGCCTCGGGCGTGGTGGCCGGTGCGCGTCTGTTCGAGTCGACCTTCGGCCTGAGCTATGACACCGCCCTGTGGGTCGGTGCCGCAGCGACCATTGCCTACGTCTTTATCGGCGGCTTTTTGGCAGTCAGCTGGACCGACACCGTACAGGCCACCCTGATGATCTTCGCGCTGCTGATCACGCCGGTGTTCGTGATTCTGGCGCTCGGCGATTTCGACGCCGCCATGACCACCATCGAGCAGGCCAACCCGGCCAACTTCGACATGTTCCGCGGCCTGTCCTTCGTCGCCATCATCTCGCTGCTGGCCTGGGGCCTGGGCTACTTCGGTCAGCCGCACATCCTGGTGCGCTTCATGGCGGCTGATTCGGTCAAGACGATCCCGGCCGCGCGCCGCATCGGCATGACCTGGATGATCCTCAGCCTGGGCGGCGCCGTTGCCGTCGGCTTCTTCGGTATCGCCTACTTCGCCAATAACCCGGCCCTGGCCGGCCCGGTGGGCGAGAACAGCGAGCGCGTGTTCATCGAGCTGACCAAAATCCTCTTCAATCCGTGGATTGCCGGTCTGATCCTGTCTGCCATTCTGGCTGCCGTGATGAGCACCCTGAGCTGCCAACTGCTGGTGTCCTCCAGCGCCCTGACCGAAGACTTCTACAAGGCCTTCCTGCGCAAAAATGCCAGCCAGACCGAGCTGGTGTGGGTCGGTCGCGCCATGGTGCTGCTGATTGCCCTGGTAGCCATCGGCATCGCCTCCAACCCGGAGAGTAAGGTGCTGGGCCTGGTCTCTTACGCCTGGGCCGGTTTCGGCGCGGCTTTCGGGCCGGTGGTGATTTTGTCGCTGGTGTGGAAGGGCATGACCCGTAATGGCGCGCTGGCTGGCATGGTCGTCGGCGCCGTCACCGTGGTGGTGTGGAAGAACTTCATCGGCCTGGGCCTGTACGAAATCATCCCGGGCTTCATCCTCGCTACCCTGGCCATCGTGATCTTCAGCAAGATCGGCAGCCCGGCGACGCCGGCGATGCTCAAGCGCTTCGACGAAGCCGAGAAGGAATACCAGGACGCGCATCTCTGATCGCCCCTGCGTAGCCTGTTGAACAGAGGCCCGGATATTGTCCGGGCCTTTTCGTTGGTGGCTGCTGGTAAGCTTAGCGCCCCGCCATCAGGAACCCGCCATGACCGCCTCCAAAGACCCGCTGCACGGCATCACCTTGCAAGCCATCCTCACCGAATTGGTTGAGCAACTGGGCTGGGACGGCCTGGCCCAACGCATCGACATCCGCTGCTTCAAGAGCGACCCGAGCATCAAGTCGAGCCTGACCTTCCTGCGCAAAACCCCCTGGGCGCGGGAGAAGGTCGAGGCGTTGTATCTGCGGCAGAAGCGCTAGGGGACGTTGGCGGTTACGAAACGCGTGAGCAAAGCATTAGCTGGAATTGTTGCTGCCGCTTTCGTAGGAGGGGCTTCAGCCCCGAGCTTTATTAGGGCTTGAAGAGCTCGCGGCTAAAGCCGCTCCTACGGATCATGCGAATGGCCGCTCTTGCCATGTAGCGTCAGCTTAAATCGCAGCAGCCTCTAGCGAAGCAATTGCACCGTCTGTTGCTGCGGAGGCGGTGCGCATTGCGTCCGTGCACCGGTTTGCAGGTAAGGCGCCAGAATCGGCTGCATGCCCTTGAGCACCTGCACCGGCAGCGCCGAGGTGAAGCGAAAGTTTTCTGCGGCGCGGCCCGGTACGAAGGCGGTGAGGGTGCCGAAGTGATCCGGGCCGAGGAAGAACACGAAGGTGGCGGTGCGGTTCTGCACCCGCGAGCTGATCACCTGGCCGCTGCGGCCGACGCTGGTCATGCGGTTGTCGCCGGTGCCGGTCTTGCCGCCGAGGATCAGCGGGCTGCCGTCGGCCAGGGTGAAGGCGCCCTGCAAGCGTCGCGCGGTGCCGCCATCCACTACTTGTGACAGGGCTTCGCGCAGCGCTGCGGCGACCTCCGGGGCCATCACTCGCTTGCCCGCTTCGAGCACGTGCCCCAGGCGCGTGTCGTAGGGCGTGCCGCCGGCGAAGTGCAGGCTGTCGATACGCACCGTTGGCAGGCGGATACCGTCGTTCTGGATGATGCCGATCAGCTCGGCCAGGGCCGCGGGGCGATCACCCGAGCTGCCCAGGGCGGTGGCCAGGGAAGGCACCAGGTACTCGAACGGGTAGCCGAGGTTCTGCCAGCGCTGGTGGATATCCAAAAAGGCCTCGACCTCCAGCATGATGCGAATACGGCTGTCGCGGGCGCTCTTGTGGCGGCTCTTGAACAGCCAGCCATAGACCTCCTGGCGCTGCTCGGCGCTGGCGCTCACCGCGTCGTTGAACGACGCTTGCGGATGGTCGATCAGGTATTTCAGCAGCCACAGCTCCAGCGGATGCACGCGGGCGATATAGCCCTGATCAGGCAGGCTGAAGGCGCCGGGGCCGTAGCGCCGGTAAAGCTCGTCGATGCGCTTGTCGCTGATCCGCACGCCGGGCAGATGGGCGCGGATGAAGTTGGCAAAGGTCGCCTGATCCACTTCCGGCATCAGGTAGCGGTGCACCGCGGCCAGGCGTGTATCGGTCAGGCGCAGGCCGCCGATAAAGGTGTCCAGACGCTCCTGAGCGGACTGGCCCTGGTACTTGCGCCAGAAGCGCAGCATGAAGGTGGTGCCCTCGCGGTCGGCGAAGCGGCTCAGGTATTCCTGGCGCCGTGGGTCCTTGTCGTCCCTGAGCAGGGCGGCGCTGTTGCCCGGCGCCTGATAGGTGCTGTAGCGCACCAGGTCGCGCATCAGGCGCACGAAAGGCAGGTTGATCGATTCGCGCAGCGACTCGCGCAGGGTGGGCAGTCGGCCGTCGTCCTCGCGGCGGAAGTTGCCGAAGGTGTGCAGGCCGCCGCCGGTGAAGAAGCGCTCCGCCGGGCTGGCCGAGTAGCGGCGCTCCAGGGCTGCGTCGAGCATGCTGGTCAGGTCGGCGCCCGGGTTGCGCAGCAGGTAATCGATGGCCCAGCGGCTGAGCAGATCCTGATCGGCGATATCCTGCCCGCGCAATTGCGCCGGGCTCAGGCCGGCCAGGCGTCCATGCAGTTCGGCGATCACCTCCAGATAAGTGGCCATTACCCGCAGTTTGGCGGTGGAGCCCAGCTCCAGCTTGCTGCTCTCGTTGATGTCGAACGGCTGATGGGTGTTGTCGGTCTGTACACGCACCTGGTTGCCGTTGGGCGTGCGCTCGAACAGCGTGAAGCTGTAACTGACGTCGCCGGTCTTGCTGGGTGACAGCAGCCGGTCGCCGAACAAACCGACGCTTTCGGCGAACGCCGGGTCGGCGAGCTGCTCCAGATAAAGACTGACCTGTTGCTGCAGGTCGGAGTTGAGGCTGGCGCGGGCGTCGAGGTCAAGGCGGTCGAGTTCGTAGTAGGACAGGTTAAGCAGCCCGGCCAGTCGCGCCCGCGCCATGCTCACGCCCTTGTCGCTGTCGATACGTTGCAGGTTCGGATCGGTCTGCCAGTCGCGGTAAGTCACCTGCTGG
Source organism: Pseudomonas sp. CNPSo 3701 (assembly GCF_028674975.1). Classification (NCBI taxonomy): domain Bacteria; kingdom Pseudomonadati; phylum Pseudomonadota; class Gammaproteobacteria; order Pseudomonadales; family Pseudomonadaceae; genus Pseudomonas; species Pseudomonas sp. CNPSo 3701. Next base: position 475,979 of record NZ_JAQZSI010000004.1, on the reverse strand, counting down.
GCCAGGGCTGCATCGCGCAGTTTGGCGTCCAGCACGCCGCCGTCGGCCAGCAGACGCAGGTGGCTGTCCACCAGGGCGGCCAGTTCAGCGCGGCCCTGGGCAAGGTAATAGGACGGGCGGCGCTGGGCGATCATCAGGGACAGCACCTGGCGCAGTGCGAGGCCGCGTTCGGCCAGGTTTGTCTCATCGCTTTGGTCCGCGGCGAGCAGGCGATTGGTGGTGACGAAATCCACGCCGAACCAGATGCGCAGGCCGTCGGCCAAACCGTGCACTTCACCATGGCCGGGGGCAGCCGAGAGCGGCACGCTGTTGAGGTAGTCGCGCACGATGTTCTGCCGCGCAGCAAGGGTCTGCGGGCCGCCCTGGTAGGCGCGTACACTGGCCGAGACCATCTGCCGCAATTTCTCGACGGACGCATGGGTGATGCCGTCCGGCGAGTGACGGTATTTCTCCAGCTGGGTGGCCAGGGTGCTGCCGCCGGCGGACTGATCCTGCATGCCGGCGTACTTGCCGACTTGGGAAAAAGCTGCCTTGACGAAGCGCGGCCAGTCCACCGCCGGGTTGGCTTCAGCCGGTTCTGCGGCGAGCAGCTGACGGTCCTCGACGAACAGCAGGCTGCCGACCACCAACGGTGGAATGTCGGCGAAGCTGGGGTAGCGCTGGCGCGGGTTGCGCACGGTATAGAAGGGCGTGCCGCGGCAATCCTCGATGTTCACGCCGGTCTGCGCCTTCTCGGCGTAGGGCGGGAAGAAGCCGCGCTGGGTGTAGTCGGCCAGGGCAGGGGAGAAGCGCGCTTGTTGCAGCACTTCGAAGTCACGGCTTTGCAGGCGCTCGATAAAGGTCGGCAGGCGGCTGTAGCCCTGACGCTGATCGAAGGGGCCATTGCCGGGGTAGATGATGGCTTCGCTGGCGCCGTCCTTCACCTCATAGGTAAGCGTGGCGGCGTAGCGGCTCAGTTCGGTCGATTGGAAGTAGGCGGAGCGTAGCTCGAAGACTGCCAGCCCCGTGATACCCATCAGCCCGAGCAGCAGCGTCGAGCCAACCACCCAGCGCACGCGATGCTTGCGGGGCTTGGGTTTACGCGGCACCGCGGTCGCAACCTTGTGTTCGCGAGCAGGCGGTGCGGAGTCGGATCGCCATAGTGCGCCCATGGTTAACTGGCCCTGGCTTGTCCTTTCCTGACAGGGTAGCCGCTCTGGCGTGCGCTGTCCGACCGATCGGTCAAAAAAATCCAGTCTTTACATACGCCTAGGTTTGGATTGTGGGCCTGAACCTGAGCTATATGGGCTGGTCAGGATGCAATCACAGGAGGAAGCATGATGCGCACACTCGAATTGGCCGGCGCTCAGGTGCCGGTGATAGGCCAGGGCACCTGGCGCATGGGCGAAAATCGCGATCGGCGCAGAGGCGAAATCGCTGCGCTACGCGAGGGCATCGAGCGCGGTTTGCGCTTGATCGACACCGCCGAAATGTATGGTGAAGGCGGCGCCGAAGAGGTCGTCGGCGAAGCGATTTCCGGCAAGCGCGACCAGGTGTTTCTGGTCAGCAAGGTCTACCCGCACAACGCCAGCCGCAGTGGCGTGGCGGCCGCTTGCGAGCGCAGCTTGAGGCGTCTGGGCACCGAGCATATCGACCTGTATCTGCTGCACTGGCGCGGCCAGTACGCGCTGGAAGAAACGGTCGAGGCTTTCGAGCGCCTGCGCGAACAGGGCAAGATCGGCCGCTGGGGCGTTTCCAACTTCGATCTGGATGATCTGCAGGAGCTCGGTGCGCCGGCCTGTGCGACCAATCAGGTGCTCTATAACCCCGAGGAGCGCGGCGTGGAGTTCGACCTGCTGCCCTGGCAGCAGAAACAGGGCATGCCGTTGATGGCCTACTGCCCGCTGGGGCAGGGCGGTGCGCTGCTGGCCGATCCGGCGCTGCAGCAGGTGGCGCAGCAGCATGGCGTGACCGCCGCCCAGGTCGCCCTGGCCTGGGCGCTACGTCAGCCCAACGTGCTGGTGATTCCCAAGGCCAGCGATCCCCGACACCTGGCCGAGAACGCGGCAGCAGCCGAGCTGCAGCTCAGCGCCGCCGATTTGCAGGCGATCGACAGCGCCTACCCGGCACCGACGCGCAAGCAGCGGTTGCAGATGGTGTAGGGGCGTTTGCAGGGACGTATTTTGATGGGTTTCACCCATCCTACGAGGCTTGGTTCAGTCTGTAGGATGGGTGAAACCCATAAATGGCTGGCGGCACGCCTCAGCCCGCGACCAGCACCCGAATCGCTTCCAGGCGCAGGGCGGCCTTGTCGAGCATGGCCAGACCTTGCTCGCGCTGCTCGCGCAGGGCGTCCAGTTCGCTGTCGCGCACGCTCGGGTTGACCGCCTGAAGGGCAGTCAGGCGGGCCAGTTCTTCGTCCAGCTCGGCGGCCAGGCGGCGTTTGGCTTCGGTGACGCGCTCGACATGGCGCGGCGAGACCTTGGCTTCGCCGGCGGCGATCTTCGGCGTCAGCGCATCACGCTGGGCCTGCACGAACTTGTTGGCGCTGGCGCGCGGCACGGCTTCGAGCTGGTCGTTGAGGGTGTCGAAGGACACCTTGGCGGCCAGGTCGTTGCCGTTGCCGTCGAGCAGGCAGCGCAATGCAGCCGGCGGCAGGTAGCGGCCCAGTTGCAGCTTGCGCGGCGCCACTACTTCGCTGACGTACAGCAACTCGAGCAGCACGGTGCCGGGCTTGAGGGCCTTGTTCTTGATCAGCGCCACCGAGGTGTTGCCCATCGAGCCGGAGCGCACCAGGTCCATGCCGCCCTGCACCATGGGATGCTCCCAGGTGAGAAACTGCATGTCTTCGCGCGACAGGGCCAGGTCGCGGTCGTAAGTGATGGTCACGCCTTCGTCGTTGCCGAGCGGGAAGCTGGCATCGAGCATCTTCTCGCTGGGACGCAGGATCAGGGCATTGTCGGAATGGTCCTCGCTGTCGATGCCGAAGGCGTCGAACAGCTGCTCCATGTACATCGGCAGGGCGAACTGGTCGTCCTGCTCGAGGATTGCCTCGACCAGCGCCTCGCCTTCACCGGCGCCGCCGGAGTTGAGTTCCAGCAGGCGGTCGCGGCCGGCGTGCAAATCGCCTTCCAGGCGCTTGCGCTCGGCGGTGGCTTCGTCGATCAGCGTCTGCCACTGGCCGTCGTCGGCGTTTTCCAGCATCGGCAGCAGGCGGCTGCCGAACTGGTGCTGCAGGGCGTTGCCGGTCGGGCAGGTGGCCAGGAAGGCGTTCAGCGCCTGGTGGTACCACTGGAACAGACGCTCCTGGGGGCTGTTTTCCATGTACGGCACGTGCAGCTGGATCTTGTGCTTCTGGCCGATGCGGTCGAGGCGGCCGATGCGCTGTTCGAGCAGGTCCGGGTGGGCCGGCAGATCGAACAGCACCAGGTGATGGGCGAACTGGAAGTTGCGGCCTTCGGAACCGATTTCCGAGCAGATCAGCACCTGGGCACCGAACTCTTCGTCAGCGAAGTAGGCAGCGGCGCGGTCACGCTCGAGGATGCTCATGCCTTCGTGGAAGACGGTGGCCGGGATGCCGGAGCGCACGCGCAGGGCGTCTTCCAGGTCCATGGCGGTTTCGGCGTGGGCGCAGATCACCAGCACCTTGAATTTCTTGAGCATCTTCAGGGTGTCGATCAGCCACTCGACGCGCGGGTCGAAGCGCCACCAGCGCTGATCTTCCTCGATGTCGGCCTGGCCCTGATAGCTGACTTCCGGGTACAGCTCGGCGTGCTCGCCCAGCGGCAGCTCCATGTACTCGTCCGGGCTCGGCAGCGGGTAGGGGTGCAGTTCGCGCTCGGGGAAACCTTGTACGGCGGCGCGGGTGTTACGGAACAGCAGGCGGCCGGTGCCGTGGCGGTCGAGCAGCTCGCGTACCAGGCGTGCGCGGGCGTCGGCATCGCCACCGTCAGCGGCGTCGAGCAGCTCGCGGCTTTCATCGCCTAGGAAGCTGCCGATGGCATCGCGGGCCTGGGCGCTGAGCTTGCCTTCGTCGAGCAGCTCCTGCACCGCCTCGGCCACCGGCTTGTAGCTGGCGCTCTCGGCGCGGAAGGCTTCCAGGTCATGGAAGCGATTGGGGTCGAGCAGACGCAGGCGCGCGAAGTGGCTGTCCTGGCCGAGCTGTTCGGGGGTGGCGGTGAGCAGCAGCACGCCAGGGATCACTTCGGCCAGTTGCTCGACCAGGCTGTACTCGCGGCTAGCCTTTTCCGGGTGCCAGACCAGGTGGTGGGCTTCGTCGACCACCATCAGGTCCCAGCCGGCGGCGAACAGCGCGTCCTGGGCCTTTTCGTCCTCGCACAGCCATTCCAGGGCGACCAACGCCAGTTGTGCGTCTTCGAACGGGTTGCTGGCGTCGCTCTCGATGAAGCGCTCCGCATCGAACAGCGCGACTTCCAGGTTGAAGCGGCGGCGCATCTCTACCAGCCACTGGTGCTGCAGGTTTTCCGGTACCAGGATCAGCACGCGATTGGCGCGACCCGAAAGCAGCTGGCGATGGATCACCAGGCCGGCTTCGATGGTCTTGCCCAGGCCCACTTCGTCGGCCAGCAGCACGCGCGGGGCGATGCGGTCGGCGACTTCGCGGGCGATGTGCAGCTGGTGGGCGATGGGCTGGGCACGTACGCCGCCCAGGCCCCACAGCGAGGATTGCACCTGCTTGCTGGTGAATTCCAGGGTTCGGTAGCGCAGCCCGAACCACGGCAGCGGGTCGATCTGACCGGCGAACAGGCGGTCGCTGGCCAGGCGGAACTGGATGAAGTTGGACAGCTGGGTTTCCGGCAGGGTGACGGCCTGGTTCTTGGCGTCGAGGCCGTGATAGACCAAGAGGCCATCGACGTCGTCGACTTCGCGCACGGTCAGTTTCCAGCCTTCGAAGTGAGTGATCTCGTCGCCCGGCGAGAAGCGCACCCGGGTCAGCGGCGCATTGCGCGCCGCGTACTGACGGGTTTCGCCGGTGGCGGGGTAGAGCACGGTGAGCATGCGGCCTTCCTGCATGAGGATGGTGCCCAAGCCCAGTTCCGCTTCGCTGTCGCTGATCCAGCGTTGCCCCGGTTGATACTCCGCCATGCTGCCTGTCTCCACCTGTCAAAAAAGCCGGCTATGTTACCGCAGTGCCAGGCTTGACCAAAGGTGCATCAGGGTCGATTTGGCACTTACCGACGCGCGTCCGGTCAGACAGTCTAGTCATGCCGCCATAAAGTCGCCCGCCGTTTGGCCGATAAGGCTGCAAAGAGAGGTGTTTCATGCTGCCGCCGATTCCTCACAGCCTGATTCCGGTTACCGCCCAGCAGGACGTGGTCAAGCCGCGCCCGGAGATCGCGCCGGTGACGCCCACTGCTGAAACGGCTCAGGAAGATTCGGTCGGCCTGGACAAGCGCCACCCTGATGAGGTGGCCGAGCGGCTGCGTGAAGAGCAGCGTCGTCGGCAGCGACGCGGCTACAGCGCCGCCGAGCTGGCCGAGGGCGAAGTCGACGAGGCGGATGAGCCTGCCATCGACCAGTTGCCGCGCCAGGGCCTGTGGGTGGACGTCGAGGTTTGACGCCGGTGGATGGGATCACCGCCCAGGGCGGGCTCTTCGAGCAGGCAGCGCTGCAACTGCCCGATGCCGAACTCACTTATCAACCCGACTGGCTCGACCAGGCCACAGCCGGTGAATGGCTGCAGCGGCTGGTCGAGCAAACACTCTGGCAGCAACCCGAAGTGGTGCTGTTCGGCCGTCAGTTGCCGGTGCCGCGCCTGGTAGCCTGGTATGGCGACAGCGATGCCCGTTATCGCTATTCCGGCATGACCCATCAACCGCTGCCCTGGACGCCGCTGCTGGCCGAGATTCGTCAGCGCGTGGTCGACAACCTTGGCCAGCCGCTCAATGGCGTGCTGCTCAACTACTACCGCGATGGTCAGGACTCCATGGGCTGGCACAGCGACGACGAGCGCGAACTGGGCGCTGAGCCGCTGGTGGCGTCGTTGAGCCTGGGTGGCGAACGTCGTTTCGACCTGCGCCGCAAGGGCGGCACGCGTATCGAGCACTCGCTGCAACTGGCCCATGGCTCGCTACTGGTCATGAGCGGCCAGACGCAGCATCATTGGCAGCACCAGGTGGCCAAGACGCGCAAGCCCTGTGCCCCACGACTGAACCTGACGTTTCGTCTGATCCGGACGCCGCTATGAGCAATGATGTGAAACTGATCGACTTCGCCGCCGAGCGCGACAAGCGCATCCACGACCTGCGCGACAGGAAGCTCGAAGAGATGCGCAACGCCTTCGAACAGGCCTTACCGCTGCCCAAGGGCAAGAAGAAGTCCAAGAGTAAGCCGAAGAAACGCTGAGAGCCTCCTGCGATACGGTCGCGATCTTGTAGAGGATCGCGCGGCGATCCGCTTTAGCCACGAGCTATTTCGAGATGCCAGGGGCTCGTGGCTAAAGCCACTCCTACATATCAAACGCTTTGCTCAACCTGCCATTTCTGCTGTTTGCGCATTCATAAAAGATCGCTAACGGATGCCAGTGCGGCTTCGCTGCGTATCCGTCCGCGCCGCCCAAACCCGTCCAAATTGATGCAGATCAGTCGCTGTCCGGCGCTGATGCTCGTCCGTGCCTGGCCGTTGACCTGGGTCAATGGCGGGCGGCGTATGGCTGTTAACGTAGCGCCATACCCGAGCAGCAGGTGCAAGGAGGCAGCATGTTCTTAGATGTGGTGGTTCTCGCCGGTATCGGCACCGTTGGACTGATGATTCTGTTTGGCGCCGGGTTCACCTATTTCGTCTGGAAGGATGCGAACAAGAAAAAGCCGCAGTGATTTCCGGATTCACGAGCACGCAAGGCATTGGGGCGACTTCGGTCGCCCTTTTTTTCGTCTGCATTTAATACGCTTGCGGGTGGGTGCTCTCTGGACAGTACATGCTTAGCTAGCTAATAATTCGCACCCTGCACGGAGGCGGAACCCTTTGGCTACGGCTATGTTCAGAGCTGAGACCCTTTTAGGTAAGCACCGTGCGTGATTCCCTGCTGGCGTTCATTGCGCCAAGCACCCAAGCCATCCAGTTCGCGATCAAGACCCTGCTCGGCGGCGGTCTGGCGCTCTGGCTCGCCCTGCGCCTGGGGCTGGAGCAGCCGCAATGGGCGCTGATGACCGCCTTCATCGTTGCCCAGCCGTTGTCCGGCATGGTGGTGCAGAAAGGTCTGGCGCGCTTGCTCGGCACCCTGGTCGGCACCTTCATGGCCGTGGTGATGATGGCGCTGTTCGCGCAGATGCCGCTGCTCTTCGTCCTGGCCTTCGCCCTGTGGCTGGGCCTGTGCACGGCGGCCTCGACCATGTTGCGCAGCGCCTGGTCCTACGCCTTCGTGCTGGCCGGCTATACGGTGGCGATCATCGGCCTGCCGGCCATCGGTAAGCCCCAGGTGATCTTCGACGAAGCCATCGCCCGCTCCACGGAAATCTGCCTGGGTATCGTCTGCGCCACCCTGAGCAGTGCGCTGCTGTGGCCGCAGCGGGTCGAGCGGCAACTGGCCCAGCAGGCCCGCGATGCCTGGCAGACCGGCCTCAAGGCGGCGCGCCAGGCGCTGACCGGCGAGGAAGAGGCGCGCAAAGGCCTGCTCGAAGCCCTGTCACGTATCGTCGCCGTGGATGCCCAGCGTGAGCACGCCTGGTTCGAGGGCGAGCGCGGTCGCCAGCGGGCCATCGCCCTGCGGGTGCTCAGCCGCGACCTGCTCGGCGTGCTGCGCCTGGCTCGCGGTGTGGCGCGCCAGTGGCGGCAGCTGAGCAGTCAGGAAGCGCAGGCCGTGGCGCCCTGGTTGCAGGAAGTGGATGAGCGTCTGCAGGACGGCGCGAGCGACCGCCCGCAGCTGATCGAGCGCCTGCGCCAGGCTGCCGAGGACGACGAGCTCAACGGCGGCCAGCAACTATGCCTGGGACGCATGGCGGTGCTGCTGATGCGCATCGAGGATGCCGGCCGTGCGCTGCTGGCGGTCGAGCAGGGCAGGGCGCCGGCCGATGCGCCGCGGGCGCTGTCTTGGCACTACGACTGGCAGAGTGCGCTGGTGTTCGGTTCGCGCAGCGCCCTGGCGTTCCTGACCCTGGCGAGCTTCTGGCTGGCCACCGGCTGGACCCACGCCACCGGTGCCATGCTGCTGGCCTGCGTGGTATGTAGCCTGTTCGCACGGCTGGAGGCGGCGCCACAGATCGGCATGATGTTCTTGCGCGGCATCCTCTATGCGCTGCCGGTGGCGTTCTTCGTCGGGCAGATCCTGATGCCGCAGATCGACGGCTTCGTGATGCTCTGCATGGTGCTCGGCGTGCCATTGTTCTTTGGCGTGCTGGGCATGGCCAAGCCGGCGGTGGCCGCCACCTCGACGGCCTTCTGCCTGCACTTCATCGTGCTCTGCATACCGCCGCCGAGCGTCGGCTACAACGTGGAATATTTCCTCAACGAGGCGCCGGGCATGCTCATGGGCGTGGCGGTGGCGGTCATGGCGTTTCGCGTGATCGTGCTGCGCAACCCGGTGTGGCATGGCCGGCGTCTGGTGCATGCCATGCTGGTCGACCTCGGCCGGCTGACGCGCCGTGACCTGGGCCGCGCGGAAAACTGGTTTGGTGGGCGCATGGCTGACCGCTTGCTGCAGCTGGCGCGGCACTACCCGGCGCGTCCGGATCAGGCGCGCAGCCGCTGGGACGAAGGCGTTGCAGGCCTGGACCTGGGTGACGAGCTGCTGCACCTGCGCGCCTGTCTGGCCAAGGCCGATACCGGCCTGGCGCGCTCGCAGCGACGGTTTCTGGAGCGCCTCGACGATGCGCTGGAGCGCGGCCCGGCGCCGGGCCGCGAGGATGACCTGAACGCCCCGGTGGCCGAGTTGCAGCAAGCCCTGCGCGCCTGCACGCCGAGCATCGACAAGCGCCTCGCTGAAGCGGCGCTGTTGCAGTTGCAGAATGGCTGGCGCCACTGGTGCCAGCTAAGAGGAGAAGCCAATGGGCTTACATGAGTGGTCGCTGGGCGGTGTTCTATTGAGCCCGATGGCGGCCTATGCGGTTTTGGCGCTGCTGCTCACCGGCGTGATCCGCCTGGGGCTGCAGCGAGTGGGATTGGCGCAGTGGATCTGGCACGAGGCCTTGTTCGACTGCGCCCTGTTCGTTTGCGTCTTGGCGGCGGTGATTGCCGTCCTGGCGACTTGAGGAGAAAAGCATGCGTTCGACCATTCGCGTCGGCATCACCCTGGCCATGGTGGCGGTGGCGGTTCTCGCCGGCTCGTGGATCTGGCAGCACTACATGTATTCGCCCTGGACCCGGGATGCCCGGGTGCGCGCCGATGTGGTGACCATCGCGCCGGACGTGTCCGGCTGGGTGCTCGATCTCAAGGTGCGCGACAACCAGCAGGTCAAGGCTGGCGATCTGTTGATGACCATCGACCGTGACCGTTACCAGGCCGCGGTGGAAAAGGCCCAGGCCGTGGTGGACATCCGCAAGCAGCAGCTCAGCCTGCGCGAGCACGAAGCTTCGCGCCGTGCGCAACTGGGTAGCCAGGCGATCAGCGCCGAGCTGCGTGAGAACGCGCAGATCAACGCCGAGATGGCCCGCAGTGAATTCCGCGAGGCCCAGGCCGACCTGCGTATCGCCCAGCTCAACCTGGAGCGCAGCGAAGTGCGCGCGCCGCGCGATGGCCAGGTCACCAACCTGAGGCTGGCCCAGGGCAACTACGTGACCGCTGGGCAGGCGGTGATGGCCTTGGTCGATACCGGCTCGTTCTACGTGCAGGCGTATTTCGAGGAAACCAAGTTGCCGCGCATCCAGGTCGGTGCGCCGGTGGAGATCTGGTTGATGGGCGGTGAGCAGGAGATTCGTGGCGAGGTGGAAGGCATCAGCCGCGGCATCACCGACCGCAATGCCAGCCCGGACGGTCAATTGCTGGCCAACGTCGAGCCGACCTTCAACTGGGTACGCCTGGCCCAGCGGATTCCGGTACGCATCAAGCTCGATGACGTGCCGGAGAACGTGCAACTGAGCGCCGGCATGACCGCCAGCGTGCGGGTGGAGTAGGGCGCGTTTAGTCATTGTAGGAGGGGCTTTAGCCACGAGCTCTTAAGGGCTTATCGGGGCTAAAGCCCCTCCCACGATTTCGTAGCCCAAGTCGAGCGTAGCGACACCCGGGACATTCCTTGAGTATCGCTACGCTCAACCCCTGGCTACGGGCGGCGATTGATCAGCCGCGCTGCACGCTCGCCGGGGTGCGGCGCATCAGCACTTCACCATGACGTACCGAAACCAGCGCATGGCCCTGGGTGCGAATCATCTCGTAATCGTCGGGCGCCGAGAGAATGAGCAGGTTGGCCGGGCGACCCACTTCCAGACCATAGCGCTCACCCAGGTGCAGGGTGCGGGCGCTGTTGTCGGTGATCAGGTCGAGGCTGCGTTTGAGGTCTTCGTAACCGAGCATATGGCAGATGTGCAGGCCGGCCTCGAGAATGCGCAGGATGTTGCCGTTGCCCAGCGGGTACCAGGGGTCGACGATGGAATCCTGTCCGAAGCAGACGTTCATGCCGGCGCGATCGATCTCCGCCACGCGGGTCAGGCCACGGCGTTTCGGGTAGCTGTCGAAGCGCCCCTGCAGGTGGATGCTCTCGGTGGGGCAGGAGACGAAGTTGATGCCTGACATCTTCAGCAGGCGAAACAGCTTGGAGCAGTAAGCGTTGTCGTAGGAGCCCATGGCCACCGTATGGCTGGCGGTGACCCTTTCGCCCATGCCGCGCACCCGGGCTTCTTCGGCCAGCACCTCGAGAAAGCGCGACTGCGGGTCGTCGGTCTCGTCGCAGTGCACGTCCACCAGGCAGCCGGTGCGCTCGGCCAGGTCCATCAGAAACTTGATCGAGCTGACGCCCTGGTCGCGGGTGTTCTCGAAATGCGGAATGCCGCCCACCACATCAGCGCCCAGTTCCACCGCCTGCTCCATCAGCGCGCGGCCGTTGGCATAGGACTCGATGCCCTCCTGGGGAAAGGCGACGATCTGCAGGTCGATCAGGTGGCGGGTTTCCTCGCGTACTTCGAGCATCGCCTTGAGCGCGGCCAGGGTCGGGTCGGTGACGTCGACGTGGGTGCGCACGTGCTGGATGCCATGGTCGACCAGCATGTCGATGGTTTTCTTGGCGCGGGTCTTGGTGTCTTCATGGGTGACCAGCGCCTTGCGCTCGGCCCAGCGCTCGATGCCCTCGAACAGCGTGCCGCTCATGTTCCAGGCCGGCTCGCCGGCGGTTAGGGTGGCGTCGAGGTGGATGTGCGGCTCGATGAAGGGTGCGACCACCAGGTTGCTGGCGGCGTCCAGATCATCTTCGCTGGCGCTGATCACTGCGGGTTGTGCAGTGATGGCGGCAATCTGCGAGCCGTCCAGTGCAATGTGGAAAAGACCTTCGCGGCCACGCAGGCGGGCGTTGACGATGTTCATGGGGTACTCCTTGGCAGGCTATGAGACGACAGGCGACGAATCAGCAGGGCAATGCTGATGTTCAGCCGGTCGTGAGGATCATCGAACGAGCACCCGGTCAGCGCTTCGATACGTTGTACACGGTAGCTCAGGGTATTGCGGTGTACGCCCAGGCGTTGCGCGGCCAGGGCCAGGTTGGCGTTTTCGAAGAACCAGGCTTCCAGGGTGGGCATCAGCACCGGTTCGTGGCGTGAATCATCGCCGATCAGCGGGCCCAGGGTGCGCTCGACGAAGCGCTCGAGCAGGCTGCGGTCGCGGATCGCGGCGAGCAGTTCGATCACCCCGAGTTCGTTGAAGCTGCACAGCCCCAGCCGCTCGGGAAAGGCCTGGGCGGCGACCAGCGCCTGGCGAGCCTGGCCGAGTGCCCGGGCGAAATGTTCGGGGTGGTGATTGCCGCTGCTCAGGCCGAGAAACAGGCGCTGCGGCTGCAGGCGTTCGTCCAGTTCACCGAGCAAGTCCATCAGGACTTTACGGTTGCGTTGCTCGTCCTGGCTGCCGGTGCAGGGCAGCAGGGCGATCCAGTGCTCGCCCTGGCTGATCAGCGGCAGGGCGTCACCCAGTTGTTGCAGGCACTGTTCGAGGCGCTGCTGCAGGCACTGGCGGTTGTCGCGCAGCAGGCGCTCGCCGCTGGCCGCTGCTTCACCGTCGAACAGTTGCTCGCTGTTCTGCAGGCGCAGCAGGGCGACCTGGCGCGGCACGCTCAGCGGCAAGTCGAGGCTGGCCGCGCGCTGCAGCAGCACGTCGAGGGACTGGTAGTCGCCTTCGAGCAATTGCTCCAGCACGTGCTGGCGCGAGCTGCCGATCATCTGCTGCTGCACCAGTGCCGTGCCGATGGCCTGGGTGACCACCACCATCTTCAGCCCGTAGGGCTGCTCCAGCAGCGGCAGGCCCAGGCGCTCCGCCTCGGCGATCACCGCCGCTGGAATCGCCTGGATGTATTCGGCGCCGGTAAGAATCACCAGCCCGGCGGTAGCCCGCTCGACCGCCTGGCGCACCAGGAGCAGCAGGTTGGCTTCATCGCGCGGGTGGTTGATGCCGGTGACGAACACCAGCTCGCCACCCATCACCCAGTCGGCGATATCCTCGTTCTCGGCCACGTAGGGCCAGCGTACCGGATTGCCCAGCGCTGCCTGGCAAGCGCGCAGGCGCAGCTCGTGCAGGCCGGGCAGGGCCAGTACATCGGCGACGCTCAGGCTCATGCGCGGGCGACCTGGCCACGGGCGGCGAGGATCTTCTTCGCTTCGAACAGCACGATGTACACCACTGCCGCGACGGCGATGCCCACCAGCGGCGCGACCCAGGGCGAGAAGTAGGCGCACAGCGAACCGACGCCGTAAGCGCCCAGGCCGACCCAGTTGAAGGCGGGGATGCGCGCCTCGGCGAGCAGCGGGTAGCGGCTCTTATGGCCGTAGAAATAGTCGGCCATGATCACACCACCGATCGGTGGGATGATCGAGCCGAGCAGGATCAGGAACGGAATCAGCATCTCGTACATGCCGCCGATGGCCAGCAGCGTGCCGATGCCGGCGCCGACCACGGTCACCGTCTTGCGCCGGCCGGTGCGCAGCAGGTTGCAGCCGGCGGCGGCGAAGTTGTAGATGGTGTTGTCCTGGGTCGTCCATAGGTTCAGGAACAGCATCACCACCGCGGCCATGGACAGACCCTGCAGCACCAGTACTTCGACGATGTCCGGCTGCTGGTAGACGATGGCGCCGTAAGCCCCGGCGACGATCATCAGGCCGTTGCCCAGGAAGAAGCCGACCATGCTGGCGATCACCGCGATGCGTCCGGTGCGGGCGAAGCGCGTCCAGTTGGTGGCTTGCGTCGCGCCGCTGACGAAGGTGCCGAAGACCATGGTGATGGCCACGCTCAGGGTCATGCTCTGGGTCGGCTCGATGGCCATCAGCGCGCTCAGGCCGCCGATGTCGTCGGTGGCGATCCACAGCGAGCAGACCAGCAGGGCGAGCATCGCCGGCACGGAAATGCGCGACAGGATGTCCAGCCCCTTGTAGCCGATGAACGCGGTGATGCAGAAGGCGAAGCCGAACAGCACCATCAGGGGAATGGTCAGCCCCTCAGGCAAGCCGAGAATCTTCACCAGCACGATGGCTACCGTGGCGGTGCCCCAGGCGTACCAGCCGATCTGGGTGAAACCGAGCAACACGTCGGAGAGTTTGCTGCCGGCCTCGCCAAAGCAGAAGCGGCCCATCAATACCGAATTGAGGCCGCTGCGACAGGCGATCAGGCCGAGGATCGCGGCATAGGCACCGAGCAGCAGGTTGCCGATCACTGCGGCCCAGATCAGCGTAGTGAAGTCGAAGGCCATGCCGATCTTGCCGCCGGCGAACATGGTGGCGGTGAAGAAAGTAAAGGAGAACAGCATGATCGACGTGGAGAACAGCCCCTTGCGGGCGCCGGCCGGCACTTCGCTCAAAGGGTAGTCGCTGTCGGTGGTGGGATGAGTCATGGCCTGGCTCCACAGGGTGAGGGAAGCCATGGCTATAGCAGGCGACGTGCCAACCGAACCTTTGGGTGGTGCATACAGCGCGCATTGTGCGATGTGCACAAAAGGTTGCGGATTTTCAGCGAATAGCCGGCGTTTATTTGTAAGTTGTCACTATTCATGACCTGTCTTGGTGCGCTGATGGGCCGTTATGCACCAGGCCCTTGCGGTCGATAAAAGCTACCCTGGATGGTCTGGGCGAACTGAGGACCGGCGCTCTTCTCTTCACTCCAAGAACGTCGACAATGAGGGCGAAAATGCCATTTGTGATTAATTTGATATAGATATAAAGTGTTTTTGTGATATTTTGTGCTCCGTGTCGGTGCGGCTCGTTGAGCTGCCAGACCTAGATTGGCCACTCGCCGCAACGGCGCACGGGCTAGCGGTGACAGGCCCTGCAGGCTTCTTCATTCAACGTCTTGCCAGCACCTCGACGGGCTGGCTGGAGGAAACACGATGGAAGGACAGAGCACTGAAGACGATTTCGACAGCCGCATGATGCGCCTAGTGGAAAAATGTCATCGCGAGAAACGCCTGATCATGAATCACGTCTGTGTTCGCGTCGAAGATATCGACCGCACGGAAAAGCTGCTGGCCGAGTCGTTCGGCATCGGTGCCTTCAACCGGGTTACCGGGTCTCTATTCAAAGGTGAGGCGGCGGTAAGTGGCGCCTGGGTTAGCGACGAGTTCTACCTCGAACTCATGCAGCCCCTGGAGAAGCAGCAGCTGGGCTACGACACCGGCTGCGCCACGCCCATCGGCCACCTGAGCGAGATCGGCTTTCTCACCCCGGATATGGATGCCGAAGTGGAGCGACTGTCGAAACTCGGCTGGTGCATGACCGACTCGCTTTCATCCGAACACTCGCGGGAAGTGAAAATGGACATGCAGCCTTCCATCGGCTTTCCCATCGAGTTGATGGAAATAAAGGCGCCCTGACGCCCCGCAAACCTTGCCGCGCTACCCGGAGTGAATCACCGCCATGGCCTATATCGAAATATTCCCCAAATCGGCAGCCGCGCAAGCACAGCTGACCGAGTGTTGTGCCAAGTTGATGGATATGCTGCTGGGCGCCGTCCGGTCGGTATTCAAGGTGCCCGAGCACGACATCATCATCGAGCTCGATCAGTGCAAGGTATTGGCATTCAACGCCTCTGCGGTGCGTGCCGCCGCGGTGCCCGATGTGGTGATCAAGGTATCCACCAGCGACGTCGAACTTCGCCCTGAATTTCAGGCGCTTTGTGATCAGATCGTCAGTGGCTGGAATGCCCAGTTCGGCAACAGTCTGGGTGTCGAAGTGTGGGTCAGCGTCATCGAAGCCTGGGGTTGTAACCTGAGCTTCGATTAGCAATCGGCTGTATGGCTGCACCAGATGGCGCGGCCATATGCGTTCCAACAGGCGCACCGGGCCAGGCGGCAGGCAGTTGATTGGCGCGCAGACTGGATTTGTGAAGCCGCACAGGATATATCGTCACCACTCTCAGTAATGGCGATCACAAGGAATAGCTATGCGGCCTCCCGCGGCCCCCAAAGAGACAATTGCCGAGCAGATCTACAACGCCATCCGCAAGGACCTGATGGAGTGCCGCTGGCCCACCGGGTACCGGCTGAAAATTCGTGATCTGGCGGCAGAATTCGGCGTCAGCGCCATGCCCGTGCGCCTGGCCTTGAAACGCCTCGGCGAGGAGGGCGCGCTGGCGGTCGAGGAAAACCGTTCGGCACGCGTACCCGAGATCTCCCAGCAGCGCTTCTCCGAGTTCTATGAAATCACCGTGCGCCTGGAAACCCTGGCCATCGAGCGTGCGGCGCAGCGCATCACCGATGAACAGCTACAGAGCCTGATCGAGCGCGCAGAGCATATCCAGGAGGAGATAGAGGCGGGCCGCACCAGCGGCTATGCCCAGCGCTTCAACGCGCTGCTCATGGATCTGTATCGCATCGGCGGCTCAAGCGCGCTGCTGGAAGTCATCGAGTATGCCTGGGTGCATGTCGCACCGCCCTCGAACGCGGTTTTCGAGGCGCCGATCTTCGTGGCCAAGATCCACGCCCACCTTCGCGAGATTCTCGAAGCGCTGCGCCGCAAGGATGCGAAGTCCGCCGAGGCGGCCTTGGTGGCCGCGCTGAGCTACGCGGAACGCGGCATGAACCTGCTGATGGACATGGACAGCAGCTCCCGTTCGCTCAGCAGCAAGCGTCGCCGCAAGGCGGCCGGCGAGCCCGAGTGACTGCTGGCAGATAAGAGAAGACAGGGCGGCTATTGTTGCCCGCCCTGAGAAATCTGCCGGCGGCTAGCCGCTAGCCGCGCCCTGATCCAGCCTACGCGCCGAGCCGCGTGGCAGCCCGTCGTCGTTACCCGTGATGCAAGACGCGAACGCGATCTTAGCGGGTGCCGAGGAAGTCGCGCTTGCCCAGCTCCACGCCGTTGTGGCGCAGGATGGCGTAGGTGGTGGTGATGTGGAAGTACAGGTTCGGCAGCACGTGATCCTGCAGGAAGGCCAAGCCCTGAAAGTGGGTTTCCTTGTCGCGGCGCTTTAGCGTCACGGTGCGGTCTTCGCTGCCGTCGAGCTGGGCGGCGCTGATGCCCTGCACGAATTCCAGGGTCTTGGCGATACGCGCCTGCAGCTCGGCGAAGCTGGTTTCGTCGTCGGCATGGCTCGGCACTTCGACGCCGGCCAGCAGGCCCGCGCCGGATTTCACCGTGTCACAGGCGATCTGTACCTGACGGCTGAGCGGGAACATGTCCGGCGCCAGGCGCGAGCCGAGCAGCACGCTCTGCTCGATCTTGCGGGCTTCGGCATTGGCCGCGGCGATGCCGAGAATGGTCGACAGGTTGGTCAGCTGGCGGGTGAACACCGGGATGGTAATGGAATGCATGGACAGTGGCATGGAAGCTCCAGGGGAAGGCAGTGGGCGCTTAACAGTAGGATGTGTCGGGCTTGGGAAATCAGCCGATACTGATCGGCGGCAGGGTAGCCAATTCGACGGTAACGGCTTTACGTGGCGCGATGATTTCAGCTTCGCCGTCGACCACCAGTTCGTCGTGCTGGTTGAACACCCGGGTGGCGATGCGTACGCGGAATTTCGGCAGCTTCTCGAGAATTTCCAGGCGCACGGTCAGGGTGTCGCCCAGTTTCACCGGCTTCTGGAAGCTCATCTGCTGGCCCACATAGATGGTGCCCGGGCCGGGCAGGGTGCAGGCCACGGCCGCGCTGATCAGTGCGCCGCTGAACATGCCGTGGGCGATGCGTTCCTTGAACATGGTGGTGGCGGCGTATTCGGCGTCCAGGTGCACCGGGTTGTGGTCACCGGAAACGGCAGCGAACAGCAGGATGTCGCGTTCTTCCACGCTCTTGCTGTAGCTGGCGGTCTGGCCCACTTCGAGGGCTTCGTAAGGCGTGTTGCTGCTTTGCGTCATGGATGGGGTTCCTGAGAGTTTGATGGTCGCTGCTGGGGCTGCGAGAGCGTCTGCTCCAGCCAGTCGATCAGGTCGCGGGTGACCTCGTCACGGTTCGTTTCGTTGAGCGTTTCGTGGCGGGCCTGTGAATAAATCTTCAACGTGGTGCGGCTGTGTCCTGCCTGCCTGAGTGCATCGGCCAGGCGTTGCAGGCCGTTGCCCCGGCTGACCGGGTCGTGGTCGCCGCCGATGATCAGGATCGGCAACTGCGGGGCGATCTGCTTCAGCGAGGCGGGCGCGGTGATGCGCTGCAGGCCTTCCAGCAGGTCGAGCCATAACTGGTTGGTGCAGCGAAAACCGCACAGGGGGTCGGCAATGTAACGGTCGACCTCGGCGTTGTCACGGCTGAGCCAGTCGAACGGCGTGCGCGCCGGGACGAAGGCCTTGTTGAAGGTGCCGAATGACAGCCAGTCGATCAGGGCGCTGTGCCCGGTCGCGCCCTGACGCCAGCGCTCGAAGCGCGCCACCAGCGCCGCCGCGTGATAAGTGCCCTGCTTGCCGTAATTCGAGCCACTGAGAATCGCACCCTGCACGCTGCTGCTGTGGTGCATCAGGTAGGCGGTGGAGATGAAGCTGCCCATGCTATGGCCGAGCAGAATGATCGGTGTCTGCGGGTGCTGATGGCGGATGTGATGGTTGAGCTCGCAGAGGTCGCCGACTACATGGTTCCAGCCGTTCTCGTCGGCGAAGTGGCCGAGCAGGCCATGTTGCGCCGTTTGTCCGTGTCCACGGTGGTCGAGCGCGTAGAGTTCGAGGCCGGCGGCAACCAGCGCCTCGCCGAGGCGTGCATAGCGGCCGCTGTGTTCGGCCATGCCGTGGGCGAGCATCACCACTGCCCTGGGCGCTTGCTGGGTATGCCAGTGATTGACGTAAAGCGGCACGCCATCACTGCTGTCGAGCCAGAAGCTGCGCTGTTGCATGGCAAAGTCCCTTTCTGCGATGTCGGGCATTGTAGACCCTGCAGGTGCTGAAATTCACGGTATTGATTGTGGCTTTGCCAGGCTGTGGCCGGCTGCTAAGTTCGTGTCGGTGATATCACCGTCGGAAACCAAGGGATAACAACAATGCAGCCCGATTTCTGGAACGATAAACGCGCCCCTGGCGTGGCCAACGACATCGACATGGACGCCTACCAGTCGGTGGTCGAGGTGTTCGAGCGCTCCTGCAAGACTTTCGCCGACCGCCCCGCGTTCAGCAATCTGGGCAGAACGCTGACCTACGGCGAGCTGGACAAACTTTCTGCCGCCTTCGCCGCCTACCTGCAGCAGCGCACCGACCTCAAGCCCGGCGACCGCATTGCCGTGCAGATGCCCAACGTGCTGCATTATCCGATTGCCGTGTTCGGTGCCATGCGTGCCGGGCTGATCGTGGTCAACACCAACCCGCTGTATACCGCCCGTGAAATGCGCCACCAGTTCAAGGATGCCGGCGTGCGCGCCCTGGTATACCTGAACATGTTCGGCAAGCTGGTGCAGGAAGTACTGCCTGACAGCCAGATCGAGTACCTGATCGAAGCGCGCATGGGCGACCTGCTGCCCACGCTCAAGGGCTGGCTGGTCAACACCGTGGTCAAGAAGGTCAAGAAGATGGTGCCTGCCTACCATCTGCCCCAGGCATTGGCGTTCAAGCAGGTGCTCAGCGATGGCGCGCGGCTCAGCCTGCGCCCGGTGTCGGCCAAACAGGACGATATCGCCGTGCTGCAGTACACCGGCGGCACAACCGGCGTGGCCAAGGGCACCATGCTCACCCACGCCAACCTGATCGCCAACATGCTGCAGGCCAATGCCTGCATGCTGCAGCATGGCCCCGATGGCACACCGCTGATGAAGCCTGGCCAGGAGGTAATGATCGCGCCGCTGCCGCTGTACCACATCTATGCCTTCACCATGAATTGCATGTGCATGATGGTCAACGGCAACCACAACGTGCTGATCACCAATCCGCGGGACATTCCCGGTTTCGTCAAGGAATTGGGCAAGTGGCAGTTCTCCGCGCTGCTGGGCCTCAACACGCTGTTCGTGGCGCTGATGGATCATCCCGATTTCGACAAGCTCGACTTCAGCCATCTCAAAGTCACCAATTCGGGTGGTACGGCGCTGGTCAAGGCCACCGCCGAACGTTGGCAGCGCTTGACCGGCTGCGCGGTAGTGGAGGGCTACGGGCTCACTGAAACCTCGCCGATCGCCAGCGCCAACCCTAGTGGTGACCTGGCGCGCCTGGGCACGGTCGGCATTCCGGTGCCGGGCACCGCGTTCAAGGTCATCGATGACGACGGCAACGAGCTGCCGATTGGCGAGCGCGGCGAGCTGTGCATCAAGGGCCCGCAGGTGATGAAGGGCTACTGGAACCGCCCAGAGGCCACCGCCGAGGTGCTGGATGCCGAGGGCTGGTTCAAGTCCGGCGACATCGCGGTGATCGACGAAGACGGTTTCGTGCGCATCGTCGACCGCAAGAAGGACATGATCATCGTCTCCGGCTTCAACGTTTACCCCAACGAGATCGAGGACGTGGTGATGGCCCATAGCAAGGTGGCCAGCTGCGCGGCCATCGGCGTGCCGGACGAAAAATCCGGCGAGGCGGTCAAGTTGTTCGTGGTCAAGCGCGACGACAGCCTGACCGCCGAGGAGCTCAAGGCCTACTGCAAGGAGAATTTCACGGCCTACAAGGTGCCGCGGCAGATCGTGTTCAGGGACTCGCTGCCGATGACCAACGTCGGCAAGATCCTGCGCCGCGAGCTGCGCGATGAAGCGGTGAAGCGGTGAAGGCGCCCGCCAACGCCTAGCCTGCTGCATGATTCAACGATAAGGGCCCTGCATTGCGGGGCCTTTTGCTTCCTGGCGGCTGGCGCCCGCTCGGATTCGTAGCCTGGTGTTGAGCGTAGTGATACCCAGGGCAGTGCCCCGGGTGTCGCTACGCTCGACCCGGGCTACAGCTCGCTCCCGGGTAATGTCCGGGGTCGCCGCGCATGGCAGGACCGACGCGAGCGTTGGCACCTGTCCTTCTTTCCCTCATATCTCTACCTGCAGGAAAGCGCGCAGGCGTCTATCATGGGCGTTGCCTGCCGCCAGACGAGTGCTACCCGCCGGATTGCTTCGGTAAAAATTCTGTGACCAGTATTTTCTTTATGGTCATTTTAAATACCTGGCAGCCTTTTCATGCTCTGGTCGGTCTCAGGCAACTCTGCTAATCTCGGCCCGCTTTTGCGCTCCTCAGGGGCGAACAGCCAGGCATACATACAACAAACAACCGCCGACGCGGTGACGACAAGCTGTTGCTTAGGAGTGGGTGTCCATGACCGAAAACTTCTGGACGGACAAATATCCCGAGGGGGTCGCGGCCGAGATCGATCCCGACCAGTACCCCAACGTTCAGGCGGTGCTGAAGCAGTCCTGCCAGCGTTATGCCGACAAGCCCGCTTTCACCAATCTGGGCAAGACGATCACCTACGGTCAGCTCTACGAGCAGTCCGGTCACTTCGCTGCATACCTGCAGCAGCACACCGATCTGAAGCCCGGCGATCGTATCGCCGTGCAACTGCCCAACGTTCTGCAATACCCGGTGGCCGTATTCGGCGCCATGCGTGCCGGCCTGGTGGTGGTCAACACCAACCCGCTGTACACCGCCCGGGAAATGGAACACCAGTTCAACGACTCCGGTGCCAAGGCGCTGGTGTGCCTGGCCAACATGGCGCACCTGGCCGAGCAGGTGGTGCCCAAGACCGGCGTGAAGACGGTGATCGTCACCGAGGTCGGCGACATGCTGCCGCCGCTCAAGCGGCTGCTGGTCAACAGCGTGGTCAAGTACGTGAAGAAGATGGTGCCGGCCTACAGCCTGCCGGCAGCCGTGAAGTTCACCGATGCCCTGAGCCAGGGCCGTGGCAAGGCGGTCAACGAGGCCAGCCCGGACGCCCAGGACGTCGCCGTGCTGCAATACACCGGCGGCACCACCGGCGTGGCCAAGGGCGCGATGCTCACGCACCGCAACCTGATCGCCAACATGCTGCAGTGCCGCGAGCTGATGGGCTCGAACCTGGCGGAGGGCAGCGAAATCATCGTGGCGCCGCTGCCGCTGTACCACATCTACGCCTTCACCTTTCACTGCATGGCGATGATGCACTGCGGCAACCACAACATCCTGATCACCAACCCGCGCGACCTGCCGGCGTTGGTCAAGGACCTGGCCAAGTTCCAGTTCAGCGCCTTCGTCGGCCTCAACACCCTGTTCGTGGCGCTGAGCAACCACGAGGGCTTTCAGAAACTCGACTTCTCCAAGCTCAAGGTCACCCTTTCCGGCGGCATGGCGCTGCAGCAGGCGGCCGCCGAGCGCTGGAAGCAGGTCACCGGCTGCGCCATCTGCGAAGGTTACGGCCTGACTGAAACCAGCCCAGTGGCCTCGGTCAACCCGGTGACCCATAACCAGATGGGCACCATCGGCATTCCGGTGCCGTCGACCCAGTTCAAGGTCATCGACGACCAGGGCAACGAGCTGGCCATGGGCGAAACCGGCGAGCTGTGCATCAAGGGCCCGCAGGTGATGAAGGGCTACTGGCAGCGTCAGGAAGCCACCGATGAAGTGATCGATGCCAACGGCTGGTTCAAGACCGGCGACATCGGCATCATCCAGCCCGACGGCTATATCCGCATCGTCGACCGCAAGAAGGACATGATTCTGGTGTCTGGCTTCAACGTCTACCCGAACGAGCTGGAAGAAGTGCTGGTGACCCTTCCGGGCGTGCTGCAGTGCGCTGCCATCGGCGTGCCGGACGAGCGCTCGGGTGAGGCGATCAAGGTGTTCGTGGTGGTCAAGCCGGGCATGACCCTGACCAAGGAACAGGTCATGCAGCACATGCACGACAACCTCACCGGCTACAAACGACCCAAGCAGGTCGAGTTCCGCGAGAGCCTGCCGACCACCAACGTCGGCAAGATTCTGCGCCGCGAGCTGCGTGACGAAGAGCTGAAGAAGCTCGGTAAGAAATAAGCGTCGCGCTGTAGCAAAAGGCCCTGCATTGCAGGGCCTTTTGCGTTGTGTCGGTCCGTAGTCCAGGTCAGGCGTTCCTCAGATAACGCTCGTAGAACTCCAGAGTCGCTGCGTTCTTGTCCTTGGACTCGAACATGATGTCGAAGCGATCGAGAAACTGCAGCACGTACTGGTTGGTCCAGTGGTTCCACATCCGCGCGCTGTGGCCGTACAGCTCGCGCTTGGGCGCGACCTTGAGCACCTCGGGCATCTCCAGTTTCCCTTCGGCGCTGAGGCCCAGCTCCTGCAAACGCTCCTGGGGCTGTGACAGGTGCATGGTCGGGCGAATACCGCGCCAGCTGTCGATGATCCGCGCCACGCGCTCGCTGTGTGGGTCGATGTAGTCGTCCTCGTGGATCCAGCAGTGGTGCACGTCGAGCACCACGGGGGCGAGATCGGCCAACTCCAGGCAGGCATCGACGCCGTAGGTCTTCTCGTCGTTCTCGAAGGTGATGCACTGGCGCGCCTCATGGGACAGGCGCGGCCACACTGTGCGGATGCCGTCGCCACCGAGCTTGCCGGCGATATGCAGGTTGCACTTGAAGTCCTGAAAGGTTCGCCCGTAACCCATCATGCGGATCATGTCGGCGTGGTACTCGAATTCCGCGACGCTGTTCTCCACCACGTCCGGGCGGTCCGAGCCCAATACGCAGTACTGGCCCGGGTGCATGGACAGGCGAATGTTGGCCGTGCGCGCCACCTCGCCGATGGCGGCGAACTGCTCGATCAGGTAACCCTGCATCTGCGGCTGCTGATAGAAGGCCGCGACCTTCGGGTGGCTGTAGAACGGCAGCAGGTCGCTGCTCAAGCGCAGCATCTGCAGGGGCTTGGGCAGCGTGGCGACGTAGGCGAGCAGGCGCAGCTGAGCCTGCAGGTTGTGCTCGACGATTTCGGTCAGCTTGGCGTAGGCCACCGCCTGGCTGACGCTATCCATCCAGCGCAGGGTGGTGGTGCGCGGGTTGAACGCCGCCTCGATGGTTTTCAGCTCGCCGGCCGGCAGGCTCTGGTCGGGGTGGCGGTACTGACAGGCAAAGCCAATGCGGTGTAGCGACATGGACAGGTCTCGGATTCAGGTCTGCAGACGGAATCTGACCACAGCCTTAGCCGTGGAGCTCCCGGATTAATTGCGTACCCAGCGCTGGCGCATCCAGCCGCTGAAGGCGTCCACGGCCAGCACCAGCAGCAACATGGCGAGGATCACCGTGGCGGCCTGGGCTTCCTGAAACAGGCTCAGGCTGACGTAGAGCATCTGCCCCAGGCCGCCGGCACCGACGAAGCCCATGATCGCCGCCATGCGGATATTGTTCTCCCAGCGGTACAGGCTGTAGGCCAGCAATTGTGGCCACAATGCCGGCAGGGTGCCATAGCAGAATGCGGCCCAGGCGCCGCCGCCCTGCAGACGAATGGCGTCCGCTGGCTGCGTTGGGGTGTTCTCCAGGGCCTCGGCGAATAACCGGCCGAGTACGCCCGCGGTATGCAGCGCCAGTGCCAGAGTGCCGGCGTTGGGGCCAAGACCAGCCGCCAGCACCATGAGCACCGCCCATACCAGTTCGGGAATGGCGCGCAGGGCATTGAGCAGCAGCCGAGTGGCAGCTTGGGCGAGGGCACCCAGGCGCCCGGCCGCCGGTAGCGCCAGCAGCAGACCGAGCACGGCGGCGAGCAGGGTGCCGACGGCCGACATGGCCAGGGTTTCCAGGGCGCCATGGGCGGTGGCCCACAGATGGCTGGTGCTGAAGTCGGGGTGCATGAAACGCGCCGCATAGCTACCCATCTGCCCCAGGCTGTCGGCGCCGAACAGGCCGGCCAGATCCAGCTCGAGGTAGACGAAGGAGCCGATCACTGCTGCGATGATGGCCAGCGCGAGCAGCAGGTTGCCCAGGCGCCTCATGTGAGCCTTCCGCGCAGCAGGTGGCTGAGCTGGTCAGCCAGCAGCACCAGCAGCAGAAAGGTCAGCAGCATGCTGGCCACTTCGGCGCCAGCGAACATGCGCATCGACAGGTCGATCTGCTGGCCCAGGCCGCCTGCGCCGACGAAGCCCATCACCACCGAGGCGCGCACCGCGCATTCCCAGCGGTACACCGTGTAGGAGGTCAGCTCCGCGGCGGCGGCCGGCAGCACGCCATAGGCGAAGGCGGCCAGGCGCCCGCTGCCGCTCTGCAACAGGGCGTGTACGGGGCGTTGGTCCACCGACTCGAAGATTTCCGCGTAGACCTTGCCGAGCATGCCCGCGTAAGTGATGGCGATGGCCAGCACCCCGGCGGTCGGCCCCAGGCCCACCGCGCGCACGAACAACAGCGCCCAGACGATTTCCGGCACACTGCGCAGCACGATCAGCAACCCGCGCACCGGCCAGCGCAGCCATCGGCCCAGCACACTCGGCTGACCACCACGTGAGGCCGCCGAGAGCGACAGCGCGCGGCTGGCCAAAAGGCTCGCCGGCACCGCCAGCAGCAGCGCCAGGGCCATGCCGGCGGTGGCGATGGCCAGGGTCTGCAGGGTGGCGTCCAGCAGCAGGCTGAGAAAGTCTTCGTTGTGGGCGGGCGGCCAGAAATCCTTCAGGAAGCTGCCCATGGACTGGGCGCTGTCCGGGTTCAGCAACACGCCCAGGTCCAGCTCGGCCAGGCGCATGCCCGGCCACAGCAGGGCGACGGCCAGCAGCACGAACGCCAGGCGCGGCAGAGCAGCGGGATCGCGCTGATCGCGTTTCAGCATCGCGCCGCCCTGGCCCCCGGCGCAGGCTCATCAACGCGGCTAGGGCTCAACTGTTCGTTGGCATACAGTGCCTGCAGACGCTCGGAGTCGACTTCACTGGCCGGCAGGTCGAAGGCGATGCGCCCGTCACGCACCCCGACGATGCGCGGAAAGTGCGCCAGGGCCAGCTCCACCGTGTGCAGGCTGGCGACCAGGGTCACGCCGCCGGCTTCGGCATGGCTGACCAGTAGCGACAGGGTGTGATCGGCGAGGCGCGGATCCATGGCCGAGACCGGTTCGTCAGCCAGCAGCAATTGCGGGGCCTGGTAGAGGGCGCGGGCGATGCCGATGCGCTGCAGCTGGCCGCCGGAGAGCTGGCCGCAGCGGGCGAACAGCTTGTCGGCCAGGTCGAGCTTGTCCAACTGCGCTCGCGCGCCGGGAATGTCCAGCGGATACAGCAGGTTGACCAGGCTTCTGGCCAGGCTCCACTGGCCCAGGCGTCCGGCCAGCACGGCGGTGACCACTCGCTGGCGCAGGGGCAGAGGCGGCGCCTGATGGATCAGACCGATGCGCGTGCGCAGGCGTTGGCGCTGGCGGCTGGAAAGCTGCCACGGGCGTTCGCCCAGCACCTGCAGCTCGCCTGCGCTTGGCGCCAGGGCGGTGGCCAGCAGGTTGAGCAGGCTCGACTTGCCGGCCCCGGACGGGCCGATGATCGCCATCCGCTCACCCTGTTCGACCTGCAGGTCGATGCCCTGCAGCGCCTGCACGCCATTGCCGTGCCTGAGCCCGACGGCGGTCAGGCGCAGGCTCATTTGAGCAGATCGGCAGCGCGGGCAGCCTCTTCGATGCCCTTGTAGTTCTCAGGCTTGGTCTCGATGAAGCGGCTGGCCGCCTGCAGGTCGAGAATTGCCTTGTGCTCCGGGTTGGCCGGGTCGAGGGCCAGGAACGCCTGTTTGATCTTCTCGGCCAGCGCCGGGTCGAGGGTGCCGCGCACGGTCCAGTTGTAATCGAAGTAGGTTGGCGTGGTGGCGAAGACCTTGACCTTGGTGGTGTCGACCTTGCCGCTCTTGACCAGCTTGACCCACACGCTGGAGTTCAGCACCCCAGCGTCGACCTTGCCGGCCTGCACCCAGGCGGCGGTGGCATCGTGGGCGCCGGAGTAAGCGACACGGCTGAAATAGCTTTCCGGCTTGATGCCGTCCTGCAGCATGAAGTAGCGCGGCATCAGGCTGCCGGAGGTGGAGGAAATCGAGCCGAAGGCGAAGGTCTTGCCTTTCAGGTCCTTGAGCGATTTGACCTGCGGATCGGCGCTGATGAAGGTGCTGGTGAAGGCCGCGTCCTGCTCACGCTGCACCAGCGGAATCGCGTTGCCGGTCTTGAGGTTCACCTGCACGAAGGTGAAGCCGCCCAGCCAGGCCATGTCCAGGCGATCGGTGGCCAGCGCCTCGACCACGGCCGGGTAGTCGGCGACCGGTACGAACTCGACCTTCATGCCCAGTTGCTGCTCTAGGTAGGCGCCCAGTGGCTTGAACTTGCGCAGCAGCTCGGTGGGCGCTTCATCGGGAATCGCCGAGACGCGCAGGGTTTCGGCGGCATGGACGGTGAGGGCGGCAGCGGACAGGGCAAGGCCGGCGACCAACGACAGGGTGCGCTTGAGCATGGAGTTCTCCGGTTCAATAGCGGAAAAAACGGATAACAAGCGCTATACAGATGCGCTTGCCAGGATTGGCTGGGAATCGCGGCGATTATAGGAGGCGGTGCGAGAAAGACCAGCTTTGCTAGAATCCGCCGCCTGTTTCCCGTTGACGAGAGCGTTGCCATGAGTGAGCCGATCCGCCTGACCCAGTACAGCCACGGAGCCGGCTGCGGCTGCAAGATTTCCCCCAAGGTGCTGGAGGTGATCCTCGCGGGCAGCGGTGCACAGAATCTCGACCCCAAACTGTGGGTCGGCAATGCCTCGCGTGACGATGCGGCGGTGTATGCCCTGGACGAAACCCGCGGCGTGGTGTCGACCACCGATTTCTTCATGCCCATCGTCGATGATCCGTTCGACTTCGGCCGCATCGCCGCCACCAATGCGATCAGCGACATCTACGCCATGGGCGGCGACCCGCTGATGGCCATCGCCATTCTCGGCTGGCCGGTCAACCTGCTGCCGCCGGAAGTGGCCCGCGAAGTGATCCGCGGCGGCCGCGCGGTGTGCGATGCCGCCGGCATTCCGCTGGCCGGCGGGCACTCCATCGACGCACCCGAGCCGATCTTCGGCCTGGCGGTGACCGGCATCGTCGATAAGCAGAACATGAAACGCAATGACACCGCCCAGGCCGGCGACACTCTGTATCTGACCAAGCCACTGGGCATCGGCATCCTCACCACCGCCGAGAAGAAGGCCAAGCTCCGCGCCGAGGACGTGGGCCTGGCCCGCGACTGGATGTGCACCCTGAACAAGCCGGGCAGCCGCTTCGGCAAGCTGACCGGCGTCAACGCCATGACCGATGTCACCGGCTTCGGCCTGCTCGGCCACCTGGTGGAAATGGCCGACGGCGCCAGCCTCACCGCACGCCTGGACTACGCCGCCGTGCCGCGCCTGCCGGGCGTCGAGCATTACCTGGCCGAAGGTTGCGTGCCCGGCGGCACGCTGCGCAACTTCGACAGCTACGGCGAGCGCATCGCCGCCCTGAGCGACAGCCAGCGCGACCTGCTGTGCGACCCGCAGACCAGCGGCGGCCTGCTGATCGCCGTCAGCGAAGCGGGCCAGGACGAGTTTCTGGCCGCGGCGGCCGAGCTGGGCCTGCACCTGGCGCCGATCGGGGTGCTGGTGGAGCGACAGCGTCACGCCGTCGAGGTGTTCTGATGCGCGACGATGCCCGCGATTTTCGAACGATCTTCCTCGACGGCGTGCCGATGATGGATACCCGCGCGCCGGTGGAATTCGCCAAGGGCGCGTTTCCCGGCGTGGTCAACCTGCCGCTGATGACCGATCTGGAGCGCCAGAAGGTCGGCACCTGTTACAAGCAGCACGGCCAGGACGCCGCCATCAAGCTCGGCCACCAACTGGTCGGCGGCGATATCAAGGCCGAACGCGTCGCCGCCTGGGCGGCCTTCGCTCGCGCCAACCCCAATGGCTACCTGTACTGCTTTCGCGGCGGCCTGCGTTCGCAGATCGTCCAGCAGTGGCTGCGCGAGGCGGGCATCGACTATCCGCGCATCACCGGCGGCTACAAGGCGATGCGCACCTTCCTGCTCGACACTATCGAAGACGCTGTGGCGCAGTGCCGCTTCGTGGTGGTCGGCGGCATGACCGGCACCGGCAAGACCGACGTGCTGGCCCAACTGCCCGATGGCCTGGACCTGGAAGGCCATGCCAACCACCGCGGCTCCAGCTTCGGCAAACGCGCTACCGGGCAGCCGGCACAGATCGATTTCGAGAACGCCCTGGCCGTGGACATCCTGCGCAAGCGGGCGGCGGGTATCGAGCGCTTCGTGATCGAAGACGAAGGGCGCATCGTCGGCAGCTGCAACGTGCCGCTGTCGCTGCATCAGGGCATGCAGGGCTACCCGCTGGTGTGGCTGGAAGACAGTTTCGACGGGCGTGTGGAGCGCATCCTGCGTGACTACGTGATCGACCTCTGCGCCGAGTTCATCGCCGTAAACGGTGAGGAGCGCGGCTTCGACCTGTTCGCCGCGCGGCTGCTGCAGAGCCTGGACAACATCCACAAGCGCCTGGGCGGTGAACGCCACCAGCGCTTGCGGGCGATCATGGTCGATGCCCTCGGCGCCCAGCAGCGTAGCGGCGCCGTGGACTTACACCGCAACTGGATCGCCGGACTGCTGCGCGAATACTACGATCCTATGTACGCCTACCAGCGCGACAGCAAGGCCGAGCGCATCGTTTTCGCCGGCGACAAGGCCGCGGTGGTCGCCTACCTGCGTGAGGCGCGCTGATCTATCAGCGGGTGCGAAAGTGTCCGCTGCCCGGTTTGAAGCGCGCGGCCATGATCATCAATAGCAGCGTGGCGGCGGCCATCATCAGCCAGCTCAGGCGCAGGTCGTTGGTGTACTGGCGCAGCAGGCCGGCGAGCAGCGGCGAGGTGGCGGCGATCAGGTAACCGCCGCCTTGTACGAAGGCCAGCAGGTCGCCGGTCTGGCGTGGGTCGTCGAGATGGTCCTGAGCCACCACCAGCGACAGTGGAAACAGCGCGCCGATACCGATGCCGATCAGCACGCAGATCACCGCCACCAGTGCCAAGGGAGCGACCACCAGGGCGATCAGCCCGAGCAGCAGGCACGTCAGTACGAAACCCAACAGCAGGCGGCGATCCGGGCAGCGTGCCAGCAGGCTCGACGCCAGCAGGCCGGCCGCCACTTCGCAGAGCGTCAGGACGGCCAGTAGCAGGCCGCTGGATTCGGCGCTCCAGCCCAGCGATGTGTAGTAGGGCGGCAGCCAGGCCAGCACCAGCGTATAACCCGCGGTACCGACCCCGAAGAACGCCATCAGCAACCAGGCGCGTGGCGAGCGCCAGGGGTTGAGCGGCGCTGTTGCGCTGCCTGACGAGGGCTCGTCCGCCGGTGCTGCGCGGCTCCACACCAGGCAGGCTACGATGGCCGGCATAGCCCAGGTCGCCAGCGCCCATGACCACCCCAGCCATTGTGCAAGCCAGGGCGTGAGCGCGGCACCGAAGGCCGCGCCGCCCATGATCGCGCAGCTGTAGAAGCCGATCAGCCGTCCAGCGTCATGGTTGAAACGCGCCTTGATCAAGCCTGGCAGCAACGCCTGTACGAAAGCGATGCCGGCGCCGGCCAGCAGGGCGCTGATCAATAACGGCGTGGCGCTCGGCAACAGGCCGCGAGCCAGGCAGGCGAGGGCGATCAGCAGGGTACCCAGCAGGATGCCGCGTCGCTCGCCAAGTCGTCCGCGCAAAAAGGTCGCAGCCAGGGCGCCGAGGCCCATGATCACGATCGGCAGGCTGGTCAGCAGGCTGGCGCCCACATGCCCCAGGTGCGTGTCCAGTTGGATGCGGTCGAGCAGCGGGCCCACCGCCGCCAGTACCGGGCGCAGGTTCAGGCCGAGCAGGATGATCGCCAGTAGCAACAGGGTTTGCCGTTTCATTGCGCGTTCTCCTGGGCCCCGCGCCAGGCCACCAGCAAAACGCCGATGACTATGCACAGCGCTGCCAGTGCCAGGCTCAGGCTACCTTGTTCGCCGAGCAGGCCGATGGCCATGGCCGCCCCCGTGATCGCCGCCACCGAGCCGATCTGGCTGAGAAAAACCGTGCCCGCCAGCTTCTGCAGGATGAAGAACAGCGCATAGACCGCTGCGAACAACAGCATCTGCACCAGCATCAGGCCGACGGCCAGGGGGCTGTTCAGGTTGGGCGAGAAGTCCACGCCAAACAGCGCTGTGAGCCCCAACAGGACCGCGCCGCCCAGCAGCATGCCGGGCGCCAGCGACAGCGGCGTGGCGCCGCTGGGCCAGTATCGGGCGCGGTAGATATTGCCCAGCGCCAGGAATACCGGCACGCACAGCGCCGCCACCACCCACAAGGCCTGGCTGTCGCCGCCGTGCAGTTTGCCCAGGGCCAGCAGCAGGCTGCCTGACAAGCCGATGCAGATGCCCAGCAAGCGGATGCGGCTGAGCGCTTCCATGCGCAGCGCCAGGGCCAGCAGGTAGGTGAACAGGGGCGGGAAGGCCAGGCACATCGAGGCGAATCCGGCGCCGACATGGCCGATGGAGCTGAACAGCAGGCCGTTCGGCACGGCAATGCTGAGCAGACCCGAAGCCAGGTAATAGCGTTGTTGCGCCAGGCTCATGCCCGGCCGCTCGCCGCGCCACCAGGCGAACAACAACAGCAGCAGGCCGCCGCCCAGCAGGCCCCACAACAGATAGGCCATCGGCTGCCAGCCGGCGCTGCCGGCCAGCTTGACCAGAATGCTGGTGAGCCCCATCAGTGCGCCGACGGTGAACAGCAGGGCCAGGGCTAAAACGGGTCGATGCTGCGTGCCTGCCATGCAGGTGCCTCCTTGGACTGGATACGCTAGGATGCAAACATTCTTTTTGAAAAGTATCTTGATGGCAAGATAAATCGAGGTTCATATGCAGGATCGAGCACAATTGGCCGCCGAGCAGTGGCGTGGACAACGCCCGGATCTGGACGGTTTTGCCATGGCGGTGATCGGCAGGTTGGGCGAACTGAGTCAGGTGATCAGTCGTGATCATCTGCTGCCGTTCTTCGCCAGCCATGGCCTGCAGGCCGGCGAGTTCGACGTGCTGGCCACTCTGCGCCGCTCAGGCGAGCCCTATGCACTGATGCCCACGGTGTTGTACGAAAGCGCGATGATTTCCTCCGGCGGCATGACCAGCCGCATCGACCGCCTGGAAAAGGCCGGGTTTATCGAGCGGCGCAAGCATCCATCGGACCGCCGCGGCATCCTGGTGGCGCTGACGCCGGCGGGTTTTGAACTGATCGACAGCATGCTCACCGCCCACGTTGCTAACCTGCAGCGCGTTCTGGCCGCCCTCAGTGACGAGGAAAAACAGCAGCTGCATGCGCTCACCGGCAAGCTGCTGGCCAACCTGCAATCGGGTGAATGAAAGGAAGCGAACCCATGTCCCTAGCTGCACTGATCATTGGCGTAATCGCCCAGATCACCTTCGCCGGCCTGCAAGGCCTGATCGTGGTCTTTTCCGCTGCGGCCATCGCCAACCACAACGAACTGACGCCGTTTCAGGACCGCCTGCTGGCGACCCTGATGCTGCTGCTCCCCAGCATCTCGCTGGGCACCGCTGCCTTGTTGGTGGTCGGCTACATCAACTCGGCGCCGTGGCTGTCCCATTTCTGGCACCTGCTGCCAGTGGTGGCATTCGGGTTGTATCTGCTGTTTGCGTTTAGTTTGAGTCGCTGAGCGGGTCGGACGCCAAGAGCGCATCCAGCTGTGCCTTGAGGGTGGATTGCCTAACCTGTAGGAGCGGGCCATGCCCGCGACTTTGTGCGCATGAACTAGGCGCCCCGCGTTCCCACCTTGGTTTGGTGATGGCGCAGAGAGGGAGGTTAACTGGCGCCGCACCGATCGCTTTCAGATAACAACGGCGGAAAAGCAAAGCGTTGTCCCTCTAAGCAAGCCCCTACAACCGGTGATGCTCGATCAGAAAGTCCACGAACAGCCGCACTCGCGCTGGCATCGTCGGGCCGCCGACGAATACGGCGTGGATCGGCTCGCGCTCACCCGGGTTGAAGGTCTCGAGCAGTGGCACCAGGTCGCCCCGCTCGGTGTCCTCGTTGACCGTAAAGGCGCCGATGCGGGCGATGCCAGCGCCGACCCGGGCCAGTTGTGCCAGGGCCTCACCGCTGCTGCATTCGATGTTGCCGCACACCTTCAGGGAGAACGCGTCGCCGTCACGCACGAAGGGCCAATTGGGCTCAGCGCGGCGGAAATTGAAGCGTAGGCAGTTGTGTTGCAGCAGGTCTTCCGGGGCCTGGGGCGTGCCATGGCGCGCCAGGTAATCGGGTGAGGCCACCACCACCTGACCGGTGTCGCCGATCTTGCGGGCGGTCGGCGGGCTGTCCGGCAAAGGGCCGAAACGCACCGCCACGTCGGCCACGCCGCCGAGAATATCCACCACCTCATCGCCCAATGTGAGGTCGACGACGATATTCGGGTAGCGTGCGCTGAAGGCCGCCACCAGCGGCACGATGGCCAGCCGGCCATGACCGAGCGCAGCGCTGACGCGAATACGTCCTTTGGGCACGCTCTGGTCAGCGATGGCGCCCTCGACCTCCGCCAGGTCGGCCAGGATGCGCCGGGCGCCGCGCAGGTACGCCTCGCCTTCGGCCGTGAAGGTAATGGCGCGGGTAGTGCGTAGCAGCAGGCGGGTACCCAGGCGTTGCTCGGTACGGGCGATGATGCGGCTGACCGCTGAAGGCGTCAGGCCAAGCGTGCGCGCCGCCGCCGACAGGCTACCTTCCTGCGCCACGCGTACCAGGACTTCCATCTCGCCTGATCGGCCGCCTATATCCATTTGTGCCTCTGCAGCAAAGGTGTTTGCCAGAAAAGCGGTCTACCGCCCGTGAGGTCGGGATCGTAGCATTTTCGGCATAGATAAGGAGCCTCTCATGCGTATCAATCCACCCCTCGTCGCGCTCGCCACCGGTGCCTTCGGCATCGGCGTTACCGAGTTCGCCCCCATGGGCATGTTGCCCGGCATCGCCAGTGATCTTGGTGTGTCGATTCCCGCCGCCGGCCTGCTGGTCAGCGCCTATGCCATCGGCGTGCTGATCGGCGCGCCGCTGATGACCCTGACCACCGGCAAGATTCCCCGGCGCTACCTGCTGATCGGGCTGATGGCCATCTTCACTCTCGGCAACCTGATGTCTGCCCTGGCCACCGACTACACCAGCCTGCTGATCGCCCGCGTGGTCACCTCGCTCAACCACGGCGCCTTCTTCGGCGTCGGCTCGGTGGTGGCGGCCAGCCTGGTCGCGCCGGACAAACGGGCCGGCGCGGTCGCCGCGATGTTCATGGGCCTGACCCTGGCCACCATCGGTGGCGTACCGCTGGCTGCCTGGTTCGGTGAAGTGCTTGGCTGGCGCACAGCGTTCTGGGGCATCTCCGGCCTGGGCCTGATCACCATGCTCGCGCTGTGGTTCGCCTTGCCCAATGTCGAGTTGCCGAAGAGCGACGGCGTGCTCGCCGAAATCCGCGTGCTGGGCCGTGGCCCGGTACTCGCCGCGCTGGCCCTGACCGTGGTCGGCTCCAGTGCGATGTTCACCGTGTTCACCTACATCGCGCCGATCCTCAGCACCCAGACCCACGCCTCCACCGGCTTCATCACCGCCATGCTGGTGCTCTACGGCGTGGGACTGACCCTGGGCAACATGTGGGGCGGCAAGGCAGCGGATCGCTCCATCGACCGCACCCTGATCGCCTCGCTGAGTGTGCTGATCCTGGTGCTGCTGGCCTTCACGGTGCTGATGCGCTGGCCGCTGCCAGCCGCCGTGGCGATCCTCATCTGGGGCATCGCCAGCTTCGCCATCGTGCCGCCGCTGCAGATGCGCGTGATGGAAGCCGCCAAGGGCGCGCCCAACCTGGCTTCGGCCGTGAACATCGGCGCCTTCAACCTCGGCAACGCCATTGGCGCGGCGCTGGGTGGTGCGGTGATCAGTGCAGGCCTCGGCTACCCGGCGATCTCCCTGGCCGGTGCCGCGATGGCTGCGTTGGGGCTACTGATGGTGCTTGGATTTGCCTGGCGATCCAGGCCGGTTGCTCCGCGGGTATGCAGTTGAGGTGCATGCAAGGCTGCCAAGGTGTATGGCGTGCCAGACAGTGTGCCGTTGGTGAAGGAGTACGCGTTTTGCGTACTCCAGCGGACTGTTCGCTAGCGTTCCTGAGTCCGCCCTACGTGCTAGACACATGTCGCCATGCTGACTAACGTGATGGCCCCATTTGGAGCATCACAGGAAATCGTCATATGGACGTGCAATGCAAATCCCTTGAAGAGGTACGCAAGCGCATCGATCAGATCGATCGCGCCATGGTCGACCTCATCGCTCAGCGCGGCGGCTTCGTCGCTCAGGCGGCAAACTTCAAAAAAGACAGTGCGGATGTCCGCGCCCCAGCGCGTGTCGAGCAGGTCATCGGCAAGGTGCGTGCACTGGCCGATGAGCACGGCGCTTCGGCAGCGGTCGTCGAGCAGGTTTATCGAGCGATGATCGCCGCATTCATCGAGGAAGAACTGCGTACCCATGCCGCCTTGAGCGCAGATGCCTGAGCGGCTAAGGCTGGGTGAGAGTCGCCACCGATACGCAAAGTCCACGAAGGTCATCCCGGCGCCCAGGTTCAAACCCTTCACCATCTCTAGGCGTGCCTGCAGATAGCGCGACAGCGAAGTATGTGGCTACCGAACAGGCCCGCGTCAGGGCACGACCGGTTATTGGCCCGTGATGAAAATAGCGCCCGCCAACATGACCTTTAGGTGTGTGTACTCTTTTGATGCGCTGATATCATAATGATGTCAAAAAGATGCAACCTTTCCAAAGTCTCGCCAGTCCTACTCTGCGCTGATAGCTGATCGGCCAGTAGGGTGGCGCTTTCAGTGTGTTGAAACCCAACCAAGGCCATGGATTCGGCACCTCTCGAACGCCTCTGAGTACCGAACCATGCTCCATCTCTTTCGTCCGCGCGCTGAGCTCCTGGCGCTCAAGCAACTCACCGCTTCGCTTCCGAATTCTGCCCAGGGTACTGCCAGCCGTGGGTCTGCCAGCTGGGCAGAGGTGCAGCGTGAATGGACATCACGCGAACAAAAGGCTGCGCAGAGCGACAATCGCATCGCCGAGCTTGAGCGCGAACTGGAAGCGGCGCGGCTCATGCTGGCTGAGGCCGACGCCAGCGCCCGCGCTTCGGAAACGCGCTTCGATCTGGTCAACCGCGCTTCCAGCGAAGGCCTGTGGGATATGGAGGTGGTAGCCGGTGACCCGGTGAACCCGCGCAACCAATTTTGGTGGTCGCCGCAGCTGCGGGCCATGCTCGGCTTCCGCGATGAGCGGGATTTTCCCAACGTGCTGGCCAGCTGGGCTGACCGCTTGCACCCTGAAGACAAGGCGGCGACCCTGGATGCCTTCGCCCGCCACCTGAACGACAAGTCGGGCCTGACGCCTTACCGGGTCAGGAATCGCCTGGCCATGAAGGACGGCACCTACCGCTGGTTCTTTGCCCAAGGCGAAACCCTACGCGACGGCCGTGGCGTACCACTGCGGGTCGCCGGCGCGCTGCGTGATATTCACGATGAGCTGCAGCGTGAACAGGAGCACGACGTGATCATCACCCGCTTCGAGCTGGCCCGCGAGATGCTGTCGGACGGCCTGTGGGACATGGAGGTGATCGCCGGTGATCCGGTCAACCCGAAGAACCCCTTCTGGTGGTCGCCGCAATTCCGTCGTCTGCTGGGCTTCGAGACAGTCGAGGAGTTTCCCGATGTGCTGGACAGTTGGGCATCGCGCCTGCACCCCGAAGACAAGGCCTACAGCCTCGAGGCGTTCCAGGCACACCTGAACGATCGTACCGGCAAAACGCCCTTCGACATTGAATATCGCCTGAAGATGAAGAGCGGTGAGTACCGCTGGTTCCGGGCTCGCGGGCAGACCAAACGCGACGCCTCGGGCGCGCCGCTGAGGGTGGTCGGTGCACTGGTAGACGTGGATCTGCAACATCAGCAGAACGCCATGCGTGATACCGAGGCGGCGCACCAGCGCACCCTGGAAGCCAACATCGTGAAGCTCACCCAGATCGTCGGCACTATCCAGAGCATCGCCAGCCAGACCAATCTACTGGCGCTGAACGCGGCGATCGAGGCGGCCCGAGCCGGTGAGGCGGGGCGAGGTTTCGCGGTGGTGGCCGATGAGGTGCGCAAGCTTGCGACCCGCACTACGGAGGCCACTGAGCAGGCGGCTGAGATGATGCGTACCTGAGCGGGGTAATTCAGTGAAGCGGAGTTGAAGGCTGGACCATCCATTGCGCCAGCCAAGCTGCCGTCGATGGGGTATGGTATCGACCTCAGAATCCCGGACGTTCATCGCAGATGCAGCAGGAGCTTTTCATCGTCGCCGACGATCACCCGCTTTTTCGTGATGGGCTGGTGCGGTTGCTCGCGCAGGCGCGACCGCAGGCCCTGATCAGGGAAGCGGCGACGCTAGATGAGGCGTTGCAACTGGCGCGAGCGCAGGCTCCGGCGGGCATTTTGCTGGATCTGATGTACTCGAGCGATAACGCCTGGGCATCCATTGCGGACTGGCGCCTGGAGTTTCCCGCCTCGTTGCTGGTGGTGGTGTCGATGTGCGAAGACCCACTGGTGGTCGAGCGCGTGATGAGCCAAGGGGCCAGCGCCTTTATCGGCAAATCGCTGCCCCCGAGTGAGGTCGCCGAAGCGCTGACTGCTGCGTTGAATGGCGAGCCTGTGGTGCGTTGTGCGTCCCAGGGCAGCTTCACGGCCTACGAGCCGCCGACTGCTGCCGATTGTTTCTCGTCGCTCACGGCGCGGCAATTCGAGGTGCTGCAACTGATCACCGATGGGCTGAGCAACAAGGAGATCGCGCAGATTCTGCGCATTTCGCCCTTTACCGTGCGCATTCACGTGTCGGCGCTGCTCGGCGTTCTCAAGCTCAGTTCGCGTTCGGCAGCCGCGGCGCTGGGCGCACGGCATGGGCTGGGCGCGGCAAGTCGCAGCGCCCAGGTCAGGGAAGGGGAGCGCTGACCTGGCGCCCGGCCAATTCGGCGATGACCCGTTGCAGCTCGGCTGAGCGCACGGGCTTGGAGAGCAGCGGTATGCGTGGGTCCGGTAGCGCTGATCGAATTCTCTGCGGGTCGTGACCCGTAAGAATCACGGCCGGTAACGGACGGCCATGCCACTCTTCCAGCTGCGCCAGGCATTCGATGCCGGTTGCCTCGCGGCCCAGATCGAAGTCCGTCACCACCACATCGCAGGGCAACGCGGCATTGGGTGGGCCGTCGATGGCGGTGACCTGGCAGCCCCAGGCGCGCAGCAGCTTGGCCATCGCCTCCAGCACGCTGCGGTCATCCTCGATGAGCAGCACATGAATGCCTTGCAGGTCGGCGACAGGTTCGGTCGGCGGCAGTGCATGGGGGGCCTGGCGAGGGATGACTGCCGGCAGGCCTGCCAGGGTGATCGAGGTACCGTGGCCGACTCTAGAGGCGACGCTGATCTGCAGGTCGAGGAGGGTGGCGATGCGCCGCACGATGCTCAACCCCAGTCCGATGCCTTCCACATCCCGGTCACGGTCCTGGCGTACGCGATAGAACTCTTCGAACAGGTGCGGCAGGTGCTCCGCGGCAATCCCCGGGCCGCGATCATGCAGTTGCACGGTGAGGGTCGAGCCACGCTGGCGGCAGGCGATGA
Organism: Pseudomonas sp. CNPSo 3701; assembly: GCF_028674975.1. Lineage (NCBI taxonomy): Bacteria > Pseudomonadati > Pseudomonadota > Gammaproteobacteria > Pseudomonadales > Pseudomonadaceae > Pseudomonas > Pseudomonas sp. CNPSo 3701. Next base: position 437,920 of record NZ_JAQZSI010000004.1, on the reverse strand, counting down.
GCAGGGGGCGACCCGGCGCGTATTTGATGGCGTTGGATACCAGGTTCTGCAGCAGGGTGCCGAGCAGCGCGGGGTCGCTGTAGGTCAGCGTGGCGGCGCCACGTATACGGATATCCACGCCGGCCCAGCGCGCGGCCTCGCTGTTCTGCTTTTTCAGGTCGACCAGCAATCGATGCAGGTCTACCGTCTGTTTACGCGGCATCACCTGCTGCTGGTCGAGCGTGTAGATGTCCAGCAGCGAGCGGAAGAGCTGCTCGACGCTGAGCAGGGAACGGTCGACGCTGTCGATCAGCTGATGCTGCTCGGCATTGAGCGGAGTGCCGCGCAGGCAGGTGGTGAACAAGCCGATGGCGTGGATGGGTTGGCGCAGGTCATGGCTGGCCTGCGCCAGAAAGCGCGACTTGTCCTGGTCGGCGCGCTTGGCGGCCGCCATGGCCTCCTGCAAACGGCCCAGCAGAAAATAGCTGAAGGTGGGCAGCACCAGCATGCTCAGCACCATCATCACCAGAACCGCCGGGTGCTCTTGCAGGAAAGGCACGAAGAATGCGATGAGGGTGAGAGAGGCAAGGCCAAAGCTGGTGGCCAGAATCAGGTAGGGCCGGCCGAATCGCACGCCATTGCCGACCGTCATGCTCAGCAGGACGCAGAACGTTGGCAGCAGCGCTTCCTGGCCGAGAATCATCACCGCGCAGGCGCCCAGGTTGTCCAGCAGCATGGCGGCAACCCTGCGCCAGACCATGGGCTGCGGCAGGAACCAGAGGTGGGCGAGCAGCAACACCGACAGCAGCGTGAATAACGTACCGGTAACCAGCACGGCCTTGAGCAACTCGGCGTCGAGCAGCCCCAGCGGATACATGATCACGGCATAGAGCGACACGACGAAAACCACCACAAGGCGCAGTTGCGCCTGGCTGAACTCCAGATCCTCTAGGCGAAACAGCGACTTCATGACGGACCTTCCGAAACCTGATCAAGCGGCCGACCTTAACGGAATTCCTTCCCGGCCGGCCATGCATGATTCGCCGTGCTGAAAATCAAAGTGCGCAACAGGCTGTGTTGTAACACTGCATGGGATAAGCTTGCGCCGACAATCAACCACCAAGTTGTTAACTGAACGATGGGTTTTGAGCAATTAGCTGATCTACGTGACCGCCTGCGGGCTGAAAAGCAGCAGGTGAAGGCCGAGACGACCAAACCGCGCAAGCGCCAGCCTGCCTCGCCAAAGAAGGCTCAGGAGCAGGATCCTGCACTGGAAGCGATCTGGCGTTTGCAGAAGCACTTCCCGCTGGCCTTCCCGGTCAATCCCGCCCCCAAGGTTCCGCTCAAGGAAGGCATTCTCAAGGATGCCGAGCAGCATCTGGAGAAGCTGGGCATTACTCAGGAGCAGCTAAAGCTCGGCCTGGCATCCTGGTGCCGGGGCGGTCGCTACTGGGCCAGCATGGTCGAAGACGCGCCGCGCCTGGACTTGAACGGCCAGCCGGCCGGCATGGTGACGGCGGCTCAGGCGCTGCATGCCAAGCAGCAGGCCAGACGCCAGCGCAGCCAGATGCGTCGTGCTCAGCAGAAGCCGAAAGAGCCGGCCGCCACTGCTGACAGCGATGCCTGATAGCGCAGTCACTGCACACGCGGTTTTCCCGCGATAGCGAACGCTGCCAGGGCGAATGGCGCCAGCCTTACGCTCTGAACAGTGCTGCTGCCTTTACTGGAGCCGACCCCCATGCTGCGTAAACTCGGCCTGTGCCTCAGCGCCATGCTTCTGCCGTTACTCACTGCCTGCACCGGCAAACCGTTGGAGCGCAAGGTGGTGTACGAGAACTCGGTTTACCACTGGCGCATCGAGCATGTGATCGTGCGTAACTTCCCGGCGGGCAGCCATCAGTACTTCGAAGTATTCCTCAAGGATCGGCCGCTGGTATTGCCAGCGTCGGCCTTCAACGATCAGCGCGATATCGGGCAATTCATCGCCGCTGGTGGCTTCGATGTCGGGCACTGGCGCAACAAGTCGATCGTGGTGGCATTCGAGAATATTCAGGAGCGAGAAGGGCAGTCGCAGCGGCTGATCCGCTCGGTGATGATCACTCCGGATTTCACCGAGGGTGACGTGGTGCTGACGGATATGTACACCCAACAGGAAGTGGTGGTGCAACGGGTCGAGCCGAGCCGCTGACTTATGCCTCGGCCTGGCCCCGCATCTGGATTCGTGTGCGCGGGCGTGCCGGTCGAGACTGGAAGGGCCGGCAGGGGCATTTAGCCGACCGGCTGACGGACGCTGCGCATCCCTACGCAGAGCATTTGAATGCGCGGCTATGTCGGCCCTAGAACTGCGTGACGACCGTAACGCCAGTGGTTTCGAAACGATCCATATTCATCAGCGCGTCGATTGACTGTTCCAGGCTGATGGTTTTGCCGACCAGCTTCTCGGGCGCCAGTTTGCCGGAGGCGATCATTTCGATCATCGCGTCGTAGCGATGCGCTTGCATGCCGTGGCTGCCGTAAATTTCCAGTTCGTGGGCGATGACCTTGCTCATCGGGATCGCCGGCTGGGCGTGATCGGCCAGCATTAGGCCAACCTGAACGTGCCGGCCGCGACGACGCAGGTTGTTGATGGAGTTGAAGCAGGTGGTCGGGTGCCCCAGCGCATCGAGCGATACATGAGCGCCCCCGCGGGTAATCTCCATGACTGCCTCGGTTACGTCCGCCACCTGGGTCGCATTTACCGTCGCCACGGCGCCCAGGGACCGAGCCAGCGCCAGCTTGTCGTCAGCGATATCGATCGCGATGACATTGGCACCGATGGCCTGGGCGATCATTACGGCCGATAGGCCCACACCGCCACAGCCGTGTACGGCTACCCATTGGCCGGCGCTGACCTTGCCCTGGTCGACGACCGCGCGAAATGAGGTGACGAAGCGGCAACCCAGGCTGGCGGCGGTTGCATAGTCCATGTGCTCAGGCAGTGCGACCAGGTTCAGGTCGGCCTGGTGGATGCCCACATATTCCGCAAACGAGCCCCAATGGGTAAAACCGGGCTGGAACTGGGTTTGGCAGACCTGTTGGTTGCCGCTGTTGCATTCGGGGCAGGCGCCGCAACCACCCACGAAGGGTACAGTTACCCGGTCGCCCACCTTCCACTTGGTTACATCACGACCCACCTCCGCCACGACGCCGGCCAACTCATGCCCCGGTATGTGCGGCAACTGGATGTCCGGGTCATGGCCTTTCCAGCCATGCCAGTCGCTGCGGCACACACCTGTGCCTTTGACCTGAATGACCACGCCGTGGCGTTCCGCGCTGGGATCGGCGACCGTAATCAGGCGTGGCGGCTGGGAAAATGCTTCGTAGACTACGGCTTTCATGGAGCACCTCGGATTGAACGTTCAATGCGGCATCAGTCCCGTGCCGCTGGCTATGCAATAGCGAAGTAAGTGCAGCGGCGCGCTGACCGGTACGGCCAATCTGCCGCGCTGCATCTCGAGGGCTCGGGCTTTGCAGTCATTATGAATAAACGCCTTGAAATTACCTTTCAGAATAGGATTGACAGCTCACTGCGCGTGAAATGATCCTTCATCGATAGTCTTTATATGAAGGAAACTGCCGTGCATGGCGCCGTTGATAAAGTGGATATTGCAATCTGTGACCGACTACAGCGCGATGGCAGGTTGTCGAACGTGAAGCTCTCGCAGCAAGTCGCCCTTAGTGAAGCATCGTGTTGGCGCAGGCAGAAGCGCCTGGAGGAATGTGGGGTTATCGAGGGGTACCAGGCCATTCTCAACCGAAAAAAGTTGGGGCTGGGCGTCATGGCTTTCGTACAGATTTCCTGCACCGATCACAGCGAAGAGGCCACTGCCCGGTTTGAAAGCATCATCGCTTGCGCACCGCAGGTACTCAGTTGCCACAACACCACTGGCGAGGCCGACTTCCTGCTTCAGGTGGTGGCGCGCGATCTGGACAGCTACAGCCGTTTCGTCGAGAAAGTACTGAGGGCGTTGCCAGGGGTCAGTAGCATTCGCTCCAACATCTCACTGCGAGAAATGAAGACCACCAATCGGCTGCCGGCTAGCGAAATCCTGAGTATCTAGACTGGTGCGATGGAGGACGGGGCCGACCAGCCAGTTTTTGCCACGGCCATTCGTATGCTGTGCTGAAGGCACCCTCTCTATTTTCCCACTGCCGTATGGCAAGCAGGCTTAGGCCTGGCGGCGATATTTATCGTATTCGTCAAGGTCAAGGGGTGTAGCGGGGTGGCCGGGTCAATGACCCTCGCATTCGTTCAGGCTTCGCTATGGCCCAGTACATCGGCTTCGCGGGCGATGGCGAGCACGTTGGCCTTGGCCTGTTTGCACAGGTGCGCCTCGATGGCGCGGATGATCTCGTCGGTCAGCGTCGAGTTATGTGCGGCCACCAGGGCCTCCAGGCGCGGCACCATACCGACGGGCAGGAAGTCGAGAATGTCGGCTGAAAGGTCCCGTGCCGGGTGGTTGCTCAGGTTCATTGATGCGCCGTCCGTGAAGGTGGATGCAACTCGGTGAAAGTGTGATCGCGATCCAAATCCGAGACGGCCGCGCTGCAAATGGTTCCGGTTTATTTTGCGCTTTGCCCAAACATCGACCACGCTTTCGCCAACGCCGCGAAACAGTGGCGATTCTCAGCCTTAGTGTGCCTGTCGAAAATCCACGGAAAGGGTTATCCATGAGCGCCAAACCAACCAATCGCCAACTCGCTGACTACCTGGGCCTCTCGGAAGAGGAGGTGGGCAGCTACCGGCTCGATTCCATTCGCGAGGGCAGCCACTGGCGGGTCGCCTTCGCTGTCGAAACGCCCAAGCGACTGCGCAGTAAATTGCCAGCCTGTCTGATGGTGGTGGTGCCGGGCAGCAGCCAACCGGGCTGTGCACTTCATCCCCATTGACCGCCGCCTGCAGGCTCAGCCTCGCTGAGCCTGCAGGAACAGCGCGAACAACTCCGACTGCGACTTGATGCCCAGCTTGCTGTAGACGTGCTTGCGGTGCACCTTCACGGTCTCCGACGAGATGACCAGCTTGCGGGCCACCTCCTTGCTGGAATGGCCGGCGAGCATCAGGCGCACCACTTCTAGCTCGCGGCCGGTCAGCGCCGTTTCCACCTGATGTGCCATCTGTTCCAGGCGCTCCTGCCAGGGCGGTGCGGCGGCGGGCTCGCTGGGTTCGGGCTCGAAGCCCAGGCGCTGGCGCATCAGTGCTGTCACCCAGGGCTGCACCAGCGAGAGCAGGGCGATCTGCTCCGGCAGGAAGCGTTGCCGTGAGCCCAGCGACAGGCACAGGGTGCGTGCGCCGGGCAGGGCGACGTTGAATTGCACCTCGTCGGCTACCACGTTGAGGCTGAAGTAACGCTGGTAGTAGTCCGTCTGCTCGAAGCATTCCGGGGCAACGTCGCTCAGGCGCACCAGGCCTTCGCGCGTGCTTTCGCGGCTGGCGATGTAGAAGGGGTCGAGCAGGTAGAGACCGTGCAGGTAATCCTGGAACAGCAGATCCGGCGCACCGTCGTCGCCGGGGCTCTCGGCCAGTACCTGGGGGCGACCTTCGCTGAAGATCAGCGCCACCCAGCTGTCGTGGTGCACGTATTGCGCCAGTGTGCGGGCCAGGGTGCGCCAGAACGGCGGGCTGTGCAGCGCCTCGATGAGCTCGGCCACGCTGCGATGGAAGGCGATGTCGTGCAAGGTCATGGTCATCTGTCTACCCCTGTGGGGTTACCCCGCGTGCGTGATTTCGCCTGGGTGGCTCAGCCTCCATACTCGAACCCCGGCGCATCGGTGTCGGCATTCTGTGTGCGCCCCCCCGCGTGATGCAACAACAAGAACGGAGCCCCGTCATGCAAGTCGAACTCGCTCAGCTCACCGGACGTGACGGTGATACGGCCCACAACCTCGCCCAGGCCCTGGAGGCCATCGCCTCGTGCCAGGCGGGTACGCGCCTGCTGGTGTTCCCGGAAACCTACCTGACCGGTTTCCCCACCGCGGACAACATCGCCGCGCTGGCCGAGCCCCTGGATGGCCCGAGCCTGACCGCCATCGGGCAGGCTGCTGCGGCCCGCGGGCTGGCGGTGGCCATCGGCTTCGCCGAGAACGACGGCGGCGCCTTCTACAACACCACGGTGCTGATGGACGGGCAGAACATCCTGCTCAGCTACCGCAAGACCCATCTGTGGGCCTCGGACCGTGGCGTGTTCACGCCGGGCGATCGCTACGCCACGGCGTTGCTCGACGGCGTGCGGGTCGGCCTGCTGGTGTGCTTCGACATCGAGTTCCCGGAAAGCGCTCGTGCCCTGGGCGAGTTGGGCGCCGAGCTGTTGATCGTCACCAACGGCAACATGGATCCCTACGGGCCGACGCACCGTACCGCGATCATGGCGCGGGCCATGGAGAACCAGGCCTACGCGGTGATGAGCAACCGGGTGGGCGAGGGCGACGGTGGCCTGGTGTTCGCCGGCGGCAGCGCCGTGGTCGACCCCAACGGCATCCTGCTGCTGGAGGCCGGCCGCGAGCCGTGCCGGCAGAGCATCACCCTGGACTTCCAGCGCCTGGCCGAAGCACGCCGCGATTACCGCTACCTGGAAGAGCGACGCATGCCGCTGCCGGGCACGCGCGTCGACCACGCCAATGGCCTGCGTGAACTGCTGATTCCCTGATTGACCTGCCGGGCGCCACAGAAGCGCCCGCTGCGGCCCAGCCGCGTGCTTTTGCCGACTTCGGCTCTGCCATAACAACGAATAACACTGGAGTAGCAAGTAATGGCTCGTCTGCAACGATCCCTTTCTCTGGGCGCGGTGGTGCTGTTCGGCATCGCCTACATGACGCCGATCATCGTGCTCGGCACCTTCGGTATTCTCGCCGAGATCACCCGCGGCGCCGTGCCGGCTGCTTACGTGGCTGCCTCGGTGGCGATGTTCTTCACCGCGCTCAGCTACGCGCGCATGGCCCGGTTGTTCCCGGTCGCCGGGTCTGCCTACAGCTACGTGCGCCGCAGCATCAGCGATCACCTGGGCTTCATCGCCGGCTGGGCGGTGCTGCTCGACTACCTCTTCCTGCCCATGGCCATCTGGCTGATCGGCGCGGCCTACCTGCACTCGGCGTTCCCGCAGTTGCCCCAGGCGCTGTGGGTGCTGACCTTCATCGTGATCACCAGCGTGATCAACGTGGTGGGGCTGCGCCTGGCCAAGGGCATCAACGGTGTGCTGATGCTGGTGCAGTTCCTGGTGCTGCTGGCCTTCGTGGCGCTGTGCGTGCACTACGTGCTGGGCGATGCCAGCAAGCCGTTGTGGTCGCTGCAACCGTTCTTCGGTGAAGGCATGAACCTGAACCTGGTGATGGCCGGCGCAGCGGTGGCCTGCTATTCGTTCCTGGGCTTCGATGCGGTCAGCACCCTGACCGAGGAAACCCACGACCCCGAGCGCACCATCCCGCGGGCGATCCTGCTGATCACCCTGATCGGCGGGTTGATCTTCGTGGCCACCGCCTATTTCGTGCAGCTGGCTCATCCTTCCGTGGTGTTCCAGAGCAGCGACTCGGCGGCTTACGAGATCGCCCGCAACATCGGCGGCGACCTGTTTGTGTCGGTGTTCCTGATCGGCCTGATCGTCGGCCAGTTCACCTCCGGCCTGTCGGCCCAGGCCAGCGCCTCGCGGCTGATGTTCGCCATGGGCCGCGACGGCGTGCTACCCCGCGCGCTGCTCGGCACCCTGAGCCCGCGCTTCGGCACGCCGGTCGGCGCCATCGTGGTGTGCGCCGTGGTGGCGCTGCTGGCCCTGAAGCTGGACGTGACCACCTCGACCTCCTTCATCAACTTCGGCGCCTTCCTGGCGTTCAGCCTGGTCAACCTCTCGGTGATCGTCCACTTCGCCCGCCAACCCCAGGCGCGCGGCCCGCTGCAACTGCTGCTCTACCTGCTGTGCCCGCTGATTGGCCTGCTGGCGACGCTGTGGCTGATGGCCAGCCTCGACCGCCTGGCTATCATGCTCGGCTGCGCCTGGCTGGTACTCGGTGGCCTCTACCTGCTCTGGCTGACTGGCGGCTTGCGTCGCAGTCCGCCGCAATTGCAGTTCGAGGAGCAGTAGCAGAGCTGTAGGGGCTACGGTTGGCACGGTAAGCGGCCCCGGCGGGGTGGTTGCAGGGCAGTGCCCCACGGCGCTGCCTTATCTGCGTTCGCTGCTTGCCGACAAGCGCAGCCCAAGTGGTTCGTCGACGTCGATTTCGAGCCTGATATCAGCGGTTGATATGGCCGTGATCAGGCCATTCGGACTTTCGCCGACTTGCGTGAAGGGGTTGGACTGCTGCGCGTAGATCACCCAGATTAGCCGCTGCTCACTATCCAGATACGCGATAAAACCCTCGGAGCCATGGCTACCTTCACCGACTCGGCAGTAGCCTAGATTCGACAGTCTTATTTGCTTGAGGCCATCGATGGCCGTGAGTTCGTCGCTGTTGTTCGCGTGAAAGGCATCGAGGTCGAAGCAAGGACCATTTTCGAGGCTTAGCCTAGGGTGCTGACGGATCGTGCACGAATAGGCGCGGCCATCACTGAAGTAGATACCGTCTTTGATCGGTAATAGATCGTGTTCCCACAGTTTTATGATGAGGGACGTCATGCATGACCTGGTAAGGGCGTTTCAATGTTCATTGTATTGCCGGGTATGGCGCCACCGAACCTAGAATGGGCGACCTGGCTCGTCGGTTGCAAGGTCTGGTTGATCAGCCGCCAGAGGTTTTCTCGGTCGGCATGCCTCTTCTGCGATCTGGTTAAAGGTGCGCGCTGCAGGCGTCAGGCGATGGGCTCTGCCAGGCAGCGAATGCCTTGACCCGCGCAGGGCGGCGGTAGCGCTTACGCGCAACAGCCCGGAATCTGCGACAATCGCCGCTTTTCCGCGACCCGCCCCGAGCCTGATGACCGACGCCCCCTTCGATATCGCCGCCCTGCAGAAGAACCTCGACCATGCCCTGATCGCCGACCGCCATCGTCTGCGCCGGCAGTTGCACGAGCTGCAGAAAAAGCCCGACGAGGCCAAGCAGGCGCAGTGGCTGGAGCGTTTTCAGGCGTCGTGCGCCAAGGTCGAGGCGCGGCGCTTGAGCGTGCCGGTGATGCGTTATGACGACGCCTTGCCGATCGCCGCCAAGCGCGACGAGATAAAGGCGGCGCTGGAAAAGCATCAGGTGCTGGTGATCGCTGGCGAAACCGGCTCGGGCAAGACCACGCAGCTGCCGAAGATCTGCCTGGAAATCGGCCGCGGCCAGCACGGCCTGATCGGTCATACCCAGCCACGGCGTTTGGCGGCGCGCAGCGTGGCCACGCGGGTGGCCGAGGAGATCGGCACACCGCTCGGTGAGCTGGTCGGCTACCAGGTGCGTTTCGAGGATCAGAGCAAGGACAGCACGCTGATCAAGCTGATGACCGATGGCATCCTGCTCGCCGAAACCCAGCACGACCGCTACCTGGAAAAGTACGACACCATCATCGTCGACGAGGCCCACGAACGCAGCCTCAACATCGACTTCCTGCTCGGCTACCTGAAAACCCTGCTGCCGCGCCGCCCCGACCTCAAGGTGATCATCACCTCGGCGACCATCGACCTGGAACGTTTCGCCAAGCACTTCGGCGGCGACGGGCTGCCGGATGCGCCCATCGTCGAAGTTTCCGGGCGCACCTACCCGGTGGAAACCTGGTATCGCCCGCTGGCTGCCGAAGTGGACGAGGAGGGCGAAAGCCTGCTCGACGACCTGACCGTCGACCAGGGCATTCTCGCTGCCCTGGACGAGATCGCGGCCCACGAGAAAAGCGTCGGCCAGCGCCCCGGCGATGTGCTGATCTTCCTGCCCGGCGAGCGCGAGATTCGTGAGGCTGCCGAGGTGCTACGCAAGGCCAACTTGCGCTTTACCGAAGTGCTGCCGCTGTATGCGCGGCTCACGCCCGCCGAGCAGCAGAAGATTTTCGCGCCCATGGCCGGGCGCAAGATCGTGCTTGCCACCAACGTGGCGGAAACCTCGCTGACGGTGCCAGGCATTCGCTACGTGATCGACAGCGGCACCGCGCGCATCAGCCGCTACAGCTACCGCGCCAAGGTGCAGCGCCTGCCCATCGAGGCGATTTCCCAGGCCAGCGCCAACCAGCGCAAGGGCCGTTGCGGGCGGGTCGAGCCGGGTATCTGCGTGCGGCTTTACAGCGAGGAGGATTTCCTCGGTCGGCCGACCTTCACCGACCCGGAAATCCTGCGCACCAACCTGGCGGCGGTGATCCTGCAGATGCTCCATCTGCGCCTGGGCGGCATCGAGGATTTCCCCTTTATCGAGCCGCCGGATGGCAAGGCCATCAGCGACGGTTTCAACCTCTTGCAGGAACTCTCGGCGGTCAATCGCGAGAGCCAGTTGACGCCCCTGGGTCGCCAGCTGGCGCGCCTGCCCATCGACCCGCGCCTCGGCCGCATGGTGCTCGAAGCGGCCAAGCTTGGCAGCCTGCAGGAGCTGTTGATCGTCGCCAGTGCGCTGTCCGTGCAGGATCCGCGCGAGCGGCCGATGGATCGCCAGCAGGCTGCCGACCAGGCCCACGCGCAGTGGAAGGACGTGGACTCGGACTTCGCCGCGCTGATCAACCTGTGGCGCGGCTTCGAGGAAAAGCGCCAGGAGCTGGGCAGCAATCCGCTGCGCACCTGGTGCAAGAAGAACTTCCTCAACTACATGCGCTTGCGCGAGTGGCGCGATGCTCACCGCCAACTGGTGCTGCTCGCCAAGGATCTGCAGCTGGTGCCCGCCAGGGCCGCGGCGCAACCCGCCGAGGCCGGCAAGCCTGCGGCGAAACCGGTGCAGGCGACCACCGACACCAAGGTCAACGTGATCCTGCGCGAGCAGGCCGAGGCCAGCGAGGCGGCGCAGCGTGCCAAGAGCTATGCCGCGGTGCACAAGGCGATCCTCAGTGGTCTGCTCAGCCAGATCGGCCAGAAAACCGACGAGGGCGATTACCAGGGGGCGCGGCAGCGGCGTTTCTGGGTGCATCCGTCGTCGGTGATCGGTCGCAAGAAGCCCAACTGGATCATGGCCGCCGAACTGGTCGAGACCACCAAGCTGTTCGCCCGTCAGGTGGCGAAGATCGAGCCGGACTGGATCGAGCCGCTGGCCGGGCACCTGATCAAGAAGAACCACTTCGAGCCGCACTGGGAGAAGAAGCGCGGCCAGGTGGTGGCCTACGAGCAGGTCACCCTGTACGGGCTGATCGTGGTGGGGCGCCGCCCGGTGCATTACGGGCCCATCGACCCGCAGGCTTCGCGCGAACTGTTCATCCGCGAAGGCCTGGTGCGCGGTGAGATCAACAGCCGTGCCAAATGCCTGAACGCCAACCGCCAACTGCTGGAAAAGCTCGACGAGCTGGAAGCCAAGGCGCGCCGCCGCGACATTCTCGCCGACGAGGAAACCCTGTTCGCCTACTACGAGGCGCGGATTCCGGAGGACATCTATCAGGCCGCTACCTTCGAGAGCTGGTACAAGCGCGAGAGCGCCAAGGACCCGCAGCTGCTGATGATGCGCGAGGAGGACGTGCTGGCCCGCGAGGCGCTGGAAGTCACCGCCGCGCAGTATCCGGACACTCTGCATATCGGCGAGTTGCAACTGCCGCTCACCTATCATTTCGAACCCAACCATCCCCGTGACGGCGTGACCTTGCGCGTGCCGGCGCCGCTATTGCCGCAATTGCCAGGCGAGCGCCTGGAGTGGCTGGTGCCGGGGCTGATCGAAGCCAAGGCCATCGACCTCGTGCGCGGCCTGCCCAAGGCCATTCGCAAGAACTTCGTGCCGGTGCCGGACTTCGTCGGCGCTGCCCTGAGCAAGCTCACCTTCGGCCAGGGCAGCCTGCCGGAAAGCCTGGCCCGCGAGCTGCAGCGTATGACGGGTGCGCGGATCGACGCCGAGGCGTGGATCGAAGCCACCCGCCAGCTCGAAGACCACCTGAAAATGAACATCGAAGTGGTCGACACCCACGGCAAGCTGCTCGGCGAAGGCCGCGACCTGGCCGAGCTGACCGCCCGCTTCGCCGAGGCCAGCCAGGCTGCATTGGCCATTCCGCAGGCCGACAAGGTGCAGAAGCCGGTGGAGGCCAAGGGCTTTGCCCAGGTTGCCGAAAAGACCCAGCAGAAGGTCGCCGGGCTGTCCATGACCGTGTTCCCGGCGCTGGTCGAGGACGCTGGCGTGGTCAAGGAAGGGCGCTTCCCGACCCAGGCCGAAGCCGAGTTCCAGCATCGTCGCGCCTTGCAGCGCCTGCTGCTGCAACAACTGGCCGAGCCCGCCAAGTTCCTGCGTGGCAAGTTGCCGGGGCTGACCGAGCTGGGCCTGCTGCACCGCGAGCTGGGCCGCGTCGAGGCGCTCGTCGAGGACATCCTCCTGGCCAGCCTGGACAGCTGCATCCTCGACGGTGAACAGCCGCTGCCGCGCGACGGCGCCGCCCTGGCCGCCCTGGCCGAGAAGAAGCGCGGCGCCTGGACCGAACACGCCGAGAAGCTGGCGCGCCTGACCCTGGAAATCCTCAAGCTGTGGCACGGCCTGCAGAAGCGCTTCAAGGGCAAGATCGACCTGGCCCAGGCCTTGGCGCTCAGCGACATCAAGGCGCAGCTAAGCAACCTCGTCTATCCCGGCTTCGTACGCGAAACCCCGGCCGAATGGCTCAAGGAACTGCCGCGCTACCTCAAGGCCATCGAACAACGCTTCGACAAGATCGCTGCGCAACTGCAACGCGACCGCGTGTGGAGCGGCGAGCTGGCCGGCTATTGGGAGCAGTACCAGGCGCGCTTGGGCAAGCACCTGCAGGAAGGCAAGCGCGACCCCAACCTGACCCTGTACCGCTGGATGCTCGAGGAATACCGCGTCTCCCTCTGGGCCCAGCAGCTGGGCACCAAAATGGCCGTGTCGGACAAACGCCTGAGCAAGCAGTGGAGCCATGTGGAAGGCTGAGGGGTATCTCGTAGCCCGAGTCGAGCGTAGCGACACCCGGGAATCGCCCTGGCAATCGTTGCGCTCAACCCAGGCTACGGAGCAGTTCTGCTTTGGCATTTGTGGGAGCGCGCCATGCGCGCGAGATCACGGGCATGGCCCGTTCCCACAAGGGTAAGGTGTCCCATGATATAGGCGCGCGAGGTCTCAGCCCTTAGGGCGGATGTCGCTTTTTACATCCGCCATGGTGGATCGGTTAAGCGAGATCCACCCTACGCCTGACGGGCTTTCGGAACTTGGGTCGCGAAATGATGCTTGGCGTCATAGCCCAAAAGGCTATGGCGCTTTGCTTTCGATCAGCCTTCGCGGTCGCTCAGTTGCCAGCCGCCTTTGCCGTCCAGGTCGAGCTGCTGGTTGTGGAAGGCGGCGAGGGTGTTGCGGTGGCCGACGCTGATCAACAGGGTGTCGGGCAGTTCGCGGCGCAGCAGGGTGTAGAGCGCCTGTTCCAGGCCTTCGTCCATGGCCGAGCTGGATTCGTCGAGGAAGGCCACCGCCGGGCGGTTGTAGAGCAGGCGGGCGAAGGCCAGGCGTTGCTGTTCACCCAGGGACAGGACGCGGCTCCAGTCGCCGGGCTCGTCCAGGCGAGTTGCCAGATGCGGCAGGCACACCTGTTCCAGCACCCGTTGCATACGCTCGCGGTCGTCGCCCGGTTCGGTTGGGTAAGCCAGTGCGCTGCGCAGGTCGCCCAGCGGCAGGTAAGGGCGTTGGGCGAGGAACAGCGCCTGGTGCCCGGTGGGCCTTGCCACCTGCCCGTCTGCGTAGGGCCACAGCCCGGCGATGGCGCGCAGCAGGGTGGTCTTGCCGCAGCCGGAGGGGCCGCGTACCAGCAGGGCCTGGCCGGCGTGTAGATCAAGTTTGAGGCCCGCGACCAGCAACTGGCCGTCCGGGCGTTGCAGGTGCAGGTCATTCACCTGCAGGCCGCTGGCCTGAGTGCTGGTGGTGACCTGCGGCAGCTCGCGGGCCTGCTGGTTGGCGTCGAGCAGGCCGCTCAGGCGGTCGAGGGTGGCGCGGTACTGGGCGAAGGTGTCGTAGCTGCTGCGGAAAAACGAAAGCGAGTCCTGTACCTGGCCAAAAGCCTGCGCGGTCTGCATCACGTCGCCGAGTTTGATGGCGCCGCTGAAGAAGCGCGGCGCCTGGAGGATGAAGGGGAACACCACCGCCACCTGGCTGACGCCGAGGTTGAAGCCGTCGAACTTCAGGCTTCGGTAGACCAGTGCCCAGAGGTTTTCCACCAGTGCGCCGAAGCGGCCCAGCAGGGTACGCCGCTCCACGTCGCGGCCCTGGTAGAAGGCGACGTTTTCGGCGTATTCGCGCAGACGCACCAGGGCGTAGCGGAAGTTGGCCGAGCGCTGTTCGTTGAGGAAATTAAGGCGGATCAAGGGGCGGCCGAGGCGGAAGGCGATCAGCGTGGCGATGATCACGTAGAGGTACACGGCGAATACCATCGCCCGTGGAATCTCCACGCCGGCTACGCTCAGCGGTGCGGACAGCCCCCAGAGGATGGCGCTGAAGGCCACCAGCGACACCAGCGCGCTGACCGCGCCGAGCGAGAGCTTGAGCGAGCTGGAAACGATGGCGGCGATGTCTAGCTCGATGCGCTGGTCGGGGTTGTCGACCGGCTGCGCGAGGAACTGGCCCCTGTAGTAGGCATCGCCCTTGAGCCAGTCGTCGGTCAGGCGCCCGTTGAGCCAGCTACGCCAGTGGATGCTCAGCGCCTGGCTCACGTAGAAGTCGAACAGCGCACGCGCCACATGGATGCTGGCGAGGATGGCGAAGACGCCGAGCAGGAACCAGAACGCCTGCTGATCCAGCCCCTGCAGGGCGCTGTAGAAGCCGTTGTACCAGAACGAAAACAGCACATCCATGCGCACCGCGAACAGCGCCAGTAGCAGGAGCAGTGCGAAGGTCAGCAGCGGCCGCCAACTGTTGCGCGGGCTGAGATAGGGCCCGGTGATCTGCCAGAATTGTCGGCCCCAGCGGGTGAAGCGGATAAGGGCGGTGGCGGTGAGGGTGAAGCCGATAAAGGTGCACAGCGAGGCGATGGCCAGCCAGATCAGGCTGTCGCTAAGAGCTTGGTGCCAATCCATAAGATCTAGGGTCCGCGATGCTTCGACAGGAAGGGAGTGCCGGAGGGCCGGCTGCCGAGACTACAAGCGTGGGTGACACGCCTACTGGAGACTTGTTTTCGCAGCGTTGGTTTCTGGATGCCTTGTTTTTTGCAGGGCTGATGGCTGCCGTTCAGGTTGCGCTCGTGGGCGCCGTGAAATTGGCCCCGCAGCTCGTAGGGCGGATGTCGCTGTTTACATACGCCATCATGGATCGGTGAAGCGTGATTCACCCTGCGGGATTAGTCGAGTACTTTCAGGCCAGGCCATTTCGCTAGCCAATCTTTGTTCTGTAGCCGCTTAAGAAACAGGTGTCTTTTCTCGTCTCGAAATCTTCCGGCTGGGCGTACGACAAGATCGAAAAGGTCGTTCAGGCCAAAGGGCGCAGCAACCTCCAATTCATCATCAGCGTTTAGCCGCACCGCGACTGCCGTGGCAGTTTCGGGCCAGTAACGCATTGCATCCGTCGCCGATTCATAAGGCCGGTCGCCGTTGCGCAGGTGCATGCGTGCCTGGTTCTTCACTGACCAGTCGAGCCCTTTATCAACATTCTGCAGCTGGGCTTTCAATTCGCTATCTCGCTCCGGCGAGGCATTGCCGCGGTCGAACCAGATCACGTCGATATCGGATGACAGAGAAGAGCTGGCTCGACCGTGCCGGTGATCCCAGACGGCGCTGCGGACGAAGCCTGCTGCCACCCAGCAGTCAGGCAGATGCAGGGCTCGGACCTGCTGCAGTATTCGCCTGCGATACTTATCGGCGTTCAGCAGGGCAACCAGGGTAGGTAAGTGGCTCATGGGCGGATCGTATCAAGCATCGAGATTAAGACCGTAGTAGGTCGTCTGACTCCTCGTGCGAATCCTCTGCATGCACTTGGGATTTATTTCCTTTGTGCGCGGTCACTCACGGTGGATTTGTTGCTGTGACGTCATGCTTGTTCAGCGACTAAACCACCGACCCGAACACACATAAGGAGCATGTGATGGAGATGAAGATACTGGCCAGCGGTATTGGCGCAGCGTTACCCAAAACCAGCATTGGTTTCAGCCTGTTTAGCGGTGTTTACATTCAGCTAAGGCGTTCTAGCAGCGATCAGCCGCAGACCTTTGGCATTGCCTCCGGTCCTGAAATAGGTGGCAACAGCGGTACGCTGATCGCCGGCCATATCGAAACGGCCTGGATGAAGATCGATACCATCAAGCACGCTTGGCTGTGCAGCCGCTCTTCGCTGGTTGGCAAGCTAGGTGAAGTCGAGTTAAAGGGGACGCTGGCATTCAGCGGTACCGTTGATGTGAATTTCACCATTTATGATGCGAGCAATGAATCTACCTTCTCGCTCAGCCGGATCAAGGTCGAATCCAAAGGTGGGCAACTGGCAGACACTAAAATTCGCGGTGTGATCAAGGACATGATGGGCAAGACTCAGAACGGGAGCGCGCTCTGTGCACAGCCGTGAAGTGAGAGGTTTTCGCCGGCTGAAGACCTTCTGCAACCTGATATTGCTGGTGCTTCAGCTGATTACCGTGGCGGCGTATTGGGGGCTTGTTGATGCAAGGCCCCAATACATGGCCATCAGTGAGGGGCTTTATCCAGATAGTGAGCTGCTGATGAACAGCCAAATCGCTGACTGGATGGTGTCGATGCCGGCGTTCTTGGCAGTAGGGGCCCTGTTTTTAGGAGGTATCGCCAAAGAGTTCATCGGGATTAGCAAAGGACGACGTATTTTGATCAATCTGGCCCTTCTGATCTTGCTGGTGGCTATGTTCGGCATTGCCGCATTCCCGTTAAGTCCGAACGTCTAAACCTGTGAGTTCGTTCGTGAATGGCGACAGAGGCTTTCGCGAATGAGCTCGCGCCAAGCAGCCAGCCTGCCATAGCGCTTCCCTGCACCCGACACACCCGCTCATCAATCGCCCGCCAGACCGCAGGGCCGTTAACCCGAACCTTTCGCGAAACGGTTTCGTCGTACCTGAACGAGCCATGCGCAGGAGAGGGACATGCTGACTGATCCGAAGACCCGTTATCGACCTTACACAGACGCGTCCGGGGGCTGGGGGTCGGCCAGGTCGGTGGCGGGTATTCTGCTGCGTGAACAGGCGGTGGTGAAGATCGGCGCGGCGCTCTTGAGGCAGAACAAGCCCGACGGTTTTGCCTGTGTGAGTTGCGCCTGGGCCAAACCGGGCGACACTCGCCCGATGGAATTCTGTGAGAACGGCGCCAAGGCTACGGCGTGGGAGTTGACGGCCAAGCGCAGCAGCCCGGCGTTCTTCGCCGAGCACAGCGTTAGCGAGTTACGCAGCTGGTCGGCCCATGCGCTTGAGCAGCACGGGCGCCTGACTCATCCCATGCGCTATAACCCGGGCACCGATCACTATGAGGAAACCACCTGGGAGGCTGCCTACCAGGAAATCGGCGCCGGTCTGCGCGCGCTGCAGCCGGACGAGGTGGTGTTCTACGCCTCCGGGCGTGCCTCGCTGGAGGCTTCGTTCATGTATCAGCTATTCGCCCGCGCCTACGGCACCAACAACCTGCCGGACAGCTCCAACATGTGCCACGAAAGCACCTCGGTGGGTCTGCAGGAGAGCATCGGCGTGCCGGTCGGCACGGTGACGCTGAACGATTTTGCGCACACCGACTGCCTGCTGTTCTTCGGCCAGAACGTCGGCAGCAATGCGCCGCGCATGCTGCACCAGTTGCAGGAAGCACGACAGCGCGATGTGCCGATCATCACCTTCAACCCGCTCAAGGAGCGTGGCCTGCAGGAGTTCGTCAACCCGCAGTCGCCGTTGGAGATGCTCGGCCCCAATTCGACGCAGATAAGCACCCAATATCACCAGGTCGCCATCGGCGGCGATACCGCAGCCATCGTCGGGGTCAGTAAGGCGCTGCTCGATCTGCACGACGCAGCCCGGCAGCGCGGCGAGCCCGGCGTGCTGGACATGGCCTTTATCGCAGAGCACACCAGCGGCGCCGACGACTTCATCGCCTATGTACGCGAGCAGGAGTGGGCGCAGATCGAGGCCATCACCGGCCTCAAGCGCGCCGCCATGGAGGCCGCGGCGCTGGTCTATGCGCAGTCGCAACGGGTGATGATCGTTTACGGCATGGGCGTTACTCAGCATCGACAGGGCGTGCAGAACGTGCAGATGCTGGTGAACCTGCTGTTGCTACGCGGCAATATCGGCAAGCCGGGTGCCGGCATCTGTCCGGTGCGCGGCCACTCCAACGTGCAGGGCCAGCGCACCGTGGGCATCACCGAGGATCCGGCCAAGGTGCCGGGCGAGCTGATCGAGCAGCACTTTCACTTCAAGGTGCCAGAGCGCATGGGCTTGAACACCGTCGATGCCTGCACCGCCATGCTCGATGGCCAGGTGCGCGGCTTCGTCAGCCTGGGCGGCAACTTCTTGCGCGCGGTGCCGGACACCGATCAGATCGAGCCAGCCTGGCAGCGTCTGACGCTCAATGTGCAAGTGGCCACCAAGCTCAATCACTCGCACCTGCTGCCTGGGGAACAGGCCTGGCTGCTGCCGTGCCTGGGGCGCATCGAGATCGACCGGCAGGACGGCGTCGAGCAGTGCCACAGTACCGAGGACAGCACCGGTTGCATTCACGGCTGGCGTGGCAAGAGCGAGCCGGCCAGCGAGCACTTGCGCTCGGAACCGGCGATCATCGCGGGGCTGGCGCGCGCGACCCTGGGCGCCGAGGTCGGTATCGACTGGGATGCCTGGCGCCGTGATTACGGGCTGGTGCGCAAGGCCATCGCCACTATCTACCCCAAAATATTCCACGATTTCGAAGCGCGTATGTGGCAGCCCGGTGGCTTTCATCGACCGCTGGCCGCGGCGCAGCGTGAGTGGGCGACCGAGAGCGGCAAGGCGCAGTTCGCGGTGCCGCAGCAGCTCGTCGCCGATAATGACGTTAGCGCCGCCTACGGCCGGCGCGACGTGCTGCAACTGATGACGATTCGCAGCAATGACCAGTTCAACACCACCATTTACGGCTACGAAGACCGCTTTCGCGGGGTATATGGCACCCGCTCGGTGATCTTCATGAATGCCGACGATATCGCGCGATTGGGGCTGGCAGGCGGCGATTGGGTAGATGTGACCACCGCAGTGGAGCCGCAGGTCGAGCGGCGCGTTGGGCCGCTGCAGATTCTTGCCTATGACATTCCCCAGAGTTGCTGTGCGGCCTATTACCCGGAGTGCAACCCACTGGTGCCGCTGTGGCATCACGCCGAACGCAGCAAGGTGCCGGCGGCTAAGTCCATCCCCGTGACCCTGAGCCTGAGCACTGCTGCGGCACCTGGCGATGCGCAGCCGACGCTGATCGCCGCCCAACGCTGAAAACGCCGGCCGTTTCGCTGTGGAAAACAAGCGAAGCGGCCGTGCTAGAGCCATTTATGCCCGCTGCTCGGAAGGCTTGAACTTCAAGCGGCGGGCTTTTCTCCCAACTTGGAACGCAGGCGATTTTCGCCTGTGGCGATTGCGCTTCAGACGTGGCGGCAACCGTGAATCCATGCACAGGAGAATCCGATGACCCGCAATACCACCAACCAATTCGCCATGCAGAACCCGCTGACCCAGTATCCGCAGCCTGAATTCCCCGCGCAGCATCAGCCCGAGCCAGGCCTGGACCTGGAAATGACCCCAGAGCCCGATCATGGCGAAGAGAGCTATATCGGCTTCGGTCGCCTGGCCGGGCGCAAGGCACTGATCACCGGTGCCGACTCTGGCATTGGCCGTGCAGCTGCCATCGCCTACGCCCGTGAAGGTGCGGACATCGTGCTCAATTACCTACCCGAGGAAGAGCCGGATGCCCAGGAAGTCATCAAGCTGATTGAGGCCGAGGGCCGGCGTGCGGTGGCCATTCCCGGCGACCTCAAGGATGAAGCCTTCTGCGTATCCCTGGTGCGAGACGCAGTCGAGGCGCTCGGCGGCCTGGACATTCTGGTCAACGTGGCCGGCAAGCAGATCACCCAGAAGCATATTTCCGAGATTACCACCGAGCAGTTCGACCACACCTTCAAGACCAACGTCTACGCCATGTTCTGGCTGTGCAAGGCGGCGGTGGCGCATATGCCGCCAGGTGCGGCGATCATCAACACGGCCTCGATCCAGTCCTACGATCCATCCGGCACGCTGCTCGATTACGCGTCCACCAAGGCGGCCATCGTCGCCTTCACCAAGGCGCTGTCGAGCCAGGTGATCGAGCAGGGCATCCGCGTCAATGCGGTCGCGCCGGGGCCGATCTGGACCGTGCTGCAGCCCAGCGACGGCCAGCCCCAGGAGAAGATCCCCACCTTTGGCTCTCAGGTGCCAATGAAGCGCCCGGGTCAACCGGCCGAATGTGCGCCGCTGTACGTGCTGCTGGCGTCTCAGGAATCGAGCTACATCACTGGTGAAACCTTTGGGGTGACCGGCGGCAACCCCCTGCCGTAAGGCCCGGGGCCCGCAGTACGCCCGCTGCGGGCCCGTTTACAAAATTACATCGTTGCCTGGGCCATTCGCCGCATCTTGCGGCTGCCGAGCGATATCGGGAGGTTGATCTTTTACGCTTATTGCTCGAGCTTGCGACGCGCTTCTTCAGAAGCCTGTTTGATCTTTTCCGCTTCCTGCTCCTTGGTCTTGATGGTTGTCGGAGTAATGGCCCGATCCACCGCCTCGGTCTTCTCACCGTGGCGCTGAGTTTGCTTTTTCACCACGTTGACGTCTTCGCCTTGCACATCCTTGGCAGGGCTGTTGGGTGGCGTCGAATCGATTGGTTTCTGGCTCATGGGTTTCCTCCTGGCTGTGGGCTGTGAGTCAGCCCCTTGTTAATTACGAGGCCCTGAGGGCTGACGAGTTCGAACAATCGCCGTCTGTATTCGGATGCTTCAAATCCACGGATTTCGGGGCTTCCGGCCGGCAGAAAAGCTGAATCCCTGGGCATCGGCCGAATCGAATTCTGAGACGCTCGACAATCACTCGATGGAAGAACGACATGGGCCAATTCCGGATTTACCTCGATGACGAACTGCTCTGTGCGACCACCTCGCCGGCACTGGCGCAGGCCGCCTGGAACCGTGCCTCGCGCGATGCTCGTGTAGCCGAAAAAGGCGGCTGGGTACGTGCCTACGAAGGCGAAGTGACCGTGGCGGAAATGCACCCCGAACCGCGCGTCGGCCACCCGTGGCCGGATGGCCGAGACCATCAGCCGGACCTGCGCAATGTGTGGGACAGCCTGATGCGGGTGCTTCAGCAGCAGGGCCTCGATGACCAGGCGATGACCGATGCGCTGAACCGTTTCGGGCTCGCGACCACGAGCGTGCAGGGTTCGGTCAAGGATGAGCTGGGTGGGCGCACCGTGCCCACCGCGGCAGAGCTGGTGGTGCTGCTCGATGCCATCCAGCAGGATCGTCAGCGCGAGCCCGAGGCCTAAGTGTTGCGGTCATGGCAGGCGCGCCTTGTTCACGCAGTGGCGATTGAACAGCTCGGGTTTGTCCAGGCGAATGCGTGCTTCGATCTGCTCGATGATGGCGAATACTTCCGTCGGAGTCAGCGATGTCCTGCAGGGGATATCGCGTACTTCGAGGGAGGTTTCCGAGTCCTTTTCTGAAAGATGCACGACCATACTGGTCGGCGACTGTAATGACACTTGTACAACAAGTGGCTGGAAATAGTTGTACAGCAATGCTGCAGCGTCCAGGAATTTAAGCTTTGCCACAATTATTGCTCTCGGTATTACTCCTTTATTACCGGTATTAGTGGCAGTCCGGACTTTCTTGTCAAATCAATAGTTCTGCTTTATTTGCTCTGCTCGGGTGAAGTCGGCGGTTTGGGCATGCCACGCGGGCCAATAAACCCCCAGATGATCAAACCAATGACCGGCAGCAACAGAATAATCAATGCCCACATAAGTCGGGTATTGAAGCGCTTTTCACTGCGCCACAGATTCATGATGGTGACCAGGTCGACGAAAGCGATGACGACAAAGGCGCCGAGCCAGAATAGTAGGGATGGATCGCCCATGGCGGAACTCCTGTGGTTGCGGCGAAGCCATGGATATTGGGTTCGCAGGGTTAGACGGAAGCTGGAGGGCGTCTTACCCGTGTTGAGGCCGTTACATGCACAAAGCGCCTCGACCTGTCACCAGAATAATTACCCTGTTCACTTACGAAGTATCCCGGTGCCATTAAGTTCGCGTGAAAAGACGGTCGGCCATGCTGGCCTTTTAATATAAAACGCAGTGAATGCTTATTAGGCGTGCATGATGCCCGTGCAATAAAGGCGATTCATGCAAAGTGCAATTACCTTGCACAAGCGTAAGCGGCTCGATAGACAATAAAACCGGCGTATTCGTCACATTGAAAAGTTGGCATGTGTGATGCACCCGTTCAGGTGCATTAATCAATAGCTGTCTGCCGACCAATAAAAGGATCACCGATGAATACTGCCGCGCTCGACCAACTGAGCATCGCGTTACCGGATTACAACGTTTCTATTACCCCGCGCCCGGATGGCATGTACCTGCTGAGCATCAGTCGGGAGGGCGAGGCCATCTTTCTCAAGGCTGTCGACAAGGCGGCCATCGACACCGAGGACGGTGCTCGCGCGCTCGAGCGCGAAATCCTGCGGGACCACAAGCTGGTCAGCGGCGAAGTGAACTGGAAGGGCGCTGGCGCGCAATGGGTAACGCGCAAGCTGCCGACCTTCACTGGCGCCCCGGTCAACCCGACTGCTGCGAAGATGATGTGGTCGCGCCGCAACCTGGATTCTCTGCATTGAGTGCAGCGCACCCACAAAAAAGCCCCGCATCGTCGGGGCTTTTTTGTGGGTCATGAGGGCTTGTCAGGCGCCTCGCAACATCAGGATTTGCCAAGCAGGCGCGAGGCATCGAAGCCCATGCGCATGTTGCCCCAGTGGCGCCCCTCGAAGAAGAACGGCACGTCGATCTCGGTCATGATCTCGCCGGTGTCGCGCAGGTAGGTCTGCAGCAGGAAGCGCTGAGTGTTGCCCGCCGCGCGCAGGCCCACCGGGTCGGAGAACATGCGCTTGTTGCGGCACACCGGCAGGTCGACGGCGCGGTTGCCGGTTGGCGGCTTCGACACCCAGCTGTTGTTCACCGGGCAGTAGCCCTTGTTGTCGACGATAAAGGTCACGATGCCGCCTTGCGTACCCTTGGTCAGACGGTCGATCTCTTCCTGGCAGATCTGCGCGAAGCGTTCGGTGTAGCCGGTCAAGTACTGCTTGGGATCGGTATTGGGGATCAGCTTGTAGTTCTGGTCGAACAGGTTCACGCCTTCGCGCTGCAGTGTTGCCAGGCGCGCCTGCAGGGCGTCACGGCACTGGGTCGCGCGAGTGATGGCAGCGTCGAGTTCGCCCTCGCCAAGTACGAAGCGACCGAGCAGTTCCTGCACCCGTTCGGCAACGCCTGAGAGGTCACGGGTAGCGGTGGCCGAGCGCTGCATGCGCTGGTCGATGGCCTGGCTGTCGGCGTGGATCTGGGTGACGCGATCGTTGATGCCAGTATTGGCATCGGCCACCTGCTGGATGTGCTCGGCGATCTCCGCCAGCTTGCTGGTGGTGGATTCGAAGTCGCCGATCATCGTCTCGAAGTGCCCTGTGGCACGCTCGACCACCACTTGGGTTTCCCGGGCGCTCTGGCTGATGCGTGCGGTCTGCTCGTGGGTGGTGCTGACTTCCTTGAGCATGGCGTCGATGTTTTGCGAGATGTCGCCGGTGGCCTGGCTGACGTTCTGCGCCAGGGTGCGCACCTCATCGGCGACTACCGCGAAACTACGGCCGCTTTCGCCGGCACGGGCCGCTTCGATGGCGGCGTTGAGGGCCAGCAGGTTGGTCTGCGAGGAAATCTGCTGGATCAGGCCGACCACCGACTTGATATTCGACGAACGCTCGTTGAGCGCCGAAACCAGGGTGCTGAATTCGTTGAGGCTGTTGGAAATGGCGCTGATGTTGCCGGTGACTTCCAGGAGTTCCGCGTAGGAGTCCTGTGCCATGCCGAGGTTATGTGCGGTGGTCGCCGAGATCGCCTGAGTCTGCTGCGACACCTCGTCGATACGGCCGACAGCGATGTTGCTCTCGCTCATCACCTCGTTGGCGAAGCGCGCCTGGTGGGTGGCGCTGTCGCTGGAGTCGCTGATGTTCTTCAGCGAGCGGGCCGATTCCACGGCGATCTGTACGGTCAGTGCCTGCACGTTACTGATGATCTCGCGCTGCTTGGCCAGGAAGCGGTTGCAGGTGCTGGCCAGGGTACGGATTTCGTCGTGGGTGAGCAGGGGCAGGTCGCGGGACAGGTCGCCTTCACCGCTGGCGATTTCTTCCAAAGCGCGGGTCATGTTGTCGACCGGGCGTACGATCAGGTGGCGGAAATACCAGACCATGAAACTGACCATGCCCAACGTGAACAGCGCGCTGAGCGTCAGCGCCGTGCCCAAGGTGTCGAGCTTGCCTTCGACCTGCTTGAGCAATGCCGGGTCGAGTTGGGCACCGTGCAGCAGCTGCACGATATCGGCGCGCAGGCTCAAGGCCACCCAGACCAGCAGGCCACTGACCACCACTAACAGAAAGAGGCTGGAGAGCTTTTTGGTCAAGGTATCGAAAAAGTGCATTTCGATGGAATCGTACAGCGACTTTAACGACTGCATGCCGCAGCTCCTGACAGAGAAATAATCCTTGGATTTCCATTACTTCGACCAGAAGCGCGGAACCTTTAACAAAGGGGGCTCTGTTCGCCGACGTTCCACGCGATTTGTCGGATGTTCCACCGCGGGGCGGCGAGTGTAGTGCTTCGCTTGTGACCGTTAAAGAGTGGTTACACAAAAAATGGCGTCAATTGGCCACTCGTACAAACGACACTACCGGCACAGGGCCGGTAGCGCTTTGTTGCACGAAGAAGAGCTTAGCCGCGCTGGCCGAACTCCGCCTGCTGGGCGGTCCACCCAGCCACGTGCTCGCTTAGCGACAGGCCCAGGCCAGGGCGGTTCGGCACCAGCATGCGGCCATCGCGGGTTTCCAGGCGCTCGTTGAACAGAGGCTCGAGCCATTCGAAGTGTTCGACCCAGGGTTCGGTCGGG
Organism: Pseudomonas sp. CNPSo 3701; assembly: GCF_028674975.1. Classification (NCBI taxonomy): domain Bacteria; kingdom Pseudomonadati; phylum Pseudomonadota; class Gammaproteobacteria; order Pseudomonadales; family Pseudomonadaceae; genus Pseudomonas; species Pseudomonas sp. CNPSo 3701. Next base: position 412,744 of record NZ_JAQZSI010000004.1, on the reverse strand, counting down.
TAGGTGGCAGCCAGGTGAACGTGCAACTCCATGGCGAAGTGTGGGGCGAGCATCAAGCCGGCGTGCTCGGCCATGGCGGCGATCTTCAGGAATGGCGTGATACCGCCGACCCGCGGCCCATCAGGCATCAGGTAGTCAGCGCCGCGGGCTTTGATGAACTCGGCATGCTCGGCAACGCTGGTGAGCATCTCGCCGGTGGCGATCGGCGTGTCGAAGGCCGCGGCCAGAGCGGCGTGGCCTTCGGCGTCGTAGCAGTCCAGCGGCTCCTCGATCCATACCAGGTTGAATTCCTCGAAACGCCGGCACATGCGCTGGGCGGTGGGCCGATCCCACTGCTGGTTGGCGTCGACCATCAGCGGGAAGTCGTCGCCCAGGTGCTGGCGAATGGTGGCGACGCGGTGCAGGTCGAGGGCCGAGTCGGGCTGGCCGACCTTCAGCTTGATGCCGCCGATGCCTTTCTCGCGCGATAGATCGGTGTTGACCTTTAGCTGATCCAGCGGCGTGTGCAGAAAACCGCCAGAGGTGTTGTAGCAGCGCACCGAGTCGCGCTGGGCACCTAGCAGGCGGGCCAGGGAGAGGCCCGCGCGCTTGGCTTTCATGTCCCACAGGGCCACGTCGAAGGCGCCGATGGCCTGGGTCGACAGGCCGCTGCGGCCCACCGAGGCGCCGGCCCAGCACAGTTTGGTCCACAGCTTCTGGATGTCGCTGGGGTTCTCGCCGAGCAGTGCCGGGGCGATTTCCTGGGCATGGGCGAACTGACCGGGGCCGCCGGCGCGTTTCGAGTAGCTGAAGCCCAGACCGCGGTGGCCATCCTTACTTTCGATTTCCACGAACAGCATGGCGATTTCGGTCATCGGTTTTTGCCGGCCGGTCAGCACCTTGGCATCGCTGATCGGGTTGGCCAGGGGCAGGAAGACCGAGGCGATGCGCACCCAGGCGATCTGGTCCTGGTCTGCGCAGCCTTGGGAAAGGATGTGATCACTCACGCTGATTACCTCGCTCGACGTTCTTGTTGGAGTCGCCGGGTGGCAGACCACCGGCGTGATCCCGGACGTTAAGCTGATTAGGTAATCATTCAAGCCTGTGCCGGCTCGCTTTCATTAAAGATGTAATGGTGGCCATCGAGGCGCCGGCATCCAGGGCGCTAGCAGGCCCAGGATGCCGGCGACACTCAGCCGAGGATGGCGTTGAACACGAGCAGGGTCAGCAGCGAGGTGAGCCAGCCCAGGGTGGTGGGCACCGACCAAGTCAGCAACTGATGCTTGGCGTTCTTCACGCCCAGCATGCGGTTGACCACCCAGAAGTAGCTGTCGTTGAAGTAGCCGAAGACCATCGAGCCGATGGCGGCAGCCTGCGCAGCGAAGACCATGTTCACATCCGGAATGGTCGCCAGGATCGGTGCCGAGATCGACGCGCCGGTGATCATCGCCACCGTGCCGCTGCCCTGGATGAGGCGTACCAGAGAGGCGATCACGAAGGGAATCAGCACCGCTGGCAACGGTAGCGTCGCTACCCATTCGCCCATGTACTGGCCCGCGCCGCTGTCGCGCAGCACGGCGCCCAGCGCACCGCCGGCACCGGTTACCAGGAGAATGATGCCGGCGCTTTCCACGCCTTTTTCCATCTCGGCGATGACTTCATCGCGCGGGCGACGGGGCACCAGGCCATAGAGCGCGACGACCACGCCCAGGCCGACGGCGATCACCGGGTTGCCGAGAAAGGCCACGGTCTGGCCGAGCAGGCTCTGCTGCAGGGTGCTGCCGGCATCGAGCTTGGCGATCACGCCGACCAGGGTATTGGCGAAGATCAGCAGAATCGGCAGCAGGATCGGCAGCATCGACAGCCACAGCGGTGGCAGCTCGGCTTCACGCTCGTCCGCACGCTGCAGCACTTCGCGATAGGCCACCGCCGGGTCGACGGGCGCCTGGCCGCTCTGGGCGATCATCGCTTCGATGCGCGGGCCCATGAAGCGGGCATAGGCGACCAGCACGAAAGTGGCGGGCAGGGTGAACACCACGCCCCAGAACATCATCAGGCCGACGTCGATGTTGAAGATCCCGGCGATGCCCAGCGGTCCCGGAGTTGGCGGTACCGCATGGTGAGTGAGCATCAGGCCGCCGGCCAGGGCGATGCCCAGAGTCAGCATGGATTTGCCGGTGTTACGCGACAGAGCACGTACCAGCGGGTTGAGGATGACGAAAGCCGAATCGCAGAAGATCGGCACCGAGACGATGTAGCCGGTGACCATCATCGCCCACTCTTCACGCTTGTTGCCCAGCCAGCGCACGAAGCTGTAAGCCATGCGCTCGGCCGCGCCGGAAACTTCCAGCAGGCGGCCCATCATCACCCCGAAGCCGATCACCAGGCCGATGGTAGACAGCGTGGTACCGAAGCCAGTGGTGATGGATTTGACCAGGGCATCGGGCGCCATGCCGCCGACCAGGCCGGAGATGGAGGCTGCGATGATCAGCGCCAGCAGGGCGTGGATGCGAGTTTTCAGCACGAGCACGATCAGCACGACGATGGCCAGGACCAGGCCAACCATCAGCTGAGGCCCGGCGATGGAGGTTGCTTGCATGGTGGATTCCTCTTGTTGTTATTAGATGGAGCGACCGCGCCGCTGGCAGCGGTTAGCGGTGCATGTCGCGCTGGTGAGCCTCGATCACCGCGTCGAAATTGCTGTCGGCGGTGAACCCCAGTTGCAGCGAGCGGGTGATGTCGAAATCGCCGGGCCAGCTGCACACGATGCGTTGCACGCGCTCGTCCGGCTCATGGCTGACGCGCTCAAGTGCTGCCTCGCCGCCAACCCGGGCGAGGCTGTCGAGCATTTCGCTGACCTTCACGCTGATGCCTGGCAGGTTGAGCGTGCGGCGCTGGCCCAGGGCTTCGCCATCCAGGCGCGCGGCGTGCAGCAGGTTGGCGATCACCGTGCCGGGGGAGGACAACCACAGCCGTGTGTCCAGCGGCACCGGGCAGTTGCTGACCTGGCCGGCCAATGGTTCACGCACGATGCCGCTGGCGAACGATGAGGCCGCGGCATTGGGTTTGCCCGGGCGCACGGAAATCGTCGGCAGCCGGCATACGCGGCCATCGACGAAGCCCTTGCGCGAATAATCGTTGATCAGCAGTTCGGCCATGGCCTTCTGCGCCCCGTAGGACGATTGCGGCAGCGGAGCCAGCGACTCGGGTACCCGGTCAGGCAACGGCCCGCCGAATACGGCAAGGGAGCTGGCGAACACGAAGCGCGGCACCTGGCCCTGCTCACGGCAGTGTTCGAGCAAGGCGCGCGAGGCGTCGAAATTGATGCGCAGGCCCAGGTCGAAGTCCGCTTCGGCCTGGCCGCTGACGATGGCAGCCAGGTGATAGATCACGCGGGTGTCGGCGTCGACCAGCGAAGCGAGAAAGGCAGGGTCGGAAATGTCGCCGGTGCGCGATTCGATGCGCGGATCGGCGATGGGGCAGGCAGCCAGGTCCGCCGACACGATGCGCCCGCCCTCCGGCATCAGATCACGCGCATCGGGCGCCAGCAGCGCCTCGACCAGTCGGGCACCGAGAAAGCCGGCGCCACCAGTTACCAGTATCTTCATGGATCACACTCCCTGAGGAGAATATCCGGGCATACGCATGCCCCGTATTCTTGTTATTGGACGAATCAGGTGACAGGTAGTTGTCATGTTGTATGATGAATTTAACATTGGCGCAACCGTTGGCGTCGTTCTCCTGTGCGCGAGCCGCGCGAGAACCGCTGTGAAGGTTGCCGGGAGATCGCTGTGCAGATGCTGAACGAAGCCACCCCCAAGCTCGCCGAGCGGCTGGCCAAACGCCTGAGCGAGGCGGTGCACGAAGGCGAATTGGGCGCCGGTACGCGGCTGCCCACCGAGCAGGCGCTGTGCGACCAGTACGGGGTCAGCCGCACCGTGGTGCGCGAGGCCATTTCCATGCTCAAGCGCGAAGGCATGCTCATTTCCCGTCAGGGCAGTGGCACCTTTGTCGCCAGCAAACCCTCGGTGGCCCTGCGCCTGGCGCAGCCGCAAGGTGATTTCTCGGCAGTGGTGGAGATCCTCGAGCTGCGCAGCGCACTGGAGATCAAGGCCGCCGAGCTGGCCGCCTCGCGCCGCGACAACGCTCACCTGCGGGCAATGCGCAACGCCCTGGCCGAACTTGACGAAGCGGTCGAGCGGGGTGAGGACGGCGTCAGGCAGGACCTGGCCTTTCACCGCAGCGTAGTGGCGGCGACCGGCAACCAGCATTTCCTGGAAACCATTGATTTTCTGCACCAGCTGCTGCAGCAGGCGATCAGCGTGACCCGCCGCAACGAGGCGCGTAACGCCCACTACATGCAGCAGGTCGACCACGAACACCATGCCTTGCTGGAGGCGATTGCCGCCGGCGACAGCGAGGCCGCGCGCCAGGCGGCCTCCACCCACCTGCGCAACGCCGAAACGCGCCTGCGTGAAGCGCGCAGCGAGGCCGATGGCGACGGATAACAATCACAAGAGGAGTTTCAAGATGACAGCGACATCCACCATTGGCGTGATCGGGCTCGGCTCCATGGGCCTGGGCATGGCGCGCTCCCTGTTGCGCGCCGGCCTGTCGGTCTGGGGCTACGATATTCGCGAGGAGGTACGCCAGGCATTCGCTGCCGAGGGTGGCCTGCCGGTCGCCAGCCTGGGCGACCAGGCTGCGGGCAGCGACGTGCTGTTCATCGTGGTGGTCAATGCCAAGCAAACCGAGGCGTTGCTGTTCGGCGAACAGGGCATCGCTGCACGTCTGCGCCCGGGCACGGTGGTGGTGGCCTGCGCGACCATTGCTGCGGACGCCGCACGGCGCATCGCCAAGCGCCTGGCCGAACACCAGGTGGCGATGCTCGATGCACCCATTTCCGGTGGTGCCGTGCGTGCCGCGGCGGGTGAGCTGACCATCATGGCCTCCGGGCCTGCGGCGGCGTTTCAGCAGTGCGAAGCCGCGTTGGCGGCTGTGGCGGCCAAGGTCTATCGGCTGGGCGATGAAGCCGGGCAGGGCTCGCAGATCAAACTGGTCAACCAGCTACTCGCCGGCGTGCATATCGCCGCCGCTGCCGAAGCCATGGCCTATGGCATCCGCCAGGGCTGCGACCCCAAGGCGCTGTACGAGGTGATCAGCCACAGCGCCGGCAATTCCTGGATGTTCGAGAACCGCGTACCGCACCTGCTGGCCGGCGACTACCAGCCGCGCTCGGCTGTCGACATCTTCGTCAAGGATCTCGGTCTCGTGCTCGACAGTGCCCAGGACGCGGTTTTCCCGTTGCCGATGACGGCCAGCGCGCACCAGATGTTCAAGCAGGCCTCGGCCGCCGGCCTGGGCCGCGAGGATGACATCGCCGTGGCGAAGATCTTTCCCGGCATCCAGCTGCCTGTCGCCGCCAACGAGGAGATGTGACCATGCCCCTGATCGGATGCATTGCCGATGACTTCACCGGGGCCACCGACCTCGCCAGCATGTTCGTGCGTGGTGGCGCGCGCACCGTACAGACCATCGGCGTGCCGCAGCGCCCGTTCGAGCTTGGCGAGGCCGACGTGCTGGTGGTCGCATTGAAGTCACGCAACCTGCCGCCTGAGGAGGCGGTGAAGCAGTCTCTGCAGGCGCTCGAATGGCTGCAGGCGCAGGGCTGCCGGCAGTTCTACTTCAAGTACTGCTCGACCTTCGACTCCACTGCCGAAGGCAATATCGGCCCGGTCAGCGATGCGTTGCTGAGCGCCTTGGGCAGCGATTTCACCGTCGCCTGCCCGGCGTTCCCGGAAAATCGCCGTAGCGTGTTCAACGGTTACCTGTTCGCCAACGACGTGCTGCTCAACGAGAGTGGCATGCAGGACCATCCGCTGACGCCAATGCGCGACGCCAACCTGATGCGCGTGCTGCAACCGCAGACCCGTCACCGCGTCGGCCTGATCGACTACCGCACCCTGCGCGCCGGTGTCGAGGCGACCCGCCAGCGGATCGCCGAGCTGCGCGACGAGTCCATCGGCATCGCCATCAGCGACGCTACCGACAATGACGACTTGACCGTCCTGGGCGGCGCTTGCGCGCAATTGCCGCTGGTAACCGCAGGCTCCGGCCTGGCTCTCGGTCTGGCTCAGGACTGGAAGGCCCGGGGCCTGCTCGGCGCCGGTAGCGAAGCCGGCAAACTGGACCGAGGCTGGGGGCGCCAGGCGATCCTCAGTGGCAGCTGCTCGCGGGCCACGTTGGCGCAGGTGGAGCAGGCGGCAGGGGTGTACCCGGCGTTTCGCCTCGAGGCCGGCGAGCTGATGGCCCGTGGCGACGAGTTGGTCGCTGAGGCGCTGGCCTGGTCTGTCGAGCAGCAGGGGCCGGTGCTGATCTACGCCAGCAGCCCGCCCGAGCAAGTACGCCGCGTGCAGCAGCAGTTCGGCACCCAGCAGGTGGGTGAGCGCGTCGAGGCTGCGCTGGCCGCTATCGCCCGAGCATTGGTGGACGAGCAGGGCGTAGGGCAACTGCTGGTCGCCGGCGGCGAAACCTCCGGCGCGGTGGTGAATGCTCTGAATATCGCGGGTCTGCGCATCGGCCCGAGTATCGACCCGGGCGTGCCCTGGACGCAAACCCTGGGGCGTGCCGGCAAACCGTTGGCGCTGGCGCTCAAATCCGGCAACTTCGGCAGCACCGATTTCATGGTCAAGGCCTGGGAGAAACTGGCATGAGCAAAGAAAACTTGCTGCGCGAAGAAATCGTCGAGATCGGCCGCTCCCTCTACGGGCGTGGCCTGAGCCCCGGCTCGTCGGGCAACATCAGCGTGCGCCTTGATGATGGCTGGCTGCTCACGCCCACCAACGCCTGCCTGGGTCGTCTGGACCCGGCTGATATTGCCAAGCTCGACTGGCAGGGCAATCACCTGGCCGGCAAACCGGCCTCCAAGGAAGCCTTCCTGCACCGCGCGGTGTACGAGGGGCGAGACGACTCGGGCGCCATCGTGCATTTGCATTGCACCCATTCGGCGGCGGTGTCCTGTCTCGATTGCCTGGACGCGAGTTCCTGCCTGCCGCCGCTGACGCCGTACTTTGTCATGCGGGTCGGGCGCCTACCGCTGATTCCCTACCACCGCCCGGGTGACCCGCAGCTGGGTGAGGCGATTCGTGGCCTGGTTGGAAAGCACAGCTCGGTGCTGCTGGCCAATCATGGGCCCGTGGTGTCGGGCAAGAACCTGGAGGCGGCGACCTACGCCATCGAAGAGCTGGAGGAAACCGCCAAGCTGTACCTGCTGCTGCGCCAGCAGCCGACGCGCCCTCTGAATGAAGAACAAATTGACGAGCTGCGCCAGACCTACGGCGCCCAATGGTGATCGCAATGCCACGATTCGCTGCCAACCTGAGCATGATGTTCGCTGACGCGCCCTTCATCGAGCGCTTCGGCCGCGCCGCTGCCGCCGGCTTCAAGGGCGTCGAGTATCTGTTTCCTTACGATTATCCGGCCGCCGAGCTGGCCGAGCGATTGGCCGAAAATGGCTTGAGCCAGGTGCTGTTCAACCTGCCGCCGGGTGACTTCGCCGCTGGCGAACGGGGCATCGCCGCCTTGCCGGGGCGTGAGGCGCAGTTCCGTGAAAGCGTCGACCAGGCCATCGAATACGCCCAGGCCCTGGGCTGCCCACGGCTGCACGCCATGGCCGGGCTGATCGAGGACGAGGCGCTGCGCCCGCGGATGCGCGAGGTGTACCTGGAAAACCTGCGCTACGCGACCCGGCGGCTGGCCGAGCAGGATCTGACCCTGCTGATCGAGCCGATCAACACCCGCTCCATTCCCGGCTACTTCATCAACCGGCAGGCCGAGGGGCATGCCATCCTCGCCGAGTTGGGCGAGCCCAATCTCAAGGTACAGATGGATTTCTTCCACGCGCAGATCATGGAGGGTGACCTGGCCGCCTGCTTCAAGCGCTTCCAGGCGGGGGTGGGGCACATCCAGATCGCCGGGGTGCCGGATCGGCATGAGCCGGACCTTGGCGAGGTGAACTACGCCTATCTGTTCGCGCTGCTCGACGAGCTGGGTTACGAAGGCTGGATCGGCTGCGAATACAACCCACGTGGGCTTACCGAGGATGGTTTGGGCTGGATGGCGGCTTGGCGCTGAGGGCCTTTCTGCCTGAGCTGTATCACCATCGATCTTGCATGGTCGGTGATTTTCAGCGTAGGCGGAGCCTGCCTGCGATTTTTCGCGGGCATGGCCCACTCCCACGGGGAGCGCTGTTCTCGTCGTATATCCGTCTAACAGGGTAAAGCAGGTTTCACGCGCTGTGCGATCTTTGGGAGCGGGCGGGGGTGCTTAGTCCATGCCCGCGAGATTTGCGTTTTTCCGCATAGGTGAAGTTCTCAGGCGCTCTGCCGCTCGACAATGCTGAAACCCGTATCGATGCGTACTTTCACCGCTTCCTCATCGGGATGCTCGATGCGCTGCAGCAGTGCGCGGGCGGCCTGCAGACCGATCTCCGCGCCGTTGATGCGCACCGTGGACAGCGACGGCTGCAGGTGTGCGGCGATGTTCAGGTCGCCAAAGCCCATCACTGCCAGATCGTCCGGTACGCGGATGCCGCGCTCGGCGGCTTCGACCAGCACGCCATGGGCCAGGGTGTCGGAGCTGCACACCAGCACCTCGGGGCGTTCGCCGGCGGCCAGCAGGCGCCTTAGCCCCTCGCGCCCCAGATCGACCGTCGCCGGTGGCGGCAGCACCACCCGCGGCACGTTGATGCCCTGGTTGGCCAGTTCCTCTTCGAGGCTGTCGCAGCGCCGCTGGCCGCGCGGGTCGTCCAGCGTCACCACGGCGAAGCGACGGTAGCCCTTGGCCGCGAGATAACGGGCGATAGCCGCGCCGACCGCTTCGTGGGAAAACCCCACCAGCATGTCCAGCGGCCGTGGCGCCAGGTCCCAGGTTTCTACAGTGGGAATGCCCGAGCGCGACAGGCGCGTGCGGCTGGCCTTGGTGTGCAGGGTGCCGGTGAGCACGATACCGTCGGGGCGGCGGCGCAGGATGGTGTCGAGCAGCTGCTCCTCGCGCTCGGCGCTGTAGTTGGTCAGGCCGATCAGGGTTTCGTGGCCGGCTTCGGTGAGGGTGCCGATCAGCGCCTGCATGGTGTCGGCGAAAATCGAGTTGGTCACGGTCGGCACCAGCAGGGAAATCAGCCGGCTGCGTTGTGTGGCGGCGCCGGTGAGCATGGCCGGTAAGTAGCCGGTCAGCTGTACGGCGCGGAAGACCTTTTCGCGCAATTCGGCGCGCACGATCTCCGGCTGGTTGAGGGTGCGCGACACGGTGATCGGCGACACCCCGGCAACCTTGGCGACGTCTGCCAGGGTTGGCGCTTTGCCCGCTTGCAGGCTAGAGCGCTTGCGGGTGGGGCGGTCATCACTCATGGTCGTCCTCGCGTGGGTGGGCAGCGGGCGATAGTAGCAAGCCGGGCACTGACTGCGCGCGCTGGCTGCAGCCGTTGCGCTATGCTGCGCCTCGGCTCGCTTTCCGGCGGGCCATCCACGCTTTCCCGACCCGGCTGACAGGCGCCACGGCTGCCTGACAAGGACCCGTTGATGCCCAGCAATCTGGAGCTGCTCGCCAATATCGCCAACCTGATCGCCGTGCTGCTTGCGGCGCGCAACAGTGTGCACACCTGGTCGGTGGGTATCGTCGGCTGTTTGCTGTTCGGCTGGTTGTTCTTAACCGTGCAGCTGTATGCCGACGTTACCCTGCAGGGCTTTTTCATCGTCACCAGCGCCATGGGCTGGTGGGCCTGGCAGCGTGGCAATGCCGGTGCTGAGTTGCCGATCAGCCGCACGCCGCCTCAGGCACTGCTCGGTTATCTGGCTATGGCGGTCATCGTTGCGGTTGCCTACGGCCTGTTGCTGCATCGTTTCACCGATGCCTACGCGCCGCTGGTGGATTCCCTGGTGCTGACCTTCAGCGTGCTGGCGCAGTTGCTGCTGATGCGCCGGCGTCTGCAAACCTGGTACGGCTGGTTGCTGGTCAACACCCTAGCGGTGCCGCTGTTCGCCACCCGCGAGTTGTACCTGACCGCCGGGCTTTACGTGCTGTTCTGGTGCAACGCCTGGTACGGCCTGTACCGCTGGCGTCGTGAGCTGCAGGGCCAGGAACGGTTGGCCTGAGATGCGTAAAGCCTTTCGACGCGGCCTGGTGGTCGGCAAGTTCTCACCTTTGCACCTGGGCCATGAATTCCTGATCCGCGAGGCGCTGGCCCAGTGCGAGCAGCTCCACCTGCTCAGCTACTCGTTGCCGGAGTTGCCCGGCTGCGAGGCGCCACGCCGCGAGCGCTGGTTGCAGACGCGCTTTGCCGATGTGCCAGCTTTGGTGGTCACCCAGGCGCGTATCGACGCCTGGCGTGGCGAGGGCCGGGTGCTGCCTGATCTGCCGCACAACGAGGCGCCCGATCACCAACAGCGCCAGTTCGTCGCCGAGCTGTGCCAGGGGGTGCTTGGCACCACGGTCGATGCGGTGTTCACCAGTGAAAGCTATGGCGATGGCTTCGCCGCGCACCTGGCCCAGTGCTTTGGCCATCCGGTGCAGCATGTCTGCGTCGATCAGGCGCGGGCTGCCGTGCCGATCTCCGGTACTCGCTTGCGTGAAGATCCCCACCGGCTCAAGGCATTTCTGGCGCCGCCGGTGTATGCCGATTTCGTCGAGCGCATCGTGCTGCTGGGCGGCGAGTCCACCGGCAAGAGCAGCCTGGCCGCGGCACTGGCCCAGGCGTTGGGCAGCGTGCATGTCGCCGAATACGGGCGCGAGTGCTGGGAGGCGCGCGGCGGCGAGCTGCAGTACGATGATCTGCTGCATATCGGCCGCACCCAGGTCGCCCGCGAGAACGCCGCTGCCGAGCGCGCCACCCGCTACCTGGTCTGCGATACCTCGCCGTTGACCACGCTGTTCTACAGCGGCGCGATGTTCGGCCGCTCCGAGCCCGAACTGCAGCGCCTGGCCGAGCGGCCTTATGCGCACACCTTCCTGTGCGCTGACGACTTTCCCTTCGTGCAGGATGGCACCCGCCAGGACGAAACCTTTCGCCGTCGCCAGCAGGTCTGGTATCGCGACGAGTTACAGCGCCGCGGCTGCGTCTATCACGAGCTGCGCGGCTCCCTCGCCGAGCGCGTCGCTCAGGCCCTCGAAATGCTGCAAAGCCGCGCCCCACAAGCGTAAGCGGCCACTCATCCCCAGGGCTGAACCAAAGGAATCGGCGCTTCCTCGGACTCTAGAACAGGCACTCAAACCCTCGTTCTGGAGAGCAGCATGCGCGCATTGACCTATCACGGCAGCCACGACGTTCGCGTCGACAACGTACCCGACCCCATCATCCAGGAACCGGACGACATCATCCTGCGGGTGACCGCCACGGCGATCTGCGGCTCGGACCTGCACCTGTATCGCGGCAAGATTCCTCAGGTGAAGCACGGCGACGTGTTCGGCCATGAATTCATGGGCATCGTCGAGGAAGTCGGCAGCGCCGTGACGGCGGTCAGCAAGGGCGACCGGGTGATCGTGCCGTTCGTAATCGCCTGCGGCAGCTGCTTCTTCTGCGACATGAACCTGCACGCCGCCTGTGAAACCACCAACGACGGTCGCGGCGCGATCATCAACAAGAAACAGATTCCTTCCGGCGCCGCGCTGTTCGGCTACAGCCACCTGTATGGCGGCATGCCCGGCGGCCAGGCCGAACTGGTACGGGTGCCCAAGGCCAATGCCGGGCCGTTCAAGATTCCCGATGAGCTCGATGACGAGCGCGTGCTGTTTCTCACCGACATTCTGCCGACCGGCTACCAGGCGGTGATCAATGGCGGGGTGAAGGAGGGTAGCAGCGTGGCGATCTACGGCGCCGGCCCAGTGGGGCTGATGGCGGCGGCCTGTGCACGGATGCTCGGCGCCCGGCAGATCTTCATGGTCGACAACCAGCCGTACCGCCTCGAATACGCGCGGGCGACCTATGGCGTGGTGCCAATCAATTTCGACAAGATCGATGACCCCGCCGAAGCGATCATCGAGCAGACCGAAGGCTATCGTGGCGTGGACGCCGCTATCGACGCGGTCGGCTTCGAGGCCAAGGGCAGTGCCACGGAAACCCTGCTCACCCAGCTCAAGCTCGAGGGCAGCAGCGGCAAGGCGCTGCGCCAGTGCATCGCGGCGGTTCGGCGCGGCGGCACGGTGAGCGTGCCCGGCGTGTATGCAGGGTTCATCCACGGCTTCCTGTTCGGCGATGCCTTCGACAAGGGCCTGACCTTCAAGATGGGCCAGACCCATGTGCACGGCTTGCTGCCGGATTTGCTGGAACGCATCCAGGGTGGGGAGCTGCAGCCGGAGATCATCATCAGCCACCGCATGAACCTCTCCGATGCCGCCGAGGGCTATCGGCTGTTCGACAAGCAGGAAGATGACTGCCGCAAGGTGATTCTGCGCCCCTGATCGATCTTCGACTTTCACCGCCCAATGACCTCGCTGCCTATATAAAAGCAGCGAGGTCATTAATTTTGTAAGCATTGTAAATTAACTGGAAAGTGCGCCACTTATATATGTCGAGATTATTTCTGTGGTTCTAATTTGATGGCATGCAAAATGCGGTGCTCTGCAAGTTGCATCTTGCACTTTGCAATGTGGATTGTTGGAGAAGTTGACCGAAAGACCCAGTTTGCAGGCGTTTGCTAAGTCCCTTTTTTTGGCATGCGCTGTGCAATACCGAATGACGTTAAAAACCGTCATTCACTTAGGGAGTTTTCCAATGACTGCTGTTGCCATTGAAGTGCTTGCGTCTGCGCTGCCGGATCATGAAATCACTCTCACACCGCGCCCGGACGGAAAATTTCTGCTGACAGTTGCCAAGGGTGGCGAAACCCAACTTTGCCGCGCCATCGACCGCCGCACCGTGGTCGAGCAGAACGAGCTACGCGCCCTGGCACACGAGTTGGAGCGCGACCAGAAGCTGGTCAGCGGCGAAATCTCCTGGAAGGGCGCTGGCGCCCGCTGGGTACGCCGCAAGCTGCCTACCTTCACCGGCGCGCCGGTAAGCCCGACCGCTGCCAAGATGATGTGGACGCGGCGCAATCTGGACCGTCGCCAGCGCCCGACGGCCTGAGCCGGACCCAATATCGAGCCCCGCACTTCGCGGGGCTTTTTATTGATAGCGAAAAAATAGCCAATGATCTTGTGCGAGAAGTTATATTTAATTCTTTGTGTATAAATTTATTGATTGTACGTATAGGTGTTGACCGTTTTCTTGAGCGGATTATTTGTCAGAAAAACATGCTGGTTAATTGTTCGTTCATTCAAGTAAACCGCTCGTCCTTAATTGCGAACGTATTGGCGCCGCGCTCGTTCCCAATAATGAATCCGCAAATATGTTAGGAGCGAATGATCATGGCGACCAAAACCGAAAATTTGTTGAGCTGGCTTCGTGATGCCCACGCGATGGAACAGCAGGCCGAGCAGATGTTGAAGGCGCAGGCCGCGCGCCTTGAACATTATCCGAAACTCAAGACCCGTATCGAACAGCATATCGAGGAGACCCAGGGCCAGCGTGAACTGCTGGAAGGCTGCCTGGAGCGTCTCGGTGAGAAACCGTCCATGCTCAAGGACATCGCCGGCAAGCTGACCGCCTTCGGTCAGGCGGTCGGTGGCTCGGTCATGAGCGATGAAGTGATCAAGGGCGCCATGAGCGGCTACGTGTTCGAGAACCTGGAAATCGCCTCTTACACCGTACTGATCGCCGCCGCCAAGGCTGCTGGTGACCGCGAAACCCAGCGTGTCTGCGAGACCATCCTGCCCCAGGAGGAGGCGATGGCCGAGTGGATTAAGGCTCACCTGCCCGAGCTGACCGATGCCTTCCTGACCCGCTCGCAAGCGCCGGATACCGAAGCCAAGCGCTAACGACCCTGCGGCGCCCTGCAGCATGTCTGCGAGGCGCCGGCGTCATTCTTTTCACCGCCGAACCGGTAGTTCTCCACGTGTCCAGAATCATCACCTCACCTGAAGCCGAACCGGTTGGAGACGACTCCGAAGTCTCCGACTCGCTGATGTTCGGTACGCCCAAGGAACGCCTGGATTTCTATCGCCGGGAGATCCAGTACGAAACCAACCTGATGGCCGACCGCACCAACGCCTACCTGGCGGCGCAGTCGTTTCTGGTCATCGCCTTTGCCTCGTCGATGGCCAACGCCAACCCCGATTGGGGCGACATGTTCACCCTGGTGGTGCCCACCATGCTGGCGCTGCTCGGCATCGTCAGTTCACTGAATGCCTGGCCGGGCATTCGCGCCTCGGCCGCGATCATCGGCCACTGGCATTTCAAGCAACAGCAGCTGTTGCACAGCGAGCCGAAGTTTGGCCACGCCTACGACGAGTCGCCGCTGTTCAGCGAGCACGAGTCCAGCAAGGAGCGCTATTTGAAGTCCCTGCGCTTCTCGTTGCGTTCGCCCTGGCTGTTCACCATTTTCTGGGCTGCTCTGGGCGCGTTTTCGGTATGGCTGCAGCTGTCGTCGTCGGCCAAGGTGTGAGGCGAGTGGTGTTGGAGACCTGAGGTTACCTTTTACAGGTCGCACTCTGCCTGATCGGGCGCGGTCATTAACCTCAGGCAGGCGCAGAACACTGCCGGGGACGGATGAGGAGGCCGCACATGAAACGCACCTGGATAGCCAGCGCCGTGATCATCGGGTTGCTGCTCGCCGCGTTGCCGCTTTCCTATCAGCTATGGCCGGCACGCACGCCGGTGGTGGCCGCCGTCGATGCCGGCCAGCGCATCGGCGGGCCGTTCGAACTGCGTGACCCGAGTGGGCGCGCCGTTACGCACGAGAGTTTCCACGGACAATGGTTGCTGGTGTTCTTCGGCTTTACCCGTTGCGCGGATATCTGCCCGACCACCCTGATGCAGGTCGCCAAAGTGCTCGACGGTATGGGCGAGCAGGGCGACCGGTTGCAGCCGCTGTTTATCAGCCTCGACCCTGAGCGCGATACACCCGAGGTGCTGGCTGCCTACACGACCTTTTTCGACGAGCGCATCCTCGGTCTGACCGGCACATCGGAGCAGATCCAGCAAGTCGCCGATGCTTACGCTGTGTACTTTCGAAAGGTGCCAATGGGCGATACCTACGTGCTCGACCACACCGGCGTGGTCTACTTGATGAACCCGCAGGGCGAGCTGGCCAGCCTGATTCCCCTGCGCACCGCGCCGGCGGATGCGATACGGGAAATCTCCACCGCCCTGGCGCAATCGCGCGATGGCTGATCAGCTCGCCGCGCCAAGCAGACCTGTGCGCAACTGGCCGCTGCTGCTCGGTTTCGTGGTGCTCGCCGCCTGCTGGCTGGGGCCCTTGCCGGCGATGAGCCGCACGGCGTTTTCCGCCCATATGCTGCTGCACCTGGGCGTGATTGCCCTGGCGGCGCCGCTGTTGGCCATCGGCCTGGCCCGCGCAGGCTTGAGGGTAGACAGGCTGCGCCACAGCGGCGCGACGATCTCATTAATCTTCGCTGCTGAAATGGCCATTGTGTGGGGCTGGCATGCGCCGCCGCTGCATGAAGCGGCGGCGCTCAACGTCTGGGCGTTCGTCGCCCAGCAGGCCAGCTTTCTTGCCGTGGGGCTTGGCGTCTGGCTGCTCGGTTTTGCCAGCGATTCACGTCGGGGGCTGGCAGCGGCAATGTTCGGCTTCTTCCTGACCTTCGTGCACATGACCATGCTGGGCGTGGTGCTGATCATGGCGCCGAAGCTGATCTATCCCGCCGAGCTGTGCCTGGGCGCGTTCGGTTTCGAGCAGGTGGATGACCAGCGCTTCGGTGGCATCCTGATGGCGGCATGGAGCACGGTGGCGTATCTGGGTGGGGCGGTGGTGCTGGGCGCGCGCCTGCTGGCGCCAGAGCGGGACTAGCAAGGCCGCCGCCGGCATTGCGCCGGCGGCAACTGTTTTACAGCTTGAAGTTGCCGACCAGCTCGTCGAGCTGGCGCGACAACTGTTGCAGGTTGCTGCTGGCATCGTTGAGCTGATCGGCGATCTGCGTGGTTTCCTGGGTGAACTGGTTGATCTGTTCGACGTTGCGGTTGATCTCCTCGACCACTGCGGACTGCTCCTCGGTGGCGGTGGCGACCTGGATGTTCTGGTCGCTGATCTGGGTGATATGACCGTTGATCTGCGCCAGCGCCTGGGACGCCTTGCCGGCGGATTCGACCACCCGCTCGCTCTGCTGACGGCCCTTGGCCATGGCCTCGACCGCCGAGCGCGATTCGGCCTGCAGGCGGTCGATGACTTTCTGGATTTCCTCGGTGGAGGCGCCGGAGCGGCTGGCCAGGGTACGTACCTCGTCGGCCACCACGGCAAAGCCACGGCCCTGCTCGCCGGCACGAGCCGCCTCGATGGCCGCGTTGAGGGCCAGCAGGTTGGTCTGCTCGGAAATGCTGCGGATGGTGCCCAGAGTCGCGCTGATCGCCTCAATCTGCCCGGCCAGTTCGCCGACCACCCTGGCGGTCTGCTCCAGCTCGCCGTTCAGCGAGTCGACCTGCCGGTTGGCCTGGTCCACCACTTCGCGTCCGGTGTTGGCATAGTCGGTGGCTTCGCGGGCCACCTGAGCGGCGTTCTCGGCATTTCCAGCAATTTCATTGACCGTCGAGCCGAGCTCGTGGATGGCGGTGGCCACCTGCACGGTGCGGTCGCTCTGGGCCACGCAGTTGCTCTGGGTCAGTCGTGCACGCTCGGCCACATCTCGGGCCATGGCCGCCAGCTCGCGGGAGTTACCGGCCAGCTGCTGCATGATGCCATGCACCTTTGCCAGGAAGCGGTTGAAGCTCTGGGCGATGTCGCTGAGCTCGTCGCTGCCGTTCAGCTGGATGGGTGCATTGAGCGCCAGGTTGTCGGCGGCATGGCCCAGGCTGTTCTGCAGGGTGGATACGCGTCGGCGCAGGTTGGTGACGATCAGCCAGGAGGCGACGAACGACACCAGTAGGCCCAGTGCGATGATCACCAGTTGCCGCGTGCGGCCTTCTTCATAGTTGTCGGTGCTGCTCTGATTCTGCTGTTCAGCCTGCTGCAGCAGGGTGTCGAGCAGCTCGTTGGCACCGCCGCGCATCACGCCGTAGCTCTTGGCGTACTGGTCGCGGTAGATCTGCTGGGCGCGAGCCATATCGCCGGCGTCCAGCGCCTGCAGCATGGGCGTCAGCTCATTGCTGACCATGGTCTCGAACTGGTCGAGCAGGCGCTGTGCCTGGGCACGGCGCTCCGGATTTACCTGGGCCTCGACAGCGTGGCGCATGGCTTCGCGCATGCCGGGAATGTCTTCGTTGAGCGCTTCTTGTACCCGGGTCTTCACTCCACGCTCGTCACGCAGGGCGGTTTCCTGCAGCAGCATCATGTCGATGCCTACGCGCATGCGCGGGATGCGTGAGGCAGCTTCGGCCATCGCGCGCATGGGTGCGGAAGTGTTGAGGTAGAGCGCGCTGGCCTCCTTCTGCATGTTCGACATGCTGTTGAGGCTGGTCACCGCGACCAGTACCAGGGCGATGCAGGGGATAGCCACTGCGATGATCAGACGGGTCTTGAGTGTCAGCGTGTCGAGGCGCATGGGTTTGGTTCCATGTCATTGGAGTGGCGCCAGTATAGAGTCACTTTACAATCGACGTGTGAACATTTCTGACCTGCTGGGTAGTGGTATGAAGATACTTGAACGGTCGATATAGAGCGGTCTGTAGCGATTTGCCGGCTGCGCTCGAACGTGCTGTGGGCTGGTCATTCCGTGGCCCGCGTTGAGAGCTTTCACTAACAGCTCTCTTACGCAGGTGAATAAGGGCTGCCGAGCAGATGCCAATCACCGGGGTGTGCTCTGAGTCCGTTCGTTCGTCGGCGAACTGCTGGATGAGTTGGCTACTGCTGCGCAAGGGCCGGCTATCTGGTAGCTGGCCCTTTTGCAGAGCGAAGTGCCAATCGGAAAAGGTTCTTGCTGGCTTTCAGATCCTTGATGTTGTTCGCCGACCGGCGAGCCAAAACCCGCTGTTTGTGGCGGAGCGCCGGCACTCAAAAGCGCATGATGTGCCGGTATAATGGCGCCAGATTTTATGTCCTCAAACGCCTTTGTTCTGGCCTCAGGCGCCATGCACTACCCCTGTGCTGGTCATTGTAAATTACAAAATTTACAGTTTCGTGTCTGCCTGCCGATAGTGCTGTTTATGCAGCAGAAAAGCCGTTGCCGAATCGTATCGGTTCTTTGTGCACTCCATGGCCCTTAACGCGCCTGTGCTCTATCGAATACTCAGGGAGTCACCCTATGCCTGTCACAAATCTGCTGCTCAACATGAGCGTCAGAAAGAAGCTGCTCAGCGGTTTCGGCCTGGTTCTGATCATCACTCTGGCTATTGTCTGGGTTGGCCAGTCCGCCTTGCACACCACCTTGCAGCGTGTCGACATTCTGCTGGGCGTCAGCAGCATCGACGGCAAGCTCAGCCAGGCTCGCCAGCAGGAAAAGAATTTCCTGCTTCGCGATGACGACCAGTACATGCAGCAGGCCATTGCCCTGACTGATGAAACCGAGCAACAGGCCAAGGTCAGCGAAGGCAAGATGCTCTACCCCGAAACGAAGGCGATGATGCGCACCGTGCAGGATGACCTGCAGGGCTATCGCGAAAAGCTGCTAAGCCTCAAGCAAGCCACCGATGCCAACAAGAACGCGCAGGCTGCGATGGAAACGGCGGCGCGTGCAGCTCTCGAGCGCTTTGCGGATCTCGAAGAGCGCCTGCGTAAGGCCGCCGTGGAGCAGATCCGCCTGACGGGCGACCAGACCAGCATCGACGTGTTGAGTCAGGCCAACCAGGCTAACTCCATGGCGATGGAGTTGCTTGAGGCGCGCCGACGGGAAAAGGATTTTCTCCTGCGCGAAGATGACAAATATGCCACTGCATTGCAGGAGCATTTTGCTTCGCTCGCCCAGAAGGGTAGAACCCTGAACCGTGAGTTGAGCAATCCTGCTGATCAGGCGGATGTGGAGGCCGGGTTGGCTCAGTTGCAGCAGTACAACGAACAGTTCGGAAATATGCGCAAGGCGATCGAGGGTTACAACGCTACCGAAAAGGACATGACCGAGCGCGCCCGTCAGGTTGCCGCATCGTCCGATAAGTCGCTTGAAATGCAATTGACGCTGCTCAACGGTGATGCCAGCCGCGCCAAGACCATGCTCTTCGGTGCCGCTGCCATCGCCTTTGTGTTGGGCGTGCTGTGCGCGCTGGTGATTACCCGCATGATCGTCGGCCCGCTGCAGCGTGTGGTCGGCGTGGCCAAGCAGGTGGCCAACGGCGATTTGTCCGCCGATATCGTGCCGGATCGCCACGACGAGCTGGGCCAGCTGATGCAGGCGATGCAGGACATGACTCTGAGCCTGCGCGATCTGCTGGGCCGCCTGGGCAATGGCGTGGCGCAACTGGCCACGGCAGCCGAAGAGCTGTCTGCGGTGACTGAACAGACCAGTGCTGGTGTGTCCCAGCAGCGCATGGAAACCGAACAAGTGGCCACCGCCATGAACGAGATGACCGCCACCGTGCTGGATGTGGCGCGTAACGCCGAATCGGCCGCCGAGTACGCCCGCAACGCCGACGAGCAGACCCAGGAAGGTCAGCAGACCGTGCAGCAGGCGGTGGCGCGTATCGAGAAGCTGGCCGTGTCCATCGAGGATTCGGCCCATGCCATCGAGTCGCTCAAGCACGACAGCGGCAATATTGGCACCGTGCTGGACGTGATCAAGGGCATCGCCGAGCAGACCAACCTGCTGGCGCTCAACGCGGCCATCGAGGCGGCGCGGGCGGGGGAGTCGGGCCGCGGTTTTGCCGTGGTTGCCGATGAAGTCCGTGCCCTGGCGCGGCGCACCCATGAGTCCACCGAGCAGATCGAGGGTTTGATCGGCAACCTGCAGAACGGCGCGGAAAAGGCAGTAGCGATGATGGGCCAAAGCTGCGCCCAGGCGGAAACCACGGTGCATGCTGCCAAGCAGGCCAATAGCGCGTTGAGCGCTATCAACGCCGCGGTCTCGGAAATTCAGCAGATGAACCAGCAGATCGCCACTGCCGCCGAGCAGCAGAGCTCGGTCGCCGAGGAGATCAACCGCAGCGTGTCGAGCATCCGCGACGTGGCCGAGCAGTCGTCGGCAGCTACTGAGGAAACTTCGGCGGCCAGCGTCGATCTGGCGCGCCTCGGGGCGGATCTGCAGGCTCAGGTAAACCGTTTCAAGCTGGCCTGAGTCGCTGCCCTGCGCAGCAGAAGCGGGTTCCCGGTTGCCGGTGAACCCACCAACCAGCCCAAAATATAAATCGCGGCGGCCGTGGTAAAACGCCGCGATACAGGCTTCAATGGCTGCCTTGCTGAGTCTCTTTCTCTGCCGCCTGGGTCCTATCGTGATATCTGATGACGTCGAAGCCCTTCGGCATCGGTTTCAAGCGCTCGAGGCAGAAAATGCCCAGCTCAGGGCCAGCCTGGCCGCGACAGCCGGCGACGGCGCGTCGGCGGATCAGCGCTTTCGCCAGGCCTTTGAGCAGGCGCCGGCGGCGATGGCCGTGCTGCATGGCCCTGAGCTGCGTTTCGAATACCTCAACCCCGCCTACCAGCGTCTGCTGGGCCTGGACGATGTGATCGGCCAGCCGGCCCGCGAGGTGTTGGCCACACGCATGGCGCGGCGTTTCATCGACTTGCTCGAAGAGGCCTACCGGCGTGGTCGCGCCGTGCGGGCGCGTAATTTCGAGGTGCCCGGCCGGCCCGGGCATCAGGTGGATTTCAGCTACCAGCCGCAGTTCGATGGGCTGGGCCGGGTCGAGGGGTTGTTCATCCAGGAAATCGACATTGCCGAGCAGCGCCGTGTCGAGCATGCCTTCGCCCAAGAGCGGGAACGTTATGAGTTTCTGTTCAACACCATGGATGAAGGCTTCTGCGTCATCGAGTTCTTCGACGGCCCCCATGGGCCGCTCAGCGACTACATCCACATCGAAGCCAATCCCGCTTATGCCGAGCACGCCGGAATCCGCAACGTGGTCGGTCAGAAGCTGCGCGAGATGGTCGGCGAGGAAGCCGACAGCTGGGTCGAGCGCTATGCCCATGTGTTGCATAGCGGCGAGCCGATACGTTTCGAGCAGGAGCTGATCGCAACCGGCCGCCACCTGGAGATCAGCGCTTTCCGTGTTGGTCCCGCCAGCCGCAAGCAGGTGGCGGTGCTGTTCCAGGACATCACCCAGCGCAAGCAGGCCGAGGAGTCGCTGCGCCAGCTCAACGAGACACTGGAAGCGCGAGTGCGCGATGCCAACGAGGCGCGCCGCGTGCTGGCCGGGGTGGTGGACGGCGCCGATGCGCTGATCTTCATCATGGGCTTCGACTACCGCTGGATCGCCATCAACGGCTCGGGCATGCGCGAGTACGAGCGCGTGTTTGGCGCCCGCCCGCAGATCGGCGAGGATCTCAAGCACGCGCTCAAAGAACGCCCCGAACACCTGGAAATCGTGATCGCCCCCTGGCAACGGGCGCTGGCCGGTGAGGAATTCGAAGTGGTGGTGCCGCTGCCGACGGAGCAGGGCATGCGCCATTACGAGATGCATTTCAGT
Organism: Pseudomonas sp. CNPSo 3701; assembly: GCF_028674975.1. Classification (NCBI taxonomy): domain Bacteria; kingdom Pseudomonadati; phylum Pseudomonadota; class Gammaproteobacteria; order Pseudomonadales; family Pseudomonadaceae; genus Pseudomonas; species Pseudomonas sp. CNPSo 3701. The sequence goes on along the minus strand of NZ_JAQZSI010000004.1, from coordinate 391,173 downwards.
CGCCTCAACGACAGTAATGGCCAGCAGATCGGCGCCTACCAGTTCGTCTACGACATCACCGAGCGCCTGCAGGAACAGGAGCGCTTGCGGGTGGCAGAGGATGCCCTGCGTCAATCGCAGAAGATGGAAGCGGTGGGCCAGTTGACCGGCGGTATCGCCCACGACTTCAACAACCTGCTGACCAGTATCAGCGGTTCGCTGGAACTCTTGCAGATGCGCCTAGGGCAGGGGCGTCTAGGGGATCTGGACCGCTACGTCAGTGCTGCGCAAAGCGCGGCGCGGCGTGCCGCGTCGCTGACCCATCGGTTGCTGGCTTTCTCGCGCCGGCAGACCCTGGACCCCAAACCGACCAACGTCAACCGGCTGGTCACGGGCATGGAAGAGCTGGTGCGTCGCAGCGTGGGGCCGCATATCACGACCGAGGTGGTGCTGGCTGCAGGGCTTTGGTCGAGCTTCATCGACGCCCCGCAGCTGGAAAACGCCTTGCTCAATCTGTGTCTGAACGCTCGCGATGCCATGCCCCACGGCGGTCGGTTGACCATCGAGACGGCTAACAAGTGGATCGATGATTACGCCGCGCGCGGGCGTAATGTACCGCCGGGTCAATACGTGTCGCTGTGCGTGACCGATACCGGTATCGGCATGAGCCCAGAGGTGATCGAACACGCCTTCGAGCCGTTCTTCACCACCAAGCCACTAGGCGAGGGCACTGGCCTGGGGCTGTCGATGGTCTATGGCTTCGTGCGTCAGTCCGGCGGCCAGGTGTGCATCTATTCCGAGGTTGGCCAGGGCACCACCATGTGTCTGTACCTGCCTCGCCTCTATGATGGCAGCGACGAGGCGGATACCGAGACGGTCCAAGCCTCGGCCGAGGAGCCGAATGCCGGCCGCGAAACGGTACTGATCGTCGATGACGAGCCGGCCATTCGCATGCTGGTAATCGAGGTGCTCGAAGGGCAGGGCTACACCACGCTGGAAGCGGGTGATGGCCCCTCCGCGTTGAAGATCGTGCAGTCCGATGCGCGCATCGACCTGCTGGTGACCGATGTAGGCCTGCCTGCCGGCATGAACGGCAGGCAGCTTGCGGACCTTGCGCGACAGGAACGACCGGAGCTGAAGGTGCTGTTCATTACCGGTTACGCGGAGAATTCGGTGATCGGCAATGGCCATCTGGAGCCGGGCATGCGCTTGCTGACCAAGCCCTTCACCATGCAGGCAATCGCCAGCCGTATTCACGAGATGATCGAGGGCGATCAGGTCGGCTGATCGCGCTGTGAAAGGCTGTCAGGCAGGCTTGCCGTGGCTGCTGGCGAAGTACAGTTCTAGCAGCTTGCGCGCCGATTTCTTGATCGCCTTGTCCAAGTCGACGGCTGAGAACCAGCGGCAATCGGCAATTTCGTTCTGCGGTTGCGCGGCCAGGTACTCGGGCACCGTGGCGCGAAAGACGTGATGGGGGCGGCTGTCGAATTCGTGCAGGGCCAGAAACTCCAGCGCTGTGCTATCCAGCCCGGTTTCCTCGCAGAGTTCACGCAGCGCTGCTTCGGCTGGCCGCTCGTGAGCTTCGATCTTGCCACCGGGCAGTGTCCATTTGGCATCGGCCTTGCGCACCAGCAGCACTTTGTCCCGCTGCTGGCAGATCACGGTAGCGCGAGGTTTGGTGGTCTTGATCATGGGACTTCCAACTGTCATTTGCAGTGTGCATAGGTGGCTGAAATGGCAGAAAGTTCGGACTGTTTCCAGCGTTGCACTTCTACGAGTGCATGGCCGATAAGCGCATTCTAGGCGTATTTCAGTTTTATTACAGAATGATGACGATCCGCCCGTGGTGTGGGTCACGCTTGCCGTGCCGAAATCGGATGCTCTGTGATGGATCTCCCAAGCGCCGGGCGCTTATTGCCAGCGAAGGTTGCGGCCCAGCGCGAAACGACCGGCACCGCCGATAAGCAGCGTGACGAAGATGATCGTCAGTAGCCAGGCGAACTGCCCGTCGGCCAGGCTCCACTCGGGGTGTACCAGCGCCAGCGACACCGCCAGTACAGCGAGAATCGGCAAACAGGCCAGGCGGGTAAAGAGACCCAACGCGATCAGCAGCGGGCACGCTACTTCCGCGAATAGCGCCAGGCTCAGGGTGATGGCCTGACCCAAACCGAGCGGGTCTTCGATTCGGCCCAGCTCCGCCTGTAGATCAAGCAGCTTCGGTAGGCCGTGAACGGCCAGCAGCAACAGGCTGGCGCTGATGCGCATAAACAGTAGAGCCCAGTCGTGGCTGCGCCGTTGAGGATCATCGTGATTCATGGTCCGTCTCCCTTCATTATATAGAGAGACGACTATGCGGCTCAGTCTGCCTTCTGGTCTTGGATGCCTGTGCGCGATCAGCGTCGAATTATTGAGCAAATGATTTATTGCCTTATGGGGGATAGACTCAGAAGGGGCAGTTTCCAGAATATCGAGGCAGAAAATCGTTCTGTATGGAGCAGCTAGAAAGCCGGTGGGGATGGCGGGCGTTATGTTTAAACGTTGATTAAATAGCTTGTAGGGAAAGTTGTTGTGGCAACTTTTTATAAGCGTTTAAAAGAAACGCGAAACCCGCAGCGGCAGGTTTCGCAGTATTTGTGCTTCTCAGGAAGAACTGCGCTTGCCACCACCGCCATGGCTGTTCTGACCACCTTTGCGACCTGCTTCCGCCGCCTTCTGGCGATCATTGGCAAAATTGCCGCCGCTTTGTTTGCCGCCTTTGCGGCCCGCTTCGGCTGCTTTGTCGCGGTCGTTGGCGAAGTTACCTGGGTTGCTATGTGCCATCTTGTTATCTCCACAATCTCAATTGTCGAAATGAGGACATCCTCATCGATTACGAAGCAAGTTTTATTGTATTCGTTCGAGTTATATAAAAAGAGAGAGACGAGTGGTGGTCATTTGTAAATTATGTCGTTATACAAGGCCGGGAACTGTACAGGGTGGAGTTCGTGCAAAATACCTGAGTAAATGTGCGCCGTAGTGCAAGGTGCATGAAGGTGATTGGACGCTTTAATTGATTTGGCTGAAAAAAGTGTCTGGCATCGCTCATGCAGCCCTTTAGGTAGTTGCCATAAGGCACTCACTAAAATCGATGCAATGCGCTTCGCTTGTAAAAGATGTCAGCGAGGGGCTTTGCAATGGAGGTAAGCATGATGATGTCCATTCTCGAACAGCGGCAGATTGTCGAAGCCGCTTTTTTGCCTCTGGCCTGCCGTTGCACCATCGCCGCGGATGACCGGGTAACGCTCGAATTGCGTGACCCGAATGATGAGCGCCTGTTGCTGAGCCTGGCAGATATTCACCGCGACGAGCTGGCCAGCTCGCGCAGCATCTCCCAGCTGGTGCTGCGCGTGCGCCAGCAACTGGTATTCGTGTCATCAGGCATGGCGGCCCCGCAGCGCCAGCGCAGTCTGGCCTGAAGTCGGGGGAGTTAGGTGAATGAATAGTGAGTCCATGGACGCGCTCTGGACTGACGAGCGCTGAACGGTGCCGATTGAGGCCTTGGGCATCAGCCATGAAGAAGTACAACAGTGGGTGATCGAGGGTTACCCAGATACCAGCGGCACCAGGCGCTCCACTGGCCGGCCATATCGTAGAGCTTGCCGGTGAGGCGCCGCCGCCGCTGGTCGAGAAGCTCGGCGGCAGCTTGGTAAGACTGCCGCCACTGCTGTTCAAGCAAGGTCTGAAGGCGCTTGAGCGCTTCCCGTCTAAGGGGTACTGCCGCTCAACAACTGCGCAAGGCGATCGGCCAGGTCGCGGCGGCGGAAAGGCTTTGCCAGCACTTCGAAGCTGCTGATCTGAGTCGGTGTCAGGTTGGCATAGCCAGTGATGATCAGCACCGGCAGATCGGGGAAACGCTGGCGCAGTTCCTGGGCCAGCTGGGCGCCGGTCTTGTTCTCCATGATGTGATCGGTCACCAGCGCATCAGGGCGCAGGCCCTCGTCGATCAGCTTGAGCGCCGCCGCAGCGCTATCCACTTCGGTCACCTCATAACCCAGATCGTGTAGCTGAAGGGCGGTTGTGTCGCGTACCAGCGCCTCATCGTCGACCAGCAAGATATGGGTCGGCCGCGCCGCTCGCGGTACTTCCTCATCGCGTTCGGGCTTGTCGCTCTCCACCGGTGCATCGGTGGTTGGCAGCCACAGGCTGACCCGGGTGCCTTGCCCGCGTAACGAGTCGATGGCAAAGCCGCCGCCGGACTGCACCAGCAAGCCTTGCACCATCGACAGCCCCAGTCCCGTGCCCTTGCCAACGCCCTTGGTGGAGTAGAACGGCTCGGTGCAACGGCGCAAGGTTTCATCGTCCATGCCGCAGCCGCAGTCAATGAGGGTCAGGCGCGCGTACTGGCCGCCGCTGAGGCCGCTGATGGTGTCGCTCGATACCTCGCTCAGCTCGGCGGCTATGCTGAGCCGGCCGCTTTCGCCCATGGCATCGCGGGCGTTGACCGCCAGGTTGAGCACTGCCAGCTCCAACTGGTGCGGGTCGATAAACACCGTTGGCAGGCGCTCGGGGATATCGATGCGCAGCTCGATCATCGGCCCAAGGGATCTCTGGATCAGGTCGCGCATATTGCGGATCAGCGTGCTCAACGCCACCGGCTGCGGCTTGAGGGTTTGTCGGCGTGCGAAGGTCAGCAGCCTGCCGACAAGAATGCGTGCGCGGTCGGCAGCCTGTAGCGCGCCATCGGCCAGCTTGGTGCAGCGCTCGTCCGGCAGGCGCCGGCGGATCAGCTCCAGCGAGGCCATGATGGGCGTCAGCAGGTTGTTGAAGTCGTGGGCGATGCCGCCGGTGAGCTGGCCAACCATTTCCATCTTGTGGGCTTCGTGCAATTGCGCGACGGCCGCTTCGCGCTGCGCCACCATGGTCGCCACACGGTCCTCGAGGGACTCGTTAAGCTCGCGCAGCCCGGCCTCTGCGCGCACCCGCTCGCTGATATTGACGCACACGCAGAGGGTGCCAGCGATCCTCTGCTGGTCATCGAGCAGCGGCGTTACGTGGTTCTGCACCCATACCACGCTGCCATCGGCGCGGCTGTGGCAGCGTGTGTTTTCGAATGGGCGACCATGGCGCAGGCTGTATTCGCAGGGCGAAGCGACCGAGGCACATTCGCCGGCTTCGGCCAGCTCGTAGAGGCTCTGGCCGAGCAGCTGTTCGCGGCTGCGGCCAACGATCTCGCAGTAATGATCGTTGACCCGGATCAGGGTCATGCCGGCATCGCACACGGCGATGCCGGCGCCGGCCTGGTCGAACATCGCTGACAGCTGGGTGGAGCTCAGACGCAGCGCCACTTCGGCGCGGGCATGGGTGATCCACGCCCAGGCCAGCTTGGCCGTCTCTTCGGCCAGGTGGATCTCGTAGTCGGAGAATTCGTACAGACCCTGTTGCTCGAGCACCAGCACCGCATCCAACACGCCGTTACGCACCACGGGAATGTGCAGGGCTGTCGGAGCGTCGTCCGTCGCCGGTTGTACCAGCGTACGGCCGCTGAGTAGCACCTCGTTTTGCCCGGCGTCGTAGGGCTGCAGTGGATGCCCGGCGCAGGTGTGCGCAGTGCTCTGGCGGATGCTCAGTGCGGCCTCGGCCTGCAGGTTCTCGGCGAAGAATACCTTTTCGGCACTCAGCTCCTCGGCCAGCCGGCGCAGCACCAGGGCTTCGACCTGATCCGGTTCGCTGATCGAAGGCAGCGCCTGGCCCAGCTCGAGCAGAAACGCTTGGCGCCGCTCGAACTGCACGCGCTGTGTGGTTTCATTGACCACGCACAGCACGCCGCCCACCAAGCCGTCGGCCTCGGGCACTGCCGAGTAGGACACATCGAAATACACCGCTTCGCCGCGGCCATGGCGTTCGATGTAAAAGGGGCGGTCCTTGGCGGCGAAGGTTTCGCCGGTTTCGCGCACGCCGCGCAGCAGCGGCTCGAGGTCGTCCCACAGCTCGGCCCAGTTTTCCACGGCCGGGCGGCCGAGCGCGCGCGGGTGCTTGTTGCCGATACTCGGCGCGTAGGCGTCGTTGTACAGGGCGATGTACTGCGGGCCCCAGAAAATCACGATCTGCGCCTTGACCGGCAGCACGGTGCTCATCAGCGCTTTGAGTATCGGTGACCAATCGCGGGGGGCGCCCAGCGGTGAGTTGCCCGCATCGAGTGTATGCAGCAGTTGGCCAATTTCCCCGCCGTTGGCGAGAAAACCCAGGCGCTCGGTGGAGCAGGGGGCGGGTGCGGGCTTGGTCAATGAATCCATATCATCAAGGCGGGCGCAGTCGTGGCAGGACGATCTTGTCTGCTAGGTAAGAGACACCTAAGCCGCACCGCGTTCAGCCATATTTTCGCAGTTTCTGATGATCTGTGCGCTGCCCAAGGGCCTCTTCGGCGATGCGTCGATTTCTCAACAGCTGGACGGTCGCAATTATTTAGGCAACTCCGTATTAGGCGTGATGTCATTTGGTTATCATCGGGTGAACGGTCTACGAAAAGGACTCCGGCACCCGTCTTTTGCGTGCAACAACCGAGAGAGCAAAGATGCGGGCGCCATATCCCCCCCTGCCGTTGAACGAGCTGAGCCGCCAGCGGCTGATAGACGCGCACCCGTGTTTCGTCGAGAGCAACACTGATGCGTTTCTCGACGAAGTGGTGAAGATCGCCGCCCTGTACTTCAACACGCCCATCTGCCTGATCACCATTGTCGAGCGCAATCGCCAGTGGTTCCGTGCACGCTTCGGCGTCGACCGCCCGGAAACCCCGCGCGCTGATTCCTTCTGCGCTTACAGCGTGGCCACCGGCGAAAGCGTCGAGGTGTGCGATGCGCTGCAGGACGATCGCTTTCGTTACAACAACCTGGTCACCGGTGAGCCCGGCATCCGCTACTACGCCGGTGTGCCGCTGGTACTTGAGGGCGGTCTGGTGCTCGGCAACCTGTGTGTAATCGATACCCAGCCACGCTCGCCGATGTCCGCCGCCGATATGGCGATGCTGCAGCAGATTGCCCGCCTGGCTATCGCCCGGCTCGACGAAATGCGTACTGCTGCCTTTGTTGATGGCACTACCGGGTTGTTCAATCATGCCAAGCTGGACGAAGACATCAGTGATGCCCTTGAGCGCGGCGAAACTGCGCTGGCCTTGGCGATCGAGCTGGTGTCGCCAGCGCAGCGCAACGACATGCTCAAGTCTTTGGGTTTTCAATTCCTGACCGATTTCACCCTCTCGGTGAAGAACACTCTGCGAAGTCTGCTTCCGGCCAGTTGGGAGCTCTACAAGATCAGCACGCTGCGTTTCGCCTGCGTGGTGCCAGGCGATCAGATAGAGCAGGCCCCCGCCGTGTTCGCTACCCTGGCCGAGGCGTTCAGCAAGCCGATTCATTGTCAGGAATTGCCGGTGCTGCCACAGATCGGCATCGGTGTGCTGCGCCTGGAGCCGGATCAAGTCCCCAGCGACTGGTTGCGCCTGATCGTTTGCGCAGCCGATGAGGCGCGCAAGGCGGGAAAGGGCTGGGCCTATTACGACGAGCAGATGGACGCCGCGCAGCAGCGCAGTACCCGCTTGCTCAACGACCTGGCCGATGCGGTACGCGCCCATGACCAACTGCGTCTGGTGTTCCAGCCGCGCGTCGATCTGCACAGCGGCGAGTGCCTCTCCGTCGAGGCACTGCTGCGCTGGACGCACCCAACCTTGGGCGAAGTCAGCCCAGCCGAATTCATTCCGCTGGCCGAGAAAACCCCGCTGATTCACGCGGTGAGCTTCTGGGTGATCAACCAGGCGATCAGCCAGATCAACGCCTGGCGTCGCGAGGGCGTCGATCTCAAGGTGGCGATCAATGTGTCTGCCGAAGACCTGAACAATGATCACCTTACCGACGAGATCGTCCGCCTGCTGGCGCGCAATGAGCTAGACGGCTCCTGCTTGGAAGTGGAGTTCACCGAAAGCGCGCTGATCGGCGATTTCTCGGTGGTGATCACCCAGATAGAACGGCTCAAGGCCATAGGCGTGGAAATCGCCATCGACGATTTCGGCAGCGGTTACAGCAATTGGTCTTACCTGCGCGACATTCCAGCCAACATCGTCAAGCTCGACCGCTCGTTCATGGATGACCTGCAGCCAGGTGGAAAGGATTGGAACATCGTGCGCGCGTTGATCAGCCTGGCCAGGGAATTAGGCCAGCGCGTGGTCGCCGAAGGCATCGAGACCGAAGACACCCTCAAGGTGATCCGCGACTGGGGCTGCCAGGAGGCTCAGGGCTTCTACATCTCGCGGCCGCTGGAGGCAGGCAATTTGCTCACCTGGCTGGAGCAGCAGGCTGGGAGCAGCTTGGGGCTGGCGTAACCCGCCGGCTGAAAATCCGTGCTACCTGACATATCTGGCTACTGTTAGGATCAGGCCCGTTCGCCCTCACGAGCCACCGCCATGGCCTTGTATCTCTGGTTCACCTTTTTCCTGGCTTACCTGGCCGCCACGCTGTCGCCTGGGCCGAATGTGCTGCTGGTGGTGCGCAATGCCTTGCGCCACGGCCCAAACGCCATGGGCGCCACATTGCTCGGCAACCTCACGGCGCAACTGCTGGTTACCTCCGGCGTTGCATTGGGCGTAGGCGCGCTGCTGATCGCCATGCCCACGGCCTTTCTTGCCTTGAAGATCATCGGCGCCGGCTACCTGATCTATCTCGGGCTTCGCCAGCTGTTCGCCCGTCAGGCAGCCGCCGGGAAAGCTTCAGTAGAGCCATCCGCTGCCGTTGTGGTAGCCGGTTGGCGTATTGCCGGCGAGGCGTTTTTGGTGTCGGCTAGCAACCCCAAGACGATGATCTTTCTGTGCGCCTTCCTGCCGCAGTTTCTGCAGGCCGAGCGCTCGCTAGTGCTGCAGTTCACGGTCATGTACGTGACCATCGCTGCCATCGTGGTGGTGGTGCACTCGCTTTACTGCTTCGCCGCCTTTCGCTTCAGCAAGCGCCTCAGCGCGCAGCGCTGGGTAGCGACAATCAAGCGTCTGACTGGCGCACTGTTCATCGGCCTGGGTGTGCGCCTGCTTAGCGTGCGGGCCACCTAGCGGTAAGCGGTTCAGAAAACAGAACGCCGACCTGTGCTGGTCGGCGTTCGTTGGTGCCGCCGTACGTCGTCAGTTCGCAGGCGCCTTGCTGGCTGATTCGCTATAGGTCTCTGCGCAGGTGACATGGTCGCTGCCGTCCCAGCACTCGACGTTCTTCAGGTCTGGCATGTCATCGCGGTGGAACACCGGCTCCACACCGCGCTGGCGCTGCTCGCGGTAATGCTTGAGCAGCCGCGCGACGGTGCCGGCCAGCGGCACGATGGCGATCAGGTTGGTCAGGGCCAGCAGCGGCATGAACACGTCCGCCATGGACCACACCACGGACATCTGCACCACCGAGCCGATCATCACGAAGGCCATCACTGCCAAGCGGAACAGGTTGAGCAACAGCTTGCTGCCGAACATGTACTGGATGTTGGATTCTCCGTAGTAGTAATTGCCGATCACCGAGGTGAAGGCGAACAGCAGAATGGCGAGGGTCAGGAAGTGCAGCGCCCAGTTGCCTAACTGCTCGGCCAGCGCCCATTGAGTCAGGCTGGCGCCCATGGTGGCGTCACCGTAAGCGTGGCTGGGGTCGGCCAGCAGCACGATGATCGCGGTCATGGTGCAGATCACCATGGTGTCGAAATACACGCCCAGGGTTTGCACCAGGCCCTGCTTGACCGGGTGCGACACCGAGGCCGTTGCGCTGGCGTTGGGCACCGAGCCCATGCCTGCTTCGTTGGAGAACAGGCCGCGGCGCATGCCCATCATGATCGCCGCACCGACGCCGCCGCTGGCGATTTCGCGCAGGCCGAAGGCATGGGCGAAGATCTCGCCGATCATCGCCGGCACCTGGCCGATATTCAGCACGATCACCAGGGCGCCGAGCGACAGATACATCACCGCCATCACCGGCACCACGGTCACCGAGACCTTGGAGATGATCTGCACGCCGCCGAAGATGATCGCACCGGTCATCAGGGTCAGCACGCCGCCCAGTATCCAGTTCAGGTTCTGGTTGCCGTCTTCGCCACCGAACGAGGTCTGCATCACGTCGATGATCGAATTGGCCTGCACCGAGTTGAACACCAGGCCGTAGGTTATGCTGATCATCACCGCGAAGGTGATCGCCAGCCAGCGCCAGCCCAGGGCACGCTGAATGTAATAGGCCGGCCCGCCGTGGTAGCGGTAGTGTTTGTCGGACTTGTACAACTGGCCCAGAGTCGACTCCACGAAGGCGGTGGCGCCGCCGAGCAGGGCCACGACCCACATCCAGAACACCGCACCGGGTCCGCCCAGGGCAATGGCCGTGGCCACGCCGGCGATATTGCCGGTGCCAACGCGCGAGGCGGCGGAAATGGTGAAGGCCTTGAAAGAGGAAATGGCTTTCTGGTCACCGTGATTGCGCTCGGTGATCACCCGGAACATCTCCGGGATCATGCGCACCTGTACGCCGCGGCAGACCCAGGTCAGGTAAGCCCCGCTGAGCAGCAGCATGGGGATGGCAAGGTAGGTCCAGAGCAGGCCGGAGAAGGCGTCAAGCAATGCAGACACGGGCGTCTTCCTGTGGTCGTCTTTTTCGAAGGGGCGCGAGGATAGGGCAAAGCGCCCAAATTCCCAAACCCGATTGCGCTGCCAACCGGCCACGACAGCCCGATTCCCTTTCCCTGCAGCGGTTCTGCTTAGGGCGAAAAAGGGCGGGTTGGTTCAGGTTAACGAAGCGCTGGGGTGGCTTTTACAAGCGTCGAATGACAGGTCGATGCGCCGCGAAGCGTCTGGAAAGGGAGCCCGAGTGAGCTCCCTTATTGTAATGACGTTCTGGTCAGGGAATCAGCTTGGCCGCACGCAGCTGTTCGAATACCGCAAAGAACGCATCGTCGGTGGCCTGGTAATCGACAAACCCCAGCTTGCGGCTTTTCGACATGTCGGTGACCACCTCGATAGGGCGACCCAGATCGGCATCGGTGTGCCACGGGGAGATCAGGCGGGTGATGTCGGCTTCGGCCAGGTCGTGCTTGGCGACCAGTTCCAGCCAGGTTGCGGCGTCACCGGCCATCTGCTCTTCCAGCGGTGCAGGCTCGCCATCGAAGGGCGCAGCTTCGATACCGAACCACTCGGCGATGCGTTGCCACATCCACTTCCAGCGAAATACGTCACCGTTGACGATGTTGAATGCCTGGTTGGCCGCCGCCGGAGTGGTCGAGGCCCAGTGCAGTTGTTTGGCCAATTGGCGGGCATCGGTCATGTCGGTCAGGCTGTTCCACTGCACGGCTGAGCCAGGGAAGCGGAACGGGCGACCGGTTTCCCGGCAGATTGAGGCGTAGACGGCGAGGGTGGTCGCCATGTTCATGGCATTGCCGACCGCCACGCCGGTGACGGTGTGCGGGCGGTGTACGCTCCAGGTGAAGCCGTCACGCTTGGCGGCGGCGAACACTTCGTCTTCCTGGGCGTAATAGAAGTTCTCCACGTCCAGGCGGCCCTGTTCTTCGCGAAATGGCGTTTGCGGCAGCACGCCTTTGCCATAGGCTTCGAATGGGCCGAGGTAGTGTTTGAGTCCGGTGACCAGAGCCACGTGCTTGACGCTGCCCGCCGGGCGCAGGGCGTCGAGCAGGTTGCGGACCATCACCGCGTTGACGCGGATGTTTTCCGCCTCGGTGGCCTGCCGCGCCCAGGTGGTCAGGAACACATGGGTCGGCTTCAGGCTTTCGAGGGCGCTGGCCAGCGAGGCGGGGTCGAGCAGGTCGGCCGCCAGTGGCGTGACGTTCTCGGCCGTGCCCGGCTTGCGAGCCAGGCCGGTGACCTGCCAGCCCTGTTCAGCCAACAGGCGCGATGTGGCGCTGCCAACGATGCCGCTGGCGCCGACGACCAGTGCGTGATGTGCCATGAATCTATTCCTCCACAAGAACGAGTATTGGCACCATAGCGACGCTAGAGACTCAAACCAAGACGGCACCAAAAGGTAACCACCCCGATGCAACCCGGCACTCCCGATGAACAATGGCGCGAAGACTGCGCGCCGCGACGCGTACTCGAACTGTTCGCCACCAAGTGGACGAGCATGATTCTGCACACCCTGCATGCCCGCCACGGCGGCACTGCCCGTACCGGCGTGCTGCAGCGTAGCCTGCCCGGTATCTCAAAGAAGATGCTGGTGCAGACTTTGCGCGAGCTGGAGGCCAGCGGCTTGATCGACCGCCAGGTGCACGACAGCGTACCGCCCACGGTCGACTACTCGCTGACCGAACTCGGCCAGCGTTTGATCGAGCCCATCGAGATGATCTACGGCTGGGCCCGCGACAATGCTCCGGCGCTCGATGCGCTGCAGCCGCGGCAGACGTCGCGCAGGCGCTGAGCGTCAATACCCGGCTCGTCTGCAGAAGCCAGGGTTTCGGGACGATCCTGCCGATCTCACGATGCCAAATGTGTTGGCCACGCTTCGCGTTGACTGCGCGTCCGGTCTGCCCTATATGCCTTTCCGGCGAGTAGTGCCCACTAACCAGGCGTTCCCATGAAGGACGTGGGAGCGCCTGGGGCTTTGCCGCTTATCCCATCCCGACCTTGCTTCACGAGGCCACAGTTGACCCTCGATCCATGACGGTATCCAGGTTATCTCCGTCGCCCTTGTAGTCCTCGTGCTGGCCGTCCCAGTAGGTGTGGCCCCTGTCGACGAAGTAATCCCACTCGTCGCTGCGGTACTCGAAGATGCTTTCGTCGTCCGGCGCGTCGCGCTGGCCGTAGCTGTGCATGTATTCGTCGAGGAATTCGAAGCGCTGCAGGCCGTCGTCGGTGAGCAGGTCGTCGCCTTCCAGATCCGTGAACAGGTCCTTGAGGCTGTCGCGGTAGTCATCGAGTTTGTTGTTGTACTTGATGTCCTCGATGATGGTGAAGGGCAGGGTAGCGATGGTCAGCGCGGCGGATATCCAGAACAGCGGGCCGACTGCGGCGCGGGCAAAGCTGAGCTTGGCCAGGGCGCCGGCCGAGGCTGCACCACCGCCTACGCCAAAGGCCCCGGCGGCCACCGTGATGGCGCCCTGGGCGATCATTGCCTTGTCGCCGCTGTCCGCGCCTTTCTTGATCATCAAGCCGCCAAGCACGGTATCGGCCACGCCGACGAAAGTATTGGCACCGGCGTCGAGTACGCGCAGGAAGGCACCGGCGCCGCGGCTGAAGGCGTTGGCGTCGGCCAGTACCGGCGTGCCGCTGAAGCCTTCCTTCATGCCCTTGATGACGGCCTTGTAATCGTCCTTGGAGAGGTTGAGCTTGTCCGCCATTTTCGCGTCGTCAGCCAGGGGCACGCTGGCGAGCAGTTCGTCGAGGTTGGTCTGGAAGCGTGCACCGATCTCGGAGGTGAACGGGCGGTTCTCCGGCAGGTCCTTGCCGAAGATTTCCGGTAGCGATTTGTCCAGCCCGAGCATGGCATTGACGTGGCTGCCATTGATCTTGTCGATGATGTTGGTGCCCAGGTTGACGAAGTGCTGGCTGGCGCCGAAGAACGCCACCATGTCCTTGGCGATGGCCAGCCGCTCTTCGGGGGTACCGCCGAGCTTGCCGCCGGCCATCTGGTAGATGCCAGAGGCCAGGGATATCAGGCCGCCGGCAGAGCCCAGGGCGCCGTTGCTGTTGAGTACGCTGATGGCCGAGAGCATGCCGCCGCCGGTCTTCTCGTTGAGCGCCTGGTAAACGTCCTTTTTCATCAGGTCGTCGATATCGCCCTGGGTGATTTCGCCGTTCTTAATGAAACGGTCGCCCAGCTCCTGCAATGCCTTGCCGAAATCCTTGGCGGTCTGCTTGTCGCCGAGGAATTCGTTGATGAACTTGTCGAGGCTTTCGGCGGTACGCCGTGGCAAGTCGACACCGGTTTTTTTCAGGGCAGTGAGTACGGTCTTGACCACGTCCTGGGTGGCCAGGGCCAGGTTGCCGTCGTTGATCAACTCGGGATTGGCCATGAGCTTGTCGAGGTCGACGATGGTGGCGTCGAGCTGCAGCTTCTGGGCGAACTCGGCGGCCTTCTCCGGGTTGGCGATGGCCAGTTGCGCATAGGTTTCGCGGATGTCGGCGGCGGCCAGGTCGTTTTTCTCGTCGGCCTGCAGGTCGCGGATGTGCTTGACGTAGTCCTCGCTGAAGGCCATGTCTTCGAGTTTCTTGGTGACCTCGTCCTTGTTGGGCAGGGCGTCGAGGGCGCTTTTCTGGGCTTCGAGGAAATCCTTTTGCACGGCTTCGCTGGAAAACAGCGTGGTCAGCTGCTCGTCGACCTTGCGACCGTCGATGATGGTTTCGAAGTCATCGCCTTTGGTGCCTGCGGTGCCCTGGCCCTTGCTGATGTCGAGGGTGACCATGTCGAGCCCGCCGTCGAGGGCGCCCTGGGCGCGCAGGGCGCGGAACATCTTGGCGCGGTCGTCGTCATCCTTGATCGCGCCGTCTTCGATGCCCTTTTTCCAGCCGTCGATGACCTTCTGCCAGGTCAGTTCGCTGACCGTGAGGGTGCGCTTGTTGTCCTTGGGGTCTTTTTCCCGGGTCTCCATATTGCCGATATCCAGCTCGCCGGTGCTCGGCAGCTTGCTGTCGCCGCGCGCGTCATCGACCATCTCGAGGTTGTTGCGTCGGCCCTGGTCTTCGGCGACCAGGCGCTCGTACATCTGTGGGCTCAGTTCGCGGGAGACGATGATCTTGCGGCTCTTGTCGCCATCGAAGATTTCGGCGCGCACGTAACCATCGCCCACTTCGCCTTCAGGGCCGATGGTAGCGCCGGCGATCTCCTCGCTGGTCAGGTAATCGTCCGGGTGCAGCATGGCGTAGCCTTCCTTCTCCTGCTCGTTGGCCTTGAGCATGATTTCGGCGTTCTTCTTGAGTTGGGCAAACAGTTCCGGGCTGACCGCCTCGGCGACCGCCACCTTGTCACCTTCCCAGGTTTCGTAGGTGATGAGGCCGTTGTCGCCCAGGTTGCCTTCCCAGCGGATGGCCTTGTAGTCGGGGTAGGGCGGGGCCTCGCCGTCGCGCTCGAGCAGGCCGTGGCCATCTGCCTGGGCGCGGTCCATGGCGCCGCGGGAGTCCGGGTTGCTGATGAGTTTTTCCATCTTGCTCAGGTAGTCGAACAGGCCCGGGTTGTCGTCCTTGTGCAGCACCACCTTGTCGTCGCCGTTGTGATAGCGGATCACCCCGGGGCCCATTTCATCGACCTTGCCAACGCCCAGGCCACTGTAGGGCGGCCAGGTCTCGTTGTCGCTGGCGCGGCGGTAGCCGTCCTCCTCGCTGGCCGCGATGCCATCGAGGGACTCCTTGAGGCCGCTGAGCTTGTCGAACAGGTCCGGGTTGTCGGCCCTGGCGAGCACCACGCCTTCACCGTCCCTGTTGCGGTAGCGGATCACCTCCGGGGAGAGGCTTTCGATGGTCTGGTAGTCGCGCACGCTGTCCGACGCCTTGTCGTCCTTGCCGGCGCGGCGGTCACCCTCGGCGGTGGCCTGGTTGAGCGCCTTGAGGGTCTCGAAATCCTTTTTCACCTGCTCGAACAGTGCCGGGGAGGTGGAGCGCAGCACGATGATCTTGTCGCCGCTGTGGGTCTCGTAGCGGATGGTGTCGTTGGCCACCTCATTGGCCGGGCCGATGTGCTTGTAGTCGCCGAGGGCCGGCGCCTTGGCGTCCGGCGCAGCAGGTTTGTAGTCCTGGCGCGGCTTGGTCTGGGCAAGGGCCAGGTTGGCATCGAAGGTTTTTTCGGAGGAGGACGGCGGCGTTTTCGACAGACGCGGGATGCTGCTCATGGTGGGCTCCATTCGACCAGAGGTATGAGGGTTGCCTGACAACCACGACTCCAGCATGGAGCCGCTACAAGCACGATGGCCGCGGTTGCGCCGCGGCAACCGGGACTGTGCGAGGCGCGGATGACAGATTGATTGCAATCGCGGCCGGGGAAAATGCGTGAACGAGGAAGCGCTGCAGCGATAGCCAGCGTGGCTGCGGCCAGCAGCGCGACTGGCGGGCGGATGAAGCTCGTCGTGTTTAACAGTTTTTCACAGCGCACCGGCTCGGCTTGTCGCTAGTGTTTCTTGCACAACAGGGCTTGAGCGGAGGAGCCAGCATGAGCGTCGAGAATGTCGGGCAATTGAACACGGTGCCGGGGCAGGGTGATCCGGGCCCTGAATTCGATGCCGCGCTGACTGGCGCCTGGCAGGGCGAGTGGACCCGCCGCGAACAGGCCCGCGATCAGGCAAAGGCCGCCGGCAACGAGGCCCTGGCGCAGCATTACCAGAACGAGCTGGATGTGCTGCAGTTGATGATGCCGGGGGTCATGCCGGGCGAGGCACCGCCGCCGCCGGCGCCCGCCAACCTGGGGCAATTGCCGCCGCAGCAGCAGGCGCTGGTCGACCATGACCCCGTGGTTGACCAACACTCGCCGCCCGTCACGCTCACCGACAACGTCGCCCACGAAGCCGCGATGCCCGAGGGCAACAGCCTGACCTTCGTCAACGAAGGCGATACGCCGCTGACCATCGAATTCACCGCCAATGCGGGGCAGGCCGGTATCCCGTCCATCACCCTGCAGCCCGGCGAAACGCTGGCGCAGGGTTTCCCCACGGGCTGGTCCGGCAACTTCCGCAGCACGGCCGGCGACGGTGCCCATGTGACGCTGGGCGAAGTGGCCTTCAACGGCGGGGTTGACGGCAATCAGACCTTCTATGACGTCAGTTATATCGAGGGCAACAACGCGCGCATGACCATCGAGCCAAGTGACGGTGGTGCCAAGTCCGGCACCCTGGACGATATCGTCAGCGACGCGCCGGATGCCATCAAGGCGCGGGATGAGCAGGGCAATGTCTACGGCCTGAAGAAGACCACCACCTCGGAGGTCTTCGATGACCCGGTGATCGACTACTACCGCGACGCCGTGGGCGAAGGAGAAGGTTACGTAGTGCCCAAGGATGACATCAGCACCCTGGGCACCGGCTCCAACAGCCTGACCGTGCGCGTGGCCTGAGCCTGCGCCGCAACGCAGCCCCCCTGGGCCTCAGGCCGGATGCATGCCCGAGCGCTTGAGCAGCTGCTTGCAACGCTCGGACAGGTGCACCACGCGCAGGTGCTTGCCGGCCTTGGTGTAGCGCTCGCGCAGGGTCATCAGGGCAGCGATGGCCGAGTAGTCGACGAAGCTCAGGTGGCGGCAGTCCACGGTGACGTGCTCGGGGTCGTTGGCGGTGTCGAACTGGTTGAGAAACTGCGTGGTCGAGGCGAAGAACAGCGTGCCGCGGGGCAGGTAGAGCTTGCTGCCATCGGCTTCGAGACGAGTTTCGGCATACAGTTCGCGGGCGTGCTGCCAGGCGAAATTCAGTGCGGCGATGACGATGCCGCACAGCACCGCCGTAGCCAGGTCGGTTAGCACGGTGATGATGGTCACTGCGACGATCACCAGCACGTCGTTCATCGGCACCTTGCCAAGCACCCGCAGCGAGGCCCAGGCGAAGGTCTGCTGGGCGACCACGAACATTACGCCGACCAAGGCGGCGAGCGGGATCAGCTCGATCAGCGGTGACAGGAACAGGATATAGAGCAGGATCATCACCCCGGCAACGATGCCGGACAGCCGGCCGCGACCGCCGGAGCTCAGGTTGATCATGGTCTGGCCGATCATCGCGCAGCCGCCCATGCCGCCGCACATGCCCGAGGCGATGTTGGCCGCGCCCAGGGCCACGCATTCGCGGTCCGGGTGGCCGCGGCTTTCGGTAATCTCGTCGGTGAGGTTGAGGGTTAGCAGGGTTTCCAGCAGGCCCACCATGGCCATCAGCACAGCGTAGGGCAGGATGATCTTCAGGGTTTCCAGTGTCCAAGGAATCTGCGGCAGCGCTGGTATCGGCAGGCCGCCGGCGATCTTGGCCATGTCGCCCAGGGTGTGCGTGGGTAGCTGCAGAAAGTAGGTTAGCAGGCCGACGCTGAGGATCGCCGCCAAGGCCGGCGGAATCGCCTTGGTCAGGCGCGGCAGGATATAGACGATGGACATGGTCAGCGCCACCAGGCCAATCATCAGGTAAAGGGCGTTGCCCTCGATCCAGCGGCCGTCGTGCTGGAAGTGTTCCAGCTGCGCCGTTGCGATGACAATGGCCAGGCCGTTGACGAAACCGAGCATCACCGGGTGCGGCACCATGCGTACCAGCTTACCCAGGCGCAGCAAACCAAAGGCCGTCATGATCAGGCCGCCGAGCAGTACGGTGGCCAGCAGGTACTCGACGCCGTGCTGCACCACCAGGGCGACGATGACCACGGCCATGGAGCCCGCCGCACCGGAGATCATGCCGGGGCGGCCTCCGAACAGCGCAGTGATCAGGCAGATGAAGAAGGCGCCGTACAGGCCCATCAGCGGGTTGACCTGAGCTACTAGGGCGAAGGCGATGCATTCGGGCACCAGCGCGAACGAAGACGTGAGACCGGCCAGGATGTCGGCGCGCAGACGGGCGATTTTCATGGGTTACCTGAATCGAACAAGACGGACACCCGGCAGATGCGGGGCGTGATAGGGCCTGTAAGGCCTTGGAATTGGAAGGCGTGCGATGGTAAGGAATCGCCATCGCGAAGGCCAGTGCCAGGGATCTGACCGGCATTGGCTTGTTGGGTTTCGCCACAGGCTATCCACGCTAGGCGAGTGCTCTGTGGTCTGAGCTCGGACTGAGGATGGCACGCCTGCGACAACACAGCTGGCCGGCAAAATGTGGCCTGGCTGGCTTTTGGAGCGACCAATAGGTCTAATTACCCTTTTTCTCGGGCGAGAAATCGGCAGTAAACTCTCGCCTGCCCAAAAAACGATGACGAGGTAAACACGTTGATTATTCACCCTAAAGTTCGTGGCTTCATCTGTACCACCACCCACCCGCTGGGTTGCGAGCGCAACGTGGCCGAGCAGATCGAGGCGACACGCAAACTGGGCGTGCGTAATGACGGTCCGAAAAAGGTGCTGGTAATCGGTGCTTCCAGCGGCTACGGCCTGGCGGCGCGCATCACTGCCGCCTTCGGCTTTGGCGCCGATACCCTGGGCGTGTTCTTCGAGAAGCCGGGCACCGAAACCAAGGCCGGCACCGCTGGCTGGTACAACTCGGCAGCATTCGACAAGTTCGCCAAGGCCCAGGGCCTGTACAGCAAGTCGATCAACGGCGACGCCTTCTCCGATGAAGCCCGCGCCAAGGTCATCGAACTGATCAAGAACGAGATGGGCGGCAAGGTCGACCTGATCGTCTATTCGCTGGCTTCGCCGGTGCGCAAGCTGCCGCAGAGCGGTGAAGTGGTGCGTTCGGCGCTCAAGCCCATCGGCCAGCCGTATAAGTCGACCGCCATCGACACCAACAAGGACGTGATCATCGAAGCGTCCATCGAGCCGGCCACCGAGCAGGAAATTGCCGACACCGTGACCGTCATGGGCGGCCAGGACTGGCAGCTGTGGATCGATGCCCTGACTGGCGCCGACGTGCTGGCCGAAGGCGCGCGTACCGTGGCGTTCAGCTACATCGGTACGGAAATCACCTGGCCGATCTACTGGCACGGTGCGCTGGGCAAGGCCAAGCAGGATCTGGACGAAACCGCCCTGCGCCTGGACAAGAAACTGGCCGCTGAAGTCAAAGGCGGCGCCAACGTTGCGGTGCTCAAGTCGGTGGTCACCCAGGCCAGCTCGGCCATCCCGGTGATGCCGCTGTACCTGTCGATGGTGTTCAAGATCATGCAGGAAAAGGGCGTTCATGAAGGCACCCAGGACCAGCTCGACCGCATGTTCCGTGACCGCCTGTACCGCGCCGACGGTGCCCCGGCTGCAGTCGACGAGAAAGCCCGCCTGCGCCTGGACGACTGGGAATTGCGCGACGACGTACAGGACGCCTGCAAAGCCATGTGGCCACAGGTGACCACCGAGAACCTGTTCGAAATGACCGACTATGCCGGTTACAAGAAGCAGTTCCTCAACCTGTTCGGCTTCGAGCGCAGCGACGTGGACTATGACGCCGATGTGGCCACCGACGTGCAGTTCGATGTGGTGCAGCTGTAATCGAGTCGTTTCGACGGCATGTAAAAAGGGACGCCTCGGCGTCCCTTTTTATTACCTGCTTGCTGCGTTTCAGCTCACCGGCTCGGTGGTGTTGACGTATTCCGGCACCTCGGCCAGCGGAAGGCGACGCGCCTGCTCGACACTGATGCCCGGGCGCTTGGGCAGCGGGTCGAGGCGCTGCGGCTGGCCGGTTTGCAGAGCACGCTCGATCGCCTCCAGTACACGCACGTCGCGCCAGCCTTCGTCGCCGTCAGGCTCCGGCTCGCGGTTCTGCAGGATGCAGTCGGAGAAGTACTGGGTTTCCCCGGCGAACTGGTCGACCACCGGATGCTCGTGCTCGGTGGTCTTGCCGCCGATGGTGGCGCGGTAGCTGATCGCCGAGTCTTCGCCGAAGCCGAAACAGGGGGAGGCCTCGAACTCGCCTTTGGTACCCAGTATCTGGAATCGCTCGGTGTAGGGCAGGCTGTAACTGACGGTGAATGTGGCCATGCGCTCTTCGGCAAAACGCATCGTCACTGCCACGGTATCCGGCGTATTGATTTCCCGGCCAGGGGTCTGCACGGCCACGGCGCGCACTTCCAGCGGCTCGTCATCGAACAGGTTGCGCACGGCGTTGATCGGATACGGGCCCATGTCGGTCACCGGGCCGGCCCAGTAGCCGCTCTGCATGCGGTGGTTGGCCGGGTCGACGGTCTGCGTGAAGGTCGCGCTGAACAGCCGTGGGTCGCCGATATCGCCGGCGCGAACGCGGTGAATCATCTCCACGGTGCCGGGCTCGAAGTGCAGGCGATAGGCGATCATCAGCTTGGCGCCCGAGCGCTCGGCTGCCGCGGTGATGGCCAGGCAGTCTTCCTGGCTGGTGTCCATGGGTTTTTCCAGCAGCACATGGATGCCGGCATCCAGCGCCGGCTCGGCGAATTCGCGGTGGCGGAAGTTCGGTGTGGCCAGGTAGATGGCGTCGATCTCGCCGGAGGCGAGCAGGGCGGAGAATTCTTCGTAGCGGTAGCTCTTGATGTTATAGAGCTTGGCCAGCTTGTCGGCCTTGATCGGATCGCCGGTGACCAGTGCGGTGATCACCGAGTTGTCGGTCTGGCCCACGCCGGGCATGAAAGCCCCCTGGGAAATCCAGCCACCACCGACCACTGCGTAACGAACCTTGCCTTGAACATCGGGCATTTCATCGACTCCTCTGCATCGCCGAACTGCATTGTTCGACTTCTTATTAGATCGGCAGGTGAGGCTAGACGAAGTTCCTGCAAAGTGCCTCCCGGTCGGCGTTTGCGCGCTGTTTGCGGAGGCCGTGAAATCATCGCGGCAATCCGTGGTCTGTATGCGCGGCACGCCATCCGGCGCAGCTGTCTGCCGTTAATGGAGCGCGTTGATGAAAGCCCTGATCCCAAGCCTGTTGTTGGTCGCCGCCTTGCCGGCCCTGGCCGAGCAATCGGCCAACCCCTTGTGCGATGCGAAGGCCGCAAACATCGAGAAGCAGCTGCAGGCGGCCTGGGCCGAAGGCCACGCGGAAAAGGCCAAGGGCCTCAGTGCAGCATTGGACGGCGTGCGTGAGAATTGCTCGGACAAGGAGCTGATGCGCGAGCTGGAGGCCAAGGTCAACAAGGCTCGCGACGAGATACGCGAGCGCGAGGCCGACCTGCGTGAGGCCGAACTGAGCGGCGACCCGCAAAAGATCGCCAAGCGCCAGGCCAAGCTCGATGAAGCGCTACAGGACCTCAAGGAAGCAGAGGCCGAGTTCGAACACTGACCTTTCGGGGCTGCGCCGGCGGCCCCACACGCCCGAACGACCGGATGCGCCGATAATCGCCCAAAAGCCGAGCCCAACCGTCGACATGACTAAAACGGGATAGCCGCCGCCCATGCCGGGGGCTAGCATCGACCTCACTTGATTGGCCCCATAATAATTATTCGCCGTCTGCGGCTACTGCCGCGCGGTTTATTTCTCGCAAAGACTGCCCTTACAACAGGTCTAGCAGAATGATCGTCTCTCCTTGTGTCGTGCATCCTCCCCAATACCGTGATCACGTGGTTCACGCTGCTGCGTCTGTCGACGAAGCCGTGTCGGTGCGTGTTCGACGACTGTTCGTTCCCCTGCTGGCCAACGCCTGCCTCGCCACCCTGGTGGCGGCCGGAATCATCCGGTTGGCGATCTTGCGACGTCGTTAAATCACGCCAAACGTGCGATGGCCAGCCTGGCTAGTCGGTACATGCCCGAAATCGGGCCTGGAGGGGCACTGTGTCCTACTTTCAGAATCATTACGCTGCATCGTCATGCCAAAAAGCGGTGCTCTCCACCGCTCGTCACAATGGTGGCATTCTGCCCAGTGGTAATGCGGGTGGCGCAGAGTTTGCTGCAAATGGTCGAGCGTCTGGAAAGATGGGTACGACCACCATGCTGGTGCAATGCAACTGCTTCGACGATGTAGATGTACATGCCAATTCGGTAATCGGTTGGCAGCAAACCTATGACCAGCTCGGTGCTGGTCACGCCCACACCACGCTCAAACACCTCACCGCAGAGCGGTTCCAGATTTTCCGTGAGACCTTCGACAAGCGCATCGTGCAAATCGGCGCGGCGCCGGCCGGGCGACTGTGTTTGGCGATGCCGGTATGCAGCAGCGAACCGAGTGTGTTTCAGGGCAAGCCGCTGACCGGCGAAAGTGTCACCGTTCTCCACGGCGGCCAGGAGTTTTTCGTTCAGTCACCAGGCGGCATCGATCTGCTGTGCGTCGCGGTGGACATCGCCAGCCTGGAAACCTTCGCCTCCCGGGAGTTCTCCAGCGCGGATCTGTGCAAGCTGTCGCGAATCACTCGGCTCGATCTGGAGCCGGCGATGATCCACCGCATGCGCAAGCACCTGGAGCGCTTGATCGACAACGCACTGGTTGGCGAGGCATTGTCCGAGGCTGAGCTGGAAGAGCAGGTGCTGGAGTTCATGCTGGTGCTGCTCGACAGTGCCTTGGAGTGGTCGGTAGGGCGCAGCGCCAACTCCACGGTGAGCACCTACCTGGTCAAGCAGAGCCAGGAACTGGCGCTGGCCAATCAGGACGAGCCGCCCTCGGTGCTTGATCTTTGCAAGCACCTGAACGTGAGCCGCAGCACCTTGCAACGTAGCTTCCTCAGCGTGACCGGTTTGCGGCCGGTGGAATACCTGCGGGCGCTGCGCCTCAATATCGCCCGTCGCCGCCTGCGCAGCACCGAAACGGAGCAACTGACCGTCGCCCGCGTTGCCAGCGATCTGGGCTTCAGCCACCTGGGGCATTTCTCCGGCGCCTACCGAACGCTGTTTGGTGAAACGCCGTCGCAAACGCCGCGTGCGCGTTGAGAGCGCAGGGTAATGAATGCACCAATCAAGTTTCGCAGCGATCAGGGGCTGCCAATTAATTAGCCGCCCCGTTTAATCGATAACAGTACTTGTCCATTAAGCGTTACTGGAAAATTTTTCCGGGTAGCTCTGCTGCGCGCGCAGATCGTAGGGCGCGACATGTCCGGTGAAGTTTCAAGTGCAAGTTTCAGTGAGCTGAAAAGTTGTTCCGCAGCATCCTTGCTGCGCTGTTAAACCGAAGCGCGCGCCGCTCCAACTGCAATACAGATGAAGTGTTAGAAGTCCAACCTATCAGGAATGTGTCATGAACAGCCCAAGAAAAAATCCAATCGATAATGTTCGTGTTTATATATGCGCCGGCTTGTTATCGGCCTGTGGCGCGCTGCTGCTCAATGTCATGCCTGTGCTGTTCGGCGCTATCGGCGAGACCCTGGGTTACGGCGAACAGCAACTCGGCACACTGGCTCTGGCCAGCAACCTCGCGTTCGCACTGGTTGGCGTAATCTCCCTGGCCTGGCTGGGTGTATTCAGCTGGCGCACGATTGCCGCCGTGGCGACTGTGATCGTCACCCTGGGCATTGTGGCCATTCTCAACAAGCCCTCGTATGGCGAGTTGCTGGTGATCATGGCCGTGGCAGGCGGCGCGACGGGTGCGCTCTACGCCTTGGCGATGGTGATCTTCGGCGGTAGCGACCGACCGGAGCGAGCCTTCGGCTTCAAGCTGGGCATGGAATCGATTCCCGGCGCGGCGCTGTTGATTCTGCTGCCGGTCGCGGTTGCGCCGCAGTGGGGCTTCGACGGTATTCTGATCGCCCTGGCAGCATCTGCCTTGTTGATGGGCCTGGCGCTTTTTGGTGTGCCGAGTCGCGCCGTGAAGCGTGAAGACCTGATCGCCGCCAGCATCCATGCCGATGCTGGCAAGCACCAGTTCATCGTGTGGATGAGCCTGGTCGCCAGCCTGGTGTTCATGACCGGCGTCATGGCCGTGTGGCCGTTCCTGGAACTGATCGGCAAGAAGACCGGCTTGTCCTCCAACGAGATCGGCACCGTGCTTTCGGTGGGCTTTCTGATCAACGCCATCGGTGGCTTCATTGCCTCCTCGCTTGGTCTCAAGCTTGGTCGCGTTATGCCGGTGGCGGCCATCGTCGCGGTGGTGCTGGTCGGCCTGGTGATCATCGGCCAGTTCACCTCGATGACCACCTTCACCGTCGGTACGTTGCTGTTCCTGCTTTCGATCAACTTCGTGCTGGCCTACACCTTCGGCCTGATGGCCGAGTTCGATACCTCCGGCAAGCTGGTGGCGCTGGGCACCGTATGCATCTCCCTGGGCGCCGCTTTCGGGCCGGCCATTGCCGGCAGCCTGATCGAGCGTTATGACTACTCGGCAGCACTGATCTTCTCCGGCGTCTGCGCGGTGCTGACCCTGGCGATTCATGGCGGGCTCTCCATTCGCGCTACGGCGCTGCAGCAGGGCGCCGCGCAAAGCCGCCTGGTGCCGATGCCTTGAAGGCAACTCAGTGTTAATCCTCGCGCCTGGTGATCCGCCCCATAGCAGGCTTTGATCGCCAACGCTCCGACAGAGAAGGCACGTAGCTCACGCTCGTGCCTTCTCTGCTTTTTGCAGTCGGAGTGCTGGCTATAAGGGCGCACTGTGTAAGGGCAGGCCGATCTTTCAGCCCAGGTTCGTCGATTCGGTAACTAAGCGGCGGGAGCAGCCGTTCGGCCGCTTTGCTTTTTTGGTGCTCCTCATGCCACAAAATTGGCAGGCGACACCAATCGCCCCTTCAAGAGGCCGAGCGGAATCGTTGTGGAGAGGGTTGAGCGGCATGGATGCCGCGAGAGCCGCGATGGGCCAGGGATGGCCCTTCGCGGCGTGCCCTCGGAGCGATGATGGAGCGAGGGAACCCCAGCGAAGCTGGGGCCGTATGTCGGGGCTAGACCTTTTGGTTTCTTTTGGGGCGATGCCAAAAGAAACCCGCTCGTCAGAGCGGAACCGGACGTATGAGCAACACGATAACGATGGAACCACAGTTCACGCATCACATGTGGCGCGTAAAGAGCTCGTGGCTAAAGCCGCTCCTACGCAATCGCTGAGTGTCCGCTTCTACCTTGTAGCTGCCGCTTCATACGCATAAAGATCGTGAACAGGTTCTAAGACGAGTTGGTGAAACAGCTAAATCCCAGACAAAAAAATGCCCCGCATTTTCATGCAGGGCACAAGCCGGAGCAGAGGTGAGCGCTTAGCTGAGGCGCTCGAAACGATACGGACTCGGATCGACAATCGGCGTGGTGCTGCACAGCAGGTCGGCGGCCAGTTGGCCTGCAGCCGGCGAGGTGCCGAAGCCGTGACCGGAGAAGCCGGTTGCCAGGGTCAGGCCGGGAATCTTCGCGACCGGGCCGATGACCGGGTTGGAGTCCGGTGTGATGTCGATGACGCCTGCCCAGCTTTGCTCGATCTGGGCGTTGGCGAACATTGGCCAGGCGGCGACCAGGTTGCGCATCGCCTCGTCGTTCAGTGACGGGTTGGCCGCCGGGTCGAGGGTGCGGGCTTTCTCGAATGGCGTGACGGAAGTGCCTTTCCAGCTGCGCGCCAGGGCCAGGTCCTTGAAGAACTCCTTGCCAAAGGATACGCGCAGGAAATCACGCTGGGCCTTGAGCTGCGGCAGATAGCGCATGCCGATCAGCAGGTGGTCGAGGGTCAGGTGCGCATCCAGGGCGCCGCGCTGGGTGACGATGAAACCGCCATCCTTGTGGCGACGGAACGAGAAGTCCGGTGCGCCCAGGGCTATTTCGGTCGGCCCGTCCATGGGTTTTGTGCGCATCACCGAGCAGGTCAGCGGCAGGGTCGGCAGGTTGATGCCGTGGTTGCCGAGAAAGCGCCGGGACCACATGCCACCGGCGAGCAGCACCTGTTCGCAGCGAATCTCGCCACGCTCGGTCAGCACGCCGCTGACATGCCCACCGCTGGTCACCAGGGTCCGCACTGCGCAGTTCTCGATGATCAGCGCGCCCTTGGCCATCGCCGCTTTGGCGATGGCGCTGGAGGCCAGGGTTGGCTCCGCGCGCGCATCGGAAGGCGTGTAGATACCACCCGCCCACTGGCCTTGGCCCCCGGGTGCCATCTTGGCGATTTCCGCGGTGCTGACCAGCCGCGAGTCCAGGTTTAGCGAGGCGACCGATTTCAGCCAGCCCTCGTGCATGGCCATCTGCGCGTCGTTACGGGCGACGAACATGATGCCGGCCTGACGAAAGCCCACATCCTGGCCAACGCGTTCCGGCATCTGCAGCCATAGCCGCTCGGCGGCCAGGGCCAGGGGAATATCGTGCATATGGCGGTTGGTCTTGCGTACCCAACCGAGGTTGCGTGAAGACTGCTCGGCCGCGATGCGGCCTTTCTCCAGTACCACTACCGGGATGTTGCGCTCGGCCAGCGTCAGGGCCGCGGTGAGGCCGATGATGCCCCCACCGATGATGACCACGGCACTGTTCGAGGGAAACTCGGTGGAGGTTTGTACGGGCTCTATTCGAGGCGACATAAAGAGCACTCAACAGTAAGGGTGATGACGTGACCGAAAACCTGGCTCACTGAGCCAGGTTGATTTTCTTCACGTCGGCGCGCGAGGCACCACGGAAAGCGGTCAGCTCCAGTTCGACCTTGTAGACGGTCGAGCCCAGAGGCGGGCAGGTGACTGTCGAGGCCGGGTCGATGCCGCGGAATTTCTCGCCGACGATGGTCATCACCGCCGGTACGTCCTGCGGGTTCTGGATGAACACGCGCGAACACACCACGTCGGCCAGGCTGGAATCTACGGCAGCCAGTGCCGACTCGATGTTGGCGAACACTTGGTGGGTCTGCTCGGCCAGGTCCTCGGAGATCTCCTTGGTGTCCGGGTTGCGGCCGGCGGTGTTGGACACGAAGATCCAGTCGCCGACCGCGACCACGCGCGAGTAGCTGCCCATTTCTTCGTACTTGGAACCGGTTTTGACTTTGCTGATGGTGGTCATGGCGTAGCGTCCTTGAGGGAGTGAGAGGGTTAGCGCAGGGCTGGGGTTTCCCAGAGGTTCAGCTTCACGCCGATACCCAGTTCGAGCGCCTTGCGGTACACCACGGTGCCCCAGGCCACATCCTCGACCGGCATGCCACCGACCGACATGATGATGATTTCGTCTTCGCTGCGACGGCCCGGGGCTTCGCCGGCGATGATCTTGCCGATGTCTTCGAGATGGTCGAGGGTCAGCTTGCCTTCCTCGAGCATGTCCATGAAACGCACGCCGATCACCGGTACGTGGTTGTGGGCAGGCTTGGGCAGCTCTTCGAACCAGGCCTGGTACAGGCCAATGTTGTCGAGCACCTTGCGCACGTCGTGCTGTTCCATGCCTTCATCGATGTTGCAGCCGGCCGGCATGGCCAGGAAGGCGCCAGGTTTGACCCACTCGCGCTTGACCAGCGGGTATTCGGTCGGGTCACCGGTGCGGCCGGAAGTGCAATAGGTCACCAGGTCGGAGCCGCGCACCACGTCTTCGATGCTGTCGACCACTTCGATGGTGGTGATCTGCGGGTAGGTTTCCTTCACCCAGCCAATGAAATCGTCGAGGCTCTTCTGGCTGCGACCCTTGAGCTTGAGGGTGTCGATCAGCGGGCACACGGCGATGAAGGCGGCGAGGGTGGTCTTGCCCATCACGCCTGGACCGAGCAGGCCGACGACGCGCGAGTCCTTGCGGGCCAGGTGGCGTGCGCCAACGCCCGGAATCGCACCGGTGCGATATGCCGACAGCAGGTTGGCCGACATGTGGGCCAGCGGAGCACCGGTGTCGACGTCAGTGAGGGTGAACATCAGGATCGAGCGCGGCAGGCCTTTCTCGCGGTTCTCGACGTTGGAGCCGTACCACTTTACGCCGGCAGTGCGGAAGCTGCCGCCCAGGTAGGCCGGCATCGCCATCATGCGGCGGTCGGCAGCGTGGCGCGGCATGCTCGGGAAGGGAGAGTCTTCCGGGAAACACACCATGGCGCCGTGGGAATCGTTGTTCGGGCCGGCCATCCGATAGTCGCCTTTGTACAACAGCTCGAATACCTCTTCCATGGTATTGACGCAGCCGAGCATGTCGGTCACGCCAGCGCGAATCATGTCTTGTTCGGAGAGGTAGATGAAGTCGATTCTTGTATTAGTAGTCATGGCATTCTCGGGGTCGGAAGTGCAGGCCTGGCACAACTTGAAAGATGACGCTGCCGCGCGTTATGCAAACAAAAGCATCGGTGAAGTTGCATAACGCTCAGTGCGCGCAGGGCAATTGGTTATTAGTGGTTTTTTATTCACGGGTGAATAAGAAACAGAAAACCAGTTGGGCCAAGTTGATGGTAGGTAAGTCGCCCCGATGCCGGCTATCCCATATTGGTCACTGTTGCAGGCAAATAACTTCGGCTGGCGCACTCTTTTGGGGCGTCGAATAAAGCGCCGGTTTGATAAGTCTTGATGTGCTTATCGACGGGGATTCATCAATAGCGCGACGGGCTGGAAAATAAGCTGTCGGGAGGCAGTTCAATGGCCCCGAAAAGTCGATAGCGGAACGCTATCGAGCGCGGTCATTTAGCGAAATTTGCTTGAGATAAGTTACGAATCACTGCCGGAGCGCAAGCATTGCGCTTGCGCTCCGGGCAATGGTCCCTTAGGTGCGGAAGCGCCCGACCAGGCCATTCAGCTCGCCCGATAGTGCCTCCAGGCGCTGCGAGTCGGTGCGTGCCGAATGGGCCAATTCCTCGACCAGCTGGGCATCGGTATGGATCTGCGCGATGTGCCGGTTGATGTCTTCGGCCACGTGGTGCTGCTCCTCGGCGGCGGTGGCGATCTGGTTGTTCTGGTCGCGGATCTCGTCTACCGAGGCGCGAATCTGCTCGAAGCTGTCGCGGGCATGCTGGATGCGCTCCACGCTCTGCAGCGACATGCTCAGGCTGCTCTGCATCTGCTTGGTGACTTCCTGGGTGCGCCGCGCCAGGCCGCCAAGCAGGCCGTCGATCTCGCCGGTGGAGTCCGCGGTGCGCTTGGCCAGGGCACGAACTTCGTCGGCGACTACCGCGAAGCCGCGGCCCTGTTCGCCGGCTCGTGCTGCTTCGATGGCTGCGTTGAGGGCCAGGAGGTTGGTCTGCTCGGCGATCGAGCGGATGGTATCGAGGATGGCGTTGATGTTCTGGCTGTCCTGCTCCAATACCTGCATGGCCTGGGCAGATTTCTGCAGGTTTTCGCTGAGCTGGGTGACGCTGCCGGTGGCTTCGTCGATTTGTTGCTGGCCATCGTGCACCTGGCGCTGGCCGGAGTCGGCGGACGAGGCGGCGTTGCTGCACGAACGGGCCACTTCATTGGCGGTGGCGACCATTTCGTTGAAGGCGGTGGACACCAGCTCCACGGCTTCACGCTGGCGGCCGGCGGCATCGTTCATGTCGCGGGCCACGCGGGTGCTGGCGTCCGAGGCGGTCTGCAGGTCCGCCGAAGCGCTGCCAATGCGTTGTACCAGCGTGCGGATGGCGCCCAGGAACTGGTTGAACCAGCGCGCCAGCAGGGCGGTTTCATCGTTTCCGCGCACATCCAGGCTGCGAGTCAGGTCGCCTTCGCCTTGGGCGATGCCTTCCAGACCGCCTGCCACGCTGCGGATCGGCTTGACGATCAGTCCGGCGAAACTGGCGCCGACGATGGCGAACAGCACCGCCAGCACCGCGGCGATCACGCCGATCTGCCAGGTCAGGCTGGTGGCCTTGGCCATCACTTCGCTGCGCTCGATCAGACCGATAAAGCGCCAGCCGAGGGTTTTCGACGACCACACGTTGGCCATATAGGACACCCCGCCCAGTTCGACTTCCACCAGGCCTTGCTCGACCTTGGCCAGTTCTGCGTAACCGTCGCCCAGCTCGCTGATCAGCTTGAAGTTGTGCTCCGGAGTGCGCGGGTCGACCAGCACGTTGCCGTTGCTTTCCAGCAGCATCAAATAGCCGCTTTCGCCGAGCTTGATCTGCTTGACCAACTCGGTGAGCTGCTTGAGCGACACGTCCAGACCAACCACGCCGACGGTCTTGCCCTGGGCATCATCAACGGTGTGCACCGTGCCCATCAGCACCACATCATCAGGCGCCCAGTAGTAAGCGGCGGTGCGTACGGTTTTGCCTGGCGCGGCCACAGCGGCCTTGTACCAAGGGCGAACGCGCGGGTCATAGCTGCTCAGCTTGGCATCGTCCGGCCAGGAGGCATAACCCCCATCTGCCTTGCCAAGCGACAGGTAGGCAGTGCTCGGGTGGCTGGCAGCGAACTGGCCGAACATTTCCAGAAATGCCTTGCCTTCATCGGTCTGCGGAATCTGCGCGGCATCGGCGCCCGTGTAGTTCTTCAGCTCGCCGGCGTTGCGCACTACCGGAAGCTTGGCCAGGTACTCGACGTTCTGCGCGATGGCGTCGAAGAACTGGTTCATGGCGTTTTCGATCTGCCGGATTTCGCGGCTGCTGCTGTCCAGGAAGTCGTCCTGCGCCTGGCTGCGCAAATTGACCACCACCACGACGGCGACCAGCACGACGGGCACACAGGCAATGGCCGCGAAGGCCCAGGTGAGTTTCTGTTTGATGTTCACGATGGTTCCTGCAGTGTCGTAAAGCGTTTTTTGGGTTTTTTAAGCTTTGAAGCAGGCAGAAAGGATGGCTGGCGAATTTGTAGTCGTTGTGAACACTGAGTCGGCGTGACGGACGCAAACTTGAGCGCCCGCCCCTCACGTTTTTTTGTGATTGGCAGGCGTAGAGGCGGGGATGAAAGAGAGGACGTATCAGGTTCTGAAGCGGCGAACCAGGCCATTGAGTTCGCCGGATAGGCTTTCCAGGCGCTGTGAGTCGCTGCGCGCCGAGTGGGCCAGCTCCTCGACGAGCTGGGCGTCGGTATGGATCTGCGCGATGTGCCGGTTGATGTCCTCGGCGACCTGATGCTGCTCTTCGGCGGCGGTGGCGATCTGACTGTTCTGATCGCGGATTTCGTCTACCGAGGCGCGGATCTGTTCGAAGCTGTCGCGGGCCTGCTGGATGCGCTCGACGCTCTGCTGCGACATGCTCAGGCTGCTTTGCATCTGCTTGGTCACGTCCTGGGTGCGCTTGGCCAGGCCGCCAAGCAGACCGTCGATTTCCCCGGTGGAGTCCGCGGTGCGTTTGGCCAGGGCGCGGACTTCGTCGGCCACTACCGCGAAACCGCGGCCCTGTTCACCGGCCCGGGCGGCCTCGATGGCGGCGTTGAGGGCCAGCAGGTTGGTCTGTTCGGCGATCGAGCGGATGGTGTCGAGGATGGCGTTGATGTTCTTGCTGTCCTGCTCCAGCACCTGCATGGCCTGGGCGGACTTTTGCAGGTTCTCGCTGAGCTGGGTGACGCTGCCGGTGGCTTCGTCGATCTGCAGCTGGCCGCCGTGCACCTGGCGCTGACCGGAGTCCGCGGAGCTGGCGGCCTGGCTGCAAGAGCGGGCCACTTCGTTGGCGGTGGCGACCATTTCGTTGAAGGCGGTGGACACCAGCTCCACGGCTTCGCGTTGGCGCACGGCCGCATCGTTCATGTCCAGGGCCACTCTGGTGGTGGCATCCGAGGCGGTCTGCAGATCCGCCGAAGCGCTGCCGATACGCTGCACCAGGGTGCGAATGGCGCCGAGGAACTGGTTGAACCAGCGCGCCAGCAGGGCGGTTTCGTCGTTGCCGCGTACATCCAGATTGCGGGTCAGGTCGCCTTCACCCTGGGCGATGCCTTCCAGACCACCGGCCACGCTACGGATCGGTTTGACGATCAGCCCGGCAAAGCTGGCGCCGACGATGGCGAACAGCACCGCCAGCACCGCGGCGATCACGCCGATCTGCCAGGTCAGGCTGGTGGCCTTGGCCATCACTTCACCGCGCTCGATCAGGCCGATGAAACGCCAGCCCAGCTTCTCGGATGACCAGACGTTGGCCATGTAGGTCACGCCGTCCAACTCGACCTCCGCGAAGCCGCTCTTCACGCCGGCCAGTTCGCGAAAGCCGTCACCCAGTTCGTCCAGGCGCTTGAAGTTGTGCGCCGCATCGCGCGGGTCGACCAGCACGTTGCCGCTGCTTTCCAGCAGCATCAGGTAGCCGCTTTCGCCGAGCTTGATCTGCTTGACCAGGTCGGTCAGCTGCTTGAGAGACACGTCCAGGCCGATGGCGCCTACGGGCTGGCCCTGGGCGTTGTCGACGGTGTGCACGGTGCCCATCAGCACCACATCATCGGGGGCCCAGTAGTAGGCCGGGGTGCGCACGATCTTGCCTGGCGTGGCCATGGCCGCTTTGTACCAAGGGCGCTGGCGTGGGTCGTAGCTGTTGAGCTTGGGGTCGTCCGGCCAGACCAGGTAGCCGCCATCCTGGTGGCCCACCTGCAGGTAGGCAGTGGTCGGGTGGCTGGTGGCGAACTGGTTCAGGCCGTACAACAGCGCCTGGTTGCTGGCCGGTAGCGGCATTTGGGCGGCATCGGCTGCGGTGTAGTTCTTCAGGTTCTGGGTGTTTCGCAGCAGATCGCTCTTGGCCAGGTATTCGACGTTCTGGGCGATGGCGTCGAAGAACTGATTCATCGCATTGTCGATCTGGCGAATCTCCCGGCTGCTGCTGTCGAGAAAGTCGTCCTGGGCCTGCTCGCGCAGGTTGATGACGACCACGATGGCGACCAGTACCACAGGCACACAGGCGATGGCCGCAAAGCCCCAGGTAAGCTTCTGTTTGATGTTCACGATGATTCCTGCTTGAGCGAAGGCTGTTGTTTTTTTAGGTAAGGGCAGCCAAAACGGACATTGCGTGGTGATGGCTTAATGCTAGGGAAGCGTAAATCATTGGTATGTGGTATGCCAGTGATTTGGCGTCAGCGATTGATCGTTGTTGTGTCGGTACGCGGGCTTGAGCACCGGCGCGGCAAGCCTAACGAAGTGCTGTCGGCTGATTGTGAAGCAGTGGGAATCGCCGGCGCGATGCAGGCAGGTAAGCTGTCGGCGTGATGAGGTAGTGCTTGAGCATGACAGTCCTTGTCGGCTTGGGAGGGGCGGCGGATTCTACAGCGCTGCTGCTTTGCTGCGCGTGTGTCGGCTGCAATAGATAAGAGAGCGTTGCGGGCAAAACTATCTTCGCCAGCAGGCTATAGCGCAGCAGGTCAGCCCGAAAAGTACGATCCCGCGGCAGGCGCGGGATCGTTGAGTGAAGACAGTTGTTAGCTGCCAGTCTTGATCTTCACCCAGGCGCGGGTGCGGATGCGTTCGATCTTCTGTGGCAGCGGCTCGACGCTGTACAGCGTTTTCTGCGCCTCGGGCGTCGGTGTCAGGTCGGCGTTGCCGCTGATCGCCTTGTCCACCAGTGGCATGGAATCCTTGTTCGGGTTGGGGTAACCGAGGAAATCGCTGATCGGTGCGATCACCTTGGGATCGAGCAGGTTGTTGAGGAACTCGTGGGCTTCCTCGACGTTCTGGGCGCTTTTCGGGATGGCGAAGGTATCGAACCAGATCGGGGCGCCTTCCTTGGGTAGGCGCCATTCGACCTTCACGCCGTTACCGGCTTCCTTGGCGCGGTTGGCGAACTGGTAGAAACTGCCTGAATAGCCGATGGCCACGCAGATGTCGCCGTTGGCGATGTCGGTCATGTACTTGGCCGAGTGGAAATAGGTCACGTAGGGGCGCACCTTCATGAGCAGCTCGGTGGCCTTCTCGTAATCCTGCGGGTTGGTGCTGTTAGGCGGCAGGCCCAGGTAGTGCAGGGCGATGGGCAGAATCTCGTTGGGCGCATCGAGCATGGTCACGCCGCACTGTTTGAGCTTTTCCATATTCTCGGGTTTGAACACCAGGTCCCAGCTATTCACAGGCGCGTTTTCGCCGAGCGCGGCCTTGACCTTGTCCGGGTTGTAGCCGATCAGTACGGTGCCATACATGTAGGGCACGCCGTACTGGTTACCGGGGTCGTTGGTTTCCAAGAGCTTGAGTAGCGCTGGATCGAGGTGCTTCCAGTTGGGCAGCTTGCTCTTGTCGAGCTTCTGGAACACGCCAGCCTTGATCTGGGTGTCGAGGAACATGTTAGACGGCACCACCAGGTCGTAGCCCGAGTTGCCGGTCAGCAGCTTGGCTTCCAGCGCCTCGTTGGTCTCGAAGGTGTCCCAGGTCAGCTTGATGTCGGTCTTGTGCTGAAAATCCTTGAGAGTCTGCGGCAGCATGTAGTCCGCCCAGTTGTAGACCCGCAACTCCCGTGCTTCGACCATGGCGCTACTGGCCAGTAGCGCCGCTCCACAAAGCGTGGCGCTGAACAGATGGTGGAGATTTTTCATCGTTATGTGCTCCGTTGTAGGCGTGTTGTCGGCAGTCTTTAGGGTCAAGCACCCTCGAAACCTTCCAGTACGTTCACCGCATTGATGCCGATCTCCTCCACCGCGTAACCGCCCTCCATCACGAACAGGGTGGGTTTGCCGAGGCGCGCTATGCGTTCGCCCATGCGCAGGTAGTCGGGGCTGTCGAGTTTGAACTGGGAAATCGGGTCTTCCTTGAACGTATCCACCCCCAGCGACACCACGATCACATCGGGCGCGTACTCGGTGATACGGGCGCAGGCTTGCTCCAACGCCGCACTCCAGCGATCCCAGCCACTGCCCGAAGCCAGCGGCAGGTTGAGGTTGAAGCCCTTGCCCGCGCCTTCGCCGACTTCGTCGTGGTAACCGAGAAAAAACGGGAATTCGAAGCTCGGGTCGCCATGTATCGAGGTCACCAGCACGTCGCTGCGTTCGTAGAAGATCGACTGGGTGCCGTTACCGTGGTGGTAGTCCACGTCGAGAATCGCCACGCGCTTGCAGCCCTGGTCGAGAAACGCCTGGGTGGCGATGGCGGCATTGTTCAGATAGCAGTAGCCGCCCATCAGGTCGGCGGCGGCGTGGTGACCTGGTGGGCGGCACAGGGCGAAGGCGCTAGTGGCGCCAGCGCTGATCAACTGCTGGCCAGTGAGGGCGACCTGCGCGGCGCTCCAGGCCGCTTGCCAGGTGCCGGCCGTGATTGGCGCGCCGCCATCGAAACTGTAGTAACCCAGCTGCCCGAGCAGGGTGTCCGGCAGCACGCTGCGCAGCGTGCGCGCAGGCCAGGTGAAGGGCAGGATATCGCTATCGCGGCCCATGGCAGTCCAGCGTTGCCAAGCGGTTTCGAAAAAACTCAGGTAATCGCGGTCATGAATGCGTTCGATCGGCGCACGGCCGAAGTCGCTCGGCTCGAGCACGTCGCCGAGCCCCTGCTTGCGCACCCTGGCGAGTACATGGTCGGCCCGCGAAGGCATTTCAAAGCAGGGTTTGAGTTCCCCGTCGATGATTTCGCAGCGTCCATGGTGCAGGTGGTGGTCATCGCTGTAGATCGTCTGCATGTTCGGCTCTCCCGCTGTTGATGACAGCATTCTTGGCCGCATTCGGTTGGGGAGGAAATGAGCGCAACGGCCAAAAGGGGATAGATGTGGCCAGCAAATGGCGCACGGGCGAACCGCATCGGTGCGTATGCTTGGCGTGTCGGCTGCCCAGTCGATGGGCGCGGCTGTGCCAGGTCCGCGGTGTCTTCAGGCCAGGGCAGGGCGCCGGTAGCGACTCGGCGAGGTGCCGCTCCAGCGCTGAAAAGCGTGG
Source organism: Pseudomonas sp. CNPSo 3701 (assembly GCF_028674975.1). Classification (NCBI taxonomy): domain Bacteria; kingdom Pseudomonadati; phylum Pseudomonadota; class Gammaproteobacteria; order Pseudomonadales; family Pseudomonadaceae; genus Pseudomonas; species Pseudomonas sp. CNPSo 3701. Next base: position 355,168 of record NZ_JAQZSI010000004.1, on the reverse strand, counting down.
CGAAAACTGGCCGTTTCGCTGTAGCCCAGTGCCTCGGCGATATGGGCAATGGGCAGACGTTCTTCGCCCAATAAGCGGCGCGCCTGCTCGAAGCGCAACTCGTCGAGCAGGCTCTGGTAGCTGGTGCCTACTTCCTGCAATTGCCGGCGTAGGGTGCGCGAGGAGCAGCGCAGCTGACGCGCCAGGCCGTCGAGCCCTGGCGATTGGGGCAGATGGCTGGTCAACAGCTGGCGCACGCGGTTTATCAGCGCCTGGTGCGAGATGAATTCATGGTTCAACTGCCGGCAGCGCTCCAGGGTATCTCGGTGCGTCACCGGGTCGGCCAGAGGCAGCCGACGGTCCAGCCACTGGGCCTCGAAGACGATGGCGTTGTCGACGGCGTTGAAGTGCACCGGGCAGGCGAAATTCCGTGCGTACTGGCGCTGGTAGCGCGGCGCGCGGTGGGTGAAATGGGCAGCGTGCAGCGGTAGCGGGCGGCCAAGCAAGTCGTCGCAGATCAGCTTCAGGGACGCGATGCACAGTTCGGCGTTGAAGGTCAGCAGCTCCGGTGCATCGCGGTAATGGCTGGCTTCGATGCAGGCGAAATCTCCATCACGGCGCAGGCGTAGTTCGAACAGCGTGCCCAGAAGTGCCGGAAAGCTGAAGGCGATTTCCAGGGCCTCGCCGAGAGTCGCGGCCGACAGCAGGCTGAAGCCCAGCAACCCGTAGGACGACACGTGCAGGCGCCGGCCGAGCAGCAGGCCCAGGTCCTGGCGCAGCTGTGTGGCATTGCGAAACACCTGGCGTTCTTGGGCGATGCTGATGCGCATGTCGGAGCGCTGCAGGTCCCCCGGCTTGAGGCCGCTGCCGGCCAGCAACGTGTCAGGGTGGATGTTGTCCTGGCAGAGGGTGTCCAAGACCAAAGCAACAGCATGGAGAGTGGTCAATTGGGAATGCTGCATCACGGCACGCCTTCTCGTTACAGGTGCGAGAATCAGGCAATAAGTGTGCCTGGCAGGGAGCCTGTAGCGGGGCGCTTGGGCAGGAGGCTCACTTCCAGACAGGCTGGCCGGTGTGACCGAAGGTAACGCCCGTCAGCCCGTAACCAGGTGGCAAGCGCTGCTACCGGGTTACGGACGATGCAGGCGTCTTTACAGCGCTACGAAGAACAGCACGGCGCCGAGCAGAAGCCGGTAGATCACGAACGGCAGCATGCCGATGCGATCCATGGCGGCCAGGAACAGCTTGATGCACAGGTAGGCCGATGCGAACGACAGAATGATGCCCCAGACCATGTCGCCCCAGTGGGCGCCGTCGCCCTCGGCGATCAGGTGCACGGTTTTCAGGCCGCCGGCGGCGAGAATCAGCGGGATCGACATCAGAAAGGAAAAGCTCGCTGCGCTCTTGCGGTCGAAACCGAGCATCAGCGCTGCCGTCATGGTGATGCCCGAGCGCGAGGTGCCGGGGATCAGCGCGATCATCTGCGCCAGACCGATCAGCAGCGCCTGGCGCCAGGTCATACGGCTCATGTCGGCGTCGCGGGTGCCTGTGGCATCTGCCCACCACAGCAGTAGACCGAAGACGATGGTAGTGGTGCCGATCACCAGCATCGAGCGGGTGTACTCCTCCAGCATCGATTCGAAGATCAACCCGGCCAGGCCCGCGGGAATCGTCGCCAGGATAATCATCCAGCCCATACGGCTTTCCTGGCTGGCGCGGCGATGCAGCACGTGGGCGCACCAGCCATTGAGAATCGCCGCGACCTGCTGACGGAAGGCCAGCAGCACCGCCAGCAGCGTGCCGATGTGCACGGCCACATCGAAGGCCTGGCCCTGATCCGGCCAGCCCAGCAGTTGCGAGGGCAGGATCAGGTGAGCGGAGGAGGAGACCGGAAGGAATTCGGTGATGCCCTGGATGAGCGAAAGGACGATCAGGTGTAGCCAGTCCATGAGATTCCTTAATGAGGGAGCTAACGAATGGGGATTGCGGGGTATGACCCAGCGGGGCGCCATTTTCTCCATCGCAACCTCTCGCTAAGCTGAAATATGCGCACACAATTTGTTGAGGAGGCGGCATTGCGGGGCTTGTAACGCTGCTCTCTGGGCTTGGATTTTGCTATCGTGAGCGCCCCGCGAGCCGTGCCAGGTTCGCGGTTCAGTGGACCTGCGAGAAATCTCCCCATGCAAGCTGCAGCATCGCCGGCATCCGGTCGGCCCCTCACGCGTAGCGATTACAAGACCCTGTCCCTGTCCGCCCTTGGCGGCGCGCTGGAGTTCTACGATTTCATCATCTACGTATTCTTCGCCACCATCGTCGGCAAGCTCTTCTTCCCGCCGGACATGCCCGATTGGCTGCGCATGCTGCAGACCTTCGGCATCTTCGCCGCCGGCTACCTGGCACGCCCGCTGGGCGGCATCATCATGGCCCACTTCGGCGACTTGATCGGCCGCAAGCGCATGTTCACCCTGAGCATCCTGATGATGGCGGTGCCCACCCTTATCATGGGCCTGCTGCCGACCTACGCGCAGATCGGCATCCTCGCGCCGCTGATGCTGCTGCTGATGCGCATCATCCAAGGTGCTGCGATTGGCGGTGAAGTGCCCGGCGCCTGGGTATTCGTTTCCGAGCACGTGCCGGCGCGCCATATCGGCTACGCCTGCGGCACCCTGACCTGCGGCCTGACCACCGGCATCCTGCTCGGCTCGCTGATGGCCACGCTGATCAACAGTGTATTCACCGCCGAGCAAGTGCTCGACTGGGCCTGGCGTGTGCCGTTCCTGATCGGCGGCGTGTTCGGCCTGTTCGCCATGTACCTGCGCCAGTGGCTGCACGAAACCCCGGTGTTCACCGAGATGCAGCAGCGCAAGGCGCTGGCCGCGGAGTTGCCGTTGAAAACCGTGGTGCGCGACCATCGCGGCAGCGTGGCGATTTCCGCACTGCTGACCTGGCTGCTGTCGGCCGGCATCGTGGTGGCGATCCTGATGACGCCGACCTTCCTGCAGACCTTCTATGGCTTCAACGCGGTCACTTCGCTGAAGGCCAACAGCCTGGCCATCGTCATGCTCAGCATCGGCTGCATCATCAGCGGCGCCCTGTGCGACCGTATCGGCGCTGGCCGCGTACTGGTGGTCGGTTGCAGCGCGCTGGCGATCTGCGCCTGGTTCTTCTACAGCGGCCTGTACACCAATCCGCAGTGGCTGTTCCCGCTGTATGCGCTGGTCGGCCTGTTCGTCGGCACCATCGGCGCAGTGCCCTTTGTGATGGTCCACGCCTTCCCGGCTCCGGTGCGTTTCAGCGGCCTGTCGTTCTCCTACAACATGTCCTACGCGGTATTCGGCGGCCTGACGCCGGTGGCAGTATCGCTGCTGGTCAAATGGAGCCCGCTGGGCCCGGCGTACTACCTGATTTCCCTGTGCGGCGTGGGCGTGATCATCGGCCTGACGCTGCTGCGCAAAGGTCGTTGAATAGCTGACTGCTTCGCACCTGCCGGCCGAGGCGGTATGGTGCGAGCACGTTCATAACGCGATGGAGAAGCCCATGAGCCTTTACGGCGATTACGATTCGCAGAACATCTTCGCCAAGATCATTCGCGGCGAGATGCCTTGCTACAAGCTGTATGAAGACGACGACGTGCTGGTGTTTCTCGACCTGTTTCCGCAGTCGTTCGGCCATACCCTGGTGATCCCCAAGCGCGCCGAAGCCCGCAATTTGCTGGAAATCGACGCCGACAATCTGACCAAGTTGACCCTGGCCGTGCAGAAGGTCGCTCGCGTATTGGCTGACGAGCTGCAGCCCGATGGCGTGCAGATCGCCCAGTTCAATGGCGCGCCCGCTGGCCAGACGGTGTTTCATATCCATATGCACGTGATTCCGCGCTTCACCGAGCAGGGGCTGCAGAACCATGCCAGCGGCAAGGCCGACCCAGCTGAGCTGGAGAAGCTGCAGGCCAGGCTAGTAACCGCTCACTCGGGCATGGATTGGGCGTGCCCGCCCACACGCCACACTCGCCTATGGGCTGGACTGCTCGCTTTTCATAGGATGAAGCGGGCCGCATAGGTCGAGGAGCGCAGCGACTATACCCATCATCGCTACGCTGAGCCCTGCTGACACAAGATGCCTATTCGCTGCAGGTTGTGTGGGAGCGCGCCAGGCGCGCGAAAAATCTGCGCATTACTGAGGCGTTCCCGCCTGCTCCCACTATCGCACCCGCCGCTTGAGCCACTGACTCACCCACTCATACCCGCTGACCAGCACGATGCCGCACAGCACCAGCAGGGAACCGAGGACAAAATTGGCTTCCAGCGGCTCGCCCAGCAGCACCACGCCGAACAGGATGCCGAACATCGGCGTCATGAACGACAGCACGCCCAGGCGTGACGCCAGGTAGTTGCGCAGCAGCCAGAACCAGGCCAGGAAGCTGGCGAACGACACTAGTACAGCCTGGAAGATCAGTCCGCCAACGGCGATTGGCGTCGGATTGAACCCCAGCTGGCCGCTCACCGCGCAGGCCAGGATCAGCAGCACGAAGCCGCCCAGCAACTGATAGAACAGCGTCTGGGTGACCGGCGCGTTGGACAGCCGCGAGCTGCGTACTACCACGGTGGTCGCGCCCCAGGCCATGGCGCCGAGAATGCCGAGGATGTCGCCATACAACTGGCGGCCGGCATCCGCTGTTTCCGCGCCGCCGGAGCGCCCGGCGAACGATACCACGATGCCCATGAAGGCGATGCCAATACCCAGCCACTGCAAGGGCCGCAGGCGTTCGGCCGGCAACCGCCAATGCAGGCCCAGGGCGGCGAATATCGGCGCCGTATAAAGAAAGATCACCATGTGCGAAGCGCTGGTGTGGCGAAGTCCTTCGCCGACCAGCATGAACTCCAGGGCGAACAGCGAGCCGACCACCAGCCCTGGCCGCCAGTTGCCGGCGCGCACGCCCAGGCCATCGCGCCGCCACAGCATCAGCAGCGCCACCAGAAGAGCGGCGATGCCCGAGCGCAGAGCCAGCATGAGCATTGGTGCCACATCTTCGGCTGCGCCCTTGAGCACTACCTGCTGCATGCCCCAGATCATGCACAGGCCAACCATCATGCCACCGGCCAGCCCGTCGATGTTCTTGCGCGTGTCCATGCCGGTCGCTCGTGAAAAGAGTGGGGCGCCATTATGGTGGTGTGAACGGGGGCAGGCTAGCGCAATGGATTTATTGCACGCTTATGGCAATGTGCTTGTCTGTGAGCAGAGCCTTTCGCTCGCCAACCAGATTCTCCGGAGAGAACCCATGCGTCTGATCTACGTCATACTGCCTCTGCTCGTCCTGGCCGGTTGCTCGTCCTACCAGGCCGACCCCGATAAGGTTACCGACATCCCGACCGAACGCCTGCGCGCCTGGCAGGAGCCGGTGCAGGGCGGTGGCGAGGTGGTGGTCACCCGTGACCTGGGGCTAATGGGCGGTGGCTGCTACGTGGCCGTGCTGGTCGACCGCAAGGTGGCGGCGCGTATCGGCGTCGGCGAGCGGGGCCGCTTCCAGGTGCCGGCGGGCAATCGCATCGTCGGTATCGCCGCCGACAGTGAGGACGAAACCCTTTGCGGCAAGGGGCGCCTCAACCGCGAGGTGCTGGTGAAGGTCGAGGCCGGCGGCGTGGCCAATCTGCGCATCGTCAGCCAGAACCGTGGCGGTTTCGACATTCTTCCTGAGCAGGCGAGGTAAAATCGTCCTTCACTCGATACCGCACAGGATGTGCCCGTGAAAGATCTACCCATCGCAATCGTCGGCGCTGGTACTGCAGGGTTGGCCAGCGCCATTTTGCTGGCCCGCCAGGGCTGGCCGGTCACCCTCTATGAGCGAGTCGCCGACCTGCAGCCAGTAGGTGCTGGCATTCTGCTGCAGCCCTCGGGCTTGGCGGCGCTGCGCCATATCGGTTTGCTCGACGAATGCACCGCCCTCGGCGCTCCGGTCAGCCGCCTGTTCGGCACCTCGGCCTGCGCCCAGCGGGTGATTCTCGACACCCGCTATGCCCACTGGCAGGCCGACTCCTTTGGCCTCGGCATCCACCGTGGCGTGCTGATGGCCGCCTTGCTCGCTGCCGCCCGCGCAGCTGGGATAACAATTCGCACTGGTGTCTCCATCTCCCGCTTCGTGCAGTCGCCCACCCACGTGCGCCTGCTCACCGATGATGGCCAGGGTAACGAAGCTGTGTTGGGCGAGCACGCGGCGCTGATCCTGGCTGACGGCACCCGCTCGCAACTGCGCGCGCAGATGCAGATTCGCCAGTCGGTCAAGGCCTATCCCTGGGGCGCATTGTGGAGCATCGTGCCGACCCCTGAAGGCGCCGACTCCACCGATCTGCGTCAGTGGTACCGTGGCTGTTCGCAGATGTTCGGCATCATGCCGACCGGATGTACTCACACTGACCGCAACACGCGCCTTAGCAGCCTGTTCTGGAGCCTGCCGGTGGCCAGTCACGGCGCTTGGCAGCTGGCCGGGCTGGACGCCTGGAAGGACTCGGTGCGCAAGCTGGCTGGTGAGCCGGCCGACGCATTCCTAAGCGCCATCGACTCGCCTGAGCGACTGATGCTGGCCAGCTACGCCGACGTGCGCATGCACCAGTGGCATGACGGCCGCGTGCTGGCCATCGGCGACTGCGCTCATGCCATGAGCCCGCAGCTGGGGCAAGGCGCCAACATGGCGCTGGTCGATGCCGTGGCGTTGGCTGATGCTCTGGGCGCTTGCGCTATTGGCCGGGCTGTCGACCCGGCAGCTTGCTTTGCTGCCTATGGTGCGGCGCGTCGTGCCCATCTGCGCTACTACCGCCAAGCCAGCCGTCTGCTGACGCCACTGTTCCAGTCACACAGTTCTGTACTGGCAGTGCTGCGTGACAGCGCGCTATTCGTGGCGCGGCATCTGCCCATGGGCCGCCAGCATGCGGTAACCACGCTGGTGGGGGCGCGCACCGGCTGGCTGTTATCAGGCAGGGGTGCCGCGCCGCTGCATGCCTGGCGCAAACCTTCTGCGCCCGAACCGGTGCTGGAGGCAACTTCGGCCTAGGCTCTGGCGCGGGCCTTTTGAACCTGCCAGGCCCAGAGGAACACCAAGAGGCCGGCGACCGCGGTCGCCGCGCCGATATAGCCCGTCGAGGTCCAGCCGAAACCGGCGCTGATCGCCAGACCGCCGAGCCACGGGCCCAAGGCGTTGGCGATATTGAAGGCGGCGTGGTTGGAGGCTGCCGCCAGGGTCTGGGCGCCGGTGGCCACGTCCATCAGGTGGGTCTGCAAGGCCGGCGACAGTGCGGCGATAGTGCCCAGGGCCAGAATCGCCGGCAGCACCGTCCAGATCGACTGTGTGGCCGCTGGCAAGAGCAACAGTACCAAGGCGCTCCACAGCAGGATCCAGGCCACTGACTTGAAGCGCAGTCGGTCGAACAGCCAGCCGCCGGCCATGTTGCCGAGAATGCAGCCGACGCCGAACACCGCCATGGCCACCGGGATCATGCCCGGGCTGACCCGGGTGACTTCCAGCAATGTTGGCGCCATGTAGCTGAACACGCAGAACATGCCGGCGAAGCCGATCGAGCCGATGCCCAGGGCCAGCCAGATCGGTGCGCGGTTGAAGGCGCGCAGCTCGCTGATCGGGCTGCTGCGCACTTCACTGCGATCCAGTGGCAGCAGCAGGGCGATCATCGCCACCGTGGCCAGGGCGATTACGCTGACCAGCGCGAACGCGAAGCGCCAGCTGGCGCTCTGTCCCAGCCAGGTGGCCAGCGGGTTGCCGATCAGAATCGCCACGCTGAGCCCCATCAGCACGCGGCTGACGGCCTTGGCGCGCTTGTGCGGCGGCGCCATGGAGGCGGCGACCAGCATGGCCACGCCGAAGTAGGCGCCGTGGGGCAGGCCGGCGAAGAAGCGAAACACCATCAGCGTCAGGTAATCGGGCGCCAGGGCACTGGCCAGGTTGCCGACCGCGAATACGCTCATCAGCAGCAACAGCAGGTGCTTGCGCAGCAGGCGCGCGCCGAGCAGTGCGAGGATCGGCGCGCCCACCACCACGCCCAAGGCATAGGCGCTGATCACATGGCCGACCTGGGGTTCGCTGACGCCCAGATCCTGAGCCACGTTGGGCATCAGGCCCATGATGGAGAATTCGCTGGTGCCGATGGCGAAGCCGCCAAGTGCCAGGGCCAGTTCGATCAGCAGGATCGCCCCGGCACTCAGGCGCGGGGCGGCGTGGGCGGAGCCACTCATGGTTTACCTCATGGGGTGCGGCGAATCAGGCGGGGCATTATTCACACATTGGCAGGCCGAGAAAACCATCGTGACTTGGGCAGCTTTCAGCGATAGCGCTGCAGAATGGCGGTAAACTCGCCGTTTTCCTGCATCTGGCGCATGGCGTCGAGCAGTGCCTGGGTCGGCATGTCGGGCGCATCGCGTACCAGGCAGGCCACTTCGTCTCGGGTCAGCTCATGGACTTCGTGAAGCTGCTCGGCTTCGTCGCGACCACGATTGAACCACAGCAGCGCCAGTTCGTTGCTAATCGCATAATCGTAACGTCCGGCTGCCAGCTTGCGCAGAACCAGGCCCTGGGTGCGGGCATCGTCGCGCTGCAGCTGGCCTCTTTCGAACAAGGCATTGAGCGTCGGGTAGTTGAAGCCCAGCACTGTGCCGATGGTTTGGCCGGGTAAACGCGTGGGGTCGACCGCCTGATTGCTGCGGCTGACCAGCAGATCGCGCTGCGTCATGAAAGACACGCTCCAGGCATAGCCGGGATAGGTCTCGTTGAGCCAGTTCGGGTTGACGTAGCAGCGCACGTCGACCTGCTGATCCTGCAACGCGCGGTGCACGCGCAAACGTGGCAGCACCAGCAGCTCGGCCTCGCGATTGACCTTGCTGGCGAGTTGCACGGCAAGGTCACGCAGGATGCCGTCAACGGCTTTGCCGTCGCGGATCATCACCATGGGCATCACGCCGCTTTCGATGATCGAGAAGCGCAGCGGCGCATCAGTGGCCAGGCAGTAGCCGCTCGTCAGACCAAGTGCAAGGGCGGCTAGATAGCGCAATGCTGGGCGAACCACGAGCGAGCAAACGGTGTCGCAAACAGGGATAGTCTGGAAATGGTTCATCGGTCACCCGCGCATTGCTCAAGCGTCGCCCGTTGCAGAGCATGAAATTTTCAGATTACTGTTTTAACAGGCTTTTTATGTGGTTCGATTGACTCAGCTTATTGGTTTGATGCTTTCAATCAATGGGCTCTTTGGTCCACATGGGGCTACTATCCCTCCTGTAAATTTTCTAACCCTCGAAGGAGTTCACAGATGTCTTTGATTAACACTCAAGTCCAGCCGTTCAAGGTCAATGCCTTTCACAATGGCAAATTCATCGAAGTCACCGAGGAAAGCCTGAAAGGCAAGTGGTCCGTCCTGATCTTCATGCCGGCCGCCTTCACCTTCAACTGCCCGACCGAGATCGAAGACGCCGCCAACAACTACGAAGCCTTCCAGAAGGCTGGTGCCGAGGTCTACATCGTGACCACCGACACCCACTTCTCCCACAAGGTATGGCACGAAACCTCGCCGGCCGTTGGCAAAGCCAAGTTCCCGCTGATCGGCGACCCGACTCACCAACTGACCAACGCTTTCGGCGTGCACATCGCTGAAGAAGGTCTGGCGCTGCGTGGCACCTTCGTGATCAACCCAGAAGGCCAGATCAAGACCGTCGAAATCCACTCCAACGAGATCGCTCGTGACGTGGCCGAGACCCTGCGCAAGCTGCAAGCCGCTCAGTACACCGCTGCTCACCCGGGCGAAGTGTGCCCAGCCAAGTGGAAAGAAGGTGCTCAGACTCTGGCTCCTTCCCTGGACCTGGTCGGCAAGATCTAAAAATGGGCGTAGCGCTACTGCGCTAGGCATTGCTTCGTTGAAATCAGGCTCGGGCTGCTCATTTACAGCTCGTAAACTCCGCGCCCTCGCCTGATTTCGCCTCGCACTGCCGTCGCTCGCGACGCGCTACATCCCATTTTCCACCTACAAGCCAACAGGCTTTAAAGGTGCCCGAACGCCCGGGCGTAACCCGTCCGGGCGTTTTATTGCCCGAATTTCGTCATTGAGGACTCGTATATGTTGGACGCAACCCTTAAAACCCAGTTGAAGGCGTACCTGGAAAAGGTCAGCCAGCCGTTCGAGATCGTCGCGTCCCTCGATGACAGCGACAAGTCTCAGGAACTCAAAGGCCTGCTCGACGATATCGTCAGCTTGACCGACAAGATCACCCTGAAAACCGATGGCAACGATGCCCGCAAGCCATCGTTCGCGCTGAATCGCCCGGATGGCAACATTAGCCTGCGTTTCGCCGGTTTGCCGATGGGCCATGAATTCACTTCGCTGGTGCTGGCCCTGCTGCAAGTTGGTGGCCACCCGTCGAAGCTGGCGGCCGAGGTGATCGAGCAGATCCAGAACCTGGAAGGCGAATTCAACTTCGAGACCTATTTCTCGCTGTCCTGCCAGAACTGCCCGGACGTGGTCCAGGCACTGAACCTGATGGCCGTGCTCAACCCGAACATCCGCCACGTTGCCATCGACGGTGCGCTGTTCCAGGATGAAGTCGAGTCCCGCCAGATCATGTCGGTACCGAGCATCTACCTGAACGGCGAACTGTTCGGCCAGGGCCGTATGGACGCCGAGCAGATTCTCGCCAAGATCGACATCGGCGCCTCCGCCCGTGATGCCGAGAGGCTGAACGCCAAGGAAGCCTTCGACGTGCTGGTCATCGGTGGCGGCCCGGCTGGCGCTGCGGCGGCCATCTACGCCGCCCGTAAAGGCATCCGCACCGGCGTTGCCGCCGAGCGTTTCGGCGGCCAGGTGCTCGACACCATGGCCATCGAGAACTTCATCTCGGTGCAGGAAACCGAAGGTCCGAAACTGGCCCGCGCCCTGGAAGAGCACGTCAAGCAGTACGAAGTCGACATCATGAACCTGCAGCGCGCCAGCGCGCTGATTCCGGCTTCCAGCGAAGGCGGCCTGCATGAAGTGAAGTTCGAGAGCGGTGCGAGCCTGAAAGCCAAGACCGTGATTCTCTCCACCGGTGCCCGCTGGAGAGAGATGAACGTGCCGGGCGAGCAGGAATACCGTAACAAGGGAGTGGCCTACTGCCCGCACTGCGACGGCCCGCTGTTCAAGGGCAAGCGCGTGGCGGTGGTCGGTGGCGGTAACTCTGGCGTGGAAGCGGCCATCGACCTGGCCGGTATCGTCGCCGAGGTAACCCTGCTCGAGTACGACAGCAAGCTGCGCGCCGACGCCGTGCTGCAGAAGAAGCTCTACAGCCTGCCCAACGTTAAGGTGATCACCAGCGCCCTGACCAGTGAAGTGAAAGGCGACGGCCAGAAGGTCACCGGCCTGGTCTACAAGGATCGCAACTCCGATGCGTTCATCCCGGTAGAGCTGGAAGGCATCTTCGTGCAGATCGGCCTGCTGCCCAACTCCGAGTGGCTCAAGGGCTCGGTGGAGCTGTCGGACCGTGGCGAGATCATCGTCGACGCCCGTGGCGAAACCTCGCTGCCCGGCATCTTCGCGGCCGGCGACGTGACCACTGTGCCGTACAAGCAGATCGTCATCGCCGTGGGCGAGGGCGCCAAGGCTTCGCTCAGCGCGTTCGATCACCTGATCCGGAGCTGATCAACTGCTGTGTATGAAAAACGGGCCCAGCGGGCCCGTTTTTTTGCTGAGTTTGGGAGCGTGCGGGTTAATACCGGACTGGCAAGTTTGTGTGATTTTACGGATTTTTTCGGCGCTCAAGCGGCCTATCGGCTTATCGACGTCCTACTAACGTCTCCCGTTTCGCCCTGTCGGGCGAGTCACTTTTGCGGGCAAAAGTAACCAAACCCCTCCGCCCGATCATCCGGCCCCGGCTGCGCCGGGGTTCGCTCACTCCATCGTCATTCCAGAGGCCCGCCGCGAAGGGCCATCCATGGCCCATCGCGGCTCTCGCGGCATCCATGCCGCTCAACCTCTTCCACGACGATTGCGTTCGCCCTTCTGGACGGGCTCTGCGCGCCCCATTGAATCGGCGGCAATTCACCGGAGCCTTATGTGCTTGAAAATGGGGTCAGCCATAGGCTGACCTGGGTGCTATCCCGTGCATACCAAAAAGTATGCCCGGTCGTGCAGGCGCGCGAATGTCCCCTTCAGGAGGGTGAGTGGAATCGTTGCGTAGAGGGGCGAGCGGCATGGATGCCGCGAGAGGCTTAAAGGGCCAGGGATGGCCCTTGTAAGCCGACCCTCGGAGCGACGATGGAGCGAACGAACCCCGGCGCAGCTGGGGCCGTATGATGGGGTGCGCTTTCTTTTGCTTACTTTTCTTTGCGCACTTCAAAGAAAAGTGAGTCGCCCGAGGGGGCGAAACAAGGAATTTCTGCGCACAACGCAGCGGCGTCCAAGCACCTAACGAGAAGGCACACTGATTTGCCAGTCCGGTATCAATTAGGCGCTTCCCTATAGAACGAAGAACCTTCTTTATGCCTGTTGGCGGCGCGATTCAGTCGATCTCTTCGTCACGGATCAGCACGTAACTGCTGCCAGTTTCGTCGTCCAGGCGCTCGCAAACAAAGTACATCTCGACCTTGCCCGCGTTCATGGCCGCCAGCAGGTCACCGGCCTGGGGCGTGAAAAAGGCCTTGGAACCCGGCGTGGCTTCGCAGGCGATCAGCGCGGTGACGAACAGTGCCGGATCGGTGCCGTCGAAGTAATCCTTGCGCTCGGCGGCGTCCCATTCCAGGGGTGGCTCGAAGGGGCCGGTGAACAGCACCTTGGCATCGCCCAGATCCTCTTCCTCGGCGTCCAGGTCGTCCTCGTCCGGGCGATAGACCGTGCAATCCAGGGCGTCGGCGGCGTCCAGCACGTGCTGGCGGTTTGGGTCATCGGCTAGGGACACGGTAGCTCCGCTGATTCAGTAAATGAAGGCGCCAGTGTGCGACGCAGCACCGCCTGCTGCAATCGTCGTCTGTGCATTTCCTCGGCGCCGGGAACCTGCGATGCTGCGGCCACCGTGAACACAGCAACGAGCAGAGCCATGAAGATCAGTTCGGATTTCGACAGCGGCAACATCCTCGTGCAGGACGCCAGCGACCCGCACAAGGTGCTGCTGGCCATGCGCAAGGACCTCAACAGCGACCATTTCCAGTGGTTTCATTTCCACGTCGAGGGCCTGACTCCCGGCGCGCGTCACGACTTCAGCATCACCAATGCCGGGCAGTCGGCCTACAGCCATGCCTGGACGGGCTACAACGCCGCTGCTTCCTACGATCAGCAGACCTGGTTCCGTGTAACGAGCCGCTTCGAGAATGGCGCGCTGAGCTTCGGTCTGGAGCCCGAGCAGGCGCAGATCTGGTTCGCCTATTTCGAGCCCTACAGCCGCGCACGACATGCCGCGCTGATCGAGCAGGCGCTGGCCCTGCCAGGTATCGAGCTTCAAGCCAGCGGGCGCAGCATCGAGGGCCGCGATATCGAATTGCTGCGCGTGCACCGCCACGCGAGCGCGACTCGCAAGGTATGGATCATCGCCCAACAGCATCCGGGCGAGCACATGGCGGAATGGTTCATGGAGGGCGTCGTCAGGCGCCTTAGCGATTCCGGCGATGGTGAGCTGGACGCCTTGCTGCAGCAGGCCGATCTGTACTTGGTGCCGAACATGAATCCGGACGGCGCCTTCCGCGGCCATCTGCGCACCAATGCGGCGGGGCAGGACCTGAACCGCGCGTGGCAGTCGGCAAATGTGGAGCGCAGCCCGGAAGTGTTTTTCGTCCAGCAGGCGATGCGTGAGATCGGCGTGGACCTGTTTCTGGATATCCACGGCGACGAGGAAATTCCCCACGTGTTCACCGCCGGTTGCGAAGGCAACCCGGGCTTCACGCCGCGACTGGAAGCGCTGGAAAACGAGTTTCGCCAGCGCCTGGTGGATAGTGGCGCCGAGTTCCAGACCCGCTTCGGCTACCCGCGCAGCGCACCGGGCCAGGCCAATCTGAACCTGGCCTGCAATGCAGTCGGACAGGAATTCGATTGCCTGTCGTTCACCCTGGAGATGCCCTTCAAGGACCATGACGATACGCCGAACCCAGCGACCGGTTGGAACGGCGAACGCTCGATGAAGCTGGCGGCCGACATGTTCGGCGTGATCGGCCAGATGGTCGACCGCCTGCGCTGATCAGGCATGCTCGTGCAGGCTGCCGGGTTCATCCTGCGCGGCCTGCAACTCCTGAAGCATCTTCATCTTCTCGGCAATTTCGCGCTCTGCGGCGGCACGCTGCTCAGGCTGCATGTTCTCCAGGTCTTCCTCGGTGATGCCGACTTCCTTGAGGATTTTGTCGCGCATCTTCTCCGCCGGGGTCATGGCCATATAGGCCATGAAGTCATCCCGGGCGCTCGGTTTGGGCGGGACCTTTTGCTCATCGCTGGCCGCCAGGGCACCGGTTTCCTGCAGGTTGTCGTTCGCGTTATGCGCTGAGCTGTTGAGGGTCACGAGCATCCGCGCGAATGCTTCGTCGTACGCCTGCTGGTGGGCGTTTGACTCATCGCTCTTGAATGCTGGCGCGACTCGTTCGTTTTCCCGCGGTTTACCGGGCTCGACGAGCAGTGCCGCATCGCTGCTTTTCTTGAAATCCAGTTCGTCGGCACGGGTGCGCTGCAGCGCTGTGCTCATGCCGTAGTGGTTGAGCGAACCAATGATGCTCATGACAAGGCCTCCCTGATCTGAGCGTCTAACTCAGCAAGGGCTGTGCCAGGCCGTTTTATAGCGATAACGGACTGATATTCCTGCGTATTTTTTGTGAAGTGGCTGACCGGTCGGCAGGTTTTTGCCACTGTTGGCAAGGAGCTGCCGGCTTCTTTCAGGTGGGCGGATCGAACAGTCCGCGCTGGGTGAGGGCCGGCACGCGCGGCGCCGGCGTCGGTTGCGGTCGAGATGATTGACGAGCGAGAGGCGGCACCGGCATTGGCGTCTGCGGCACCCGGCTGCGTTGCACCTGCCACCAGCCCGGCAGCAGGGCACGCACCTCGGGCTGGGTGAAGCGGTCGTCCATCAGGTGTACCACGCCGCTGTCCTGGGGCGTGCGGATTACCCGCCCAGCAGCCTGCACGACCTTTTGCAGGCCGGGATACAGGTAGGTGTAGTCATAGCCGCTGCCGAACATCTCGGCCATACGCGCCTTGATCTGCTCGTTGATCGGGTTGATCTGCGGCAGCCCCAGGGTGGCGATGAAGGCGCCGATCAGCCGGTCTCCCGGCAGGTCGATGCCTTCACCGAATACCCCGCCGAGCACCGCGAAGCCGATACCTTGACCGCCGGGCTCGAAGCGCTGGAGAAACTGCTGGCGTTCGCCTTCATCCATCTGCCGCGCCTGCACCCAGCGGGTGAGCTGCGGATGCTCACGGTCGAACAGCTCCAGTACCTGCTGCAAATAGGCGTAGCTGCTGAAGAACGCCAGGTAGTTGCCCGGGCGCTCGGCGAACTGCCGCGCCATCAGCGCCACGATGGGCGCCAGGGAGCGCTCGCGGTGCTGGTAGCGGGTCGACAGGTTGCTCACCGCCTGTACCTCGAGTTGCGCGGCCTGGAACGGTGATTCGACATCCACCCACGGCGTCGCCTCGGGCAGGCCGAGCAGGTCGGCGTAGTAGCGGGCCGGGCTCAGGGTGGCGGAAAACAATGTAGTGCTGTGGCTGTCCTCGAAGCGCGGCGCCAGGAAGGGCGCCGGCACCACGTTGCGCAGACACAGCAGCGAATGGCTGCGGCCACGCAGATCCGACTGGCGGCTGATATCGAACAGCGAATGGGGGCCGAAGGCTTCGGCCAGCCGGCAGAAGGCCATGGCATCGAGGTAGAACTGCAGCAACTCGCCGTCGTTGCCGGTGGGCTGGTCGGTCAGGTGGTCGGTGAGCGCGCTGACCGCTTTCTGCAGGGATAGGAGCAGCAGGTCCGGTGGCTGCGGATAGGTCTGGTAATCAGCTTGCTGCTCCTTGTGCAGCTGCTTCCAGTGCCGGCTGATGCGCGTCAGTACCGCGCTCAGGCCCTTGGGTGCGTTGCTGCGCATGGCCTCGAAGCGTGCTTGGTCGAGTTCGGCGCTGTACATGCGCCGGGCGCGTTCGATCAGGTTGTGGGCTTCGTCGACCAGTAGCGTCACCCGCCATTCGTTGATCAGCGTGAGGCTGTAGAGCAGGGCGCTGAGGTCGAAGTAGTAGTTGTAGTCGCACACCACCACGTCGGCCCAGCGTGTCAGCTCCTGGCTCAGATAGTAGGGGCAGACGTCATGCTGCAGGGCGATCTCGCGCACCGCGGCCTGGTCCAGCCAGACGCGCTCCACTGCCATCTGGCGAGCTGCCGGCAAGCGGTCGTAGAAGCCGCGGGCCAGCGGGCAGGACTCACCGTGACAGGCCTTGTCCGGGTGTTCGCAGGCCTTGTCCCGCGCCACGTGCTCCAGCACCCGCAGCGGCAATGATTCGCCGCGCAGGATATCCAGGGCATGCAGCGCCAGTTGCCGGCCCGGCGTCTTGGCGGTCAGGAAAAACAAACGGTCGAGCTGTTTTTCCGGGAACGCCTTGAGCTGGGGGAACAGCGTGCCCAGGGTTTTGCCGATACCGGTAGTGGCCTGGGCCATCAGGCAGTGGCCGTCGCGCGCGGCGCGGTAAACAGATTCGGCCAGTTGCCGCTGGCCGAGACGAAATTCGGCGTGGGGAAAGCGCAGCTCGCTCAGCGCGGCGTCACGGCTCAGGCGGTGTGCCTGCTCCTGCTCGGCCCAGGTGATGAAGCGCTGGCACAGTGTCTCGAAGAACGCCTGCAGCTCGGCGGCCGTGCGGGTTTCGCGGAACACGCTCTCCTTCTGGGTCAGCACGTTGAAGTACACCACGGCGAGGTCGATCTGATCGAGGTCGCGGCTCTGGCAGAGCAGCCAGCCGTACACCCGTGCCTGGGCCCAGTGCAGTTGCCGGTGGTTGTCGGGAATGCGGCTGATGTCGCCTCGGTGGGTTTTTATTTCCTCGAGCAGATTGCTCAGCGGATCGAAGCCGTCGGCCCGGCCGCGCACCTGCAGCGAAGCGAACTCGCCGGCCAATGGCACTTCGGACTCGTAGTGCTCGCTGCGCCGAGCGACCACCGTGGCGTGGCCAGCCATTCCTTCCTGTGCAGTAGGCGAGGGTGTGAAGCGCAGGTCGAGGTCGCCGCATTTGGCGGTGAACTCACACAGGGCGCGCACTGCCACGCGGTAACTCACGCGTCGGCCCACTGCACGTAGCAGACGTCCACCGGCATGTCATGCTCGGCACAGAACGCCAGCCAGCGACGCTGATTGTCCTGCAGGCGATCACCCGGGCCTTTCACCTCGATCATCCGGTAGCGCTTCTCTTCGGGCCAGAACTGGATCAGATCCGGCATGCCCGAGCGGTTGGCCTGGATATCGCCGAGCAGGCGGCGAAACCACGCCTGCAGATGCGCCGCCGGTAGGCAGTCCAGTGCCTGTTCGAGCAACGTTTCGTTGAGCACGCCCCAGTGCACGAAGGGCGACTGGATGCCGAACTTGTCGCGGTAGGTTTGGCGAATGCTGTCGCGGTAGCGCTCGTCCTCGAGCTGGGCGAGGCATTCGGCGAACAGCATGCGGCGCCGCGCATAGAACTCGGCGGTGAGCAGATCCGCCGGGCCGTGCTGAAACGGATGAAAGAACGCACCGGGAATCGCAGCGAAGATCGCCGGCCAGCAGAGCAGGCCGAACAGGCTGCAGATCAGCGTGTTCTCGACGTAGTGCACCGGCGCCTCGCTACGTTGCAGGTGCAGCTGCACCATCTGCTCGACCGCCAGCAGCGGCGCACGCGGCAGTTGCAGATCCAGGCGTGCCGGCGCCTGCGCCTTGCTGCGCTTCTGTGTCGGTAGGCCAAGGTGGCGGCTCAGGCGCACCAGTGCCCGTTCGGCCAGTTGCAGCTCGCCGTCGCTGAGCGGCTCGGCCACCGCCTGGCTGGCCAGCTCGAAGGCCTCGCGGTGCTGCAGGGTGCGCTCCAGCACGCGGATACGCCTTTGCCGCGCCGCGCCATAACCGCTGCTGGCGTAAACCTGCAGGGCCAGATCGAATTCTGCGCAGCGTTCCAGATGCTGGCCGATGCGAAACAGCAGCTTGGCGCGGCGTTCGGCGATGTAGGGGTTGTCGTAGCGACGCGCATCGATGCAGGCAAGCAGTTCATCGCTGACTTCACCGGCTTCGAAAACTTCGCGGCAGCGCTGCAGGTGCAGGTAGTCATCGACGTCCTCGCGGCAGCGTAGGGCCCGCGAGTCAGCCGGGAAGTCGACCCGCTCGTAACGGAAGATGCCCAGGTCGGCGAGCACGAATTCCGACCACTCCTGGCGCAGGTTGCCAAAGAACATCAGCCGCAGGCGCTCGCTCAAATCGTCGATGGTCAGGCTGTAGAGCATGTCATCAAGTGCCGGGCACCAGGCGGCGAATGCCTGGCTGGTCTCGAAGTGCTCGGCGAGCTGCAGAGCCAGGTCGTCCTTACGGGCGCGCCGGTCGCTGAGCTGGGCGGCGAAGCTGGCGACGATCTCGTCCTTGCGCAGCAGGGCCAGCAGTTCATCGAGGCTCAGCGCGGCATCATCGACTACCCAGCCAGTGGCGATCAGCGCCGCAGCAGCCTGACGGCAGCAACCGATCTCCTCGTAATTGAGCTTGCTGGCGCGAAAGTGCACACCCTTGCGCATGATCATGCGTACCAGCAGGGCCTGTGCCGACCAGTCGAGGGCATCGAAGACCTGTAGAAAAGCCTGTTCGCGGGCGTCGAGCAGGTCGGCATGGCGATCGCCGATCCAGGCCAGGGCCTTGCGAAAGTTGTGCAGGTAATAAAAACGAGGATCAAGGGTTGAAGACATGGGGGCGGCGGGGTACTGTTTTTTTATACAGATATCAGGCCGCCCGTCATCTGGCAATCGCTACGGGATGGGCGGGTGGTACAACGCATTGTCATTCGGCAGCGGTCGCGGACTACACTGCACCTTCATCGCCGTCTGGAACGGGCCCCATGAATAGCCAGTTTGCGCCTTTTTCACCGGGTACCCTGACCGAGCGCCATTACGAGATGCTCGTGCAGGCGGTCGTCGACTACGCCATCTTCATGCTCGACCCGGCAGGTGTCGTGGTGTCATGGAACGCTGGCGCGGCTCGCATCAAGGGCTATGACGCCAACGAGGCCATCGGTCAGCACCTGTCATTGTTCTACACCGATGAAGACCGCCAGGCAGGCAAGCCCGATTACTTGCTCGAACTGGCGCGCCGCGAAGGCCGCGCCCAGGACGAGGGCTGGCGAGTGCGCAAGGACGGTACGCGTTTCTGGGCGCTGGTGGTCATCGATGCGATCCGCAACGAGCTGGGCGAGGTCATCGGCCTGGCCAAGATCACCCGCGACATCACCGACCGCCGCGAAGCCGAAGGCCGTTACGAAGCGCTGCGCGCCCAGTTGTTCCAGGCTCAGAAGCTCGAAGCCCTCGGACAGTTGAGCGGCGGCATGGCCCACGACTTCAATAATCTGCTGACCATCATCCTCAGCGCCGCCAAGCTGGCCAGCCGTACCGACGATCCCGAACGCCTGGCCAGTCTGCTGGACAGCATACAGACGGCGGGTCAGCGGGGGGCGCAGATGACCCGCAATCTGCTGACCTTCGCTCGCTGCGAGCCCAAGGCCACTCGGCAGGTCGATCTCGACGAGTTACTGGATGCTGCGGCCACCTTTATCGACCAGGCACTGCCCCGAACCATGACGTTGCGCATGCAGGTCGATGAGGGACTGCATCCCGTACAGCTCGACCCCAGCGAGCTGGAAATGGCCCTGCTCAATCTGGTGCTCAATGCACGCGATGCCATGGGTGGGGTGGGCGAAGTGCAGCTGCAGGCTTGCAACCGGCAGTTGGCCGGCGAGGTGGGCGGGCTGCATGGTGAATTCGTGGAAATCATCGTGGCTGATCAAGGCTGCGGGATCGATCCGTCGATTCGCTCGCGTTTGTTCGAGCCATTTTTCACCACCAAGGATGTCGACAAGGGAACCGGATTAGGCCTGAGTCAGGTCTATGGTTTTGCCCGTCAGGCAAAAGGCGGGGTGCAGATCGACAGCGCCGCTGGCCGGGGCACTCTGATCAGGCTTTACTTGCCGGCGATCGTCGGCGGTCTGGCAGATGAACCGTTATGACATGTTAGTATCGCCAATCATTTTTTCAGCCAGCCCTGCGGCGCTTGGGACACGTACTTGAGTACCCAGGCCAGACAGGCGCACATTCGACTGAGGCTCGCCAGATCTTGGAACAGCTACAACGCCTGCAAAGTGGGATCGAGGGTCTTGACGCTCTATTGAAGGGCGGTCTGGTGGCCGGTGCATCCTATATCGTTCAGGGGCGCCCCGGCTCTGGCAAGACGATTCTCGCCAACCAGGTCGCGTTCAACCACGTACGCGACGGGGGCCGGGTTCTGGTCGCCACCCTGCTGGCCGAGTCCCATGAAAGGCTCTTTCAGTTTCTTTCCACGATGAGCTTTTTCGACCCCAGCAAGGTTGGCGCCGAGATTCAGTTTGTCAGCGCATTCGACACCCTGGAAAACGAAGGGCTCGATGAAGTCGTCAAGCTGCTGCGCCGCGAGATCAGTCGCCAGAAGGCCACCTTGTTGATCGTCGACGGCCTGCTCAACGCCCGTTCCAAGGCCGAGAACCAGATCGACACCAAGAAATTCATCTCCGAGCTGCAGGGCCATGCGGCCTTCGCCGGCTGCACGGTGCTGTTCCTGACCAGCTCGCGGCTGGACGATGGCAGCCCTGAACACACCATGGTCGATGGCGTGATCGAGATGGGGGAGGAGTTATTCGGTGCTCGCTCGGTGCGCCGCATCCACCTGCGCAAGACCCGTGGCAGCGGCGCCTTGTCCGGCCTGCACGAGTGCGAGATCACCGACGACGGGTTGGTGATCCACCCGCGCCTGGAGAGTCTGTACAGCCACCCGAGTCAGCCGGACAGCGAAACCCTGGGGCTGGTTTCCAGTGGCATCCCGAGCCTGGACGGGCTGATCGGTGGCGGACTGTCGGCTTCGTCGGTCACCCTGATCATGGGGCCTGCGGGCGTCGGAAAGACCACCCTGGGGCTCAACTTCCTGGCGCAATCCACCGTCGAGGAGCCAGGTCTGCATTTTGGTTTCTATGAAACCCCGCAACGCCTGCGCCTCAAGTCCAAGGCCCTTGGCATCGACCTGGAGGCGTTGGAAGCACAAGGCGCGCTGCACATCATGTGGCAGCCGACCACCGAAGGGTTGCTCGACGGTCTGGGCGCGCGGGTCATCAAGGCGGTACGTGAGAAGGGCGTCAAGCGCCTGCATATCGACAGCCTCGGCGGCATGGCCCGCGTCGCCACTGGCAGCACTCGGCTGATCGAGTTCTTCAGCGCGCTGATGAGCCAGCTGCGTGCCATGGGTGTGACGGTGTTCGCCACCTGGGAAATGCGCGACCTGTTCGCGGCCGAGATCAACGCCCCGGCGCCGGAGCTGTCGAGCATCGTCGACAATCTCATTCTCATGCGTTTCGTGGAAAAAGACGCTGAACTAAAGCGCCTTCTTTCCATACTTAAGATGAGGGACAGCCGTTACGATCCCTCGCTCCTGGAAGTGGTCATCAGTGATCATGGTATTGAACTCAGCAAGGCCTTCAGACATGCGGCTGGTGCGCTGTCAGGCAATGCCGTCCCTGCGCAGGACGCCTGAGCCATGTGTGCCTGACCGAGCCGATAAACTATGACAACCATCCTGATAGTCGACGACGAATACCTGATTGCGGATATTCTCGGCTATGCCATGGAAGACGAAGGCTACATGGTGGTGAAGGCCAGCAATGGCCGGCGCGGCCTCGAGGTGCTCGATCGTGAGCGCCCTGAGCTGGTGATCACCGACTTCATGATGCCGGTGATGGATGGTCTCGAATTTGCCCGGGCCATCCGTGCCAGGCCTGGATCGGCAGAGCTGCCGATCATCCTCATGAGTGGCGCCCAGGGCAGCGTCGGGCGCGCCAGCCCCGAATTGTTCGCCGCGGTGTTCGACAAGCCGTTCGACATCAACCTGGTCATCGCCAAGGTCAAGGAACTGATCGGCCCGAGCTGATCAGCCGCTATCTCCTCCTCATTAAGCACAAGCGGAACGCCTCGTTGGCGTGGCGGTCGAACGCTGCGCAAGCTGGGGTGAAGGTCGATGTGCCCCAGCACAGTGAAGTGTCCAGGGCGCGAGAATCATGGATGAGGATATAAGGCGGGCATCGGTTGGTGCCATGCTTGGTGTGTTGAAGTCGTGCGCCCAAGATGGTTGCAGCGAACGTCTGACTGCCCACGCAGATGGCTTCACAGTGCCTGCCTGCGCACTGCGCTGTCGCGCCTGCATCGACGCGTGAGGAATTCATCCATGCGCATCCTGATCCGTAGTGATCAAGCCAAGCAACTCCTGCCGCTGCTCGCGCCGCTTGGCGCCAATTGCCTTGCTTGCGCGAACCTTTCCGAGATGTTTGACGCCCTTGATGAGAGCGTCGATGCTGTGCTGCTAGCTGAGCAACTGCTCGACAGCCATGCCGAAGCCCTGGCCAGGTTCGCGGATTCGAGAATTCCCGTGGTGCTGCTGGGCTCGGTTGATGGCACGCTCCAGGCAGTGCAGCGTATGCAGGGCGTCAGTCTGATAGTGGAGCAGCCATTCACCTCCCGCGGGCTGTGCAGCGCTTTGCAGGCCTTGAAAGAGGGTAGCCAGCAGTTGCTGTCACCTGACGAGGAACTGGCTTTGCAACAGAGCCAGCGCATGGACGCCGTCGAGTCGGTGATCGACGGTGTTGCCCATGATTTCAATAACATGCTTACCGGCATCATCGGTGCGCTGGATATCATGAAGCGCCATGTCGGCGCGGGGCGTTTCGATGACCTGTCGCGCTTTATCGAGGCTGCGAGCATCTCTGCCGATCGCGCCAGCGCGCTGACCCAGCGTCTGCTTACACTTTCCCATCGCCAGCCGCTGGAGGCACAGCCCATTGAGGTGAGCCCCCTGATGGCCTCGCTCGAGGCGCTGATCCGGCGCTCTATCAGCGATGGTATCGTGCTGCAGGGCGACTACCAGCATGGCAGCGTGCGGGTGCTGGCCGATGCTCGGCAGCTGGAGAGCGCGATACTCAACCTCGCCGTCAATGCCCGGGACGCCATGCCGGGTGGTGGGGAGATCGGCCTGCATACGTCGCTCGTCGAGCTGCAGCAGGAGAGCCTTGCGGCTTTGCCAGACCTGCAGCCTGGTCGTTATCTGTTGATTGCACTGTCGGACACCGGCACCGGCATGAGCAACGAAACCCTGGAGCGGGTTTTCGATCCCTTCTTCACCACCAAATTGGTCGGCCAGGGCAGTGGTCTTGGTCTGTCCATGGTGCACGGCTTCGCTCGGCAGAGTGGCGGACAGGTAACCATTCACAGCGAGCCGCAGGTGGGCACCACGGTGCGTCTTTACTTGCCAGTGGTCGAAGATGCGGCCCAGGTACGGCAGCCTGCGAACGAGGCGCCGGCTGGGCAATCGCGCATCCTGCTGGTGGAGAGTGATTCGTCGGTCTGTCTGCTGGTCGGCGAAGTGGCGGCCGAGTGCGGTCATCAACTGGTCAATGCCGCCGATCCGCAGGCGGCCCTCGAGCTGCTCGGGCGCGAGTCTTTCGACCTGCTGATCAGCGATGTCAGCTTGCCCGGCATGAGCGGTGTGCAATTGGCCGAGAAGGCGCTGGCCGAACGTCCGCACTTGGCCGTACTAGTGGTCGCCGCAGCTGCCGATGTAGGGCAACTGGCGGCAGCGCCGGCGCTGCGTAGTATTGCCAAACCGTTCTCAAAACGTGAGCTGAGCGAGACCTTAGCCGCTTTGCTATCCGAGCGCTGACGCCTAAGGGAGTGCTGAAAAAAGGTGGGGTTCAGGCGTTGAGAGGGCCTGCAAGCCCGCCTGTAAGCGCGGCCTTACGGACTTTCGGCATCTTTTTTCACGCAAAGCATGTGGATGTGGAATCAAAGCGTTGCTGCGTAGTCCTAAAACCTGACAACGATTAGCGGCGCCCCATAGCGCCGCCTCCAACACCCTCGAAACATCGGGTTGGATGTCGAACCGTTGCAGCACCTGATGCCGATTTTGCACTGCCTAACATGAGCAGGTAGATGCCAGGCGGGTGATTGGCAAAGGGAAGGGATGCTGCAGCCTGCATTGCCTCGACGAGCAGTGGCTGGTGTGCAGGTGCCTGTGGTTCGGCTTAGAACTGCCAGCGTCCATCAATCGAGTGTCGCCGTACCGTTACGGCGATTGTGGGGGAGATATTAACCATTGAACGGTAATCACAGCCTATGAAAATGTTGAAAGAATCCCTCAAGAAGGTTTTGCCGCGGGACAGTATCGATAACCTCAAGGCATTGCAGAAGCGGCTTGCCATGGGCTGGATCCGCGCGCTGTCGCGCTCGGCCATGTTGCGCCGTTTCCATTACTCGTTCTTCTCCTCGGCCTTCGACCGTGAAGCCTACGCGGTGGTGGTCGGCCACTTGCAGCATGAGCAGAACCTCTCCGGTGCCGAGCCGGTGAACTACTTCCTGCGTCGCGCCGTGCACCGCATCGAGAAGGGCCTGATCATGCAGCCGCGGCGCCAGGTGTTCGCCCTGGACTACATCAACGACACCGTCGACAGCTACATCGCCTCGCTCAAGGGCAATGTGGATCGCGACGAAGTCAGCTGGGCCCATGACGTACTCGCCGAATACTTCGCCGTAACGGGCGATCACCCGGTGCTCAACCGTGCCCGCGAGAAGTTCGCCCGCCTGGAGCGCCCCAGCGGCTCGCCGGAAACCCTGCGCAACCCGGATGCCGAGCGCGTGCCGTTCGCCGCCGACGTGAGCACGCCGAGCGTGGACTTCACCGCCATGCGTCAGCTGGCCATGAAGCGCCGTTCGGTGCGCTGGTATCAGCAGGACCGCCCGGTGCCGCGCGAGGTGATCGACAAGGCCGTAGAAGTCGCCGTGCAGTCGCCGAGCGCCTGTAACCGCCAGCCGTACCGTTTCGTGGTGTTCGATGATCCGGCGTCCGTGGCCCAGGCTTCGCGCCTGCCAATGGGCGTGGCCGGTTTCGATCACAACTTCCCGGCTATCGTCGCCGTGGTCGGTCGCTTGCGCGCCTATCCCCATGTGCGTGACCGTCACGTGATCTACATCGACGGCGCCCTGGCGGCGATGTCCTTCATGTTCGCGCTGGAAACCCAGGGTGTGTCGTCGTGCTCGATCAACTGGCCGGACATCCCCGAGCGTGAAGAGGCGGCGGCCAAGCTGCTCAAGCTCGACCCGGATGAGCGCATCGTGATGTTCATTTCCCTGGGCTACGCTGCCGACACTGGCCTGGTGCCGTACTCGCAGAAACTCTCGCTGGAGGAAGCCCGCAGCTACATGCGCCTGGAGTCGCCTGCTCGATGAGTGCCTCGCGTGTCCAGGAGGGCATGAAGTACCTCCTCAATTCCGGCTGGATGCTGGCCGAGAAGTTTCTGATGCTGGCCATCGGCCTGGCCACCACCGTGGTGCTGGCGCGGTATCTGGGCCCCGAGGATTTCGGTTACCTCAACTATGCGTTGGCGCTGCTGGGCTTGCTCAGCATCGTCGTGCACCTGGGGCTCACCGGCCTGGTGGTCAAGGAGCTGCGCAGCAATCCGGACAACGAGGACCAGATTCTCTCCACGGTGTTCCTGATCAAGGTGGGCTGCTCGGTGATCGCCTTCGTGATCATGATGAGCACCTACCTGTTCGGCAACGACCAGAACTTCCTGGTACTGCTGTTCACCGCCCTGGCGCTGTTCTTCACCCCGTTCGAGATGCTCATCGACTGGTTCCAGGCGCGGGTGCAGGCCAAGTACGCAGCGGTGGCCGGGTTCGTGGGTCAGCTGGGTGGCAACGGCCTGAAGATGATCCTCGCCGTCGCCGGTGCGGGCCTGGTGTACATCGCCCTGGCCCACGTGGTGGTGGTGATGATCACCTCGGCGATCCTGGTCTGCTACGCGGTGATGCTCAAGCGCGATTTCCGCTTCGACTTTTCCTGGTCGCTGGGCAAGACCCTGCTGAAGAAGAGCTTCCTGATCTTCATGGGCTCGCTGTCGGCGGTGATCTACCTGAAGGTCGACCAGATCATGCTGCAGTACATGCTCGGCGAGTATGCCGTGGGGGTGTACTCGGCAGCCTCGCGCCTGTCCGAGGCCTGGTACCTGATTCCGACCATCCTCATGGCCTCGGTCTTCCCGAAGATGATCGACCTGCACAAGACCGATACCGCCGGCTACAACCGCTTCATGCAGGTGTCGCTGGACGTGCTGTTCTTCATGGCTTTCGCCCTGGCTGTGGTGGTGTTCTTCCTTTCCGACTGGATCGTCAATCTGCTGTATGGCCAGCAGTACGCCGATGCCGGACCGGTGCTGGCCGTGCATATCTTCGCGGCCACCTTCGTGTTCATGCGCGCGCTGTTCAGCAAGTGGATCATCATCGAAGAGGCCTTCATCTTTTCCCTGGTCACCCAGGGCCTCGGTGCGCTGAGCAACATCGTCCTCAACTATTTCCTCATCAGAAGCCACGGCGTGGTCGGCTCTGCTTGGGCGACGCTGATTTCCTACGGCGTGGCCGGCTACGTGAGCCTGTTGCTGTCGCGCAAGACGCGGCCGCTGTTCGTCATGATGACCAAGAGTATGTGTCTGCACGTGTTCCTGAGCGTGCCCCAATTGATTCGTGAATTAAGGAGAACGTGATATGTACGTCGAGATTCGCAAGGCCGGTTTCGTCAACAAGGGCGCTGCGCTGATGCTGCACGCCGCCCTGCAGCAAGTACGCAAGAACCTGCCGGCTGCCAAGGTAGTGATGGAGCCGGGCCGCGCCAAGAGCCCTTATCCGTACTTCAATCGCGCCTCCCTGGGGCTGTACCAGAAAGCCTGGCTTTGGCGTAAGGGCATTCCGTTCGGCGATCTGGCCGCGCTGGTGCCGGCCGGTATCCGCGAGCAGTACGGCATCGTGCTCGACAAGGACATCAACGTGGTGCTGGATGCCGCCGGTTTCGCCTACAGCGACCAGTGGGGCCCGGACCTGTCCGAAGAGCTGGCCCGCTCCAGCAAGCGCTGGAAGAAGCAGGGCTCCAAGGTCATCCTGCTGCCCCAGGCCTTCGGGCCGTTCCGCGATCCGCGCAGCCGTGAAGCGGTGAAGGCGTTCGTCGACAACTGCGACCTGATCTTCGCCCGCGAGCAGATTTCCTACGACTACCTGACCGAGATCGTCGGCGAGCGCGACAACATCAAGATCGCCCCGGACTTCACCAACCTGATCACCGGGCCGGTGCCGGATTACTTCGATCCGGAGATTCACCAGATCTGCCTGGTGCCCAACTGCCGCATGCTCGACAAGACCGATGACAGTGTCGCCAAGGGCTACGCACCGTTCCTCGAGCGTGCGGCCAAGGCGCTTGTCGAGCGTGGTGCCAAGCCGTTCCTGCTGATTCACGAAGGCGAGGGCGATGCGCGCCTGGCCGAGCAGGTGTCCAAGGCCGTAGGTGGCCTGCCGATCCTGCGCGAGACCGATCCGCTGGCCATCAAGGGCATCCTCGGCGCCTGCCGCGGCACCCTGGGCAGCCGCTTCCACGGCCTGGTCAGTGCGCTGTCCCAGGGCGTGCCGTCGCTGGCCACCGGCTGGAGCCACAAGTACCAGATGCTGTTCGCCGACTACGGTTTTTCCGAAGGCGTGCTGGACATCAACCTGAGCGACGAGGAGCTGAACCGCGCCCTCGATAACCTTACCGATCCAGTGCAGATGCAGGCACTGTCCGCGCGCCTCAATGCGCATTCGGCGGAGCTGAAGACTCGTACCCAGGCCATGTGGAACGAAGTGTTTGCGCTGATCGAGCAGGGCCGTAGCGTACGCAGCGAGAAGCCGGTTGCCGTGGCGACTCGTTAAATGGATAGGGGCGACGCAGAATTCGCTGTGTCGCCTTGTCCAGCATGCCAGACCAAGGTTCCTCGTTCTGTAGGGGAACGCCTGGTTGATACTGGACTGGCAAATCAGTGTGCGCTGCCGATGACTTGGCACTCTCCATTAGCATGCCGCCTGGCCTGATGGGTTTCGCCCCTTACGGGCGAGTCACTTTCTCTTGCTTGCCCAAGAGAAAGTAACCAAAGAGAAGGGCACCCCACCATCCGGCCCCGGCTGCGCCGGGGTTCCCTCATTCCATCACCACTCCAGGGGCACGCTGCGAAGGGCCATCCCTGGCCCATCGCAGCTCTCGCTACATCCATGTCGCTCAACCCCCTACGTGGCGATTCCATTCGGCCTCCTGAAGGGGACTTGGGCGTCGCCTGAGCGATCGCAGCTCAAAAGCAAAAACAGACGCCGCCGAGCTTGAGCCCGTGGGAATCTTGAAAGCTCGCGCTCCGGTCCCGTCAGGAGGCCGAGTGGAGGTGTCGCGTAGGGGGACGAGCCGCATGGATGCGGCGAGAGGCTTAATGGACCAGGGATGGCCCATGTAAGCCGGCCCCCGGAGCGTCGTCGGGGCGAGGAAACGCAGCGAAGCGGAGTAACAGCCGAAAGGCTGGCCCATAGGGTGAGCAAGGCGAATCAAGTTTCGCGCAGCGAAACCCGGATGTCGGGGTGCCCTTCTTTGGCACACCTTTCTTGGGCAAGCAAAGAGACGTAGCGAAGCGCAGTAACAGCCGCAGGCTGGCCCGAAGGGTGAGCGCAGCGAGTTAAGGTGTGACGCCCGTAGGGGGCGCAACACAATCGTTCAGCAGACGCGGTAATGGATAGTGCCAGGCCAGTAAGTGATGCGCACCCAAACTTTCCAGTCCGGTGCCAAGACTGATTTCTTGAGATTCCGCGAAGCACAAAAAACGCCCGAACGATCACTCGTCCGGGCGTTTTGGCTTCTGCAGCCGACCTCAGGATTTGCGGTCGTAGGCACCTTGCTCGCTGACGGCGACCTTGCTGTCGCGGCCATTGCGCACGATGTAGTAGAAGAACTGCGGGATGCCGATCACGTAGCGGGCGAACAGCCGACGCGGCTCCATCAGCAGGCGATAGGCCCACTCCATGCCGACCTTGCGAAACACTTCAGGTGCACGGTTGAAGCGCTGGGCGGCGAAATCCAGAATCGCGCCACCGCAGATCATCAGGGCAGGGCGGTTGAGCTGGCGCTGCAGGATGACTGCCACCTCTTCCTGACGCGGCATGCCCATGCCCATCACGATCAGCGGAATCTTGCCGGGCTGCAGGTGCTCCTGAACAAACTCTAGGTAGCGCTCCACCGGTTGGAAACCATCGATGGCATGGTACTCACGGCCGTTGAACAGGGCATTGGCACCTTCTTCCGTCCACGGCTCGCAGGTGCCCATGGCGAACAGCTGGTACTGCTCACTGCGCTCGTCCTGCAGGGCGTGCTCGATCAACGCCGGAATGAAGTCGGTACCGTTGAGGTTGGCGCCGGGCGCCAGGCCGTTCAACTGGCACGCCAGCTTGATGCCGATGCCGTCGCGCAGCAGGTGGTTGATCTGCAGGAAATGACGGCGAGCGCGTTTGTCCTGCTGGATCAGGTTGTAGCCGTGCTGGTTGAGAAAGCCGACGATGGTCGGTTTCTTCGGCGTGCTCAGTTCTTCGAGCAAGGGCGTCACATCATGTTCTTCCAGCAACTTCAGTTTGTGAATAACTGGGTCGTACAGGAGTTTGGAAGTTTTCACGGGCGAGCCTCGTTGTCGGAAAGCAAAAAAAATCATCCGGAGTCTGTTCACTAGGGCTTCGCGCTTTGCTTGTTGTTGTAGAAGTCCGTTTGATGGCGAAATTGAAGGCAATCCGTGCCTCATTGAATGTGAACTGGCAGAGCCATTACGGAGGTGGCGAACCACCCGGCGAAGGGGCCCCATAGGGCCCCGGTGAAGGGCGCCGGCGCACATGAGCGCTGGCCTGACCTCAGGCCGCGGAAACCTTGAGTTCCTTGACGCGGCCATAGTTGTCGGAGAAGCGGATGATATCGTCTTCGCCCAGGTAGGTCCCGGACTGCACTTCGATCAGTTCCAGTGGAATCATGCCCGGGTTTTCCAATGCATGAATCTGGCCAATCGGGATATAGGTCGACTGGTTTTCCGTGACCATGTAGGTTTCATCACCGTTGGTGACCTGGGCGGTACCGCTGACCACGATCCAGTGCTCTGCACGGTGGTGGTGCATTTGCACCGACAGCTTGGCACCAGGCTTCACGGTGATGCGCTTGACCTGATAGCGCGCGCCCTGGTCGATGGAGTCGTACATGCCCCATGGGCGATACACCTCGCGGTTGTTGAGATGCTCACAGCGCTCTTCACGCTTGAGCTGCTCGACGATGCGCTTGACCTCCTGGGCCTTGTCCTTGTGCGCGACCATGACGGTGTCCTTGGTCTCGACGATGATCAGGTCCTCGACGCCTACGGTAGTCACCAGGCGATAGTCGGCGTGCACGTAGTTGTTCTGGCTGTCGTGGCTGAGCACGTCGCCCTTGTGCACGTTGCCGTCGGCGTCTTTGTCGCTGACGTCCCACAGCGCGGACCAGGAACCGATGTCGCTCCAGCCGGCATCCAGCGGCACCATCACCGCGTCTTCGGTCTTTTCCATCACCGCGTAGTCGATGGAGTCTTCCGGGCAGGCGGCGAACGCCTCCTTGCCGATACGCACGAAGTGCATGTCTTCTTCGCTTTGCGCAGTGGCGCGGCGGCAGGCTTCGAGAATCTCAGGCTGCCAGCGCTGCAGCTCTTCCAGGTAGCGGCTGGCGCGGAACATGAACATGCCGCTGTTCCAGAAGTGTTCGCCGGAGGCCAGGTAGCGCTCGGCGGTTTCGCTGTCGGGCTTCTCGACGAACTGGGCGACGGTGAAGCCGCCTTCACCCGCCGCGGCGCCTTTCTGCAGGTAGCCGTAACCGGTTTCGGCGTGGGTCGGCACGATGCCGAAGGTCACCAGCTTACCGGCCTGGGCGAAGGGCAGGGCGGTTTCCACGGCGCGGTGGAACGCGTCCACATCCTTGATCAGGTGGTCGGCGGCGAGAATCAGCAGTACTGGATCGCTTTCCTTTTCCAGCGCTTTGATCGCGGCCAGGGCCACCGCCGGTGCGGTGTTGCGACCTACTGGTTCGAGCAGGATGCTGGCGTTCTCGATGCCTAAGGTGCGCAGCTGTTCGGCGGCGAGGAAGCGGTGCTCCTCGTTGCAGATCAGGCACGGCTGGCTGGCGTTCAGGCCGTCCAGGCGGCGAATGGTCGCCTGCAGCATGGACAGCGAGTCATCGGCGATCGGCAGGAACTGCTTGGGGTTCAGTTGGCGCGATAGTGGCCACAGACGAGAGCCGTTACCACCGGAAAGAATGACAGGAATCATCGTGGAGCTCCTCCCATGAAGAGTGATTGCCGAAGCCGGAATTCACGGACCAGAATCGGCATGATCAAAAACGCGTCGCGGACGTAGCGGCCCACCAGACGGCGTGGTTCGGTATAAGCACGGTGCAGCCATTCCAGCGAGCAGCGTTGCATCCACATCGGGGCGCGTTGCAGCTTGCCGGACAGGAAGTTGATCGAAGCGCCCACGCACAGGCCGATGCCGACCGCCTGGTCGGTCTCGAAGATCTTGTGGGCAAGAATCTCCTGGCGGGGGCAGCCCACCGACAGCACCACCAGATTGGACGGGTGCTCGACCACGAACGACAGGCAGGCCTGAACCGCTTCATCATTGTCGATAAAGCCCATCGGCGGGTTGTGGTGGTGGAAGGTGACGTTCGGGAAGCGCTCACGCAGGCGGGCGACGTCATCGTCTTCGCAGCCAATGATGGTCACGCTCCAGGCGCGCTCTTCGGCGATATTCATCAGCTCCGCGGTCAGGGTGCTGCCCGGAATGGCGTCCTCGACCGGCACCTTGAGCATGCGCAGCAGCGGCAGCAGCACGCGGCTGTCGCAGATGCGGTGGCGGGCCACGGCATAGGCGCGCTTGAGGTCGCGGTCGGTTTCCAGTTGCACCACGTGATTCACGTTGGGCGTCACGATATAGCTGTATTTCTCGGTGCTGTGCTCAACCAAGTCCTCGATCAGGCGATCCTTGGTGCCACCGTAGAACTCGATATCAAAGGCTTTCATCAACACCTCTTTGCGCCACTGGCGCGTATCACGCACGGGCAACGATTCCTGTTGCTCGCGATTCATTTGCCCAATGCCGCCTTCAGCAATTTGCTGTGCGTATGCAGGTAATGCAGGACATACAAAGAGATGCTATGCAGCGGGGATAGTTTCATGACCTCCCGACGAATGCGCATGTCCTCTTTCAGCGCGTCGAAGCGGCGGCTGGTGGAAACCCCGGTGGTGTCGAAGATGCACAGCGGCGACTCGATCTTCAGCACGTCGCGCTGATGATCCTGGCCCTGCAGGAATTCGACGATCATGCAGTAGTCCGCCGAGAGCTTGAAATCCTCGCGAAAGCGCACGTTGCGCAGACGCTCGTTCTCGAAGTACATGGCCTGGTGGCTGGACGGCATGCCCAGCACCAGGTGCTCGATCTTCTTCGCCTTCTGCGGGGTGAGTCGACCCTCTGCGTTCTGCAGGTAGTAGTCGCCGTACACGTAGCGAGGCTTGCCGGGTGCTTTCTCGATGGCATCGGCGACCTTCTGCAGCACGTTCTCGTCGTAGAAGAAGTCGCCGCTGTTGAGGAACAGCGTGTAGCCCTCGGTCGCCGAGCCCTTGATCAGGCCCTTGTTCATGGCGTCGTAGAGGCCCTTGTCGCGCTCGCTGGTGATCTCGGCGTAGGGCTCGTCGATGGTCGCCAGCCACTCGGCGCCGCCATCGGTGGAGGCGCCATCGACGACTATCCAGCGGAAGTTGCGGTAAGTCTGGGCCGCCACACTCTGGTAGGTCTGCTTGAGACCCTCCAGGTTATTCCAGTTGATGGTTACGATACTGAATTGGGTCATGGCGTGTGCCTCTGATCTCACGAGTCGGGGATTCTTGCGCAACGTAGGCGCGGGAGAAGTAAAGGAAGCAGGCGGCGCCGATGCCCAGCACATCGCCGCCGTACATCATCGAGTTGGACAGGAACATGTTGAGCATCTGGAACCAGAAGATCAGCTGGAAGGCGCTGAGCAACGGGCCTTTTTCGGGGCAGCGCTTCATGATGCGCAGATAGCCGAAGTAGAAGATCAGCGCGATCAGCGGAGTGAGGAAACCGTAGCGGTAGTAGACGCCGACGATGCCCACGTCCGAGAGGTAGAAGTGCTCGTTGTAGAGCGCCCCGAAGCCGCCTTTCCACTGCAGCGACAGCGAGCCCATGCCGATGTACATGTTGTCCGCGACCGCGCCGAGGATGATCGCCGTGGTGTTGTCGCGCACGCCGGGGCCGGTGGTGGCCTCGTCGAGCAGCGCCTGGAACTTGTCGAACTGCGCGTAATAGAACTCGGGGAAGATGGCAAACGAGGCGACCAGAATGGTGGCGGCCAGCAGCCCGAGCTTGAGCAGCGAGTCGATACGGTCACGGAAGATCCAGATACCGGCCAGGGCCCAGATGACCATGGTCTGACGGGTCTGCAGCACCAGCCACAGGTAGGAGGCGAAGAACAGCAGGATGCAGACCCTGGCCACCGAGATGCGCTCCTTCATGCTGTACATCAGCATGAAGGCGCAGATGGTCACGTAGCTGGAACCGATGCGGTAGCGATCGGGGCGCAGCAGCTCGCTACCGGCGTCCTTGGCGTCCATGGTGAAGGACACGCCGGCGTTTTCCGGGATGATCTTGAAGAAGTAGCAGTAGCCGACGAAGGCGCAGGTCAGGCCCGAGTACAGGAAGAAGGTCTCCAGGTGCTTCTGGGTCGGCGATGTCTTGATCATCAGGTACAGCGCCGGGAAGAACACTAGGTAGGCGAAGCTGCGGCGCTCCTCGAGCAGGCCATAGATGAACGGCTGGTCGAAGTTGAGCTCGGCCATGATCGCCGAGACGACCGGCAGGACCAGGCCCATGAAGATAATCCACAGGCTGGTCTTGGACTGATAAATCCGCTTCCAGACCAGGAGCAGTGCCCCGGAGGCGGCCAGGATGCCGAGCAGCCAGAGCTCGCGCAGGTAGGGGATGCCAGCCTTTTTGTCGTCGGTCAGAAAGAAACAGGCCGAGTTCAGGACAAACAAGATCAGCAGCAGATTGCGGTATGCCAGGAGTTGCTTGAACAAGCTCGCCTTCCCATATCGAAATTTTCTTGGCCCGCAGGCGACGCCGCGTAGGCGTGGCTTGCGAGGTATCTAGTACAGCGCCTGCAAGTAATCGCGGGTGTTGCTGTGGATGCGCGGCTCGTCGCACATCTCGTCGATCGGCCACCAGCGGTAGCGACCGTGTTGCACGCTCGGCGGCTGCAGGTTCTGCTGCGCGCTCAGCTCGATTGCGTAGGCAATGACCACGTAGTGGGTATCCGGCGACTCGCCGAACACGCTGTCGTCATAAAAGTGCTCGTACACGCCGAGCAACCTGCTCTGCTCGCGGCTGAAGGCCTGGCCCAGTTCTTCCCGGGTCAGGCGCGCAAAGGCCGCGTCCAGCGTTTCATTCTTCTGGATCCGCCCGCCAGGGGCGAACCAGCTGCCCTGGGCGGGGCGGTTGAGCCGCTCGCCCAGCAGCAGTTCGCCCTGCGGGTTGCGTACCAGCAGATCGATGGACACCAGCGGGGTGCTGGCGACCACGGTCTTGAAGGTATCGGCCGGCAGGAACATGTCAGCTCCGTACCGCGTCGATGTTGTCGACGAACCAGCGGTAGGCATCACGCAGACCGGTTTCCAGGTCGATGCTCGCCGTCCAGCCGAGCTTGGCCAGGCGCGAGACGTCCATCAGCTTGCGCGGCGTGCCATCGGGCTTGCTCGAGTCGAAGCTCAGGCGACCCTGGAACTCGGTGACCCGCGCGATGGTTTCGGCCAGCTCGCGAATGGTGCAGTCCTGGCCGGTACCGACGTTGATGTGCGAGAGCATCGGCTGGGTGTGCGCCTGGTAGGTCGCCTCATTCAGGTTCATCACGTGGACGCTGGCCGCGGCCATGTCGTCGACGTGCAGGAACTCGCGCATCGGCGTGCCGCTGCCCCAGATCACCACCTCATCGTCGCCACGCAGGGTCGCTTCGTGGAAGCGGCGCAGCAGGGCAGGGATGACATGGCTGTTTTCCGGGTGGTAGTTGTCGTGCGGGCCGTACAGGTTGGTCGGCATCACGCTGCGGTAGTCGCGACCATGCTGGCGGTTGTAGCTCTCGCACAGCTTGATTCCGGCGATCTTGGCGATGGCGTAGGGCTCGTTGGTCGGCTCCAGCACGCCGGTCAGCAGGGCTTCTTCACGCATCGGCTGCTCGGCATGCTTGGGGTAGATGCACGAGCTGCCCAGCGACAGCAGCTTTTGGACGCCGGCTTCGTGGGCCGCGTTGATGACGTTGGCCTCGATCATCAGGTTCTGATAGATGAAGTCGGCCGGGTACTGGTTGTTGGCGTGAATGCCGCCGACCTTCGCCGCGGCCAGGTAGACCTGGTCGATGCGCTGTTCGGCGAAGAAACCCTTCACGCTGGCCGCATCGACCAGGTCGACGCTTTCGCGTGGCGCGGTGATGATGCTCTGGTAACCCAGGCTCTGCAGGTGGCGCACGATCGCCGAACCGACCATCCCACGATGGCCGGCGACGAAGACGCGCTGGTTGAGAAGCGCGCTCATGCTCAGTTCTCCACGGAGACCGGCAGCTCGTGGCCGTGCTCGCGCAGCAGCGCGTGACGCTGAGCGACCTTGAGGTCTTCGCGAACCATTTCGGCGCACATCTGCTGCACGGTGATTTCCGGCGTCCAGCCCAGTTTGGTCTTGGCCTTGGTCGGGTCGCCCAGCAGGGTGTCGACTTCGGCAGGGCGGAAGTAACGTGGGTCGATGCGTACGATCACGTCGCCGACTTTCAGCGCTGGTGACTTGTCGCCTTCGATACGTTCGACGATGCCTTGCTCGTCCACGCCGGTGCCTTCGAAGCGCAGGTGCACGCCCAGCTCGGCAGCCGACCAGGTGATGAACTCACGCACCGAGTACTGCACGCCGGTGGCGATCACGAAGTCGTCCGGTTGCTCCTGTTGCAGCATCATCCACTGCATGCGCACGTAGTCCTTGGCATGGCCCCAGTCGCGCAGCGAATCGATGTTACCCATGTACAGGCAAGGTTCCAGACCCTGGGCGATGTTGGCCAGGCCGCGGGTGATCTTGCGGGTCACGAAGGTTTCGC
This sequence comes from Pseudomonas sp. CNPSo 3701, assembly GCF_028674975.1. Lineage (NCBI taxonomy): Bacteria > Pseudomonadati > Pseudomonadota > Gammaproteobacteria > Pseudomonadales > Pseudomonadaceae > Pseudomonas > Pseudomonas sp. CNPSo 3701. The sequence continues at coordinate 318,903 of NZ_JAQZSI010000004.1, read as the reverse complement.
CACGGCGCGGCGACTCGTGGTTGAACAGGATGCCGTTGCACGCGTACATGCCATAGGCTTCGCGGTAGTTAACGGTGATCCAGTAGGCGTACATCTTGGCGACCGCGTAAGGCGAGCGCGGGTAGAAGGGGGTGGTTTCCTTCTGCGGAATTTCCTGCACCAGGCCGTACAGCTCGGAGGTGGAGGCCTGATAGAAACGGGTTTTCTTCTCCAGACCCAGCAGGCGGATGGCTTCGAGGATGCGCAGGGTACCCATGGCATCGACGTCAGCGGTGTATTCCGGGGCTTCGAAGCTGACCGCTACGTGGGATTGTGCGCCGAGGTTGTAGACCTCGTCAGGCTGCACTTCCTGGATGATGCGGGTCAGGTTCGACGAGTCGTTCAGGTCGCCGTAATGCAGGATGAAGTTCTGGTTGTCGACATGCGGATCCTGATAGATGTGATCCACTCGCTGGGTGTTGAAGGACGACGCGCGGCGTTTGATGCCATGCACCTGGTAACCCTTTTCCAGCAGGAACTCGGCGAGGTAGGAACCGTCCTGACCTGTGATACCGGTGATGAGTGCTTTTTTCTGTTCCATTGCAATACCTGCGATGTCCAATTGATTAGAGAGCTGTAGCCAAAATCGCTGCGCGCGGTCGGTGGATCAGGCGCGTTTGAGCAGCATTTGCAGGCGTTCGATGACGCCGAGAAAAATGATCCGTACCGACGGAAACTTGTAAAAGAAACGGTAGATGTCGTACTCCGCCTTCTGCCGCGTTTTGCTGTCGCTGATGAGGTCGGCGGAGTCGATCAGGGCTAGGCCCTCACCTTCGATGTTGTGCAGGATGCTCAGTTCCATGGGCTTCATGGAAAGCGCGAAATTGTGCAGCCCACGGGCGTTGGTACGGGTCAATTGCAGGCCTTTGCAGGTCTTGCTGCCGTACAGATTGGTGGTGAAGTCGTAGTCGGCGAGCACCGGATTGCGCCGCTTGATGCACGCAGGCAGCAGCTCGCAGTAGGCGTCGTAGATCGACAGGCTGTCCTCGCGGCGAGCGAACTTGTAGTCCACCGCTTTCTGCTGGATCGGCACCTGGAAACGCGACGAGGCGATGTTGAAGTGCTGGCCCGGGTCGCCGAAGTTGGTGGTCAGCGAGCGGAACGGGTACACGAAGTACAGATCCTTGGCGATGATGTAGGCGGTGTACAGCTTGAGCCACGAGGACTCCGGCCAGCCGCGGATATCCGCCGGGATGCCGTCGATGTGACTGATATCGGTGCCGTTGCTTTCCAGCCACTGACGGAAACCCTGCCAGTGCCGGCGCGACCAGGCCTGGCCCCAGGAAGCGGCCATCTGGATGAAGTGCACGTGGGAGTCGCCATCGTCGATCGGCATGAAGGGCAGGTCGACGGTCTGGCTGAACTGCACGCTGTACAGGCTGATGCCGGCCACGCCGGTATCTTCCGCATAGGCCTGCAGGGCCTTGTGGGTGTAGTCGTAGAAGAACGGTGAAACGAACAGATCGTCCTCGAGGATGATCACGTCACCGTACTGCTCGGTCAGATCGCCACAGCTGAGCACGTGCTGGCGCAGGCCGAGGCGCTGCGGGTGGGCGATGATCAGCTTTTCGCCGTGGGGCCAGTCGAACGCTTCGGCGACCTGGCGCGGCGCCGGATTGCCGGAGTTGTCCAGGCTGATCACCAGGCGCACGTTGCCTTCGGGGTACTGCGCCTGGATCAGCGAGCCCAGCAGGCGGCTGAGGCTCTTGGGGCGGTTGTAGCCGATGACGACGATAGTGGGTAATTGTTCGGTCATGGGATCGAAACCGGTCTCTTCAAAAAAGGGTTGAGCCAATCACGGCTGGCATCGCGCGGCGCTCCTTAGCGCGCACCGCTTCGCACGCCTGATCGAAAACCAGGCGGCGGGCAGTGGCAGAGGGGGAGTGCAGCGCTATGGCCCTGCGCATGTTGCGTCGGGCCAAGGGGGTGTGGGTGATGACGTCCATGTCAGCGTTGGCTCAGCCGTTCACTTGTTTACGGCCAATGCCGTAATAGTCGAAGCCTTCGCGGTTCACCTGGCCGAGGTCGTACTGGTTACGACCGTCGATGATCACCGGCTGCTTGAGCAGCTTCTTCAATGCCTTGAAGTCTGGGCGGCGGAACGGCTTCCACTCGGTGACCAACACCAGGGCGTCGGCATCGATGGCGGCTTCGTACTGACCGTCGACGATCTGCAGGCGACCTTCGTTGAACCAGTGCTCCGGGAACTCGCGGGCGGCGGTTTCGCGGGCGATCGGGTCGAAGGCTTTGACCTTGGCGCCGGCGTTGATCAGGCTGTTGATCAGCACCACGCTGGGGGCTTCACGCATGTCGTCGGTACCCGGCTTGAACGCCAGGCCCCAGACGGCGAAGGTGCGGCCCTTGAGGTCGCCTTCGAAGTGGGCGGCCAGCTTGTTGAACAGCGACTGCTTCTGCTGATCGTTACGCGCTTCGACGGCCTGCAGCAGCTTGGGCTCGAAGTCGTTCTGGTGAGCGATGCTGATCAGCGCCTTGACGTCTTTAGGGAAGCACGAGCCGCCGTAGCCGCAGCCGGCGTAGATGAAGTGATAGCCGATGCGCTGGTCCGAGCCGATGCCCAGGCGCACGTTCTCGATGTCCACGTCCAGGCGGTCGCAGAGGCTGGCGATCTCGTTCATGAAGGAGATCTTGGTGGCCAGCATGGCGTTGGCGGCGTACTTGGTCATTTCCGCATCGCGCACGCCCATGAACTTGATGCGCGGGTTGTTACGAATGAAGGGGGCGTAAAGCTCGCTCATCACCTGACGAGCGCGCTCGCTGTCGGTGCCGACGATGATGCGGTCCGGGTGCATGAAGTCGTCGACCGCGGCGCCTTCCTTGAGAAATTCCGGGTTGGAGACCACGTCGAAGCTGATGGTCTTGCCGCGCAGTTCGAGCTGCTCGAGGATCTCGGCACGAACCAGGTCGGCGGTGCCCACCGGTACGGTGGACTTGTTGATCACGGTGGTGTGGCGGGTCATCAGGCTGCCGACCTGACGGGCGACTTCCAAGACATAACGCAGGTCGGCCGAGCCGTCTTCGCCTGGCGGGGTGCCAACAGCGATGAAGATGATGTCCGACTGCTCCATCGCTTCGGTCAGCTGGGTGGTGAACAGCAGGCGACCGGCCGCAAAGTTCTCTTCCACCACAGTTTCCAGACCCGGCTCGTAAATCGGCAGGATGCCTTTCTTGAGGTTCTCGATCTTTTTCGGATCGACATCCACGCAGACAACCGTGTTGCCCATCTCGGCGATACAGGCGCCGGTGACGAGGCCGACGTAGCCGGTTCCAACGACAGTGATATTCATGGATAAACTTTCCTTGAGTTAACGTTAATCGTTACTGCGCCAAGCGGGCGCGTTAGTAAATGTCGCGCGAGAACAGGGTGAAGGGCGTCTTCACCAGGATCTTGATGTCCAGCCACAGGGACCAGTTGTTGATGTAATCCAGGTCCTTCTCAACGCGTTGCTGCATCTTTTCCAGGGTTTCGGTTTCGCCGCGGTGACCGGTCACCTGGGCCAGGCCGGTGATGCCGGGCTTGAGGCGATGACGGGCCATGTAGGCGAGGATCTTGTCGCTGTAGTAGTTGTTGTGCGCCACGGCATGGGGGCGCGGGCCAACCAGGGACATCTCACCACGCAGCACGTTGATCAGCTGCGGTAGCTCGTCGATGGAAGTGCGGCGCAGGAAGCGGCCAACGGGCGTGATGCGCGGGTCTTCGCGGGTCGCCTGCTTGACGGCCTTATCGTCGTGCATGCGCATGGAGCGGAATTTCCACACCAGAATCACGCCGCCGTTCCAGCCATGGCGGGGCTGCAGGAAGAACACCGGGCCAGGCGAGGAGAGCTTCACGGCGATGGCCGCGATGATGAACACCGGGCTCAGGGCCAGCAGCGCCAGGAGGGCCAGGGTGCGATCCATCAGCTCTTTGCTGAATACCGCAGCCGGGTGCGAGCTGATCGGGCTTTCGTTGAGGTAGATGGCCGGCAGCTGCTCGATCTGCGAGATCGACTGGTTGAGCAGCGGCATGCTGCCGAAGTCCGGTACCCAGACTACGTCGACGCTCATGTCCAGCAGGTCGATGTAGAGCTTCTCGATGTGCGAGATCTCGTCCAGGGTCAGGGCGATGTACACGCGGCGCACGCCGTGCTGCTCGGTGACGTCACGCAGCTCCTTGAGCTTGCCAAGAATCGGGAAGCGGCCGTCCTGGGTATGGGCGTCGTCGCTGGAGGCGATCAGACCGACCAGGGGCACGCGGTTATTGGCGGTCAGGCGCTCGGCCAGCTCGTGAGCTTTCTCGCCCGAGCCGATGATCAGCGAGACGCGCTCGTTGCGCAGCTTCTGCGAGTGCAGGCGAGCGAAGTAGCGCAGCGGAATGAAGGCGATGGCTTGAGCGAGGAAGCCCAGCAGCGCCCACTCGCGCATGATCTCGAAGGAGAAGCGATCCAGGCTCTGGCTGAAGTAGGCGATGAACAACAGGCCCGCCAGTAGGGTTAGCCAGCCAGCCAATAGGTGAGCCAGGCCGGTCAGGTAGCCGAAGCGCTTGTGGTAGACGCGCAGCATGCCGTACGCCGGTACCGAGCCCAGCACGGTGAGGACGATCAGCAGGCGATATTCGGTGGGCACGTCGCCGTAGCGCTGAACGACCAGGTAGCAGAGCAGCATGCTGACCAGAGTAATGGCGCAGGTCCATTGACCCCAGAACGTGAGTCCCCTGCGGTTCTCGGCAGGATTGATCCGTTTGGAAATCATTTGCGGCGATCCTCGTGCAAATCTTCGATGAAGTAAGTGGCCTCCGGAAAACGCACGAGAGGCGACATGTCCTTGGTTGCAGCGGTGGTGGGCGTGCCCAGGGTCTCGCAGCGCATCAGCGCCTGCTGAAAGGGTTGCGCCCTGAAACTGATCTCTCGACGCATGGTTTTCCAACCTCCAACAAATACGAATCCTGCGGCCTGAACCGACAGGCACGCGTTTATCAGGCAGTCAACTAAGCGAAATGCTGGTGTGCGATGCGCCAAGGCGTGTCGATGACCAGACGTTCGGCCTCTCTCTCGCCCAGGATCCGGGCGGCTTGCAGGAGACCTTCTTGTAATAGGGGAGGGCGGTGATCCAGGTTGTGGGCATCAGTCGCCATAATGCTGACCACACGATTGCTCAGCAGTTCGTGAGCCAGGTGCATTGCACGTTCGCCAAAACGACCAGCGGCAGAGGCAGCCGTCACCTGCAACAGGCAGCCCTGCTCGATAAACGGCTTGAGCTTGCTCGGCATGTTCATCAGTGCCTTGTTGCGCTCCGGGTGGGCGATGAGCGGTACCACACCTTTGTCCAGCAGCCATTGAGTGAGGCGTTCGGCGCCGAATGGCATTTCCCCGTGAGGAAACTCCAGCAGCAGCACTTTCCTGCCTTCCCACTGACCGAGGAACGGGATGCTGCCATCCAGCACGCGGGTCATCAGCTCGCCGCAGAAACGCACTTCAGCCGCGGCACCGACCTTGAGGTCGATGTCGGCCTTTTCCAGCGCCGCATTGAAGCGGCTGCAGGTTTCGGCGATGTTGCGGCTGTCGTTGTCGTAGCGGCCGATGTGGATGTGCGGCGTGCACACCACGTGGCTGATGCCGTTGGCGACCGCCATGCGGGCCATGTCCAGCGCGGTCGGCAGGTCTGCCGGTCCGTCGTCGATGCCCGGCAGCAGGTGATTGTGCAGATCGATCATCGGGCACCTCCTGCTGTCATGCGCTGGTTGTTCATGGCGTTATCAGGCCTTGCCTTCGCTGTAGCCGTACTGGTCGTAGTAGCCGCCGTATTCGCCGGAGCGAGCGGCTTTTTCCACGTCCACCTGGTTGAGCACCACGCCCATCACCGAGGCACCGCTCTGCAGCAGGTGACCAACACCACGCTGAGCCATCGGGATTGGCGTGCCGTCGGCCTTGACCACGTAGATCACCGCATCGGCGAAGGTGGACAGCAGCACGGCATCGCTCACGGCCTGGCTAGGCGGCGAATCGATGATGATGTGGTCGTAACGCTCCTTGATCATGTCCAGGAACTTGGCGAAGCGCGGCGAGGCCAGCAGCTCCAGCGGGTTTGGCGGCACGGCTCCAGCTGGCAGCATGTCCAGGTTGGTGCCCATGTTGTGAATGCACTCTTCGACCTTGGCGCTGCCGGTAATCAGGTTGGCCAGGCCAGGGGTACCGACCGGGAAGTCGAAGCTCTTGGCCAGGGTCGGACGGCGCAGGTCGGCGTCGATCAGCAGTACGCGTTGCAGCTGGCTGAGGGCGAACGCCATGTTGGCCACCAGGGTGCTCTTGCCTTCGCCCGGCGACGAGGAGGTGACCACCAGAACCTTTTGCGAACGGTTGCTGTCGGCGAGCATCAGGCTGGTGCGAATGGTGCGGATCGACTCGCAGAAGCGTGGATCCTCGCCGTGCTCGAACAGGTGCGCGGCGGTGTACTTGGCGTTGTTGGAAATCAGCGGAACGATGCCCAGTACCGGCAGGTTCAGCTTGTTCTCCACGTCCTCGACGCCCTTGAAGGTGTTGCTCAGGATGTCGCGCACGATGGCCAAGGCCACAGCGAATACCAGGGCCAGACCTGCAGCCAGTACGATCAGCAGTTTCTGGTTCGGCGCTGCCGGGGTCAGCGGGGCAACGGCCTTGTCGATGATGCGCGCATTGCTGGAGTTGACGTCCTGAGTCGCTGCGGTTTCGCGCAGACGGGTCATGAAGGTCTCATACAACGAGCGGTTGCTTTCCACATCGCGGGTCAGCTCACGCACCTTGAATTCCTTGCGCGAGATGTCCTGAATCTGCTCCTTGTTCTTGTCGAACGAGGCATTCAGGGAGTTCTCGTTGGCCACGGCCAACTGGTAGTTGCGCTCGATGCTGGCCACTACCTGCTCAACCTGAGCACGCAGGCTGGCGGTCGCGGCGCTGAGGTCGGACTTGGCGGCGAGCATGGCCGGGTGACGGTCACCGTAGCGACGCGACAGCTCCTCGACCTTGGCGCGGGCGCGGGCTTCTTCGGACTTGAACTGCTGGATCAGCGGGTTGCCCAGTACGGCCGGCACACTGGCCAGGCGGCGCCAGTCGCCGCTGCCCATGGACTGCACCTGACGATACTGGCTCTCGGCCTCGGCACGCTGGCGACGGGCGTCGATCATGCGGTCACCGGTCAGCGACAGTTCGTTGTTGCTGATGGTCTGCACGCCGTTGACGTCGACCAGGCCTTCGGCTTCGCGGAAGGCCTGCAGACGGTTCTCGGCTTCCTGCAGCGAGGTGCGCAGCTCGTTGAGGCGGGTGTTCATCCAGGTGGTGGCCTGCAGCGACATTTCCATCTGCGCATCGAGCTGGCTGTCGATGTAGTTGCTGGCGATGGAGTTGGCGATGGCGGCGGAGGTCAGGCGATCAGGCAGGTCGACGGAAATGTTGACCAGCTGGCTCTTGCCCTCGACCCACACGTTGGTGCGGTCCATCAGGTTCTTGACCACGATGTCCATCAGCTCGGCTTCGGTCATCGGCTCGGACGGCTCGGGCGCGTCCACCAGGCCGGTGTACGACAGCACGCTCTGGATGCCATTGGTGATGGCGCTGAAGTTGATCAACGGTTGCGGCTGCTGGCGCGGGTCGAAGTCCGGGTGCTCGGTGAGGTTGAGCTCACGCACCACCTTCTCGGCAACCACGCGGCTCTTGACCAGGCCCAGCTGGGTCTGCAGGTATTCGTTGACGGCACCGGTGGTGTCGGTCACTTGCTGGAAGGAAACCAGCTGGGTGCCTTTGGTTTCGATCATCACCGATGCCACTGCGCGGTAGATCGGCGTCATGCGGGACACGGCGATGGCGGTGATCAGGGTGACCACCACGACGAACAGGATGATGGCCCACTTGCGCGACCATACGGCATTCCAGATGCGTCGCAGGTCGATGTAATCGCTATCTGCTTCCGAGGGCGAAGGCTGCCACTGTCGGATCGTTCGTGCAGGACTGTTCATATTCAGAAGAACCCTTGATCGATGGTGATGGTGTCACCCGGCTTGACGAGGGTGTCGAGCGTGGCTTTTTCTTCGGCGCGGCTTTCGCCGTTACCGCGTGAGATGGTGATGCGCTTGGTCGATGCCCGTTCGGTCAGGCCGCCGGCCAGCGCGATGGCACGGTCCAGGGTCAGGCCGGGTTGATAGGGATAGCCGCCCGGCGACTTCACTTCGCCGCTGATGTAAAACTCGCGGTAGGTGGTAACGGCGACCGAGACGCGCGGATCGACTAGATAGCCATCGGCCTTCAGGCGTTCGGTGAGGATGCGTTCGATGTCTGCCGCGGTCTTGTCCTTGGCATCGACCGTCCCCAGGAAGGGGTAGGAGAAGTTGCCGGCGTCGTTGAGGCGGATTTCCTCGAACGACAGATCCGGTTCACCGAAGACGCTGATCTTGATCACGTCGCCAGAGCTCAGCCGATACTGCGGGTTTGCCTGTGCGCCTGCTGCGAATGCGAGCATCAGCAGCAGCGAGAAGGCTTTGAACAGATGGTGGACTGACATCCGCATACTCCTTGATGGTTACTTGAATACCAGGCGCTGGAAAAAGAGCGCCCGCCGCTCGCCTGCAAGGACAAACGGGAAAGGGTTGATAAGGGTGGTGACGCCAGCGTCACCCTGTTGAGGAGCCCGGGTGTTAGAGGCTCAAGCTCAACGACAGCTGATAGATGTCCCGGTCGTAGGATTTCTCCCGCACGCTCGAATCGTTGTCGGTGTGGCGGTAACCCAGCGATACATCAGCCCAGCGCAGCGGGGAGTAGGTCAACTCCAGGCCGTAGCCAGTACGGTCGTCCTTGCGGTCGGTTGCCTTGTAGTCGCGTACGGAGTAGCGATAGAACAGATCCGAGCGTATGAAGGCCGACCATTCGTGCTCCCAACCCAGGCGTGTGGTGGTGTCCTGAACGGTACTGGCACCATCTTCGCCTTCGTCGAAAGAACGACGCGTGTCGAGTTTGACGATGGAGTAGGTGCGCGGTTCCCACTTCAGACCAACTTCCCACATGGGGCTGGTGTAATCCTCACGGCTGCTGCTGTCGAAATTCTTGCGCTGGGCGCCCAGGCGCACGGTGCCGGAGGTCTTGGCGGTGGCATCCCAGGTGGCGCCGAACAGCAGGGCGTCGTCGGTGCTGTCGCGGTCGCTCTCACTGAGCACGTATTGGTTGATGGTATGGCGCACCTCTACCAGGGAGCGGGTGCTGCCACCCAGACGGTGGTACCAGACGGAGTTCAAGGTGGTGCTGTCGCGGTCCTGGTCGTCGTTCAGACCGCCGCTGTTGCGATAGCGGATTGACTCGTAGTTGACGCCGAAGTCGATCTGGTTGAGCCCGGTCTGGGTACCGTAGGTGTAGACGGCACCGGCCACTCCGCGGTCGTACTTGTCGTTTTCGTCCCTGTCGGGGTCTCGCACGTCAGTGGTTTCCTCGACGCGGTGATAGCCCAGGTTCCAGCGCAAGCGGTTGCGCGAGTTGAATTCCATGATGCTGCGAAAACGCAGGTGCTGATCGGTATGGCTGGCCTTGTCGTCGGAATGGTAGTTCTGGTCGTCGATTTCGTATTCGAGCTGGTAGCCGGTGTTGCGGGTCTCGGCGCTGAGCAGGAATTTCGGGTTGATGCTGGTCACCCAGGAGGATCGGGCCTTGTTCAGGCCGCGGTAGTTGCTGTCGTAGCTTTCGCCGACGTTGAGGGTTGGCGTGAACTCGAACCCAGCCAGGTCGATATGTTGTGGGTCTGTTGCCCAACTGGCTGTAGACAGCGAACCTGCAAGTGAAGCCGTCAGTATCTTGGTGAGTTTCATGGTGCCAAATCCCTTCCCGGGGTCTGTTGCTGATGGGGAAGGCCGGTCGACATCGCGGTGAGGCGCTCTGAGAAGTGTGTCTCAGTCACCTATCGCATTGACTTGCGGCCATTTTTCATGAGTCATTGGTTGTCGGCTCTCGTAAGAAGTTCCCCGGCGGCCCCCAAACTCCTGGCCCTTGGCTTCACAAAAAAAACCTGAACTTTTTCGTGCGTGTTCTTGGCGCACTCGAGGCAGATGCGCTGCATCGCAGTGCGACCGGCAAGCCATAATTCAATAATTGAGCGCGAAAGTTGCTCCTTTTCAGGCACTTGGTTTTTCAGTAAACCTGCTGTTACTGACGCCCGGACATTAAAGTCATTGCATGACAGTCAGATTAAATTGTGGCCTGCATATATATTTCCAGCAATGTTCGTGCCGGCGCGATATTGATTTGAAGTGTCGAGCTTATATATGAAAGGGAAACGCCAAGAGACATGGCAATTTTGCCGCTGAGTTTCCGGTGTATACGGTATTGGCGTATCAGTGAAGGGGCGCTCTAGAGACACAGAAGCCTGGCCGCCAGGGCCGGCAGCCTCGTGCCCTCAAGCTGAATGATTTTGGCTAACGCTAAGCTGGCCGAGTAGTTCGAAAGCGCGGGGAGTAGCAATATCAAATTAATGTTACTTGCTGGCATTGCAATATTGCGTGTGGGTTCACTGGTGCATTACCCGACCTGTATATTAAAGAAGGGTATCAAGTTGCTGGCCCACTGCCATATCTGCCGCTGAGCGATGTGGCAATACGACAGCACAAGTTGTTGGTTGCCGTTTATATAAGGAGGTCATCGGCAGGCCGCCAGGTATGAATAGCCTGCCGGCGGGGGAAACAACGCGCCGCCTGGCGCGTTGTCATCAGCGTCAGCGTCGCGTACGGACTTGCGGGTTGGCCAGTGCGCAGTCTTCACCCGCGAAGAAGGCGCGGGCGTTGGCGAAAGCATCGCCGAAGTACAGCTCATAACCCTCACGTTCCACATAGCCCAGATGCGGTGTGCACAGCACGCCAGGGTGGCGCAGCAGGGGATGGTCGGGGTCGTTCAGAGGTTCCTGCTCGAAGACATCCAGCGCGGCGAAACCGGGCCGGCCCTTGTTCAAGGCCTCGAGCAGCGCGCCTGGTGCGATCAGCTCGGCCCGGCTGGTGTTGACCAGTAGCGCGCTGGGTTTCATCAGCGCCAAGTCGGCGGCTGTAACCAGATGGCGGGTGGCCGCAGCCAGGCGCAGGTGCAGGCTGATCACATCTGCGCTGGCGAAAAAGGCTTCGCGCGACGCGGCGGCTTGGTGGCCGTCTGCAACAGCGGCTTGCCGCGAGGCTTCGCTGCCCCATACCAGTACCGGCATTTCGAAAGCCTGGGCGTAACGAGCCAGACGCTGGCCGATTTTGCCGTAACCCCAGATGCCCAGGGTTTGCCCGGCCAGGCGCTGGCCCATGTTGATTTGCCAATGGCCGGCGTACATCGCCTGCATGGCCGGGAACAGCTGGCGCCGCGCGTTGATGATCAGCGCCCAGGTCAGTTCTGCCGGCGCAATGGGCGAGCCACGCCCCTCCATCACCGCCACGCCGTGGCGGGTGCAGGCGTCCAGATTCAGATGGTTGGAAATCTTGCCGGTCTGGCTGATCAGCTTGAGCTTCGGCAGGCGCGCCAGTAATGCTTCATCTATACGGGTGCGCTCACGAGTCAGCACCAGGGCGTCGGCGTCGGCAAAGCGCTCGGCGAGCACTTCTATATCGTCTACGGCATCGTGGTAGAGGCTGACCTGGTGGCCGTTCAGGGTGGCGTAGCAGTCGAGCGTGCGAATGACGTTCTGGTAGTCATCGGGAATGACGATATGCATGGCGGCTCCAAAAACGGTTCAGGCTCCCGGGGGAGCCTGATTCGGTGAAGTATCAGCTGGCACTCGGTGCCGCCGCCTTGCGGCGAGCGCGCCAGATACGCCAGAAGGGCAAGGCTATCATCAATGCCACGAGCGCCCATACCGCGAGGGTGATCGGGCTGCTCCACAGGATGCTCAGTTCGCCGTTGGAAATCGACAGCGCGCGGCGCAGGTTCTGTTCCATCAGGCCGCCGAGGATGAAGCCCAGCAGGATCGCCGATAGCGGGAAGTCCATCTTGCGCAGAATGTAGCCAAACACGCCGATGCCAATCATGAGGAATAGATCAAAGGTGGTGGCGTGCACCGCGTAGACGCCAATCGAGGTGATGATGGCGATGGCCGGCACTAGCGCCCAGTACGGCACGGCGAGGATCTTGGTGAATACCTTGATCATCGGTACGTTGATGATGATCAGCATCAGGTTGGCCACAAACAGCGAGGCGATCAGGCCCCAGACGATATCCGGCTGGTGCTGGAACAGCAGGGGGCCCGGTGTGATGTTGTACAGCGTCAGGGCGCCGAGCATTACCGCGGTGGTGCCCGAGCCGGGCACGCCCAGGGTCAGCATCGGTACCATCGAGCCGCAGGCCGCGGCGCTGTTGGCGGTTTCCGGGGCGGCCAGGCCGCGCAGGTCGCCATTGCCGAACTTGTTGTCCTTCACGGCCAGACGCTTCTCGGCCATGTAGGACACGGCACTGGCCAGGGTCGCACCAGCGCCGGGCAGAACACCCATGACGAAACCAGTGGCGCCGCTGCGCAGGTTGGTGGCGAGAACCGAGAGGCCTTCCTTGACGTTGAACAGCATGCGGCCGCTGGTATCAAGGGCCTTCTGGCCGTGGTGGGTGCGCTCGAGCAGCACGAGGATTTCGCTCACCGAGAACAGACCCAGTACCAGCACCACAAACTGGATGCCGTCGGCCAGGCCCAGGCTGCCGAAGGTGAAACGGTATACGCCGCTGTTGGAGTCCACGCCCACGCACGAAAGCAGCAGGCCGATGCAGGCCGCGATGGCGGTCTTCATGGGTTTGTTGCCGGCCATGCCCGCCAGGCAGACGATGGCGAACACCATCAGCACGAAGTATTCAGCCGGGCCGAAGGCCACCGCCCATTTGGCCAGCAGCGGGGCGAAGATGACCACGCCGCAGGTTGCCATCAGACCTCCGACGAAAGAGCTCCAGGCCGAGATCGACAGAGCCACGCCAGCCTTGCCCTGACGCGCCAGCGGGTAGCCGTCCAGGGTGGTCATCACGGCCGAGGCTTCGCCCGGGATGTTCAGCAGGATGGAGGAAATACGGCCGCCGTACTCACAGCCCAGATACACGGCCGCGAGCAGGATCAGCGCGGTTTCCGGTGGCAGGCCGAGGGCGAAGGCGATAGGAATCAGCAGGGCCACGCCATTGATAGGGCCCAGGCCCGGCAGCAGGCCGACGACGGTGCCGATCAGGGTGCCGCACAGTGCGGTGATCAGGTTGTAGGGGCTCAGGGCAACGCCGAAGCCCTGGCCCAAGTAAGCGAAGGTTTCCATGAATCAGAACTCCAGGCCGGAAAGCAGGCCGAGTGGCAGCGGGACATCGAGGGCTTTGTCGAACAACACGTACAGGCCGAGGGCCAGCAGCACGCCGGACGTCAGGCTGGCCTTCCAGGTGCCCTCGTACAGGCGCGCCATGGCGATGGCGAATAGGGCGCTGCTGATGATGAAGCCGACCAACTCGAACAGCACGGCGTAGATCAGCAGGGCGATGACGCACAGCACGATTTTGCGTATTACGTGGCGATCCAGTGCCGGCTCTCTGGCCTCCTGGCTGGCGTGCGATGGCTTGATCAGCAGGTACAGGGCGCCCAAGGCGATCAGCACGATGAGCAGCAGCGGAAAGGCGCGCGGCCCCACCGGTTCGTATGAGAAGGGCGCGTGGTAGCTCCAGGCCGTCAGCGCCAGGCCGATGCACAGCAGCAGGCTGACGCCGGCAAAGATACGGTCTTGCATGGGGTGCTCCAGAGGGGAGAGCCGAACGGCTCTCCCGGAAGGGTTATTCGACCAGCCCGAACTCGCGGCCCAGCTCGCGGTACTCGGCGACCTGCTTCTTCACCAAGGCTTGCAGCTCGTCGCCGCTCACGTACATCGGCAGCACGTCACGGTCGACCATGTAGCGCTCGAATTCAGGCGAGGCTTCGAGCTTGGCGAACGAGTCGCGCCACCATTGCACCTGCTCCTTGGGTACGTCCGGGCCGACGAAGTAGCCACGGATCAGCGGCCACTGAATCTCGTAACCCTGCTCGCGGGCGGTCGGAATCTCGGCCAAATCGCCTGGCAGGCGTTCTTCGCTGAATACCGCCAGAGTGCGGATGTTGTTGCCTTTCTGCGAAGCGATCTCGCTGGCGCTGCCGGTGACCAGATCGACGTGCTTGCCCATCAGCGCCATGTAATGTTCGGAGCCACCTTCGAACGCCGCATAGCGAAGCTCGCTGGGGTTGATGCCGGCAGCCTTGGCGAGCAGGGCGATCTTCATCCAGCCTTGGCCACCGATGCTGCCACCGCCGCCAACGACGATGCTTTTCGGATCTTTCTTCAGGGCGTTCACGACGTCGTCGAGATTCTTATACGGCGAGTCATCGCGTACCGCCAGAGTGCCGTAGTCGGTGCCGATGGTGGTCAGCCACTGTACGGCGTCTTCGTCGAAGCGGCCGTATTTGCCCAGTGCCAGATTAAGCAGCGAGGCGCCGGAGAAGGCCACCAGCGTGCCGGGTTCGTTGCGGCGGTTGGCGACCACGGCGTTGTAGGCTACGGCGCCGATGCCGCCCGGCATGTAGGTCACGCGCATCGGCGACTTGAGAATCTTGTTGTCCTTAAGGCCGGCCTGAGCCAGCTTGCAGGTCAGGTCGAAGCCGCCGCCCGGCTTGCTCGGTGCGATGCACTCGGGGCGATTGGGCTGGTCGGCGTGAGCCGCTTGCATACCAGTCAGCAGCAGGGCGCCGGCGAGGGGCAGGAGAAAGCGGTTCTTGATGAGTTTCATTGGGTTATACCTGTATTGGAGTTATTTGCAGGTGAGCCGACGGATTACCAGATCGGCAGGACGTAGCTCAGAATCAGGCGGTTTTCATCCATTCCACGTGGGGCGAAATTGTTGCGGTACACCGCATTGCGCCACGTGATCTTGAGGTTCTTCAGCGCGCCTTCGCTGAACGCGTAGGCCAGGTCGGTGTTGCGCTCCCACTCCTTGCCGTTGCTGCCGTCGGTCAGGTCGATACCGCTGCCGCGTACGTAGCGGGTCATTAAGGTCAGGCCGGGGATGCCCACCTTGCTGAAGTCGTAGTCGTAGCGTACCTGCCAGGAGCGTTCGTCGGGCCCGGCGAAGTCGTTGAGCTGCAGGAAGTTGGTCAGATACGGCGTGGCGCCGTTGACGTAGGTGAAGCCGTCGTCACCGCGCATCTGCTGATAACCAACGCCCAGCGCATGGCCGGCCAGGCTGTAGGTGAACATGGCGTTGTACACCTGGTTGTCGATGTCACCGGCACGCGCCTGGCCGCTTTCGCTGTTGTTGAAGTAGCGCAGGTCGGCTTTCAGCTTGCCCGGGCCAATCGCCAGGGTGTGCTGCAGGCCGAGGAAGTGCTGGCGGTAGATGTCGGTGAGCTGGCCCTGGTGGTAGCTCAGCTGAGTGTTGGGTGTCAGTGCGTAATCGAGGCCGACGAAACGCAGGTGGTCGCTGCTCGGGCTGCCGCCGAAACGGCCATTCTTGTTGTTCAGCATCAGGTCGGCGGAGCCCGAAACGTCGCGCTGCACCACGCGGGAGATCTGCCCGAAGGATGCGGTCAGGCGCTCGATGTCCTTGCTCTGCACCTGCCAGCCTTCGAAGGTCTGGGGCAGCAGGCGGCTGTTGCTGAACTGTAGCGTCGGCATTTTCGGCAGCAGGGTGCCGGCCTTCAGCACGCTGTCGGCGACGCGTACCTTGGCGGTCACGCCGAGCTTGCTGTAGTCGTCTTCAGGTCGCCCTTTGCTGTCGCTTGGCAGCAGCGCAGTGCCGGTACGGTCAGGCGAGGAGTCGAGCTTGACGCCGAGCATGGCCAGGGCGTCGAGGCCGAAGCCGACGGTGCCGCTGGTGTAACCCGATTCCATGTTGAGGATGAAACCCTGGGCCCATTCTTCGCGTTTGTTCTGCCCGCGCCCCTCACGGAAGTCGCGGTTGAGGTAGAAGTTGCGCAGCTCCAGGTTGGCCTTGCTGTCTTCGAAGAAGCCTTCGGCCAGCGCATCGCTGACGGCCAGGGGCAGGCTGGCGAGAACGGCAGCAGGGGCTACCGAGACGTAAAACAGATTCTTCCTTGTCATTATTATTTACTCGTTGGGTGAAGCGATCGTTGGCGTTAATTCTTGTTAGGGGTGCCTCTGCCGGTCTGCGGCACATACACGTCACCGGCGAACAGGCGGCGCGCGGTGCGAATCAGCGAGGCCTGCATGCTCTGCGGCTGAGCGTCTGCACCAGGGGCCAGCGACACTTCGATCTCGCCGCCCGGGTGTTCCAGGCGCACCAGCGCGGCGCCGGTGATCGGCGCGATGTCGAACGCCACGCTGCCGGGCAGGGCGCAGGCGCTGGCCAGGCCGATGGCGCCGGTGGCAGCGATCGAGCGGTGGCAGTTGTGGGGCATGAAGTAGCGGACCGACAGGGTGCCGCCCTTGCGCGGCGCCGCGAGCAGCACCGGCTTGGGAATCACCATCTGGCTGACGTCGCCCAGGCCCATGGCTATACCGGCCTGCAGGCGAATGCGCTCCAGGCGCTCGAGCAGTTCGCTGTCGGCATCCAGTTCGGCCGGGGTTTCGTAGCCGGTCTTGCCCAGGGCTTCGGCATGCAGCAGCACCATCGGCATGGCCATGTCGATGCAGGTGGCGTCGATGCCGTCGAACTGGTCGCGCACCTTGCCCGTGGGTAGCAACTGGCCGGTCTTGGCGCCCGCGGCGTCGAGGAAGGTCAGTTTGATCGGCGCGGCGCTGCCGGGCACGCCATCGATGCTGGTGTCGCCTTCGTAGCGCACCTTGCCCTTGGGCGTCTGTACTTCGGAGTCGACGAGCGTGTTGGTGTTGAGGTTGCGGATGCGCACGCGGGTGACCGGCGCGCTGGCGTTGACCAGGCCGTGTTCGATGGCGAAAGGACCGACGGCGCACAGCATGTTGCCGCAGTTGGGGGCAGTGTCGACGCGGCGCTGGTTGACCATGACCTGCACGAACAGGTAATCGACATCGGCGTCAGGATGGCTGGAGGTGCTGACGATAGCGACCTTGCTGGTCTGCGGGCTGCCGCCGCCAATACCGTCGATTTCCAGCTCGTGGCCGGAGCCCATGACGTTAAGGAGCAACTCGTCTCGTGCGGCAATATCGGTGGGCAGGTGATTGGCCAGAAAAACCGGGCCGCGAGAGGTACCGCCGCGCATCAGCACGCAGGGGATGGCTTGCATGATGTCTCCAGTGCAATAAAGCTGATTATTGTTGCTTTCCTTAAATGGTGGTGATCGGGGTTTGTTTTGTAAATTGCATATATTTTTTATATTAATTTATTATTTGCATTAATGCGTCTGTAGTACGCTCGGATTGGGCGCGAGGCTCCGAATGTTGTTTAATGCACTAATCTGCGTTGAAAAATAAAAATATGGATTGATAGGTTTTTTGCATGAATTACGAACTTCAGGACCTGCGCGCTTTCGTCAAGATCGCCGAGTTCGGCAATTTTCACGAAGCGGCCAACGCCATCCACCTTTCGCAACCGGCCCTCACCCGACGCATGCAGAAGCTCGAGGAGGGGCTTGGCACCCAACTGCTCGATCGCACCACACGGCGGGTCAGCCTCACTGCGGTGGGGCGGGATTTCCTGCCCAAGGCGCGGCGTCTGCTGGACGATTTCGAGCGTTCGATTCTCGGCATTCGCGAGCTGGCCGAGCGCCAGTCCGGGCAGGTGACGCTGGCGTGCATCCCGACGGCGGCGTTCTACTTTCTGCCCACGGTGATCCGCGAGTTCAACCGCCAGTACCCAAAGATCCGCATCCGCATTCTTGACCTCAGCGCCCATGAGGGCCTGGAAGCGGTGCTGCGCGGCGAGGCGGATTTCGGCATCAACATGCTCAGCGGCCAACACGCCGAGATCGACTTCACGCCGCTGGTCAACGAGCCGTTCGTGCTCGCCTGCCGGCGCGATCATCCGCTGGCCGAACAGCCGCAAGTGGCCTGGCGCGAGCTAAGCGATTACCGGCTGATCGGTGTTGGCCGGCTGAGCGGCAACCGCGTGCTGCTCGATCACGGTCTGGCTCATCTGGACTGGCGCCCCAGCTGGTTCTACGAGGTCCAGCACTTGTCCACCTCCTTGGGCATGGTCGAGGCGGGGCTGGGCATTGCCGCCATGCCGAGTCTGGCGATGCCGGTCGAGGACCACCCAATCCTGGTACAGCGCCCGCTGGTCGATCCGGTGATCAGCCGCACCCTGGGTCTGGTGCGTCGCCATGGTTCTTCGCTGTCGCCAGCTGCCGAGCAGTTCGTCGAAACCCTGCTCAAGCAATGGCCTGGCTATACCGCGCTCGGAGCCGACAAGCCCACCTGAATGCGCTTGGATAAAGCCATTTCGGCCGCGCCCAGCGACGAAATGGCCTTGGGTTCAACAAAACGCCGCATCTAGCTGCGTTTTTTTTGAGCGGAATCCTGCCGATTTTGTGGTCGAAACCGGCTCGCCGACCGTCGGCTTGGCTTATTTCCGCTCTGATCTTTCGTCTGAAAACATCATTGATCTTTTTCAGGGCTGTGCTGGCAGTTATCAGCTTATACCGACATATTGCTGCTGATTTTCCTGTTTATTCGTCAATGTTTTATGAGCGTAGCGGCTTCTGCACTCAATCTTCTCATGTGGTTTTTGATGCGCTATACACATCAAAATATAAAATCTTTGCATTTGATGGAATTGTCACGACATGTGACTCTTTTGCTCGAGGCATCAATCGGACTGATTGATCAGTACAAGAGAGAACGTCATGCGAATCCCCTGTGTGCTCATGCGCGGAGGCACCTCCAAAGGTCCGGTTTTCCTTGCCAGCGACTTGCCTGAGTCGATTGACGAGCGAAACGAAGTACTGCTGTCGGTCATGGGTGCAGGGCATGAACTCGAGATCGATGGCATCGGTGGTGGTAGCCCGCAGACCAGCAAGGTCGCTATCGTCAGCCCATCCAGCCACCCGGATGCCGATGTCGATTACCTCTTCGTGCAGGTCATGGTGTCCCAGCGTCGCGTTGATACCGCGCCCAACTGCGGCAACATGTTGTGTGCCGTTGGCCCTTTCGCCATCGAACAGGGCTTGGTCAAGGCCGGTTCCCCGAGCACTGAAGTACGTATCCGTAATTTGAATACCGGCACCTTCGTTTGCTCCAAAGTGCAGACTCCGGGAGGGGTGGTCACCTACGCCGGCAATACCCGCATCGACGGCGTACCGGGGGGTGCCGCACCCATCGAGCTGACCTTTCTGGATGCGGCTGGCAGCAAGACTGGCAAGCTGTTTCCCACCGGCAATACCCGTGACCGGTTCGATGGTGTGCAAACCACCTGCATCGACATGGCCATGCCGATGGTGCTGATCGATGCCGCGAGCCTGGGCAAGACCGGCCAGGAGTCGCCCGCCGAGCTGGACGCCGACAGCGCTTTCCTCGCCCGTCTCGAGTCGATCCGCCTGCAGGCTGGCCTGGCCATGGGCCTGGGCGACGTCAGTGAAAAAGTCATTCCCAAGCCGGTCCTGCTGGCGCCTGCTTCGGCGGGCGGTACCATTCAGGTCCGCTATTTCATGCCTCATAACTGTCATCGCGCCCTGGCGATCACCGGTTCGATCGGTCTGGCGACTGCCTGCGTCAGCCCGAAAACCGTGGCCGCTGACCTGTTGGGGCTTGAAGACAACGCAGAGCGCCTGGATCACGTACGCATCGAGCACCCGAGTGGGTCGATCGAAGTCGCGTTGGCGTACGTGGGTGAAAACGGCCAGACGATTCGTGCCTCCGTGGTACGCACCGCCCGCCGGCTGTTTTCCGGAGAGGTACACGCCCCGGAAGGGCAACGTCTGGCCAGCTGAGTAGCCGGTCCGAACGAAAATTTGCGCATCCGAACAATTTCTATAAATGGGTGATGCCTGATGAAACTCGTCAGATCCTTGTATTTCCAGATCCTCTGCGCCGTGCTGCTGGGCGTGATTGTCGGCCACTTCTGGGCGCAGCAAGCCACTGCGCTCAAACCGCTGGGTGATGCCTTCATCAAGCTGGTGAAGATGATGATTGCGCCGGTGGTGTTCTGCACCATCGTCACCGGCATTGCCGGCATGACCGAGAAGAGCACACTGGGTCGCCTGATGGGCAAGACCCTGGGCCTGTTCCTCGTCCTGACGGTGGTCAGCCTGCTGATCGGCCTCTGTGCGGTCTACCTGTTCCAGCCGGGCGTAGGCATGAACGTCGATCCCAGCAAGCTGAGCACCGACGGCCTGTCCCAGTTCACCGCTTCGGCCGCCAAGCTCGGCGTGGTCGAGTTTTTCATGCACATCATCCCCAACACCTTCATGGGCGCTTTTGCCGAGGGTGAGGTGCTGCCAGTGCTGTTCATCGCGGTGCTGTCGGGCTTCGCCCTGTCGTCGATCGGCGAAGCGGGCAAGCCGGTGCTCGACGTGCTCGAAGCCGCCTCGAAGATGGTCTTCAAGATCTTCTCGTACCTGATGCGCTTCGCGCCCATCGGTGCCTTTGGCGCCATCGCCTTCACTGTCGGCCAGTACGGCATCACTTCGCTGGGCTCCCTGGCCAAGCTGATCATGACGCTGTACATCGCCTGCGCGTTCTTCGTCTTCGTGGTGCTTGGCGGCCTGTGCCGGATGTACGGCTTCAGCCTGTGGAAGCTGCTGCGTTATTTCCGCGAAGAGTTCCTGGTGGTGCTAGGCACCTCGTCGACCGAGCCGGTGCTGCCGCGCATGCTGGAAAAGCTCCAGGCGCTCGGTTGCCGCAAATCGGTGGTCGGTCTGGTGCTGCCAACCGGTTACTCGTTCAACCTCGATGGCACGGCTATCTATCTGTCCCTGGCCGCGGTGTTCATCGCCCAGGCCTGCAACATCGACCTGTCGCTGACCCAGGTCGTCACCATGCTGGCCGTCATGCTGCTCTCCTCGAAGGGTGCCGCTGGCGTGACTGGCAGCGGCTTCGTGGCACTGGCTTCGACCTTGTCGGTGATGCACGACCTGCCGCTAGCTGGCCTGGCGCTGCTGATCGGTATAGACCGTTTCATGTCCGAGGCCCGTGCGCTGACCAGCCTGGCGAGTAACGCGGTGGCCACCGTGGTGGTCTCGCTGTCTGAAGGCGCTTGCGACCGCAGAACGTTGCACGCGGTGCTCGACGAGCGCCCGGAGCCGCCACAAAGCACTGCGCAAGCTTCTTGGGTTGCCCCGGCGCCGGTCGATTCGCCGCTGAAGTAAAGGCAGCACCGAGCCCTGCAGCATCTGACTTCGTTCGGGTGCGGCAGGGCTCGGTCGTTTTCAGTCGCGTCGTACTCGCGTCTACGTGTGCTTGCCGCAACGCAACAAAGCCCCTTATCAGTCCGCCTGTCGGTATCACCGAACGCCGTGTGCTCGCGGCCAGTCGGTAGTGAATCAATCACCGACCGGAGCGAAGGCTATGTCCACATTCGATAAGCAAAGCGGCAGTAACGTACAGGGCTGGGAACGTGCGCTTTCCATCGGCAGCGGCATTGCCATGGCCCGTGGCGGCCTGAAGCGCGGCGGCGTGCTCGGCCTGATGCGCGCGGCGTTCGGCGGCATGCTGGTGGCCCGCGGCCTGAGTGGCCATTGCCGGCTCAAGAGCATCCTGGAAGACGCCCGTTCGATGCGCCCCGAAGTGGACCGCATCACCGATACCGTTAGCCGTCTGGAAGGCGAGATCGCTGACAAGGTCAAACCAGTCGTCAAGAAGCTCGGCGACGGCGTCTGATACGCTGCAACTCTTGACCGCCCCGCCTCAACGGGGCGGTTTCGTTTCTGCCATCGGCGAGGAGATTCCATGAGCAATTCCTACAGCGCCACCGCCCCGACGCCCGCCGAGGTGCAGGCGATGCCCGGCATGACCCTGATCGAGTTCGGCACCGACTGGTGCGGCCATTGTCAGGCCGCCCAGCCACTGCTGGCCAAGGTGCTGGCGGATTACCCCGAAGTGCGCCACCTGAAAATCGAGGACGGCAGCGGGCGCCCGCTAGGCCGTTCGTTTCGCGTCAAGCTGTGGCCGACCCTTGTGCTGCTGCGCGACGGCGTGGAGGTCACCCGCCTGGTAAGACCGACCAACGTCAGCGTGATCGAGGAGGCGCTGGAGCAGCTGGTCGGCGAGGGGTGAGCTCGTCACTTTCCCTGAATTTTCCCGCTGTGGGGTGAGTCCACCAGATAGACCTACAGCGGAGACCATCATGAGCACATCCAAGCAATCGCCCACGCCCCAGGAGATCGACGACATGGAGGATCGCATGGGGTCGATCGAGCAGCTCGACTTCAGCGACCGCCAGGATGATCGCGAAGGGCGCATCGGCGATCGTCGCTCAGCCGACGAGGTGCAACACGAATACCCTGACGAGCGCGTCCGCGAAGCGGGGCAGAGCGGCGGCGAAACGCTCCGCGAAGGCCGCCACGAAGACGGCGTGAGCATGGATGACCTGAGCCCGGAAACCCTGATCGACGATTCCGGTGCCCGTTCGCCACATGAGCGCGGTGACGACAAACCGGCTGATCGTGACCTGAGCATCGTCAGCGAAGGCGATATCGGCGCCGGCGAAGGCCTCGACGAAGAAGAGATGGCGCGTCGTCGCCCCCTCGATGGCGTGCCGTGGGACGGCAAGCCGCAGCCCTGAATCAATCGAAGGCATGGCCGTGAAGGCCATGCCTTTTTTATTTCAGCCAGGCGGTTACCGATTGATTTGACAGCCCTGTATTTGCAGGCTTACGTTTACGTAAAGGTAATCTTCGGTTGGCTTCCCACCATGAGCGTTTCCCACAGCATTTCCGATCTTGCCCAGGAGCTGGGCGTCACCACCCGCACCATTCGTTTTTACGAGGAGCAGGGCATGCTCGCGCCCGAGCGGCGTGGCCAGGAGCGCATCTATAGCGCCCGTGACCGAGTGACGCTGATGCTGATTCTGCGTGGCAAGCGCATCGGTTTCTCCCTGGCCGAGTGCAAGGAACTGATCGACCTCTACGATCCGGCCGGCGGCAACCGCAAGCAGCTCGACCACTTTCTGGAAAAGATCGCCGAGCGGCGCGAGCACCTGGCTCGCCAGCTGCTGGATATCCAACAGATGCAGCGCGAGCTCGATACCGCCGAGCAGCGCTGCCTGACGGCGTTGAAGGAGATTCCCGTCACCGCCTGATCGCCACCCTTTGACCCATCCAACAACTACAACAATGGAGCGTCGTGAGATGAACACCCTGCCAGGCCTGAATTTCTTCCTCGGTGAGGAAATCGACATGCTGCGCGATGCGGTCGCCGGTTTCGCCGCCAAGGAAATCGCCCCGCGCGCCGCCGAAGCCGACCGCACCGACCAGTTCCCCATGGACCTGTGGCGCAAGTTCGGCGACATGGGCCTGCTCGGCCTGACCGTCAGCGAGCAATACGGCGGCGCCGGCATGGGGTATCTCGCGCACATGGTCGCCATGGAGGAAATCTCTCGCGCTGCCGGTGGCATCGGTCTCTCCTACGGGGCCCATTCCAATCTCTGCGTGAACCAGATCAACCGCAACGGCAGCGACGAGCAGAAGCGCCGCTTCCTGCCCAAACTGATCAGCGGCGACCATATCGGCGCACTGGCCATGAGCGAGCCCAACGCCGGCTCCGACGTGGTGTCGATGAAGCTGCGCGCTGACCGCAAGGGCGATCATTACGTGCTCAACGGCAGCAAGATGTGGATCACCAATGGCCCGGACTGCGACGTGCTGGTGGTCTACGCCAAGACCGATCCGGCCGCCGGCGCCAAGGGCATGACCGCCTTCATCGTGGAGAAGGGCAGCCAGGGTTTTTCGGTAGCCCAGAAACTCGACAAGCTCGGCATGCGCGGGTCGCACACCGGCGAGCTAGTGTTCCAGGATGTCGAGGTGCCGGCCGAGAACGTGCTGGGCGGCGTCGGCGAGGGCGCGCGGGTGCTGATGAGTGGCCTCGATTACGAACGCGCCGTGCTCTCCGGCGGGCCGCTGGGGTTGATGCAGGCCGCCATGGATGTGGTGGTGCCCTACGTTCACGACCGCAAGCAGTTCGGCCAGAGCATCGGCGAGTTCCAGCTCATCCAGGGCAAGCTGGCCGATATGTACACCACTCAGCAGGCTTGTCGCGCTTATCTGTACGCCGTCGGCAAGCAGCTCGATGCGCTCGGTAGCGAGCACGTGCGCCAGGTGCGCAAGGACTGCGCCGGGGTGATTCTCTACGCCGCTGAAAAGGCCACCTGGCTGGCCGGCGAGGCGATCCAGATTCTCGGCGGCAACGGCTACATCAACGAGTTTCCGGTCGGCCGCCTGTGGCGTGACGCCAAGCTCTATGAGATCGGCGCCGGCACCAGCGAGATCCGCCGCATGCTGATCGGCCGCGAGCTGTTCAACGAAACGGCTTGATCGCAGCCCCACGTTTTCCTGTTACCGGACACCTTTAAAAACGCGGGTAGTTTTTAAGGTGTCTGTCAGTCGGAGCCGCACCATGGCAACCCTGCACACGCAATTGAATACGCGTTCCCCTGAGTACGCCGCCAACCGCGAGGCGATGCTCGCCCAGGTCGATGAGCTACGCGCCTTGTTGGCCCACACCCGCGAGGGCGGTGGTGCAAAGGCTCAGGAGCGACACACCGGTAAGGGCAAGCTGCTGCCGCGCGAGCGCATCGATCGGCTGCTCGACCCCGGTTCGCCGTTTCTGGAAATCGGCGCGCTGGCCGCTTATCAGGTGTATGACGAAGAGGTCGCCGCCGCCGGGGTGATTGCCGGCATCGGCCGGGTCGAGGGCGTCGAGTGCATGGTCATCGCCAACGACGCCACGGTGAAGGGCGGCAGCTATTACCCGCTGACCGTCAAGAAGCACCTGCGTGCCCAGGCCATCGCCCTGGAAAACCGCCTGCCGTGCATCTATCTGGTGGATTCCGGTGGCGCCAACCTGCCGCGCCAGGACGAGGTGTTCCCTGATCGCGAGCACTTCGGGCGGATCTTCTTCAACCAGGCCAACATGAGCGCCCAGGGTATCGCCCAGATCGCCGTGGTGATGGGCTCGTGCACCGCCGGCGGCGCTTACGTGCCGGCGATGAGCGACGAAACCATCATGGTGCGCGAGCAGGCGACCATCTTTCTCGCCGGCCCGCCGCTGGTTAAGGCCGCCACCGGTGAGGTGGTCAGCGCCGAGGAACTGGGCGGCGCCGATGTGCATTGCAAGACCAGCGGCGTGGCCGACCATTACGCCGAGAACGACGAACACGCGCTGGCCCTGGCGCGGCGCTGCGTGGCCAACCTCAACTGGCACAAGCTCGGCCAGTTGCAGGTGCAAGCGCCGGTAGCGCCGCGTCATGCCGCTGATGAGTTGTACGGGGTGATTCCCGCCGACGCCAAGCAGCCGTTCGACGTGCGCGAAGTGATCGCGCGGATCGTCGACGACTCGCAGTTAGACGAATTCAAGGCGCTGTTCGGCACCACCCTGGTGTGCGGCTTCGCCCATCTGCACGGCTACCCGATCGCCATCCTGGCCAACAACGGCATCCTGTTCGCCGAGGCCGCGCAGAAGGGCGCGCACTTCATCGAACTGGCTTGCCAGCGCGGCATTCCGTTGCTGTTCCTGCAGAACATCACCGGCTTCATGGTCGGCAGGAAATACGAGGAGGGCGGCATCGCCAAGCACGGCGCCAAACTGGTCACCGCGGTGGCCTGCGCCCGGGTGCCGAAGTTCACGGTGATCATCGGCGGCAGCTTCGGTGCCGGTAACTACGGCATGTGCGGCCGTGCCTACGACCCACGCTTCCTGTGGATGTGGCCCAACGCGCGGATCGGCGTGATGGGCGCCCAGCAGGCCGCTGGCGTGCTGGTGCAGGTCAAGCACGAGCAGGCGCAGCGCGCCGGCCAGGTGTTTTCCGCCGAAGACGAGCAGCGCCTCAAACAGCCCATCGTCGAACAGTACGAACGCCAGGCCCATGCCTTCTATTCCAGCGCGCGGCTCTGGGACGACGGGGTGATCGACCCGGCGCAAACCCGCGATGTACTGGCCCTGGCGATTTCCGCCAGCCTCAACGCGCCCATCGAGCCGACACGCTTCGGCGTGTTCCGCATGTAGCCCGGCCGAGGATCGAGCAATGACTGACTTCAATACCCTCGAACTGCACATCGACCCGCGCGGCGTCGCCACCCTGTGGCTGAACCGCCCGGACAAGCACAACGCCTTCAATGCCGAGATGATCGCGGAACTTATCCAGGCGCTGCGCCAATTGTCCGCCGATGACGGCCTGCGTTTCGTGATTCTGCGCGGTCGCGGCAAGCACTTTTCTGCCGGCGCGGATCTGGCCTGGATGCAGGCCTCGGCCAAGTTGGATTACGCCGCCAACCTGCATGACGCTCACGAGCTGGGCGAATTGATGAATCTGCTCTACCACCTGCCGTGCCCGACCCTTGCCGTGGTGCAGGGCGCGGCGTTCGGCGGTGCGGTTGGCCTGACCGCCTGTTGCGACATCGCCATCGGCGTCAGTGACGCGCTGTTCAGCCTCTCCGAAGTGCGCATCGGCCTGGCGCCCGCGGTGATCAGCCCTTACGTGGTACAGGCCATCGGCGAGCGGGCGGCGCGCCGTTATGCCCTGAGTGCCGAGCGCTTCAGCGGTGAACGCGCCCGAGAGCTGGGCCTGCTCGCCGAGTGCTATCCGCCGGCCGAACTGGAGGGCGAGTTGGAGCAGTGGATCGCCACACTGCTGCTCAACAGCCCGCAGGCCATGCGCGAAACCAAAGCCCTGCTGCACGGCGTCGGCAGCGGTGTGCTGAGCGACGCCCTGCGCCAGCGCACGGAAAGCGTGATTGCCGGCATCCGCATCAGCGAAGAAGGGCAGGAGGGCCTCAGCGCCTTTCTGCAAAAACGCACTCCTGCCTGGCAGGCTCAGTCATGAAAACCATCACTACACTGCTGATCGCCAATCGTGGCGAAATCGCCTGCCGGGTCATGCGCACCGCCAAGGCGTTGGGGCTTACCACCGTGGCGGTGCACAGCGCCGTCGACCGCAGCGCCCGCCACGTGCGCGAAGCGGACATCGCCATCGACCTGGGCGGCGCCAAGCCCGGCGACAGCTACCTGCTGATGGACAAGGTCATCGAAGCTGCCCGGGCCAGTGGTGCCGAGGCCATCCATCCCGGCTACGGCTTCCTGTCCGAGAACGCCACCTTCGCCCGCAAGCTCGAAGCCGCCGGGCTGATCTTTCTCGGCCCGCCGGCCAGCGCCATTGACGCCATGGGCAGCAAGTCGGCAGCCAAGGCACTGATGGAAGAGGCCGGCGTGCCGCTGGTGCCCGGCTACCACGGCGATGATCAGGATGTGGAAACCTTCCGCCAGGCTGCCGAGCAGATCGGCTACCCGGTGCTGCTCAAAGCTACGGCTGGCGGCGGCGGCAAGGGCATGAAGATCGTCGAACGGGAGGCCGACCTGGCCGACGCCCTGGCCTCGGCGCAGCGCGAAGCGCAGTCGGCGTTCGGTGACGGGCGCATGCTGGTGGAGAAATATGTGCTGCAACCGCGTCACGTGGAGATTCAGGTATTCGCCGACCAACATGGCAACTGCCTGTACCTGAACGAGCGCGATTGCTCGATCCAGCGTCGCCACCAGAAGGTGGTCGAAGAGGCCCCGGCGCCCGGGCTGTCGCCCGAACTGCGCCGGGCCATGGGCGAGGCAGCGGTACGGGCCGCCCAGGCCATCGGCTACGTGGGCGCCGGCACCGTGGAGTTTTTGCTCGATGCCCGTGGTGATTTCTTCTTCATGGAGATGAATACCCGCCTGCAGGTCGAGCACCCGGTGACCGAGGCGATCACCGGCCTTGACCTGGTGGCCTGGCAGATCCGCGTGGCCCGTGGCGAGCCGCTGCCGATCCGTCAGGAACAGGTACCGCTGCTCGGGCACGCCATCGAAGTGCGCCTGTATGCCGAGGACCCGGAAGGCGGCTTCCTGCCGGCCAGCGGACATCTCGACCTGTACCGTGAGCCCGCGGCGGGGCCGGGGCGGCGGGTCGACAGCGGCGTGGAGCAGGGGGACGAGGTGTCGCCGTTCTACGACCCGATGCTGGCCAAGTTGATCGCCTGGGGCGAGAACCGTGAGGAGGCGCGCCAACGCTTGCTGGCCATGTTGGCCGAGACGCTGGTGGGGGGCTTCAAGACCAATCTGGCGTTTCTGCAACGAATTCTCGCTCATCCGGCGTTCGCCGCTGCCGAGCTGGACACCGGCTTTATCGAGCGGCATCAGGCGCAGTTGCTGCCGCCTGCGCAGGAGCTGCCGGATGCCTTCTGGCAGCAGGCGGGCGCGGCCATGCTGGCCACCGATGTCGACCGCCAGCGAGGCGATGATCCGTTCTCGCCCTGGGCAGCACGTAATGCCTGGCGCAGCGCCTCGCCAGCTACCACGCCGATGACGCTGACATGTGGCGAGGTCACCCGCCGCGTGCAGGTCGAGCCGACAACCGCCGCGCCGAAAAACGCGGTGCGTGAAGGCGATAGGCTTTACCTGCGCTGGGGCGTGGAGTGGCTGACGGTGCGTCGTTTCGATCCGCTTGTCGCCGCCGCGGCCAGCACTGCGCACCATGGCGGGCTCACCGCGCCCATGAACGGCAGCATCGTCCGGGTGCTGGTCGCACCGGGGCAGCAGGTCGAGGCGGGCGCCGCGCTGGTGGTGCTGGAAGCCATGAAGATGGAGCACAGTATTCGCGCGCCCCAGGCTGGCACCGTCAAAGCCGTTTACTGCGCCGAGGGCGAGCTGATCGCCGAGGGATCGGTGTTGGTCGAACTGGAGGCGCAGTCATGAGCCTGCCAAGGCACGTTCGTCTGGTAGAAGTCGGCCCCCGTGATGGCCTGCAGAACGAGAAGCAGCCGATCAGCGTGGCCGACAAGGTACGTCTGGTCGACGACCTGAGCGCTGTCGGGTTGGGCTATATAGAAGTCGGCAGTTTCGTGTCGCCCAAATGGGTGCCACAGATGGCCGGCAGTGCCGAGGTGTTTGCCGGTATCGAGCAGCGGCCCGGCGTTACCTATGCGGCGCTGACGCCCAATCTGCAGGGCCTTGAAGCGGCTCTGGCGGCCGGTGTGAAAGAGGTGGCGGTGTTCGCCGCGGCCTCCGAGGCGTTCTCGCAGCGCAATATCAATTGCTCCATTGCCGAAAGCCTCAAACGTTTCGAGCCGCTGATGGATACGGCGCGCCAGCACGGCGTGCGGGTGCGCGGTTATGTGTCTTGCGTGCTCGGTTGCCCATACGAGGGCGAGGTGGCTGCCGAGCAGGTGGCTGCGGTGGCCGGCGAGCTGCAGGCCATGGGCTGTTACGAGGTGTCCCTGGGTGACACCATCGGCGTGGGCACCGCAGGCGGTGTGCGCAATCTGTTCGAGGTAGTCGGTCGGCACGTGCCCCGTGAGCGCCTGGCCGGGCATTTTCACGATACCTACGGCCAGGCGCTGGCGAATATCTACGCGAGCCTGCTCGAAGGTATCGCGGTATTCGACAGCTCGGTCGCCGGCCTCGGTGGTTGCCCCTACGCCAAGGGCGCTACCGGCAACGTCGCCAGCGAGGACGTGCTCTACCTGCTGCACGGGCTGGGCATCGAAACCGGAGTGGATCTGCCGCGTCTGATCGAGGCGGGGCAACGCATCAGTCGGGTGCTGGGGCGTGAGTCCGCTTCCAGGGTGGCGCGGGCGCGCGCGCAGCTCGAATGAGGCCGGCCACCACTGAACTTCTGCCTGCAGAAAAACTCTTACCGGCTAGTCAGTTACGTCGCAGTTTCTGCAGATCGACGCGGCGTGCTGAACGATCAGGTTGGCTTTCGTGCCGCCGCTCGCCACTTCTCGCACAGCGCGTGTGACCTGCCCGGATAAATCCGGGCGCCGCGGCTTGCGTTGATACACTCACACACCCTAAGCTCGCGCCTTCACTCGATAGCCCTAGGGCGCAGCGGACAAGGAATCAGCATGAAACAGCATCGTTTGGCAGCAGCGATCGCCCTGGTGGGCCTGGTGCTCGCCGGTTGTGATTCGCAAACCAGCGACGTAAAACTGGAAACTCCGGCGCAGAAAGCGTCCTACGGTATCGGTCTGAACATGGGCAAGAGCCTGGCTCAGGAAGGTATGGACGACCTGGATTCGAAAGCCGTTGCTCAAGGCATCGAAGACGCCATCGGCAAGAAAGAGCAGCGCCTGAAGGACGACGAGCTGATCGAGGCCTTCGCCTCTCTGCAGAAGCGTGCCGAAGAGCGCATGACCAAGATGAACGAAGAAGCCGCTGCCGCCGGCAAGAAATTCCTCGAAGAGAACGGCAAGCGTGACGGCGTCACCACTACCGCTTCGGGCCTGCAGTACGAAATCGTCAAGAAGGCCGACGGCCCGCAGCCCAAGGCTGACGACGTGGTTACCGTTCACTATGAAGGCAAGCTCACCGACGGCACCGTATTCGACAGCTCCATCGAGCGTGGCACCCCGATCGACCTGCCGGTTGGCGGCGTGATCCCGGGTTGGGTCGAAGGCCTGCAACTGATGCACGTAGGCGAGAAGATCAAGCTGTACATCCCGGCCGAACTGGCCTACGGCGCCCAGAGCCCGAGCCCGGCCATTCCGGCCAACTCGGTACTGGTGTTCGACCTCGAGCTGCTCGGCATCAAGGACCAGAACGCTCAGGAGCAAGCCGCTCCGCAAGCACCTGAGGCCGCTCCGGCCAAGTAAGGGTCAGCTGCTTGAAAACAACGCCCCGCCTGTCGGGGCGTTGTCGTTTCTGCAGTCTGCCAATCGCAAAATGTGCGCCAATGCAAGTCTTGACATGCCGGGTTATGCACATCACGACAAGGCTTCTTATTCAGTTGGTCAGGTTTTTAACGAAATCTTTTGATTTTTTTAACTGATTGATTTAGCAAGGTTTTATCGGCTGGATAAAAAATGTCCGATCTGTGGCGAGGCCGCATGACAGGGGGGTTTGGTAAGCTAATCCCATAACTGTTCACAAGGTTATCCACAGCTATGGTGGATAACCACAGACAGCCCAGCAGCGATGCGGGCTGACGAGGAGTAACCATGAAAGCGCCGTGGAATTTCGCCCGCTATCTGCCTATCGCCCAGCGCTTTCTCAAGCGCGGTCGGTTGCCGGCATTGTTGCTGGCGGTCACCCGCAAAAGTGGTGGTGGCGCCCGCAGCCTGACGTCGATCAGGGGCGACCTGAGCCTCTTGCAGGAGCTGTGCGTGGCCTGGTGGCGCGGCAGTTACCGGGCGATCAACCCGCAGGCGCTGGTAGCCATCGTGGCGGGGCTGATCTATTTCGTCTTGCCCGTGGATGCCATTCCCGACTTCATTCCCGGCCTGGGCCTGGTCGACGACCTGGCGGTGCTGGCCTGGGTGATGAAGACCTGGGGCGGCGAGCTGGACGCGTTTCGCACCTGGCGCGATGCCCAGGATCGGGAAACCCGCGAGGCCATCGCCAAACTGCCAGTGGCCGAGCGGGTGAGCTGAACGGCGTAGTGTGGCAGGCGCTGAGCCTGCCGTCATTCGATACTGCGGTCGATACGGGCTATTTCCCGGACGGTAAGCGGCCGCCAGTCATCTTCGCTGATGCCGTAATCCTCATGTGTGCCGTCGAGCGCGTCTTCGAGCGACAGCCACAGGTGGTCGCCTTCAAACTGACCGCTGGCGAAGTCGGTGTAGCGCAGTTCCAGGTAGACCACTTCGTCGTCTTCGCTAAGCAGCGCGAACAGCACGATGGCCGTGACGTCGGGGCGCTCGGGGCAGGGTTTGCGGCATTCGGCGAACAGGTAGTGCAGCGTTGGGAGGTCGCTCATGGGCAGCTTCATCGGGTGGGGACCTGATCGTATCGCGAACCGGGCCTGAAAGGGCAGGCCCAGCTAATAGCTGGGCCGCACTGTTTTCAGTCGCGCTCGAGCAGTAGCGCCACGCCCTGGCCGCCACCGATGCACAGGGTCGCCAGGCCCTTCTTGGCGTCGCGCTTGAGCATCTCGTGGAGCAGGGTGACCAGCACTCGGCAGCCGGATGCGCCAATCGGGTGGCCGAGGGCGATGGCGCCGCCGTTGACGTTGACCTTGCCGGCGTCCCAGCCCAGCTCCTTGCCGACCGACAGGGCCTGGGCGGCGAAGGCTTCGTTGGCTTCGATCAGGTCCAGCTGATCCAGCGTCCAGCCGGCTTTCTCCAGGCTGCGGCGGGTGGCTGATACCGGGCCGATGCCCATGATCGCCGGGTCGACGCCGGCGTTTGCATACGCCTTGATCTTTGCCAGCACCGGCAGGCCGAGCGCCTCGGCCTTGTTCGCGCTCATCAGCAGCACCGCCGCGGCGCCGTCATTGAGGCTCGAGGCGTTGCCGGCGGTCACGCTGCCGTCCTTCTTGAATGCGGGCTTGAGCTTGCCCAGGGTTTCGGCCGTGGTGCCGGCGCGTGGCTGTTCATCGGTAGCGAAGGCCAGGGGCTCGCCCTTGCGCTGCGCAATCAGGACCGGGGTGATCTCATCTGCGAAGCGCCCGGCCTCTATGGCGGCAATGGCCTTCTGTTGTGACGCGGCGGCGAAGGCGTCCTGCTCCTCGCGGCTGATGGCGTATTTGTCCACCAGGTTCTCGGCAGTGATGCCCATGTGGTAGTCGTTGAAGGCGTCCCACAGGCCATCGCTGATCATGGTGTCGACCAGTTGCCCGTGGCCCATGCGCAGCCCGGTGCGCGCCTTGGGCAGCACATAGGGCGCCAGGCTCATGTTCTCCATGCCACCGGCGATGATCACCTCGGCGTCGCCACAGCGGATCGCCTGGGCGCCCAGGTGCAGGGCCTTGAGGCCCGAGCCACAGACCTTGTTGAGGGTCAGTGCCGGCACGGCGTGGGGCAGGCCGGCCTTGATCGCGGCCTGGCGGGCGGTGTTCTGCCCGGCGCCGGCGGTCAGCACGTGGCCAAGAATCACTTCGTCGACCTGCGCGCCGTCCAGGCCGGTGTGCTCGAGCAGGCGGCGGATCACCGCGGCGCCGAGTTCGGTGGCCGGCACATCGGCCAACGCTCCCTGGAAGCTGCCGATGGCGGTACGGGTAGCGGCGACGATGACGACTTCTTGCATGACATTCTCCAGGCCAGGTGGGCGGATGTTGCTATTGGCTGGGCACGATCCTGACGCCGCCTCGGCTGCCGTGCAAGTCCGGGGTTTTCGATTGATTGCATCGATAATGGCGTATGCCGGGCAGCCAGGCTGCGTGCTAGATTCCGGGCGTCTTCAATCCCACCAGGAGCATTCCCATGCCTGAATCCCGTGCAACGGTCACCACCGAACAGGGCCAGCGCTGTCTGACCCGGCTGTGCCGGCACTGGAGCCACAAATTCCAGGTGAGCTTCGACGAGCAGCTCGGCGAGATCGTCTTCGACCCGGCTCGCCTCACCCTGACCCGTTTCGAGGGTGGCCTGGTGGCGGTCATCGAGGCACCGGATACCGACACGCTTGATCGCCTCGAACCGGTGGTGGCCGACCACATGCAACGCATGGTGGCCGACGAAACCCTGCAGATCGACTGGCAGCGCTGAGCGCCCTGACGCCTCACTCCCGAGAGCGGCGAACGTGCTGGTAGACTAGGCGGCTTTGAACGCCATCCTGGATCGTCAATGGATCGTCCCGTCTTTCGTCGCACCTTCCTTCACCCGCGGTTCTGGCCGCTGTGGGCCGGGCTCGGCCTGCTGTGGCTGACCGTGCAGCTGCCCTACGGCGCGTTGCTGCGTCTGGGCCGTGGCCTGGGCTGGTTGATGTATCACACGGCCGGCTCGCGTCGGCGTATTGCCACGCGCAACCTGGAACTGTGCTTCCCGCACATGCCGGCAGACAAGCGCGAGCGTCTGCTCAAGGAGAATTTCGCCTCCACCGGCATCGCCTTCTTCGAGATGGCCATGAGCTGGTGGTGGCCGCGCCACAAGCTGGCGCGCCTGGCCCACATCGAGGGCATCGAGCACCTGCAGCAGGCCCAGGCGCAAGGGCAGGGCGTGATTCTCATGGCCGTGCACTTCACCACCCTGGAAATCGGCGCCGCCTTGCTCGGCCAGGTGCACACCATCGACGGCATGTACCGTGAACATGGCAACCCGGTGTTCGATTTCGTGCAGCGTCGTGGCCGCGAACGCCATAACCTGGACGCCACCGCTATCGAGCGCGAGGACGTGCGGGCGATGATCAAGGTGCTGCGTGCCGGTCGGGCGATCTGGTACGCACCGGATCAGGACTATGGCCGCAAGCAGAGCCTGTTCGCGCCGCTGTTCGGCATCCAGGCGGCGACCGTTACGGCCACCACCAAGTTCGCGCGCCTCGGCCGCGCTATCGTGTTGCCGTTCACCCAGATGCGCCTGCCCGATGGCGGCGGCTATCGTTTGACCATCCACCCACCGCTGAGCGATTTTCCCGGTGAGAATGAAGAGGCCGATTGCCTGCGTGTCAACCAGTGGGTCGAGCAGGCCATCGTCACGTGCCCCGAGCAGTACCTGTGGGCGCATCGGCGCTTCAAGACCCGTCCAGAAGGCGAGCCCAAGCTCTACTGACCACCCGAACGGGAATCGACGCAATGAAGCAGGACGCTAGCGGCAACCCGGCCACCACTGGGCTCATCCTTTCCGGCGGTGGCGCACGGGCTGCGTATCAGGTCGGTGTGCTGTCGGCGATCGCCGAGCTGTTGCCCGAGGAGTCGTCGCATAATCCCTTTCCGGTCATCGTCGGCACCTCGGCGGGGGCCATCAACGCCGTCAGCCTGGCCTGCGGGGCGCTGCATTTTCGCGAGGCGGTCAAGCGCCTGAGCAGCGTATGGCGCAGTTTTCATACTGATCAGGTGTACCGCAGCGATTGGCCCGGCGTGCTGCGTCAGGCCAGCCGCTTCATCGGCCACAGCATGCTCGGCCTCGGCAAGCAGGTGCCGGTGGCGCTGCTCGACAGCTCGCCGCTCGCCAAGCTGCTCGAGCGGGAACTGGATTTCTCCGGCATCGCCGCGGCGGTTCGCCATCGCCAGCTGCGCGCCGTGGCGGTGACTGCGTTCGGTTACGAGTCGGCCCAGGCGGTGACCTTCTACCAAGGCCGCGCGGCCATCGATCCCTGGTTCCGTCATCGTCGGGTCGGCGTGCCAACGCGTCTGGCGTTGCCGCACCTCTTAGCCAGCACGGCGATTCCGCTGATCTTCGAACCGGTGAAGATCAACCGCGAATACTTTGGCGACGGCGCCGTGCGGCAGATGGCGCCGATCAGCCCTGCCTTGCACCTGGGGGCGACCAAGGTGCTGGTGGTGGGCGTCAGTGGCAACCCGGTCGGCAATCAGGCCGGCGGCGCACCAGCGCCGGTACCGGGCGGTGTGCAGCCGAGCCTGGCGCAGATTGCCGGTCATATGCTCAACAGCACTTTCATCGATAATGTGGAAAGCGATATCGAGCTGCTCGAGCGCCTCAACCAACTCGGCCGCCTGGTGCCTGAAGAACAGCGCAGCCGCACCTACGGGCTGACCCCGGTGGAAGTGCTGGTGATTTCGCCGAGCCAACCGCTGGATGTAATTGCCGCACGCCACCGCCGCGAGATGCCGGCGGCGCTGCGCCTGTTCCTGCGCGGCCCTGGGGCGACCCGCGACGGTGGCGGCGGTGTGCTCAGCTACCTGCTGTTCGAGCCGGGTTACTGCAGCGAACTGATCGAGCTGGGCTATCAGGACGCCATCGCCAAGAAGGCGCAGATCCAGGCGTTTCTCGGGCTGGTGCCTGCAACTGCAAGCTGAGTCGTCGACCCTGGGTATCGCTGTGCTCAACCCAGGCTACCTATTGGATTGCGCGCGCCGTCAGCCAAACCGCTCCAGCTGCATTTCCTGCAGGCGGCTCAGGGTGCGGCGGAAGGCGAAGGCCAGGTAGCCCTCGGTATACAGAGCATCCAGCGGCACGGCGGCTTCCACGTACAGCGGCACGCGACGGTCGTAGCACTCGTCCACCAGGGCGATGAAGCGGCGCACGGCATTGTCATGAATCGACAGCGCCGGCAGTTGGCGGTCGCCGGCCTCCACCCGTTCGGCGGCGTCTTCGGTGCCGCGCGCGATCTTCGCCGGGCGCTGCTGGGCGCTGAGGGCCGGTACCTCGCCCAGCACGATGGCCTTGAAACGATCACAGAGCAGGATGAAGTCCCCGGTCGCCAGCGGTTGCTCGCAAAGCTGGCCGAAGCTGCCGTGCAGCACCCGTTCGCTGTGGTCGTGCACGGTGATCCGACGATGGCCGACCTGCAGCGGCTCGTGGCTGACCGGCTCGCCCTGGCGCAGTGCCGCCAATAGCGCGGGGAGGGCGCTCGGCTGGCCGGCTTGGCGAACCCAATAGCGCTGGTGTCGCTGGCCGGGGTGCTGGCGATGATCCTGGCTGCCGTCCACCGCCACCACCTGCATGTGCTGCATCAGGGCGTCGATGGCCGGCAGGAAGCGCTCGCGGTTATGGCCTCCAGCGTACAGCTGCTCCGGCGGCTGGTTGGAAGTGGCGACCAGCACCACGCCCTCGTCGAACAGGCAACGAAACAGCCGCCCCAGCAGCATGGCGTCGCCGATGTCGCTGACGAACAGTTCGTCGAAGCACAGCACGCGGATCTCCGCCGCCAGTTCCCGGGCCAGCACCTGCAGGGGCTCGGCGGTGCCGGTCAGCTCGAACAGGCGGCGGTGCACCCAGCCCATGAAGTGATGAAAGTGCTGACGCCGGGCGGGCACCTGCAGCGCCCCATGGAAACTGTCCATCAGCCAGGTCTTGCCACGCCCGACCGGGCCCCAGAGATAGACGCCCTGAACGGAATGGGCAGCCGCGGCGTGCAGCTCGTCATGGCAGCGCTGCAGCACCTGGGCGGCGGCCAGTTGAGCATCATCGGCAACGAAGCCCAATTCCTCGACGGCATGCCGATAGCGTTGCAGGGGGGCGTGTGGCGGTGGCGACATGGGCGTCCTCAGGTGCCGGGCGAAGAGCGGCGGGCCATGCTAACAGGCGTGTGGCCTGGACACGTTATGAAAACCTGGGTTTGCCCGTAACGACCGCACTGGCTAGGCTGCATCGCCTTTTCGAGCTTACTGGAGCTGAGCATGCTGATCCGTCCTGCCCTGGCGGCTGACCACGACGAGTTGCTGGCCATCTGGCACCGTGCGGTGCTGGCCACCCACGACTTTCTCAGTGCGGTGGATATCGACCTGCTGCACCGTCAGGTGGGCGAGCTGTACCTGCATGCGGTGGCCTTGCATGTCTGTGTAAATGAAAACCAGCGGATACTGGGCTTTATCGGCCTCAACGAAAGCCATGTGGAAATGCTGTTTGTCGATCCCGATTGCCACGGCCAGGGTGTGGGTTCACGGCTGTTGGACTATGCCCGGTGTCGTCTCGGCCCGCTGACCGTAGACGTTAACGAACAGAACCCGGCAGCTCATGGCTTCTACCGCCGTTACGGTTTTCAGGACACCGGGCGTAGTGATACCGATGGAGAAGGGCGGCCGTTTCCGCTGATCCATATGGCCTATCGACGCGCCGCAGATTGAGTAGCGCCGGGCAGCGGAAAGCTCAATCTATATAACTGTTATAAGCAAATGCTTACTCGGTATATGTCCTTTATGTTCAAGTGGTTATCCTGCGCGCCTGACAAATGAGCCGACGACGGCAATTGGGGCAGGTATGGATTTTGGTGGCTTGGGCTTCGTCATCGCGGGGCTGGTAGTAGGCTTTATCGTGGGGATGACGGGCGTGGGCGGCGGTTCGCTGATGACGCCAATCCTGCTGTGGTTCGGCATCAATCCGGCGGCGGCCGTGGGAACCGACCTGCTGTACGCGGCGATCACCAAGGCGGGGGGCGTGTTCGTTCACCAGCGCAACCGCAATATCGACTGGACGGTGACCGGCTGGTTGGCGGCCGGCAGTGTGCCGGCGTCGTTGCTCACCTTGCTGGCGCTGACCTTGATGCCAGGCGACCAGCACGCCACCAATGCGTTGATCAAGAACGCCCTGGGTATCGTGCTGCTGCTGACCGCCACCGCGATTCTGTTCAAGAAGCAACTGTTCGCCTTCGCCAGCCGCCATGCCGGTGACGGCTTCCACTTCAGCCCGGCCCGCCTCAACGCGCTGACCGTGTTGGTGGGGGCGGTTCTCGGTTTCATGGTCACCCTCACCTCCATCGGCGCCGGCGCTCTAGGCACCGTGGCGCTGTTTCTGCTCTATCCCCTGATGGCCACGCGCCGCCTGGTGGGCACTGAGATCGCTCATGCCGTGCCGCTTACCTTGGTGGCCGGTCTTGGCCATGCCGGGCTCGGCAATCTGGACTGGGGTGTGCTGGGCTACCTGCTGCTGGGCTCGTTGCCGGGCATCTTCTTCGGCAGCCACCTGTCCGGTCGCGTGTCGGACAACGTGCTGCGCCCGTTCCTGGCGATCATGCTGATGGTGATCGGTTACAAGCTGGCGTTTTGATCACCTCAGGCATACTGGTGCACAAGGGCGCTGTGCCGCGTGCTTTTGTGCGCAACGCAGCGCCACGTCGCTGGCCGAGGTTCACGTTCGATACCGCGTGCTCTCACCAACGCAGCGGTTTGCTTTGGCCTTTCCAGAACAGCCAGCGTTGCCGTTCATGGTGTTCGCCGGTGCCGATCTGCCAGGCCGGGCGACCGGCGTCCAGATCGATCACGCAGACGAAGCCCGCATAACTCGACACCGCCAGGGTGTTGCCATCGGCCGACAGGTCCATGGCGCAGATGGTCGAGCCAATGAAGTGCTGCCAACGTTCGTTGCCTTGGTCGTCGAAGGCGCGTAGATAGCCGTAAGCATCACCGACGATGAACGTATCGCCACGGGAAACACCCGCGTACACACGGGCACCCTCCTGCACGACCGGAGTGCGCTCATCATCACTGTAGAAATCGGTTTGCAGGCCTGGCAAGTCGGCCACGGCGACGCTCAGTGTGGCGCCGTTGTAGAAGTGGCAGGCGTTGAGGATCAGGCGGTCGCTGCGGTTGTTGAACAGGGCGAAATGCGGATACTCGCCTGCCGGACCGACCTCGGCGACCTGCTGCAGGTCGCTGTCGAATACCAGATGACTACCACACTGCTCGCCGACCGCGATCCAGCGGCCATCCGCCGATATGGCGCCGTGTTCCATCGACAGGCCCAGGCTTATGTCATCGGTGGGCGTGCCCCTGCGCAAGTCTTCGCGGATATCTGCCGGGCGCGGCAACAAGCGCGTGGTGGCCTCCTTGGCCAGCACGAAAATGCCATCCGAGCTGACCAGCAGCACACGTTGGCCATCCGGGAAGGGAGTCAGTGCGGTCGGCGTCGGCGGATGTTCAAGCGCTGTAAACCCGGCATCCTCCGGCAAGCCTTCCAGGCCGGTGGGCCACTTGAACTGAGCGACCTGCGGGCCGTTCCAGCCATCGTGCACGCTGATGCCGGATGCTCTGGCGAACGCGAAATAACGGCGTGCCGGGCAGCGCCCGAAAAAATCGATGTCGATCACGTCGTGCCACTGGTTGCCGTGAATATGCACCAGGCGTCCACGCTCGTAGGCGCTACCGACGCGGGCCAGCAGGCTGCCGTCATCGAGCAGCGCGAGCGCGTTGATCGCCTGGGCCTGGGCATCCAGCAGGGGCACCAGCGGCAGATGGGCCGGTGGCCAGTCGGTACGCAAGGTGGCGTGGCTGGCGTCATCCGCGTTGGTTTCATTGGCGGCCTGCAACGCCTCCAGCAGAGCCGGCAGCAAATGCTCGGTCGGCGCCAGTTGTGGTTCTTTCAGGCCATCCCAGCCCTGGCTTAGGCCCTGCTCGACATAGCGATTGACCTGCCGGGCGTAGTCCAGCACGGCGGCTTGCCACTGCTGCTGGGGAGTTGGGGTCGTCATGCTTGAGGAGCTCCTTGACGCTGTTGAGCTGCCGCTCATGGCGGCAGTGCTTAGCCAATTATGCGAATCGCAATCTCTCGGGCATCCGCCGAGTGCATCGGGCTCGCGGCATGGTAGAGCGATGACGTAGTGCATTCGTTCCGAATCGGCGAACGTAAAAGATATCGCTTCGTTAGCATCGTTACCGCTTATGGCTAGCAACACCAGGCTATCGTGTAGGTATGCCATGCTGGCGTGTGCGGCTGACGCCAGGGTTTGGCATGCCGCCCGGGCATTGGCTTAGCGCTAGCCAAGCGTATTTACCTCGCTCACATAGCTGGCGGATAATGCGCCAGCCGTAGTGTTCGCGACGAGTCAGCACGGCTCGTCTACCCGGGATCAGAGGAAGAGATGGCCGCGAAGACCGTCACCAGCAAGCAAGCCGAAGTGCAGCGCATCGTCGATGTGTTGTTCAAGGCTATCGCGCAGCATCGCTTGCCACCCGGGACGCGTCTGATCGAAGCGCAGATCGTCGAGACCCTCCAGGCCAATCGCAATCATGTTCAGGCGGCGCTACAACGTTTGGCCTTGCAGCGCGTGGTCACCATCGAGCCGAACCGTGGCGCGATGGTCGCTCAGCCCAGTGCCAAGGAAGCGCGGGAGATATTCGCGGCGAGGCGCGCCATCGAGCGGGCCATCGTCGAAAGCATCACGCCGGCAATCATGCACGCGCAACGCCAGCGGGTGACCACGCACATGCGCAACGAGCGCAAGGCCACCAGCGCTACCGACCGCCGTGCCATCGTTCGCGAGCTGAGCGAGTTTCATCTGATGCTCGGCGAGATCAGCGGCAATTCGGTGCTCAGTGAAATTCTCGCCAACCTGATGGTGCGCAGCTCACTGATCGTCGCCCTCTACCAGCGCAATGACGTGCCGTCCTGCGCCTCGGACGAGCACCAGCAGATCATCGCCGCGCTGGAAAAGGGTGACCAGCAGCAGGCGGTCGCGGTGATGCTCGAACACCTGGGCGAACTCGAGGATCAGCTCGATCTGGACGACCAGGCCGAGCCCGAGATCAACCTGCGCCAGGCCCTGGCGGGACTGTAAGGCGACGGCTTCCGCCACCGCACAGCGCTGCCATCGGCGCGGCCGATCTCGAACCGCTGCTCAAAGCGCCATCTCGCGCCTGAACACCTCCAGCGTATGGGCCTTGACCCGAACGAACTCGGGATGGCTCATGATCTCCGCACCCCGTGGGCGGGGCAGGTCGAACCTGACGATTTCGGCAACCCGGGTGGGGCGTCGGGTCAGCAACAGGATCTCATCGGCCAGAAATACCGCGTCTTCCAGGTCGTGAGACACGATCAGCATGGTGACGCCGGTCGCCAGTTGCACCTCCTGCAATTTGTCGCGGATGAACAAGGTCATCTCGAAGTCCAGCGCGGAAAACGGCTCGTCGAGGAACATCACCTCCGGGCGCGGTGCCAGCGCCCGCATGATGCACACGGTCTGCTGCTGGCCGCCGGAAAGCTCGTAGGGGTAACGATTCAGATCGAAGCGGATATCGAACATCTGCGTCAGCTCATCGACGCGTGCGTTCACATCCGCCTTGCTCATGCCCTGGCGAACCAGCGGGTAGGCGATATTGGCGCGCGCACTCATCCACGGGAACAACGCATCGCGATAGTTCTGGAATACGTAGCCGATGGTGGTCTGGGCGAGCGTCTTGCCATCGAACAGAATCTCGCCTTTGTCCATCGGCAGCAGGCCGGCGATCATGTTCATCAGGGTCGACTTGCCGCAGCCATTCGGGCCGAAGGTCGAGACGATCTTGCCGCGCGGCAGATCGAGATCCAGGTCGGTGTACAGCGGCTGACCGGCAAAGGCCTTGCTCAAGCCGCGAATGGTGACATGGGTGTCGGCGCGTGGTGCTGCTCCGGCTGCTGGCGAGGTGCCGAGAGTGGCGAGGGAAAGCGCGTGCGTCATGCCTGGCTACTCCAGTGGACGGTTTTTTTCTCGATGAGCAGGAACGCCAGGTTGAGCAGATAGCCCAGGGCGCCGGTGATCAGGATCGAGGCGTACATGTCCTTGATGTTGAAGACCTGTTGGGCATCGATGATGCGGTGGCCCAGGCCGTTCTCCGAGCCGATGAACATTTCCGCGACGATCACGATGACCAGGGCGATGGACACCCCGGTACGCAAGCCGACGAAGGTCTGCGCCAGGCTTTCCATCAGCAGGATGTCCTTGAAAATGTGCCAGCGCGATATGCCCATCACCTTGGCGGCCATCAGCCGGGTTTTCTTGGCGTTCATCACGCCGTAGGCGCTGTTGAACAGAATCACCAGCACGGCGGCGAACGCGGCGATGGCGATCTTGTTCGCATCGCTGATGCCGAAGATCAGCATGAACAGCGGGATCAGCGCCGAGGAGGGCGTCGAGCGAAAGAAGTCGATCAGGAACTCCAGGCTGCGGTAGACCCTTTCGCTACTGCCCAGAATGACCCCCAGGGGCACACCCACCGCAGCCGCGAAGGCGAACGCGGCCAACGTTCGGTAGAGGGTCGAAGCGATGTCGGTGCGCATGGACGACTCGCTGAACGACTGGAACATGAAGCCCAGGGTTTCGAGCGGCGAGGGCAGCAGAACCGGATTCAGCCACTGTGCGCTGACGGCCAGCTGCCATAACGCGAACAGCAGCAGCGGGCCGATCAGCGGCAGCAGGCGCGAGGACCAGGGTGATGTCATGACGATTCTCCTCAGCCCTGATAGATCAGCGCAGCCACATCGATCGGTTTGCTGAAGATGTTCCGCTCGGTGAACACGTCATAGAACTTCTGGAACCACCGCAGGTTGTCGCCTTGCAATTCGGAATACATGACGAAGCCAGGCAGCGGCACCTCGTTGACCAGATCCGCTTCGATGCTGGTGTAGCCGACGATGTTCCTGCGTGCCTGCTCAGGCTGCGCGGCGATGAATTCCACGGCCTTCTGGTAGGCGGCGATGAAGGCCTTCGCCTGCTCCGGCTTGCGCTCGATGAAGCTGCTGTTGAGTGCGGCTGCGCCACCGAACCAGGGCGCATCGGCATTGCCGAGCACGTATTTGGAGATGACGCCGGTTTCCAGGGTGCGCGACAGGTTCTTCATGCGCCCAACGGTGCCGGTCGGCTCCAGGGTTTAGACCCCGTCGATCTGGCCGGCCGCGAGGGCTGGCGCGTGCTGGCCGACAGGCAGCTCGATGACCGACGGATCGGTAAAGCCATTTTTTTCCAGAATGATCTTGGCCATGGTGACGTTCTGGATGCCGGGGCCGCAGGCGATTTTCTTGCCTTTCAGGTCGCCGATGCTTTGCGCGGTGCTGTCGAGCGGAACCAGAAACTCATCCAGAACCAGCCGGTGATTCGACGGGTTGGAGCAGATGATCTTGAACAGCCCCGGCATGGTGATCGCGCCGAGGCCGAGGGCGCCGGTCGCGGTGCCGTTGGCGCAACCGTGGATGCGACCGGTAATCATGCCTTCGACGATTTGCTGCGGGCTGGAGAACTTGACGCCTTTGACGTTCAGCCCGGCGTCCTTGAAGAAGCCCTGCTCCAGGCCGACATACAGCGGAAGACCGCCGACGATGGGCCAGTAACCGATACGAATTTCCTCGTCGTCGGCGAACGCGCCAGCGGGAAGCAGGCTGCCGAGCGTCAGCGCGCTTCCCGTCACGCCCAGCCACTTCAGCAATTGGCGACGATCCAGCTGGAGAGAACGGTTTTCAGGTTTGCGGTCTTTCATCGGTTTTCCCTGTTTTCAGATGTGGCGAATGCAGAGCTGCAAGCACGTGCCGTTCCAGGTTGATAAATTGATATAAATCAGTTACTTGGCTGTTTTCAGTAACTTGATCGCGGCGATATCTGCGCAGCGCGGATGAATAGGCCCCAGCTTGGCGCACGAGCCTCGGCTGCCGACCCTGCGACCTTCACGATGGGCGCCGTCATGGCTTGAGCAGCCTTGCCTGGGCGCGCTCGAAGGTTTTGCGGCCAGCCTTGTAGCCCATCAGTGGCGGGCTGATCTCGGCCACCACGGCGGCCGGCGAGGGCGCATCGAAGACGATGAAGTCGGCGCGGCAGCCGGGCGTCAGGCCATAGTCGGGCAGGCGCAGCAGGCGCGCCGACTCGCTCGACACCCAGCTCATGCAGCGCAGCAGTTCGGCTTCGGTCGCCAGTTGACTGACGTTGGCGAACAGGTTGGCCTGGCGCACCAGCGAGGCGTCTCCATATGGGGTGAAGGGGTTGCCGATGTTGTTGGTCGACAGCGAGCAGGTCACGCCACAGGCGTGCAGGTGCTGAAGGGGCGCCAGGCCACGGGGCCGGTTCTGGAAGTGTTCGCGTCCGGTGAGGAACAGGTCGGTACTCGGCAGGCAGGTGACCTGCACGCCGGCCTCGGCCAGCGACTGGGCGACCGCCAGCAGGGTCTCCCTGGGCAGCGTCGAGAGCTTGGTGACATGGCCGATGGTCACCCGGCCACCCCAGCCGTGCTGGTGGGTGCAGCGGATCACCTCGCCGATGGTCATGCCTTCGGGGTTGAGGTCGAAATCCAGGTGGAAATCCAGATCGCGGTCGAACGCCACCGCCAGTTCGAACAGCCGGCGGATCTGTGCGTCGGGGACCGCGTCGGTGTAGGGGCAGCCGCCCAGTACTTCGGCGCCCAGGGCCAGCGCCTCGCACAGCAGGGCTTCGGTGCCGGGGTTGTTGAGCAGGCCCTCCTGGGGGAATACGCAGATTTCCAGGCTGATGGC
This sequence comes from Pseudomonas sp. CNPSo 3701, assembly GCF_028674975.1. NCBI lineage: Bacteria > Pseudomonadati > Pseudomonadota > Gammaproteobacteria > Pseudomonadales > Pseudomonadaceae > Pseudomonas > Pseudomonas sp. CNPSo 3701. The sequence goes on along the minus strand of NZ_JAQZSI010000004.1, from coordinate 274,311 downwards.
CCAGGCGTAATCGGCCTGCAGGCGGCGTACCGCATTGAAGCCGGTCAGGCCGATCTGCGGGTCGATCTCGACGTGCGTGCGCATGTGCGTGGTGCCCTGGATGATGGCCTTGTCGAGCACCTGGGCACCGCGTTGGTAGACGTCCGCCTCGGTGAACTCGGCCTTGGCCGAGCGGGTCTGGGCGATGGCCTCGGCCAGGGTGCCTTCGCTCAGCTGGCAGCGCTGCATGATGCAGGCCTTGTCCAGATGGATATGGGTTTCCACCAGGCCGGGTAGCAGCAGCTTGCCCTGCAGGTCGAGGGTCTCGGCGCCGGCACCTGGCGCACTGACGAAGCGGCCGTCTTCCACGTACAGGGTCTCAAGTGCCGTGGCATCGGCGCCGAGGCGGGCATTGATGAGGGTCAGGGCGCTCATGCTGCGGCGCCTCCCAGGTAAGCCGCTTCTAGCTCCGGGTCGCCGCGCAGTGCTTCGGCGCTGCCGGATTTGACGATGCGTCCGGTTTCCAGCACGTAGGCGCGATCGGCCACCTGCAGGGCGAGGTTGGCCATCTGGTCGACCAGCAGCAGGGTCACACCTTCGTCGCGCAGGGCGGCCAGGGCGTCGTACAGCTCGCCGATCATGGCGGGCGACAGGCCCAGGGAAGGCTCGTCGAGCAGCAGGATCTTCGGCTTGGCCATCAATCCGCGGCCAATCGCCACCATCTGCTGCTCACCGCCGGAGAGCAGTCCGGCCGCGCTGTCGATGCGATCACGCAGGCGCGGGAAGCGCCGCAGGATGCTGTCGATTTCCGCCTCGGCATCGAAGGCTTCCTTGCGCGAGTAGCCGCCGAGCAGCAGGTTGTCACGCACGCTGAGTTGCGCGAACACCTGACGGCCCTCCGGCACCAGGGCCAGGCCCTGGGTGGCGATGGTGCTGGCGTCGGCGTGTTCGATGTTCTCGTTGTCGAGCAGAATGCTGCCGCCACTGGCTCTGTGCAGCCCGGCCAGGCACTGCAGGATGCTCGACTTGCCGGCTCCGTTGGCGCCCAGGATGGCGATCAGCTCGCCAGGGTTGACCACGATATTGACCTTGTCGACCACCGGTGCGGCGCCGTAGTCGATCACCAGATCCTTGATGTACAGGCGTGCGTTACGCGAGCCATCCCAGGCCTTGGCCCGCGGTGTGGCCTGATAGCGGGTGCCGCCCAGGTAAGCGGCGATCACCCGTTCGTCCTTGCGCACCTCTTCCGGCACGCCCCAGGCGATGGGCTTGCCGGCGTCGAGCACCAGCAGGCGTTCGGAAACGGCCATCACCAGGCCCATGTCGTGTTCGACCAGAATGACGGCGATACCGAACCCGGCCAGGGTTCTGAACAGGCCCGCCAGGCGATCGGTGTCGCTGCGGCTGAGCCCGGCGGCCGGCTCGTCGAGCAGCAGCACGCGTGGGCAGGTGGCCAGGGCGCGGGCGATTTCCACCAGGCGGCGGTCGACGTGGGCCAGGTCATCGGCCGGGGTGTTCACCGAGCCGCCATAACCGACCAGCGTCAGCAACTGCAGCGCCAACTGGCGCCGGGTTTCGCTGGCGCACTTCAAGGGCAGGCCGAGACGCCCCTGCTGCATGGCCACCAGCAGGTTCTCCAGCACCGACAGTTCGCCGAACAGCTGGGTGGTCTGGTAGGTGCGGGCGATGCCGGCGCGGGCGATCTTCCAGGCCGGCAGGCCGGCCAGGGGGCGGCCCAGGTCGATACTGCCGCTATCGGGTGCGTAGAAGCCGCTGATCATGTTCAGCACCGTGGTCTTGCCCGCGCCATTGGGGCCGATGATGCTGGTGATGCTGCCCGCCGGTGCGTGCAGGCTGACGTGTTGCGCCGCCTGCACGCCGCCGAAGCGAATGCCGATGTCCTTGACCTGCAGGCCTTCCGGGGCGGCGTTGTCCTGCTGGAAGAAGGCGCTCAGTCGCGCCTGATCGAAAGTCGCCGGGGCGGCCTGATGGGCAGGTCGCAGCCACAGGTTGGCCAGGGTGCCGAGCAGCCCTCGCGGTGCAGCCCAGAGCACGCAGAGCAGTAGCACCGAGAAGATTAGCAGGCGGTATTCGGCGAAATCCGAGAGCATCTCCGGTAGCAGCACGATCAGCAGGGCGCCGAGCAGCGGGCCGAACAGGGTGCCGCTGCCGCCGACGATCACGGCCAGCACGAACAGGATCGATTGCGAGAAGGGGAACGAGGCCGGGTTGATGAACATCATCAGCGGCGCCACCAGGGAACCGGCCAGGCCGGTCAGCAGGGCGGACAGGGCGAAGGCCAGGGTCTTGGTCTGCACCGGGTTGAAACCGAGGGAGCGGGCGGCGATCTCGGTGGATTTCACGGCGCGCATGGCCATGCCCCAGCCACTGCGACGCAGGCGCTGGAACAGCGCCAGGGCGGCGATCATCAGGCCGGTGGCGATCAGCGCCAGGCCCACGCTCGGATCGAGGCTGCCGATTTCCGGCATGGGAATGCCCATCAGGCCGTTGGCACCGCCGGTCAGCGAGCGCCATTCGATCAAACCGTGGTGCACCACCAGGGCGAAGGCGATGGTGATCATCGCCAGGTACGGGCCGCTGACGCGCAGGGCCGGAATCGCCAGCAACGCGCCGATGGCCGCGCAGGCCAGGCCGGCGGCGATCACCGCCAGGCCCAGGGGCAGGCCGGCCATGGTCAGCAGCGCGGACACATAGGCGCCGATGGCGTAGAAGGCGATGTGGCCGAAAGAGATCTGCCCGCTCAGGCCGATCAGAATGTTCAGGCCCACGCCGACCACCACGGCCAGCGCGCAGAAGGTGAAGACCAGCAGCGAGTAGCTGTCGAGCAGCAGCGTGGCGGCAATGCAGGCCAGCGTCAGCAGGGCCAGGGAAGCGGGAGCGAACAGCGAATTCTTCAGGGTCATACTTTCACCAGGGTCTTGCTGCCGAACAGGCCATTGGGGCGCAGCGCCAGGGCCAGGATGACCAGGGCGAAGGTGAACAACTGGGTGAAGGCCGAGCCGAAATAGAGGGTCACCAGCGCCTCGACCAACCCGAACAGCAGGCCGGCGGCGAATACCCCGCCAGCGCTGGCGATGCCGCCAAGAATCGCCACGGCGAAGGCCTTGAGGCCGAACAGCAGGCCCATCTCGGCATTCACGCTGAACAGTGGCGCGATCAGCAGGCCGGCGATGGCGGCGAACACGGTCGACACCGCAAAGGCCACGGCCACCACCCGGTTGACGCGGATGCCCATCAGCATCGCCGCCCTGGGGTTCTGCACGCAGGCTTCCAGTACCTTGCCCAGGCGGGTATGGCGGCGTACCAGAAACAACGCCAGGGCGATGCCGCCGCCTACCAGCGGAATCAGCAGTTGCAGCACGCCGACATTGTTGCCCAACAGCTCCAGATGCTGGTTGGCCAGCGCCGAGGTGAACTGCCGTGGCTCCTTGCCAAAGGTGAACAGCGCCAGGTTGTCGACCAGGATGCCTGCCGCCACCGTCGCCATCAGCCAGGCTTCGGAGCCGCGCGAATGGAAGGGGCGAACCAGAAAACGCTCGATGATCAGTCCATACAGGGCGCACAGCGCCAGGGTGGCCGGAATTGCCAGCCACAGCGGCCAGCCCCAGGTGATGTGGAAGCTGTAACCGAGTACGGCGCCAACCATCATGGCGCTGCCCTGGGCGAAATTGACCGTGCGTGACACCACATAGGTGATGTGAAAGCCCAGGGCGAGCAGGGCATACATGCTGCCCAGCCCGAGCCCGGTGATGATGGCGGCGGTGATCATGACGATAATCCTCCGGGCAGGCCGCCAGGGCCCGCCCGTTCACGGCTTCAGGGGGCGAGTGGAACGATGCGGCCGTCGACGAAATGGGTGAAGACGTAGTCGTCCGGGCCCAGGGCGTCGTGCTTGGTCGGGGTGAAGGGCTGGGCGTAGTCCTTGATCAGGCCCTGGTAGCTGTCGATTGCATAGAAACCATCGCGAACCTTGCTGCCCTGGGTGTCGCCGGCCTTTTCGATGGCCGCGGCGGCCAGGTGCATGGCGTCGTAGGCATTGGCGATCCCTACTGCCGGGGTCACGTCGGCCAGGCTCTTGATCTCCGGGAAGCGCTGTTTGAGGGCCGCCAGCACGCTGTCACCCCTGGCGCTGTTGTTCTCGGTGAACACGTAGGTCTGGATGAAGTGCACGCGGCTGGCGTTGGGGCCGGCCAGCTCGCTGAAGCGGCCGCCTGCCGGGCCCCAGTGGGAAACCACCGGTACGTCCCAGCCCATGCGATCGAGGGACTTGACCACCTGGGCCGAAGGGCCGACGTTGCCGACCATCAGCAGGGTGTCGGTGCCGGCATTCTTCAGGCGGGTCAGTTGCGGCACCACGTCGAGGTCGCTGTCTTCGATGCGCTCGATGCCGGCGTAATCCATGCCGCGTTTGGCCAGGGCATCCTTGAAACCGATTTCGTTGGATTCGCCCCAGGGATTGTTGATCAGGATCATCCCTGGCTTCTTCATGCCTTTCTTCACGCCGTACTCGACCAGTGCTTCGTCGACCAGCTCATCCACCGCCGAGACGCGGAATACGTAATTGTCCTTCGCACCGTTCTCGGTGATCTTGGTGCCAGCAGCCCAGATGCCCATGAACGGCACCTTCAGTTGATTGGCCAATGGCACGATGGCCAGGGAAACCGGGGTGTCGAGGCCACCGAACAGCACGGCGACCTTTTCCCGCTGCGCCAGTTCGCGGGCGGCCAGCATGCCCTTGGCCGGGTTGCTTTCATCGTCGCGACGAATCAATTGCACCGGTCGGCCGAGGATGCCGCCCTTGGCGTTGATTTCATCTATCGCCACCGTCAAGCCGCGGGTCAGCGCCTCGCCGGATTTCGCCGACTGCCCGGACAGGGCGGCCACCAAGCCGACCTTGATCGGCTCCTCGGCGAGCAGCGGAGCGCTCAGCGCCATGGCAAGGCTGGCGGCCGCCGCGCAAGGCAGCAGTCGGCGTAGTGGGGGTAACAGTTTGCGCATGACCTTTCTCCTGATTGCTAGCATTTGTATATAATTTGCTAGCAAGCCTGGTGCCATAACGCGCAGACTGGTGCTGCCGGGGTTGTCCCACACAGATCAGGGCAGATATGCACGAATAGCGTGCATGTCGCACCACATCCAGGCACGAGAGGTGTCTCGGCCAATCAATGAAGCAGGAGAGCAATTCATGAGCGAGATGAATGAAGCGGTGCAGATTGTTAGCGATTTTCTAGCTGCTTCCATGGCGCCGGACCCGGTCAAGGCCGCCACCTACATGAGTGATGACGTGCGCATCACCTTCACTGGCGGGCGGCACATGCCCACGCCCCAGGACATCACGGCCTTCAACGGCTCGCGTTACGCCTGGGTGAAAAAGGCCCTCGGTCAGTTCGACTGGACCGAGCGTGACGACCACACCGTCGTCTATTCGAACGGCACGCTGTATGGCGAGTGGCCGGATGGCAGCAGTTTTTCCGGTAACCGCTATCTGGATCGTTTCGAAGTGCGCAACGGCAAGATCACTCGGATGGACGTCTGGAACGACAGTGCCGAGTGGCTGCTGGCTCCCGAGATCGCCAGGGCCTGACCGTACCGTTGGCTGATGCCTGTCCGGCTGAGTCAGTGTGGTTCGGCTAATGCCTTCTGGTAGATCGCCAAGTCATTAGCCGAAAAACAGCAGAACAGCACCTCGTCGACGCCGGGATGCCGCGCCAGTTCGGCCCGTACCGTGCTCACCGCGGTACGAGCTGCCTGCTCGATCGGATAGCCGAAGATACCGGTGCTGATGCTTGGAAAAGCGATGGAATGGGCGGCCACCTCGGCCGCCAGGCGCAGGGCGTTGCGGTAGCAGGCGATCAGCAGCGCCTCTTCGCCTTGCTCGCCGCCACGCCAGACGGGCCCCACGGTGTGCACGATGAAGCGCGCTGGCAATCGGTAGCCGCCGGTGCGTTTGGCCTCGCCGGTCTTGCAGCCGCCGAGCAGGCGACATTCGTGTAGCAGGTCGCTGCCGGCGGCACGATGGATGGCGCCATCCACGCCGCCGCCACCGAGCAGTGACGAGTTGGCGGCATTGACGATGGCATCGACCTCGAGCGTGGTGATATCCGCCTGGATGGCGCGTATTCGTGCGGTCATTGGCGTGACGTTCTCTACTTGTCGACAGTGACGGCCATGAACCATTTGGGCTGCATACGCCAGAAGTCGGTGCGCACGTTATGCTTCAGGGCGCGCTTGGAGTCCAGCACACGAGCTTGCCCGGCGTCGCGGGCGAACACCACCCAGTGCCAGAACGGCTGGCCGTTTTCCAGGCGCCAGCGGATGGCCAGCAATGCGCGATCAGGCAAACGCTCCCAGCCTGAAAACGGTGCTGGTGCCTGGGCCTCGAGGCCTTGGGCGTGCAACAGTCGGGTCACGTATTCGGTGTCCGACCACAGCGCCTGGTCTTCGGCGTAAATGCCGAGCCCGTTGGCGATACGACGGCTTTCTTCATAACCGACCCCGGCCAGCGCCGCACAGGCAGCGATGCCGCAACCCGAGGGCTGTTCCTGAATGACCGGGTCGATGGGGTAGGGCATTGGGCACTCCGTTTGCCATGGAATCTCAGGGGGGATTGGCGAATAATGCCGCCACTGGCCTTGCGCCGTCCATGACAGGATCCCGCCCGCCCATGAGCGCTACCCACCCACCTCTGGTGCTATCCATCCAGTCCCACGTCGCACTTGGTCACGTCGGCAACGACGCCGCCGTGTTCCCGCTGCAGCGCCTGGGCTTCGAAGTGTTGCCGGTGCACACGGTGCAGTTTTCCAACCACACCGGTTACGGCCAGTTTCGCGGCCAGGTGTTCGATGCCGAGCACATTCGCGAGGTGCTCGCCGGCCTGCGTGATCGCGGTGCGTTGTCGCGGGTTTCGGCGGTGCTGTCCGGTTACCTGGGCGATGCGGCCATCGGCGCGGTGATTCTCGAGGCGGTGGACGAGATCCGCCGCGACAATCCCGGCGTGCGCTACCTGTGCGATCCGGTGATGGGCGATGTCGGGCGGGGCGTGTTCGTCAATGCGGCGATCCCCGATTTCCTGCGTAACCTGGCGATTCCCTGCGCCAACATCATCACCCCCAACCAGTTCGAGTTCGAGCTGCTCACCGGCAGCAAGCTGGGCAGCGTCGACGAAGCGGTGCGCGTGGCGCGTCAGTTGCGCGGCCGCGGGCCGGACGTGGTGGTGATCACCAGCCTGGCCACGCCGGACATTCCCGCGGACCAGCTGTGCACCCTGGCGGTCAATGGCGAGGGCGCCTGGCTGGTAAACACGCCGCGCCTGGCGCTGCATCCTTTGCCCAATGGCATGGGCGACGTGTTCTCGGCGACCCTGCTGGCGCGTTTGCTGTCCGGCCATGCCTTGCCCCATGCGCTGGAGCTGGCTACCGCTACGCTGTACGCCCTGGTAGAGGCCACCGCTGAAGGTTCGCGCGACCTGCCGCTGGTCAGCGCCCAGGAGCAGATTGTCCAGCCGGCGCAGCGCTACCAGGCTAATGAAGTGGTGAGCCCGTGAATAAAAAGTTGTGGTGCGCAGCGGCGCTGCTCTCGGTCAGCCTGCAGAGCCTGGCCTGCGAGGTGGATACCGGCGCCGCGTTTCGCGATGAAGTGCATGGCAATTTCGTGATCCCGGTGCGGGTCAAGCCCGGCGAGCGCTGTGTGGTGCTCGACCAGCTCAGCGAGGAGGGGCGCAAGACGCGCAGCGAGCTCTGGACGCCGGTGGAAAAAATCGGCAACAGCACGCCGAAGCTGGGGCGCTGGAAGCGTGAGTATCAGGTCGACGGCGATGTGGCCAAGGTGGATCGCTACATCTACCTGGCCGGTGACACGCCCGGGGAGGATTCGGTCAGCTTCTCCTCCTTCCCCGATCAGCAGGAACGGCGGGCCGTCGAATACCGCATCCGTATCGAGTGACCGCCGCCTTGGCTCAGCACTTGTAAGGGCTTTCGCTCTTCAGTTCTTCGCCGCTTTTGGCATCGCGGATGATGACAGTGGCATCCGGATACGCCGAACACAGGGCATTGCGCGCGCTATAGATGCCACTGCCCTCGGCGACCATGCTGACGTTCTGTGCAAGCGGCTGGCCGTTGGCATCCTGCAGCGTGAGCTGATAGGTGCCGGACAGCGTCATGCAGCCGCCGAGCAGGGCGCCGGCGCTTAACAGGGCGATCAGGTTCTTCATGATGTTCCTCCTTGAGGCGGGCGCTGTCGGACTGGCCGGCGGCGCCCGCTTTATTAATGACCAACGCGGTGCTCGGTGAATCGGTAGTCGGCCTGGCAATCGGCGGTCGGGTCGGCCTTGGTGCTGACGTACTCGACAGTGTCGGCATCGACGAAGCGGTAGTCGTACACCTCGGTGGTTTTCAGGCCGTCGGTGGTCAGGTGGTTCTTGCCGTTGCTGGCCGTCCAGGTGCCGCGCTCGGTCTGGATCAGGCGAGTTCTGTCCTCGTCGGCGAAGAAGCTGATCTCGAATCGGCCGTCAGGGCGAAAGCTGGAGTTCCAGGCGAAGAACTGGCAAGGGCCGTTCTTGTCGCGCATGCCTTGCCATTCGCCAAGTAGACGTTGGTCCAGCGCTTGGGGGGAATGGCTGGCGCAGCCAGCGAGGAGGGCAGCGAGGCTCGCGCCCAGGAGGAGAGGCTTGAACATGGTGACAGTCCTTGGTCAGGTTGCTTCCGGCGCGCGGGGCGCCCACTTTTGCCGCCGCAGCGGCCGCTGTGATTGACGGGTGTGGACGGGAAAAGTTCGTCGCGGTGCTCAGAATCCTGATAACGCTCACATTCTTCAGGACGTGCTGATCCAGCGACAGCGGCCGTTCGGAAAATTTGACAATTGCTCGGGCGTTAAATAATTTTATCCATGCGCAAACGTTTGCGTGCCCGTAAAAACGACAATAACCACGGAGTTCGCCCATGTCCGGTTTTCGTCCTGCCCGTCTCTGCGCCGCCATCGCCCTTGGCGCCGCTGCCCTTGTCAGTTTCTCCAGTGCCCATGCCGCCGAAGGTGATACGCCTCGCGTTGCGCTGGTGATGAAATCCCTGGCCAACGAGTTCTTCCGCACCATGGAAGACGGCGCCAAGGCCTACCAGAAAGAACATCCTGACCAGTTCGAACTGGTCGCCAACGGCATCAAGGATGAAACCGATACCTCCGCGCAGATCCGCATCGTCGAGCAGATGATCGTCGCCAAGGTCGATGCCCTGGTGATCGCGCCCGCCGATTCCAAAGCGCTGGTGCCGGTGATCAAGAAGGCCAGCGATGCCGGCATCAAGGTGGTCAACATCGACAACCGCCTCGACCCGGAAGTGGTCAAGAGCAAGGGCCTGGACGTGCCCTTCGTAGGCCCGGATAACCGCAAGGGCGCGCGCCTGGTCGGTGAATACCTGGCCAAGGAAAAGCTCAAGGCCGGTGACGAAGTCGGCATCATCGAAGGCGTGTCCACCACCACCAACGCCCAGCAGCGCACCGCAGGCTTCAAGGACGCCATGGAAGCGGCCGGCATGAAGATCGTCGGCGTGCAGTCCGGCAACTGGGAGATCGACCGCGGCAACGCCGTGGCCTCGGCCATGCTCAACGAGTACCCGAACCTCAAGGCGCTGCTGGCCGGCAACGACAGCATGGCTCTCGGCGCGGTGTCCGCCGTGCGTGCCGCTGGCAAGAAGGATCAGGTGCAGGTGGTCGGTTACGACAACATTAACGCCATCAAGCCGATGCTCAAGGACGGTCGCGTACTCGCCACCGCCGACCAGTTCGCGGCTCGCCAGGCGGTGTTCGGTATCGAAGCGGCGCTCAAGCTGGTCAAGGGTGAGCCTACCGGTGCCAAAGACGGCGTGATCGAAACCCCCGTCGAACTCGTGACCAAGCCGTGATCCATGCGGTAACCGGCGGCGAGACCGTTCTCGCCGCTCGCGATATCGGCAAAACCTACGTCCAGCCCGTGCTGGGCGGGGTCGAGCTGGAGCTGCGCGCCGGTGAAGTGCTGGCGCTGACCGGCGAGAACGGCGCCGGCAAAAGTACCCTTTCGAAGATTTTCTGTGGGCTGGAGCAACCGACCACGGGCTCTCTGAGCTTCCTCGGCCAGCCCTATGCACCGGCCAGCCGCCGCGAGGCCGAGCGCCTTGGCGTGCGCATGGTCCTGCAGGAACTCAACCTGCTGCCGACGCTGACCGTGGCCGAGAACCTGTTTCTCGACAACCTGCCCAGCCGCGCTGGCTGGATTTCCCGTGGCCGCCTGCGCGAGATGGCGCGCGAGGCCATGGCGCGGGTCGGCCTGGAGGCCATCGACCCGGATACGCCGGTGGCCGCGCTGGGCGTTGGCCACCAGCAGATGGTCGAGATCGCCCGCAACCTGATCGGCGAGTGCCGCGTGCTGGTGCTCGACGAACCGACGGCCATGCTCACCGCCCGCGAGGTCGATCTGCTGTTCGAGCAGATCCAGCGCCTGCGCGACGCCGGTGTGGCCATCGTGTACATCTCCCATCGCCTCGAAGAGCTGGCCAAGGTGGCGCAGCGTGTGGCCGTGTTGCGTGACGGCCAGCTGGTGGCGGTGGAACCCATCGATCGCTACTCAAGCGACGAGCTGGTCACCCTGATGGTCGGCCGTGAGGTCGGCGAAGCCATCGACCTGGGCGAGCGAAAGATCGGCGCACCGTTGTTGCAAGTCAGCAACCTGTGCCGGCGCGGCAAGGTCGACGACGTGTCGTTCAGCGTGCGGGCCGGGGAGATCTACGGTATTTCCGGGCTGATCGGCGCAGGCCGCACCGAGCTGCTGCGGCTGATCTACGGCGCCGACCGCGCCGACAGTGGCGAGGTGGCTATCGGCAATCCGCCGGTGCCGGTGCAGGTGCGTTCGCCCGCCGAAGCGGTGCGTCATGGCATCGCGCTGATCACCGAAGACCGCAAGGGCGAAGGCCTGCTGCTCGGCCAGCCTATTGCCGCCAACCTGGCGCTGGGCAATATGCCCGCGGTATCCAAGCACGGCGTGATGCGCCCGGCGGCGGAGCAGGCCCTGGCGCAGCGACAGATCAACGCCATGCGCATTCGCTGCAATGGTGCCCACCAGGCGGTGGTCGAGCTGTCCGGCGGCAACCAGCAGAAGGTGGTGATCGGCCGCTGGCTGGAGCGCGACTGCCAGGTGCTGCTGTTCGACGAGCCGACCCGCGGCATCGACGTTGGCGCCAAATTCGAAATCTACGGCCTGCTCGGTGAGCTGGCGCGCCAGGGCAAGGCCCTGGTGGTGGTATCCAGCGACCTGCGCGAACTGATGCTGATCTGTGATCGCATCGGCGTGCTGTCCGCTGGCCGCCTGATCGAAACCTTCGACCGCGATGACTGGACCCAGGACCGTCTGCTGGCCGCCGCCTTCGCCGGCTACCGCAGCCGCGAGGCCTTGCTCGGCGACGTCGCCCCCCCGTTACAGGAGCTTTCCCAATGACCACTCCATCCGCCACGCCGACCAAGCGCAGCGGCACCCATCAGGGCCTGGGCACCTACCTGGGCCTGGCTGGCGCGCTGCTGGCGATGATCGTGCTGTTCTCCAGCCTGAGCAGCCATTTCCTGTCCTACGCGACCTTCACCACCCTGGCCAACCAGATTCCCGATCTGATGGTGCTGGCGGTGGGCATGACGCTTATCCTGATCATCGGCGGCATCGACCTGTCGGTGGGCTCGGTGCTGGCCCTGGCTGCCGCCGTGGTCAGCGTCGCCACCCTTGGTTTCGGCTGGGGCATTCTGCCCGCCGCGCTGCTGGGCATGGCGTGCGCGGCGCTGGCTGGCAGCGTGACAGGGATCATCACCGTGGCCTGGGGCATTCCGTCGTTCATCGTCTCCCTCGGCGTGCTGGAGATGGCCCGCGGCCTGGCTTATCAGCTCACCGACTCGCGCACCGCCTATATCGGCGACGCCTATGCCTGGCTGTCGACACCGTTCGCCGCCGGCATTTCGCCGTCGTTCGTGATCGCCCTGCTGGTGATCCTCGCCGCCCACCTGCTGCTGACCCGCACCGTGTTCGGCCGTTACCTAGTGGCCATCGGCACCAACGAGGAAGCGGTGCGCCTGGCCGGCATCAACCCCAAGCCTTACAAGATTTCCGTGTTCGCCCTGATGGGCCTGCTCGCCGGCCTGGCGGCGCTGTTCCAGATTTCCCGTCTGGAAGCGGCTGACCCGAACGCCGGTTCCGGCCTGGAGCTGCAGGTGATCGCCGCGGTGGTCATCGGCGGCACCAGCCTGATGGGCGGCCGTGGCTCGGTGATCAGCACTTTCTTCGGCGTGCTGATCATCTCCGTGCTGGCCGCGGGCCTGGCGCAGATCGGTGCCACCGAACCGACCAAACGCATCATCACCGGTGCGGTGATCGTCATCGCGGTGATTCTCGACACCTACCGCAGCTACCGCGCCAAGCGTCGGGGCTAAGCCGCCGTGGCTACCATCAAGGACGTCGCCGCCCGCGCGGGCATTTCCTACACCACAGTGTCCCACGTGGTGAATGGAACCCGTCCGGTCAGCGATCAGGTGCGCAGCAAGGTGGAAGCGGCCATCGCCGAGCTGGGTTACGTGCCCAGCGGCGTGGCCCGTTCACTGCGGGTGCGCGCCACCGGTACGCTCGGGCTGCTGCTGCCCAATGCCAGCAACCCGTACTTCGCCGAGTTGGCCCGCGGCATCGAGGATCACGCCGAGCGCAACGGCTATAGCGTGATCCTGTGCAACTCCGACGATGACATCGACAAGCAGCTGCGCTACCTGCGCGTGTTGCTGGAGCGGCGCATCGACGGCCTGATCGTCGCCACCGTGGCCAGCGACGCCGCCTTCGCCCAGGCCCTGGCGGCCCTGCGGGTGCCGCTGGTGCTGGTCGACCGTTCGCTGGAAGGCGTCAGCGCCGACCAGCTGCGCATCGACCACGAGCAGGGCGCTTATTTGGCCACCCGTCATCTGCTGGAGCTGGGTCACCGGCGCATCGTCTGCATTGGCGGCCCGGCCAGCACCCAGGTGGTGCAGCTGCGCGCCGGCGGTTATCGCCGCGCCCTGGACGAGGCGGGCATCGAGGCCCAGGCGGTGGTGGACTGCGCGTTTACCAGCCCGGCTGGTCACGCCGCCGCCCAGGTGCTGCTGGCAGGCGAGCAGCGGCCCACGGCGATCTTCGCCGGCAACGACATGATCGCTCTGGGCGTGCTGCGCGCTGCCGCCGAACGCGGCCTGCAGGTGCCCCAGCAACTGTCGGTGGTGGGCTTCGACGACATCGAAGTGAGCCGCTACCTGCACCCGGCGCTGACCACCGTCGGCCAGCGCATCGGCCAGCTCGGCGAGCAGGCGGCCGAGCGCTTGCTGGCGCGCATCCGTAAACCTGGCCTTGCGGCCGAACAACGGTTGATCGAGCCGACCCTGATGCTGCGTGAATCCACCGCGGCCATCGGCGGCTGAATATTTTCCAGCTGGGCGCAGGCGCCCGAGAGGAGCAGGTACAGATGCAAGGCAAAGTGGTGGTGGTCGGCAGTTTGAACATGGACCTGATCGTGCGTGCGCCACGCCTGCCGCGCGGCGGCGAAACCCTCACCGGGCATGATTTCTCCACCGCCGCCGGCGGCAAGGGCGCCAACCAGGCGGTGGCCGCGGCGCGCCTCGGCGCCCAGGTGGCGATGATCGGCTGTGTGGGCGCTGATGCCTATGGCGCACGGCTGCGTACCGGGCTGATCAGCGAAGGCATCGATTGCTCGGCGGTCAGCGAAATCGACGGCGTGCCCACCGGCATTGCCTCGATCCTGGTGGACGACGCCGGCCAGAACGCCATCGTCATCGTTGCCGGCGGCAATGGTGCGCTGACCCCCGAACACCTGAGCGCACAGGCGCAACTGCTGGCCGACGCTCAGGTACTGATCGTGCAACTGGAGGTGCCGGACGCCACCGTTGAGGCCGCCATGAAGCTGGGCCGCGAGGCCGGCTGCATCGTGATTCTCAACCCGGCGCCCGTGGCCGGGCCACTGCCGGCCCACTGGTACGACCTGGCCGATTACCTGATTCCCAACGAGAGCGAGGCAGCCGCGCTGACTGGCTCGCCGGTAAGCTCACCGCAATCGGCGCTGCCGGCGGCGCGCAGCCTGCTGCAGGCTGGCGCCCGCCGCGTACTGATCACCCTCGGCGCCCAGGGCGTGCTGTACGCCGATGCCGAGCGCCATGCCCACTTCGCCGTGGCGCCGGTTGCCGCTGTGGACACCACCGCGGCCGGCGACACCTTCGTCGGCGGCTTCGCCGCGGCCCTGGCCGCCGGCCAGCCGCTGGAAGCCGCCATCGCCCTGGGGCAGCAGGCCGCCGCCCTGGCCGTCACCCGGCCGGGTGCACAACCTTCGATCCCTTATCGTCACGAGTTGCCCGTATGAAAAAGACCCCGCTGCTAAACGCCGAACTCTCCGCCGCCATCGCCCGGCTCGGCCACGGCGACGTGATCGTCATCGGCGACGCCGGCATGCCGATCCCGCCCGGCACCCCGTGCATCGACCTGGCACTGACCGCCGGCGTACCGGACTTCGTCACCACCCTGAAGGTGGTACTCAGCGAGATGCAGGTGCAGGGCCATCTGCTAGCCCGGGAAACCCTGGAAGTTGCGCCCCTGGCGCTCGAGGCCATCGAAGCGCTGACCGCAGCCGGGGAGTTGGGCGAACGGCAACTGGTCAGCCACGAGGAACTCAAGGCCGCCTGCCGCACCGCGCGGGTGCAGATTCGTACGGGTGAGTGCCGGCCGTACAGCAATATTGCTTTGATCGCTGGGGTGACTTTCTAAGAAGCTGTTCAGGATCTTCTTGAACGCACCACGTGGCGCTTCAAGGCGATTCAGCCGCTGACACGTGCAGCTATTGGCCAGAAACGGCCAACCAACCCGATGACTTTCGCCCGCAAAGCACCCTTTGACCGTTAGCAATAGGTCGCCATCACGCCTATTGGACACGTGTAGCTGATCTGTTCGTCGATACTGTGTTGCTGGAATGCCTTATGCGTAGTCACCGATCAGAGAAAGCACGTCGTCGATGAACTGCCCCTCGGCGGGGTCGGTTCCCTCACGCAGGTAGCCCGGTAGCCGCTGCTGGAACTCGCTGCGGTCGGCCGGCTTGAACTCCAGCAAAGCTTCGAGCATGGCTGGGCGTAGTAGGCGGCGGTTGTCCGGTATGTTGGGTAAGGCGGGGCGAATGATTTGCTGATCCAGGTAGTGCAGTTTCTCGCGCAGACTTGTGCCGCCCTCCTGGGAGATGCGCTCGGCGTGCTGGCTCTGCTCTTCGGCGACTTGCTGGATGATCTGCTCTTCGGCTTGTTCTGACTCTACCTCAATGGCCGGCTCAGTGCGCATGGCGGCGAGTTCCTGGAGGATAGGTTCGAGTTGCAGCTTGGCATTGCGGAACCAATCCACTGACCAGATGCGGCGAATACGCCAGCCGAGTTGTTCCAGCACGCTCTGGCGCAGGCGGTCGCGGTCGCGGGCCGACTTGGCCGAGTGGTAGGCCGCGCCATCGCACTCGATGCCCATTAGATAGCGGCCAGGCTGGCCGGGATCGCGCACAGCTAGATCGATGAAGAAGCCGGCAACGCCCACTTGCGGCTCGCACTGATAGCCATGGTGCTCCAAGGCTTCGATGACTGCGACCTCGAAATCGCTGTCTGAGGCTCTGCCGGTCTCACGGATATGCGGCATAAGGCCTGATTCGGCGAACTGTAGGAAGTCACGCAGCGCCAGTACGCCGCGGCTGGATGTGCCTGTCGCAACCACGTCGCTGGCAGTGAAGGAGGCGAATACCTGCATGCGTTTCTTGGAGCGGGTATACAGAACGTTTAGGCGACGCCAGCCGTCAGAGCCGTTGATGGGGCCAAAGCGCTGG
Source organism: Pseudomonas sp. CNPSo 3701 (assembly GCF_028674975.1). Classification (NCBI taxonomy): domain Bacteria; kingdom Pseudomonadati; phylum Pseudomonadota; class Gammaproteobacteria; order Pseudomonadales; family Pseudomonadaceae; genus Pseudomonas; species Pseudomonas sp. CNPSo 3701. The sequence continues at coordinate 258,430 of NZ_JAQZSI010000004.1, read as the reverse complement.
GGCACGCTGCCGCCGATCTCCATCGGGCCATAGGTGGTGGAGATGTAGATGACGTCGCGCTCATCACCCTGGACGTTCTCCAGGTTCTTGATGAAGAGAGGCTCGTCGCTTTCTTCGTTACGATTAAAGGCTTCCTGCAGCGCCGGATTCTGCTTCGCGAGTTGCTCCAGAGCACGGTCGATCTGTTCGGCTTGCTTGACGTTCATGGCGACGACGCCGAGCGACTCTTCAGGGCGGTGCAGCAGATGGTGTTCGATGGCCTTGGCGACGATATCGGCCTCTTCAACATTGCGTTGCTCGACGAAGCGGCCTCGAGCCACACGTACAAATTTCACGCCGAACTCGTTCGATTCGCGGTGAGGTGATGGATAGACCACCAGGTTGCTGTCGTAGAAGGCCTTGTTGGAGAAAGCGATCAGGCTTTCGTGGCGCGAACGGTAGTGCCAACGCAGACGGCGCAACTTAAACAGTGGCATGGCCGCTTCGAGGATACTTTCCGAGTCCTGTGCCAGAGAGAGCTCTTCGCTTTCTTCGTCATTATCACCGCCTTGGCGGGAGAAGAAACTGGTGGGCGGCAGCTGTTTGGGGTCGCCGACGACAACCAGCTGGCTGCCGCGGGAGATGGCGCCCAAGGCTTCTTCCGGCCGCATCTGCGAGGCTTCGTCCATGACGATGATGTCGAAGTGGACTTTGCCGGCCGGTAGGTACTGAGCAACGGCAATGGGTGACATCATAAAGCAGGGCTTCAGCCCTTGAAGGGCCTCAGGTGCACGCAGCATGAGCGAGCGAATGGATTCGTGGCGGGTTTTCTTACCGGCCTCGTGCTTGAGCAGGGCGAGCTGAGTGCGATCCTTCACCTTGCCGGAGTTGTTGCCTTGAGGAACCTTGTGTTGGTCGATTTTTGCTGCCAACTGCTCGCGTTGCAGTTTGGTAAGCTGGTTATCTATTTCGGCAAAGCGAGCTCGGATGGCCTCCTGATCCTTGCCTGAGAACTGTCCCAGTGCTGGGTTGTTTTCTAGTATCTGTTTGGCCCAGAGATCAATTAGGCCCAGTAGGCAGGCATCTTTGGTTCTATCCGCCGCGAGTGTTTGGTTCTCGGTGGCGAATATCACCGCCTCGAAGCCCAAGTCAGCAAGTCGCTTGCGCAAGCGACGGTATTCCAACCAGTGTTCGAGCAACTCTTCGTTCTGCGCTGCCCATTGCAGGCGTTGTTTGAGGGCTGTGATGTCATCTTGATCGATGCGCTTCCACCAATGCGCCGGCTCTACTTCAGCTTTTTCGATAAAGCCCTTTAAGGCTTGCTCCCAGGCCCGCAGAGTCTCCACCAGTTGCTGACCTAGGGTGTTCCAGTCACTAACCAGCTGTTCGGCCTGCTTGGTATTGCAGGCTGCAAGTTGAGGCACCAGAAGGTGGCGTATCGACAGCGCCATGATCGGGCGAACGAAGGACACGGTGTGGCGCCAGGCGATCAGGTGGCCACGCGCCTCGGCCAGGTTATCGAAGCGGGGCAGCTCTTTTCCTGCTAAGCACGCGAGCAGCTCGGCATTGTTCTGCAGGGCTGCGGCGCGCTCCTGCCAGCTCTCAACTGCTTGTGCGAGTGCCAGTACGCGGCCAGTAGTTGGGGCCTGCTCGCTAATCAGCGGTAGTAGCGCATCGAGTGCGCTGCCCAGTTCCTTGATGAGCCGCATATACAGGCCCTGGGGAGCCAATAAGTCTTCTGACTTAAGTTGGTGGCCATCCAAGAGGAGCGTGTTTTCCAGCTCACTGCGATGGGACAGTACGTCCGTGAGGTACTCTTTCAACTCTCTGGCATCGCCCAGCAAGTGCTCCAGCACCTGGGAGCTTTCTTTAAGCAAATACTCTGCAATCCAGACGCTGCCACCGAAGCCGCGCCCACACTTGTCCCTCAGTGTGCGGTACCAATTGCGTAGGGCAATCAGCTCGGCAGTTTTGGTTCCTTCATCTCTGAAGTGCTCGCCGAGCGCCTCGCGGAAGGTGGGCTCGGCCGCCAGGCGGTTTTGCTGGCGCTTGTAGGCTATGCCGTCTGGCAGCGCCTGAAGAGCCGCCTTCAGTTTGATACCTGGTCGTACCATGGAAAGAACTTCGGCCTTGGCTGCTCGCCAGCCACTTTTGAACCAGCGGAACAATGAGCTGTCAGCGAGCACGCGCTGCAGGTCTTCAAGCCGTGTGTGATTGGTTAGGCGGTCAAGGGTGAAGACGCTGGCGGATCGTGATTCGAGCTGTTTGATGTCGGCTAAAAGCTCACTGAGCTCGGGAAGTACTCTGTCCAGCGAAGCATCTTCGAAACGTTTGTGGCGCCACTTCGCCAGGGCAATAGGCATCTGTAGCAAGAGCTCAAGCAACAGACCCATCTGCTCGATTCCCAGCTTGTCAGTTTTGAGAGACTGGGCGGCTGGTGCTTTCGCGATGGTTTGAATCAGCAGTTGAGCTTTGGGGGCTTCATCAATGAGCTCTTGGGCTTCTTGGATCAGCTCCAGAAGGTCATCCAGTTTCAGACCGTTACTGTCGTTGTGCTGCCGTATCTGTGCACAGGATTTCTTGATTGTTTCTAAGGCTTGAGGAGATCCGATGACGCTAGGGTGCAAGGCCTGGTTCAGGGTGACTTGTTGCTCCATCAGCTGGTCCATGCCTTCTAGCCAGGCCTGGAGCGCCTCACAGCTGGAGGCATCGAGCCGGCTGATTAAGTCCCAATCTTCGTCGCCTTTGGGCATTGGGATGGTCGCGAGGGCGCTTGCCAACTGCTGGGTGGCTTTGGGGGAGAGCGAGGAAACCTCAGCTGCTTTAAGGCTGGTCGAGGCCGTGGTTCGCGCCGCGCCTAGCTCATCAAGTGCTGTTATTGCGTGTTTCAGCTGGAGCAGGAGGTCGGATCGCTCTAGCCCGCTTATTTGCGTCTTGGTGCAGCCAAACCATGGGTGAGTTTCAAGTTGGCCGCTCTGGCCTGCTTCCTCAACCGTTTTGGTGTAGATGTGAGTAAAGTAACCTGCCTGCTCATGAACTTGGTTTCTATCCAGGTTGGCTGTGCTAGCAGGGTGGAAGTCGGCAGGGCGGATGGCCAGGCTTTCACGCAAACGTGTGGCTTGCATCAGAACCTGGTGAGCAGTCAGCCCGGTATTGGAATGGAGAGTGTGGAGCTGTCGGACATGATCGTTGAGTTGCTGCTTCAGTCGCTCGTAATTGTTGATCAAGTCGTTCAGCTGAGCAGGCTGGCGGTAGCTGCCTCGGTTACTGATGCGCTGCCCAATGCTTGCGGCCACCGCGCTCTTCTGACTTTTGTGGCTGTGTAATTCCAGGCAGAACTCTCCCAGCCCTGCGCGCGTTAGCCGGTTTTTAACAACCTCTAACGCAGCGCGTTTTTCTGCTACGAAGAGCACTTTTTTGCCCTGTGCCATGGCCGCGGAGATCATGTTGGTGATGGTCTGCGATTTACCTGTGCCGGGTGGCCCCTCGATCACCAGGTCTTCGCCGCGCATCACATCGACCAGTGCACTGTGTTGTGAGCTGTCCGCGTCATCAATCAGGGGGTAGTTCTGGTGTACATCTTGGAGCTCGTCGATGGCGTGCTCGCTGCTGAACCCATCGGCAGTAGACTCGGGGCGTTCGCTATCTGCTAGGCCAATCAGCCTCTTTACCAGGCTGCTCTGGAGTAGCACCTGATTTTTGCCAGGCTCAAGATCCAGATACATCATCAACTTGCCGAACTCGAACAAGCCCAAGGAGGCAAAGCGGTGCAGCTTCCAGTCAGGTTTCACTTCGAGAACGGTCTCTCGTACACGAGCGAAATACTCTTCGGGCAGCAAATCTTCAGTGATGCGTGGCAGTGCAATGCCGAAGTCGCGGCGTAGTTTTTCCCGTAGCGAGAGATTAGTGAGGATGTCTTCGCCGGTATACAGAACCTCGTAGTCGAAGGTTGCTGTTTTAAGGTTGAGCTTCCCTTTCTCCAGGCGGACGGGTAGCAACATGAGTGGGGCGAGGCGCGTGCTGTTCTTCCCGACTATCGACTCATCCCACTCAAGGAAGCCGAGTGCCAGATAGAGGATGTTGGCGCCAGTTTCATCGAGCGATAGACGTGACTGCGCATGCAGTATCTGCAGGCGTGACTCCAGCTCGGTGGGGTAGTAGAGGGTTTAAATGGCATCGTCAGCATGTTTGTCGCCGGGAGACTCTGATCCCGTTGGAAGCTCGTAGCTGGTTTCTATGCCCAGGAGCTGCGCCCAAGTCTCCGCCGTTGGTGGCTTCTTTAGCTCACTAACGCTGCCGGTTTGCTCGTCGTACTTGAGGTAGCCCTGCTCAATCAACTGGCGTTCTGTCGGCTCGGGAACCGGCGCGAAACGCATCGCTTGGTCAGCCGTCAGCGTTTCAAATAGATGGTCGGGAAGCTCGTCGATAATTCGCGCGAAACGCTTGGAGCGAGCGTGCGAGAAATTCAGAAGCCTGTTTCTCGCACTTAGGTCTAAAAGGCGGCTGCGCAGCTTTTCCAGGCTTTCCGGGCTGTCGCTTACCGGCTCATCTAGATCCTCCCAGTTGTATTGCTCATCGATGGCTGTCTGTTGAGCGCTAGGTTTCCAGCTGCTGTCAAAACGGAATACTGAGCCCCCTCGACCGCTGCCTTTCTGCAGTTTGCCTCGTGCGATCAGTTCTTCCCGAATTGACCAATAGTCCTCGTCGGTAACGGCGAAGTCATGAAGTTCTGCTTTCTGTTCAAGCCGTTGCTTGAGGGTCTTGTTGCCTACTGCTGCTCCGTCTCCGGGTACCAGATCCAGTATCCAGTCCTGTACGAGCGTCCTTTCATTGACTGTCAAAGGCCGGCTGGCTGGAGATTGCGCCGTCATGTAATTCATCCATCGGGAAACGTAGAGGCAGATGCAGGCCGAGCTTGTCGAGTCAGGACAGGCGGGTGGGGCGGGGGCTTAGGAGGCGCCTGAGGCGCTACCGCACTTGCTGAAGCCGTCCCTGGTGTCATGCGGCAAAACTGTGACTGCGTTCGCGTTACAGTAGCGGGCTAGCTGGCTCTGGTAAAGCATGGTGGGTCGTAACATCGCAAAGCTGGAGATTCGTAGGTACTAAGATGATCAGTTGCCTTGGAGTAGGAACTGAATGCTCGCTCTTAGCGAACGGTGAACGGAGCTTTTGTGGAGAGGCCGAGCGGCGATCCGCTTTAGCCTCGATATTTGCCAGGTTAGGCGTAAGAGTCCGGGGCTAAAGCCCCTGCCATGATCGTGAACGGCCCGCTACCGCGACATTGCTGCTATCGACCTCTGCCTCAACTCCAACTCAAAATCGGCCAGCCTTCACGCTCGGCATGCTCGCGCAGCACCGGGTCGGGGTTAACTGCGTGGGGTTTGTCGACCCGCTGCAGCAGCGGCAGGTCGTTGCGCGAGTCGGAGTAGAAGTAGGCGCCTTCCAGCGTTTCGCCGTGTTCTTCCAGCCAAGCATGCAGGCGGGTGACCTTGCCTTCGCGGTAGGTCAGCACGCCCTCGGTCTTGCCGCTGTAGTGGCCGTATTCCTCGTGCAGATCGATGGCCAGCACTTCGTCGACCTTGAGGCGTTCGGCGATGGCGCTGACCAGAAAATGCGCCGAGGCGGAGATGATCAGGATGCGGTCGCCGGCCTCGCGGTGGGTGGCCAGGCAGCGGGTGGCATCGCTGTAGAAGATCGGTTCGATCACGTCCTCCACGAACGGCTCGACCACGAAGGCGACTTCCTCCGGCGTGCGGCCCACCAGCGGCGACAGGCTGAAGGTCATGTAGTCCTCCATGGCCAGCTTGCCTTCGGCGTACGCCGCCATCAGCTGATGATCCTTGGCGATAAAGCTCTCGCCGTCGACCCAGCCCAGCGTGGCCATGTGCTCGCTCCACAAGCTGGCGCAGTCGCCGTTGATCAGGGTTTCGTCGAGATCGAAAATTGCCAGGGCCATCAAGCTACCTCTCGCACGGCATTCGCCGCGATATCCAGTGAGATGGGGTGGCCGTTGGCGTGCAGGTCGTCGGCGCTGCGGTTGAGCACATCGACCAGCAGTTCCACGCCGCCGGCGTCCACCCGGTAGCGGATGATATTACCGAGCAGGGCGTGGCTGCGAATGACTGCGCTGATCGGGCCATGGCCGAGCACGATGGCTTCCGGACGAATCGCCACCTGGCCGTTCACCGGGCGGCCGAGCAGGCGGCTGGCGCTGGGCGCGTCGAGCAGGTTGTAGTTGCCGATAAAACCCGCGGCAAAGGCGTCGGCCGGCGCGGTGTAAAGGGTTTCCGCGTCGCCGCTCTGGACGATGCGCCCGGCGTTCATCAGGAAGATGCGGTCGCTCATCACCAGCGCCTCTTCCTGATCGTGGGTGACGAAAATCGTGGTCAGGCCGAGCTCCTGCTGGATGCTGCGGATCTGCTCGCGCAGGTGCTTGCGAATGCGCGCATCGAGGGCCGACAGCGGCTCGTCGAGCAGCAGCAGGCGCGGACGGGTGACCAGCGAGCGGGCCAGGGCGACGCGCTGGCACTGGCCACCGGACAGCTGGTGCGGATAGCGGCCGGCGAAATCGCCGAGTTCGACCATCGCCAGGGCTTCCTGTACGCGGGCGGCGGATTCTTCCTTGCCGACCTTCTGCATGCGCAGGCCGAAGGCGACGTTCTGCGCGGCGGTCATGTTGGGGAACAGCGCGTAGCTCTGGAACACCATGCCGATGCCGCGCTTTTGCGGCGACAGCGGCACCAGGTCTTCGCCGCCGAGCAGGATCTTGCCGCCGTTGACCTCGGTAAGGCCGGCGATGCAGCGCAGCAGGGTGGATTTGCCGCAGCCCGAAGGGCCGAGCAGGGTGACGAATTCGCCTCTCTCGATCTCGGCGTTGATGTCGCTGAAAATCGCGGTGCCGCCGTAGCTCTTGTGCAGGTTCTGGATGCTCAGGAAGCTCATGCCTTGTCCCTGTTCAGTCGATTGGCCGCCCAGGTGAACACCAGGACGAAAAAGAAGTAGGAGATCACCAGGGCGCTGTTGAAGTGGCCGCTGCTGTTCTTCATGTTGTTCAGATACACCTGCAGCGTCTCGTAGCGCGTGCCGACCAGCAGGTTGGCGAACACGAATTCGCCGAACAGGAAGCTGAACGACAGGAACAGCGACACCATCAGGCCCTTGCGCAGGTTGGGCAGTACCACCAGGAAGGCGGCCTTCCAGGTGCTGGCGCCGAGCAGGTGGGCGGCGTCCATCAGGTCGCGCAGGTTGATCGCCTGCAGGTTGTTGGTGATGGCCCGGTACATGAACGGCAGGGCGATGGTGAAGTAGCAGCCGATCAGGATCCACGGCGTGCCGACCATCGCCAGCGGCCCGGAGCCGTAGAGTTGCAGCAGGCCCACGGCGGACACCACCGGCGGCACGGCGAACGGCAGCAGGATCAGCACGTTCATTACCGCGTCGAGTTTCGGGAAGTGGTAATGAACCACGAACAGCAACGGCAGGATCAGCACCACCGACAAGGCCAGGGCGCCGAAACAGACCAGCAGCGACTGGCCGAAGGCCTGGAGAAAGCGCGGCTCGCCCCACAGCTCCAGGTACCACTTGAAGGTCAGGCCATCCGGCAGGATGGTCGCCGACCAGCTGGTGGCCAAGGAGTAGAGCAGGGTGCCGGCCAGCGGCAGCAGCAGAATCAGGAACAGCAGCCAGACCACCACGCGGTGGTAGAGGCTGGCAGCAGGAACATCAGCGCGGGACATGGTAGCTCCTCCTCAGCAGCAACTGATGAACGAGGGTGATCGCCGCCATCAGGCCGACCAGGATCATCGCCAGGGCGCTGGCCATGTTCGGGTCGAGGGAAATGTCCCCGGAAATCATCGCGGCGATGCGGATCGGCAGCACGTTGAAATTGCCGGTGGTCAGGTAATACACCGTGGCGTAGGCGCCCAGGGCATTGGCCAGCAGGATCACGAAGGTGCCGAGCAGCGCCGGGGTCAGCACCGGCAGGCCGATGTGTCGCCAGAAAGCCCACGTGCCGGCACCGAGCAGCGCGGCGGACTCGCGCCAGTCCTGGCGCAGGGCGTCGAAGGCCGGGTAGAGCAGCAGCACACCGAGGGGAATCTGGAAGTAGGTGTAGAGCACGATCAGGCCGTTCTTGGAATACAGGTTGAAGCTGTCGATCAGCCCCGCCTGGATCAGCAGCAGGGTCAGCGCGCCGTTGAAACCGAGTAGGATGATGAAGGCGAAGGCCAGGGGCACGCCGGCGAAGTTGCTGGTCATGTTGGAAAAGGCGATCACGAAGTCGCGCAGTTTCGAGTCCACCTGGCGCAGCGAGTAGCTGCCGACGATGGCGATGAGCATGCCGAACACGCTCGACCAGAAGGCGATCTGCAGGCTGTGTTTGACCGCCTGCATGTAGAACTTGGAGGCGAAGGCCTTCTCGAAATTGCCCAGCCCCCAGCCGTCCGGGGTGTTGAGGCTGTTGATCGCCACCCAGATCAGCGGCGCGACCTGAAAGGCGACGAAGAACAGCGCGAAGGGCAGCAGGCACAGCGCTGCCAGCCATTTGCCGCGGGGTTTGTGGGTGGCGGTCATCGCAGCAGCTCCCGGCACGAGGGTTTGTCATGGGCCACGCCGAGCAGCTCGCAGATCGTGCCGCATAGCTCCAGCTGCTTCGGCGCGGCGGCCTCGCTGAGGCTGAAGGCATCACCGAGCACGAACAGCGGCACTTCGCGCTCTTCGGGCAGCAGGCCATTGTGGGAGCGGTCGTCGTTCATGCCGTGGTCGGCGGTCACCAGCACCTGGTAACCGGCGTCTAGCCAGGTCTGCAGGTAGTTGGCCAGCAGAATGTCGGCGACGCGCGCGGCGTTGCGGTATTGGCTGCTGTTCAGGCCATGCTTGTGACCGGCGTCGTCGATATTCATCGGGTGCACCAGCAGGAAGTCCGGCGCATGGGCGAGGCGCAGGCTCTCGGCGTCGTCGAACAGGTGCGAGTCCGGGTAATGGTCGACGTAATAGAAGTGCCCGTGCTGGATCGGCAGCTCGGCATCATGGGTATGCCGGTCGCGGGCGGCCACGAAGGGCGCGCGGTTGTACAGCTCGCTGACCCAGTGGTAGGCGGCAGCCGCAGTGCTCAGCCCGGCAGCGCGGGCGTAGTGGAACACGCTGCGCTCGCTGCTCAGGCGCACCATGTTGTTGTGCACCACGCCGCTGTCGATGGGCGCGACGCCGGTAAGAATGCACTCGTAGAGCGGCCGTGACAGCGACGGCAGTTCGCACTCGAGCTTGTACAGCGCGGCCCGGCCTGCGGCGCGATAGGCCTGCAGGTGGCCGAGAGCATGCCGAGCGACCTCGTAATTGAGGCCGTCGAGCAGGACGAGGATGACCTTGGACGGCATGGGTGATCCTGGGTTGAGAGAGTCGTAGCCTGGGTTGAGCGCAGCGATACCCAGCGCAGGTTACCCGGGTGTCGCTGCGCTCAACCCGGGCTATAGGTTGCCTGGATCACTCCATATTGATGATCACGTTTTCCTGCCATTGCTGCGGCAGCGCCTTGGAAGTCGCTTCCCAGGCGGCGGCATCCTTGATCGGCTTGACCTTGGCGTACTGCTCGTTGGGCAGCAGCTTGGCCTGGACCTCGGCCGGCAGGGTCAGGTGCTCGGCACGGATCGGCCGGGCGTTGCCCTTGGCCAGGTTGATCTGCCCGGCGTCGCTGAAGATGTACTCGCGGGCCAGCTTGGCGGCGTTGGGGTTCTTGGCGTACTTGTTGATGATGGTGGTGTAGCCGGAGATCACCGAACCATCGGACGGGATCAGCACCTCGAAGCGGTTCGGGTCGATCTGGTCGCGGTAGGACAGGCCGTTGAAGTCCCAGACGATACCGACTTCCACTTCACCTTTTTCCAGGGTCTGGATGGTCGGGTTGGCCAGCGACAGGCGACCCTGCTCGGCGATCTCGGCGAAGAAGTCCAGGCCCGGCTGGATGTTCTTCTCGTCGCCGCCATTGGCGATGGCCGCGGCCAGCACGCCGTTGACCGCCTGGGCGGCAGCGCTGACGTCGCCGATGGCGACGCGGTACTTGCCGGTCTTGAGGTCGGCCCAGCTTTTCGGCACGTCCTTGACCAGCTGCTTGTTGACGATGAAGGCGATCGAGCCGGTGTAGGCCAGCGCCCAGTGGCCGTCCTTGTCCTTGGCCCACTCGGGTACCTGGTCCCAAGTGCTCGGCTTGTAGGGCTGGGTCACGCCCTGTGTCACGGCGATGGGGCCGAAGGCGGCGCCCACGTCACCGATGTCGGCGGTGGCGTTGTCTTTCTCGGCCGCGAACTTGGCGATTTCCTGGGCCGAGCTCATGTCGGTGTCCATGTGCTTGAGGCCGTACTTGTTGGTCAGGTCCTGCCAGGTGTCCTTCCAGTTGGCCCAACTGTCCGGCATGCCGACGCTGTTCACGGCGCCTTCTTTGCGTGCGGCCTGTTCCAGTGCAGTTAAATCCGTCTCGGCGGCCATGGCGTGGGAGGCCAGAGCGATGGCGCTGCCCATCAGCGATGCCAGTAGCAGTTGTTTCATTGGAAACTCCTTTGCGTTTGCGAGGTTGGTCTAGATCAGCAAGAGCCAAGCCAATGTAGGCGTTGCCAATGACAGTTTTGTGTCGGCAGGGCCGCCAGCCACTCATCGGCGTTGCGCCTAAAGAGCGTAGACCAGCCCAAGGCATTGAATTGCCTGGCATGGGCCCTGCTTGCAGCCTGGCTGTCATCTGCCGGTCATGCTGTTTGCCTAGCCTTGCCGGCGAGAGATGCGGCGCAGACAGGGCCGCAGCGTGCCCCGCGATGGGGCTGGTCTAGTCCAAAAGGAACCAGGTTGATGCGCGACGACACGCCGCGGGCCGTTACCACCATCTGCCGCGCGTTGCAGGAACAGATCGAACACGGCCTGCTGCCCGCCAGCGGCAAGCTGCCGGCCGAGCGCCGCCTGAGCGAGCTGTTCGACACCACCCGCATCACCCTGCGTGAGGCGCTCGGGCAGCTGGAGGCCCAGGGGCTGGTGTACCGCGAGGAGCGCCGCGGCTGGTTCGTGTCACCAGCGCGGGTGGCCTACAACCCGTTGGTGCGCACCCACTTTCATGCCATGGTCGCCGAGCAGGGCCGGGTGCCGGCCACCGAGGTGCTGAGCGCCCGGCTGATGCCGGCCAACGCGCAGATCTGCCAGGTGCTGGGCCTCTCGGGGCTGTCGAGCGTCTACCAGATCCGCCGTGCGCGGCGCATCGACGGGCGCCTGGTGCTGTACGTCGAGCATTATCTGACCCCCGAGTACTTTCCCGGCATTCTCGACTTCGACCTGACCTGCTCGCTGACCGAGCTGTACGCCAGCGAATACGACATACGCTACGGCCGTGTGCGCTTCGACATGGTGCCCACCGCCTTGCACGCCGACGCCGCGGCCGCGCTCAAGGTCGCCACCGGCAGCCCGGCACTGCGAATCACCCGGGTTAACCGCGACCAGCACGGCCGGTTGATCGACTGCGACTTGGAGTACTGGCGCCACGACGCCATCCACATCAGTGTGGAGGTGCCGGACTGACGCGGTTCAGCGCGTCTTCGAGCGGCCTGCGAACTTCTGGATCTGGTGTGTGGCGCCGGAGACGATCAGCAGGTCGCCCGGCAGCACGCGGGTGCTGGGCGTGGCGTGCTGGAAGTCCTGATTGGCGCGTTTCAGGCCGACAACCGTGACGCCATGGCTTTCACGAATGCCGGACTCGGCCAGGGTGCGGTTGTGGGTCAGCTGCGGCGCGTGGATCTTGGCGATGGCGAAACCGTCGTCGAACTCGATGAAGTCGATCATCCGCCCGCTGATCAGGTGGGCGACGCGCTCGCCCATGTCGGCCTCCGGGTAGACCACGTGGTGCGCGCCGATGCGTTGGGCGATGCGCCCGTGCTCCTCGGTCAGTGCCTTGACCCAGATATCCTGAATGCCCAGCTCGGTGAGGGTCATGATGGTCATCAGGCTCGCCGCCAGGTCGGTGCCGATGCCGACGATGGCGTGGGAGAAATCCGCTACGCCGAGCTGGCGCAGCACCATGACGTTGGTGGTATCGGCCTGCACGGCATGGGTAAGAAGATCGGCCCAGCGGTGCACCGGTTCGGGGTCGTTATCGATGCCCATCACGTCATGGCCCAGGCGCATCAGCGACTGCGCCACGGAACTGCCGAAGCGGCCCAGGCCGGCGACCACGACGCTGTCACCCTTGGAAAAGGCGAATTGCTCGGTAAACAGAAACTTAGCCGACAATGGGATGCTCCTCTGGATAGCGGTAAGGCATGCGGTGTTCGCCCAGTGCCAGGGACACCGCGAGCGTGACGATGCCGACCCGGCCGACGTACATCAGCAGCGTCAGCATCAACTGACTGGCGTGGGGAAGGTCGGCGGTGATGCCGGTGGACAGGCCCACCGTGCCGAAGGCGGAAACCACCTCGAAGATCACCTTGTCGGTGGCGATATCGGTATCGCGCAGGATGAACAGCGTGCCGATCACCACCATGGCACTACTGAGCACCAGCACCGTGATGGCCTGGCGCTGCGCCGACGGGCTGATACGCCGGCCAAAGGCTTCGGTGTCGCTGCGCCCGCGGATTTCGGCAACCACCAGCAGCAGGAGAATCGCCACGGTGCCGACTTTTACGCCACCTGCCGTGCCCGCGCTACCACCACCGACGAACATCAGCAGGTAATGCAACGCCCAGGTTTCGTGGGTCAGCGCGCCGATATCCACGGAATTGAAGCCGGCGGTGCGCGCCGATACCGAGGCGAAGGCGGCCGACAACACCTTGTCACCCACTGTCATGGGCCCAAGGGTGGCGGCGTTGGACCATTCGGACAGCAGCACGCCGACGAAGCCCACCACCAGCAGCACCAGGGTGCCACTCAGCGTCAGTTTGGTATGCAGTGACCAGTGCCGCGGGTCGTAGAGGCGGTTGCGCAGGTCGTGCAGCACCGGAAAGCCGATGCCGCCGATGATGATCGCGGCCATCACCGGCAGCAGAATCATGGCGTCGCTGGCGTAGCGCACCAGGCTGTCGGCATGGATGGAGAAGCCGGCATTGTTGAATGCGGAAACGGCGTGGAACAGGCCGCTCCAGGCGGCTTCGCCCCACGGCAGGTCGTAGGCCAGGTGCAGCCTCAAGGTGAGTAGCAGGGTAATCAGCGCCTCGATGCCCAGGGTCACCACCAGCACCAGCTTGGCGACGCTGCTCACGTCACCAATGGCCAGGGTACGTGATTCTTGCTGAGCGACCATCTTGGCGCGCAGCCGGAACGAGCGGTTGACCACCAGGCCGAGCAGGGTCGCCAGGGTCATCATGCCGAAGCCGCCGAGCTGGAACAGCACCAGAATCACCACTTGGCCGAACCCTGACCAGTAGGTGCCGGTGTCCACTACCACCAGGCCGGTGACGCACACCGCCGACACAGCGGTGAAGAAGGCCGTCACCCAATGGGGGCTCTGCTGCTCGGCGTGGGCTATCGGCAGCATCAGCAGCAGCGTGCCAAGCAGGATGACCAGCAGAAAGACCAGCGCTACCACCCTGGCCGGGTGCAGCAGCGCCTTCATCCATGCCTCCGAAGGACAAGGACAAATGTAAAAGGTGTGAGCATGGCAACGCTTCGCTGAGGATCGGAGCGGTAGATGCTAATCGCTCAGCCGGGTGTGTGCAGGCGATGAGCGGCAAAAAATACGCGTTCTTTACGGTGCAATGAGCGGGTTCGAATAGTCGATCCGGTGTGTGTCGGCACGGCGCTCAAGGGCCGCGCAGGGTAGCTGGATAACCAGTCGTCTGGCGCCCGGCTGGCGGTTCTGGGCCAGCACGGCCAGGTGATCGACTGCGACTTGGAGTGTTGGCGACATGATGCGATTCATAACAGTGTGGACATCCCGGAGTAGGCCGCGATAAGTGGCACAAGCGGACGTGCATTGATCATGTGGGAGCGGCTTTAGCCGCGAGTTTTTATCAAGGCCAATAAAGAACTCGAGGCTAAAGCCTCTCCCACGAGTGAACGGCAGCCCCTGCCTTGAAGCTGCCTTTCCCCACACTGGTAAACGAAACTCGATGATCGCTCTGAAGACCGGCCGTCGCCCATCCAAATAACGCTTTCCCGAGCATATTGTTCAGCCGTCAGGCCGTGCGTAGAATCGCCGCCGCAGGCCATCCCATACCTATAATCTCCGCACTCCGCATCGCCACTCCCCGCGTCCACCGCTTTGGGAGCGCGAGCTGCCGTTTGCGTGTTCGTCAGGTGTGGGCCTATTTATTTCCCGTTCGCTTCCTACCGCGCTCGTTGCCATCCGGCCTCGGGCGATTGGCCGTTGTAGCCGAGGCGTTCCCCAAGGGCGGATATCAGCCAAATGAACACACCGGAACAAGCGCACAGCGGTAGCTGGCTGAGCGTGATCGCCTTGGCGCTGGGCGCCTTCATCTTCAATACCACCGAGTTCGTGCCGGTCGGCTTGCTGAGCCAGATCGGCCACAGCTTCGAGATGACCACCGCCAGCGTCGGCCTGATGCTGACCATCTATGCCTGGGTGGTGGCGCTGGCCTCGTTGCCGCTGATGCTGCTGACCCGCAATATCGAGCGGCGCAAGCTGTTGGCCTGCGTGTTCGTGCTGTTCATCGCCAGCCATGTGCTGTCCGGCATCGCCTGGAATTTCACCGTGCTGGTGATCAGCCGCATCGGCATCGCCCTGGCCCACGCGCTGTTCTGGGCGATCACCGCGTCCCTGGCGGTGCGGGTGGCGCCGCCAGGCAAGCAGGCGCAAGCCCTCGGCCTGCTGGCGACCGGCAGTGCGCTGGCCATGGTGCTGGGCATTCCCCTGGGCCGGGTGATCGGCGAAGTGCTGGGCTGGCGCACGACCTTCACCACCATCGCCGTGGTGGCCGGTGTGGTGGTGCTGTGCCTGATCAAGAGCCTGCCGCTGCTGCCGAGCCAGAACTCCGGTTCGTTGCGCAGCCTGCCGGTGCTGTTCAAGCGCCCGGCGCTGGTCACTGTGTATGTACTCACCGCCCTGGTGATCACCGCCCATTTCACCGCGTATACCTATATCGAGCCGTTTGCCCTGGAAGTCGCCGGTATCGCGGCGGACATGGTCACCGTGCTGCTGTTGCTGTTCGGCTGTGCGGGGATCATCGGTTCGATTCTGTTCAGCCGTTACAGCACGCGCTTCCCACGAGGGTTCGTGATCACCGCGATCGGCACCCTGAGCCTGTGCATGCTCCTGCTGCTGCCGGTCGCCCGTGAGCACGCTTACATGGCCACCCTGAGCGTGATCTGGGGCGTTGCCATGATGTGCTTCGGCCTGGCATTGCAGGCCAAGGTGCTCAACCTCGCCTCGGACGCCACCGACGTGGCCATGGCGCTGTTCTCGGGCATCTTCAACGTCGGCATCGGCGGTGGCGCCTTGCTCGGCAGCCTGGTGAGCAGCCAATTGGGCGTGGCCAATGTGGGCATCGTCGGCGGCCTGCTTGGCATCGCCGGCCTGCTGCTGTGCGGGGCGACCACCTACCGCTTTTCCCGGCCGCTCAAGCCGCAGCCGCTGTGATGCAAACACCAGCAGATTTTAAGTCTGCTGGTTTAGCCATTCTTCGCGGCTGAGTGCCCAGGTCTGGGAAGGCAGCCGGCCGCACACGTAATCGCTCTCGCCGGTCGCCACCAGGCGCATGCCTTCACGCTCGGACAGCCGCTGCGAGGCGATATTGGCCAGCGCCTTGGGCACCTCCATCAGTGGACGCTGTAGCACCTCGAACCAGTAGCGGTTGACCGCCACGCAGGCTTCGCCCATCAGCCCCTGGCGTTGCCAGGCCGGGGCTATCCAGAAGCCGCGGTTGTTGCCCGGCGTATCCATCAGGCTGATCACGCCAATCACCCGCTCCGGCTCGGCGATGGGCCGTAGCGTCCAGTGCCATTCCTGGCCGGCAGCCATGGCGGGCAGGGCGACATCACGCAGGTAGCCCAGCGCGCCGTCGGCCGGGTAGGGCCAGGGCACCTGGGCATTGAGGTAGCGCACCACTTCCCATTGGCCGAACAGCGGCTGGATCTGCTCGGCGTCGGCCAGTTGCAGGGGCTGCAACAGCAGGCGTGGTGTGTGGAGGCTGGGGAGGATCATGGGGGCAGTCCATGGCAAAGTGGAGCGACCGATAGTGCCGGCCGCCGCCCCGTTTGTCATGCCGTGTCAGGCGTTCTGCAGCACGCCGGCCAGGTGTTCGCGGTAGCGCTGCACGTCACGCTCGACATCCGGGCGCTTCATCACGTCGACGCACAGGAAGGTCGGCAGTGCGCTCATGCCTAGGAACTGCTGGGACTTGTGGAACGGGAAGTAGACCGCATCCACGCCCTTGCCCTCGAAGAAATCGCTGGGATCGTCGAAGGCCTGCTGCGGGGCGTTCCAGGTCAGCGACAGCATGTACTGCTTGCCGTGGATCAGGCCGCCACTGCCGTATTTCTGCGAGGCGTCGGAGCGGGTACGGCCGTCGTTGGCGTACAGGCTGCCATGGCCTTCGGTGAACACCTCGTCGAGGTATTTCTTGACGATCCACGGCGCCCCCATCCACCAGCCC
The DNA here is from genome assembly GCF_028674975.1 of Pseudomonas sp. CNPSo 3701. Lineage (NCBI taxonomy): Bacteria > Pseudomonadati > Pseudomonadota > Gammaproteobacteria > Pseudomonadales > Pseudomonadaceae > Pseudomonas > Pseudomonas sp. CNPSo 3701. Next base: position 241,877 of record NZ_JAQZSI010000004.1, on the reverse strand, counting down.
GGCATCTGGTAGATCACCACATCGGCCCAGAGGATCTTCTGCACTTCCTCGGCGACGTCGTAACCGGCGTCGATCTCGGTGGTCTTGAATTCGAAACTGGCCTGGTCGAGAAATGCAGCGGCGGTTTCGTGCAGCGTGCGGTTGAGGCGGCCGTCGGAATGGGCGAATTGCTTGCCGCCGTTGAGGAGCAGGATCTTTTTCATGGAGCGTCTCCGTAACTGATTGAATGAGCTCAGGTTACGGCTTCACGCGCAGGCGAAAAATGCCGGCAAGGACAAATTACTTTTGACTTGAATGCATGAATGCTCGGCTTTTACCTGCGGTATCGTGCGGCAGTATTCAACGCGGAGATTCCCATGTACGGCTTCATTCTTCACGCCCATACCCGCCCGGAGCGGGCCGATGCCTTCGAGGAACTGTTTCGCGCTTACGTCGCGCCCAGCCGCGCCGAGCCCGGCTGCATCGAGTACCACATGCTGCGCGATGCCAAGGACCCTGCACTGTTCATCTTCTTCGAGGTCTGGCAGTCCCGCGAGCATCTGGCGGTGCATACGGCGCTGCCGCACATGCGCGACTTCCATGAGCGGCGCATGGAGTACCTGAGTCGCGATTTCGATATCCGCGAAATCCAGATGCTCAGCCCGTCATCGTCCGGCGCATAGGCAACGGGTTTACCCGGCGGCAGGGCTGGACAACTGCAGCGGCTGGCGCCAAGGTCGCCTCTTTGTTCGATCGAGGGCGATGCATGTCCAAACGCGTTCTGTTGTATGTGCTGTTGACGGTTTTGCCGGTGCCTGCCGCATTGGCCTGCGCGACGGGTGAAACCCAGGTGTGCCTGGGCGGCTGCATTTGCGTGCCGGACCCCAACGGCGTGCTCGGACCGATGCAGGAACGCGCCGGCACCATCACCGCCGGTGCGCTGGAAGGCTGGATCCTGCGTTCGCGCGAGTCGGCGGCGCGCCAGGGCACCTTGCCTATCCCGCCGCAGATTCGCCAGCAGTTACTGCCGTTCTACGCCGCCGAACTGCTCGATGCGGTGCGTTACAAGGTGGGGGATCTGGACGAGCTGAGCGCCGCCCGCAACGTCATGCAGAACCCGGACATCCAGGCGGTTACCCTGATCGACATCATCGTGTTTCGCGATGCGCGGATGGCTGAGCAGGATGCCGCGCTGTGGGCCCATGAACTGCTCCACGTGCAGCAATATCGGGAGTGGGGCACGGCAGGCTTCGCGGCGCGCTACAGCCGCGACTTCAACGCTGTCGAAGCGCCGGCCTATCGCCGCCAAGCCGAGATCGCGCGCATCTTGCGCGAGCAGGCGAGCCGTTAGCCGGGCTGGCGGCCGCGCAGGGCGATCACACCGAGCACCACAGCGGCCAGGTTCAGGCTCAGCGGGTTGAAGGCCTGAACCAGCACCGCAGGCGCGAAAATCGCCACATCCACCAGCAGCACTACCAATCCAGCCATCGCCAGGTAGAGCGGCCAGCGCTGCCGGCGCAGCAGCACGATGAGCATCCCCAGCAACACTTCGCCTAAACCTGCCAACACAAGCATGCTGTGCGGCAGGCCGTGGGCGTCGAGCAGCTGCAGCTCGCTGGCATCGCGAAACAGCAGCTTGGGCACCAGGCCGTGGTAGATGAAGATCGCGCCCAGCGTCAGGCGCGCCAGCAGGGCATCAGTCATGCAGGAAGCGCTCGCGGTCTTCGGGACGTGGCACCGGGCAGTGGTTGTGGCGGCCGAATAGCCTATAGCGGTTGCGGGCGATGGGATCGTATAGCCAGTCGCGCAAACGGCGCGGTATCACGCGCGCCACCGTCGCCCAGCGCCAGGGCGTCGGCAACTGGCCGAGGATGGCGAGAATGGCATCGCTGCGCTGCAGCGCCTTGTCGCCTTCGACATAAAGCAGCGTGTCGAAACGGTCCAGCGGCAGGCCAAACCACGCCAGAATCGCCTGGCCTTGAGGCGACTGTACGCTGCACAGCTTGAGCCGGCGGTCACGATCATGGCGAATCAAAAAGCGGCTCCAGCCGTTGCACAGCTTGCACACGCCATCGAACAGGACAACGCGATCACCAGGCTGCAGGTGGGGTGGATAGGCCATGGCTGGCTCCGGGCTGAAGATGGACTGAGGGTAACCCAGTTGTCGATCAGTAATGCAGGTCTTCGCGTGCGTGGCTGCATTGCCGGATCAGCGCGTAGAGCGAGACGGCGAGCAGCACGAAAATCGCCAATACGCAGAACGAGAACACCAGAAAGTTGATGCGGCTGCCCTCGTAGATTTCACGCGGCACGTAAAAGGCGGAGTGCAGGGGCGAATACATGATTTCGATGCGCTGGCCCATCGAGTGCCCAGCCTGTGTGGGTTGCCGATACTGCTCGGCGGTACCGATGAACGTATGCCCGCTGGGCGTGCTGAAGCTGTATTCGTAAAGCTCGACGCTGCTGTTGTTCTTCATCGTGGTTACGGCGGTTACGACGCCCTCAGCGCTGGCTGGCCAGAGCTTGATAACTGCGATGCTGGCGCCGCTTTGTGCCAGAAAGGCGATGAAGGCGAAGGCCGGGATCATCCAGATCGAAAGCGAAGAGAGTGTGAACAGAAAGTCGCGCTGTTCCTCCCTGGGGTAATACACCATGGTCATTCCCTTGAGTGTGTGGATTGGTGAAACCGGGGCCAATGCTTGCTTGCCCCACAGTCAGCTCAGATGAGCCTCTGACGCGCGGCTTCTTCAAGGCTGTTGCGGGTCAGATCAGCAGCTGCATCCAGCGGGCGTCATGTTAGGGGCGGTGGCAAGACAAGGCCAGCCGTGGGTGATGGCTTTTGTGAGGCAGCGCTGATCCGGTCTGCCTTTCTGCCGGCTCCGCGTTCATTGACGCGGCTTTTCTCACATCAGTACATGCGCTCCAGATTTAGCGAATATTTTCCGACCAAACCCCATGATGGCTTTGTGCTCGCCTTCTATGCTTAAGCGCAGAGAGGACTGCAGTCTGAGCGCTGGACGGTCCTCAATAAATCGGCTGGGCAGCCGATGGCATGTCAACGTGATTGCTTCCCGGAGAGAGAGAGCATGTTCGGTAAACAGTGGAAAAAAGAATTGCAGGCCAAGGATGCCGAACTGTCGCTGCTTCGCCAGCTCTGCAAGGGCATCGATAGCGAGATGATCACACTGACCATCGATCCCGATTTTCGAATTATCGACGCCAACGCCAATTTTTCGCGTTTCATCGGCCACACTCCCGAGCAACTGGTCAATCGATCGATGAACGACATCTTGCCGGCTTATGTAAAGAACCTGCCGTGTTTCAAAAAGTTGATCGAAGCGATTCGCACCGGTAAGTCGATCAGCGACCGTTATCGCTTCCTGGGCGCCGATGGTGCACTGGTATGGACCAGAGCCTGCTGGCAGCCTGTGGTCGATGAGCGTGGAGTGGTTTGCCGCGTTCATTGCTTTGGTACGGATATCACCGATGCCATGAACAGCGCCCGTGAAAATGAGGATTTCATCAACGCCTTACTGCGTTCCACGGCGGTGATCGAGTTCGACCTCGGTGGCCACGTTCTGACGGCCAACGACCAGTTCCTGCACGGCATGGGCTACAGCCTGGATCGCATCAAGGGCAAGCACCACAGCATGTTCTGCGACGCTCAGGAAACCCACTCGGCCGACTACAAGCAGTTCTGGGAGCGCCTGAATCGTGGCGAGTTCGTCGCCGGGCGCTTCAAGCGCATCGACAGCCACGGCCGCGTCGTGTGGTTGGAAGCAACCTATAACCCGGTGCACGACACCCAGGACAAGCTCTATAAAGTGGTGAAGTTCGCCACCGTGGTGACCGATCAGGTCAACCGTGAGGAGGAGGTCAACGACGCGGCCGGGATTGCCTACGGCATTTCCCAGCAGACCGACACTACCGCACAGCGTGGCGCCCAGGTGGTGACCGACACGGTGAAGACTATGCAGCGCATCTCCGAACAGGTGGGCTCGGCCTCCGAAGGCATCGAGGCGCTTGGCAAGCAGTCGGTGCTGATCAGCACCATGGTGCAGACCATCGGCAGCATCGCCCAGCAGACCAACCTGCTGGCACTCAACGCTGCCATCGAGGCAGCGCGTGCCGGCGAGCAGGGGCGCGGTTTCGCGGTGGTCGCCGATGAGGTTCGGCAATTGGCCAGCCGCACCAGCAAGGCCACCGAGGAGATCGTCGGCGTGGTGCAGGAAAACCAGAAGCTGGTCGACGCCGCCGTGCGCGACATGGCGAGCAGCCGCCAGCAGGCCGAAGCCGGGCTGGAACTGGCCAACCAGGCCGGCGACGTGATCGTCGAAATCCGCCAAGGCGCCAAGCAGGTGCTTGGTGCGGTGGAGCGTTTTGCCAGTCAGTTGAAGTGAGGCCGGGCGCGATGGCGAGCCATCTCGCCATCTTGATCACGCCATCGGCGGCAGCCGGCGCTTGACCGTGGTCTTCTTGACGATAGCTGTGTTGGTCAGGGCGTAGACGTTGATGTGGTCGAGTATCTCGTCCAGCTGCTCCATCGAGCGCACGTGAAGGCGGGCGATGAAGCAGTCCTCGCCGGTGACCTTGTCGCACTCGGTGAATTGCGGTGTGGCCTGGATCTGCCGTTCCACCTCATGCAATTGGCCGGGTAGCGGGCGGATGCGCACGATCGCCTGCAGCTGGTAGCCGAACGCGCGTGGGTCGATGTCCACGCCGTAGCCTTTCAACACCCCTTTATCTTCGAGCTTGCGCAGCCGCTCCGCCACGCTGGGCGAGGACAGGCCGCTGATCTGCGCCAGCGCTTTCAGCGAGCGACGCGAGTCTTCGGTCAGGGCGACGATCAATTGATGGTCAATTTCATCAGTCATATTGGCTCCAAAGGCGTTTTCCAATTTTGCCTTTGATAGTAAAGCTTGAATGACTTTTTAGCCTTTTTTTTGCCATGGAGTGCAGCGCTGCCCGCTTGCCATACTGAGCGCCTCACTGAAGGAGCACACCGATGGACAAGCACTTACAAAAAGGCACGCTGGAAATGGTCGCGGCCATGCTGATTTCCGGCACCATCGGCTGGTTCGTACTGCTCTCGGGTTTACCGGTTCTGGAAGTGGTGTTCTGGCGCTGCCTGTTCGGCGCGCTGACCCTGCTGGTGGTTTGCGTCATGCTCGGCTTTCTGCGCCCAGGTCTGCTCAGCCGCTATACCGCGATGCTGGCCGTGGTCAGCGGGGTGGCCATTGTCGGCAACTGGCTGCTGCTGTTCGCCTCCTATTCGCGCGCTTCAATCGCCATCGGCACTGCGGTCTACAACGTGCAGCCGTTCATGCTGGTGATCCTGGCGGCGCTGTTTCTCGGCGAGAAACTCACCCTGCAGAAGCTCGCCTGGCTGTCGATCTCGTTTCTCGGCATGCTGGCCATCGTCAGCGCCCACGGCAGCGCCGGGCAGGGCGGCGGCGACTACCTGACGGGCATCGTCTTCGCCTTGGGCGCGGCCTTTCTGTACGCCGTGGCCGCACTGATCATCAAGAAGCTCAAGGGCGTTCCGCCGCACCTGATCGCGCTGATCCAGGTGAGCGTTGGCGTGCTGATGCTGGCGCCGCTGGCCGACTTCACCGCGCTGCCCCAGGGCCAGCAGACCTGGTCGATCCTGCTCACCCTCGGTGTGGTGCACACCGGCGGCATGTACGTGCTGCTCTACGGCGCCATCCAGAAACTGCCCACGGCCCTGACCGGCGCGCTGTCCTTCATCTACCCGATCGCGGCGATTGCCGTCGACTGGATCGCCTTCGATCACCAGCTCAGTGTGCTGCAGTGGCTAGGCGTCGCGGCCATCCTGCTGGCAGCGGCGGGGATGCAGCAGGGGTGGAGTTTGCGCACCTGGAGGTGGCGAAGCGTCAGCCAATGAAGGCTGGCGCTCGCGCCATTTGCCTCAGTGCGGCGCCTGGCGTCGCGCCGTTTTCAGCAGATCTTCCGGGCTGATATGGCCAACCACCTGGGCTGCCGCGCTGCCCGGTTGGGGCAGGTCTAGGATGTGGCCCTTCATCTTGCCGACCACGTGCATCTCGCACGGTTTGCAGTCGAACTTCAGGGTCAGCACCTCGTCGCCGTGTACCAGTTGCATCGGTGCGACCTTGGTCTTTACGCCGGTGACGCCCTTGGCCTGTTTCGGACACAGGTTGAAGGAGAAGCGCAGGCAGTGCTTGGTGATCATCACCGGCACTTCGCCTTCTTCTTCGTGGGCCTCGTAGGCGGCGTCGATCAGTTGCACGCCGTGGCGATGATAGAACTCGCGGGCCTTGTGGTTGTAAACGTTGGCCAGGAACGACAGGTGCGACTCGGGGTAGACCGGCGGCGGGTTGCTCTCGGCCTTGCGGCGGCCACGCGGATGCGCGGCGACGCGGGCTGCGGTCAGTGCCTCGATGGCCTCGCGGCGCAGGCTTTTCAGCTGCGAGTTGGGCACGAAGAACGCCTGCGGTGCATCGAGGGTGACGCCCTGGGCATGGTAGATGGTGGTGCCCAACTGGGTTAGCAGGTCACGCAGACCATCGAGCGCTTGTTCCGGCTTGTTGGCCACGCCAAACGGGCCGGGCAGGGCGACGTCGACGCTGATGCCTTCCTCGCTGGTGGCGGTGAGCTTGAGTGCGTCTTCGCGCAGCTCGGCCTTCCAGTTCACGCCGATCCGGCGTTCGGCGCTGGTGCGCTGCAGCGCTTGCTGCCAGTTATGGTCGAGGTTGCGCGACAGCGGATGATTCGGGCGCAGGCGCAGCAGGCCTTCGGGCATCTCGTTGGGCTCGACGCGGTAGCGGTAGCGCTTCTCGCCTTCTTCCTCGAACTCACCCTTGAGTTCGCAGATGTTGGCGCGGAAACCCACCACCTCACGCTTGACCAGCACGTTGAGGCCGTCGCCGTTGGACAGCGGTTCATGTGTCACGGCGATCAGGTCGCGCTTGCCCACTTTCTCCACGTTGCCAACAGCGAGCCCGGTGAAGGTCGGCGAATCAAAGGCGCCGATGTCCACCTTGCGCTCGGTGACGAAGTAATCGGTGCTGCCGCGGTGGAAGGTCTTGTCCGGGTCGGGCACGAAGAAGTGTGCGGTATGGCCGCTGGAAGCACGGGCCAGGTCCGGGCGGTCTTCGAGAATCGCGTCGAGCTCGCGGCGGTAGTGGGCGGTGATGTTCTTCACGTAGGCCACGTCCTTGTAGCGGCCCTCGATCTTGAACGAGCGTACGCCAGCCTCGACCAGGGCGCGCAGGTTGGCGCTCTGGTTGTTGTCCTTCATGGACAGTAGGTGTTTCTCGTAGGCGATCACGCCGCCTTTTTCATCCTTGAGGGTGTAGGGCAGGCGGCAGGCCTGCGAGCAGTCGCCGCGGTTGGCGCTGCGCCCGGTCTGGGCGTGGGAGATGTTGCACTGGCCGGAGAACGCCACGCACAGCGCGCCATGAATGAAGAACTCGATGGCTGCATCGGTTTCATTGGCGATAGCGCGGATTTCCTGTAGGTTCAGCTCGCGGGCCAGTACCAGCTGGGAGAAACCGGCCTGGTCGAGAAATTTCGCGCGGCCCAAGGTGCGGATGTCGGTTTGGGTGCTGGCATGCAGCTCGATGGGCGGAATGTCCAGGTCCAGCACGCCGAGGTCCTGCACGATCAGCGCGTCCACGCCAGCGTCGTAGAGCTGGTGGATCAGCGCGCGCGCCGGCTCCAGCTCGTCGTCATGCAGGATGGTGTTGATGGTGGTGAAGATGCGCGCGTGATAGCGACGGGCGAACTCCACTAGCTTGGCGATATCGGCCACCTCGTTGCAGGCGTTGTGCCGAGCACCGAAGCTCGGGCCGCCGATATAGACGGCGTCGGCGCCATGCAGGATGGCCTCGCGGGCGATCTCGACGTCGCGGGCAGGGCTGAGCAGTTCCAGGTGGTTCTTGGGCAAGGACATGGCTTTTCTTTATGGGCAGCGAGGAACTGCAGGCGCTGCAGAGCTCCTCTTGGGGCACGGTTTGGCGCGCATTGTACCGGGCCATCGTCGCCTCGGCACCCGCGATGTGCCGGACGGCTGGTGAGGCTGTCGGCGGCCGGCCATCTGTGGGAAAGTAGCGGCCTTTTTTCTGAGGGCGTTTGCGATGGATAACAGAGGGCTCGAAAAGCTCGATCAGTTGTTGCTCAAGTATGGCAACGACGACTCGATTCTTTCCGCCAGCGAACTGGACGGTTATTTCGCGGCCATCGTGTCCGGGCCTCGGCAGATCGACCCGGGCATCTGGTATCCGCACATCTGGGCCGAGCAGTTGCCCAAGTGGCCGACCGAGAAGGAAGGCGAGCGCTTCACCAAGCTGGCTGTCGAGCTGATGAGCGAAGCCGCCTACATGCTCGGCGAGGAGCCGGACGACTACGAGGCCATCTTCCTGGCCGATGACAATGGCAAGGGTGAAAAGCTCATCGTATCGCAGTGGTGCGCCGGTTATCTGCGCGGCGCCCAGGTGGCGGGCTGGATCGATGCGGAGCTGCCCGAGGAGCTCGAGGCTGCGCTGGCGAGCATCACGCTGCACGGCAGCGAAGAGGGTGTGGAAGCGCTCAATGCCATGTCTGATGAGCAATACGACGCCTCGGTCGCCACGGTCGAACCCGCTGCTGTTGCGCTCTATCAATACTGGCAAGAGCATCTGGAGCCCTTGCTGCCGGTGCGCCGGGACGAGGCCAAGGTTGGTCGAAACGACCCGTGCAGCTGCGGCAGTGGCAAGAAGTACAAGCAGTGCTGCATGAACGCGTGAGCGGATAGCTGGTGCGCCGCTGAGCCGTAGCTCGGGTTGAGCGCAGCGATACCCGGAAAGAGAAAGCTGTAAGGCGGGTCGCTCTATTACGACCCGCCGTGGCGCCAGGTCAGTTCAGCAGGTCGCCAAACGCTTTGTCCGCCTCCAGCACGGCGGGCAGGGCGTCGAACAGTTTGGCCAGGTCCACGCCCTCGAATAGTGGTCCTTCCAGATCCTGTTTGGCTGCATCGCTCAGACCGTGGGCCTCAAGGCTTTCTTCGACATGGATAGACTGCGCTACCAGGCGCGCATAGTGGCCGTCGCCCGGCGTCTGGGTCGGTTTGTTCTGGTAGGCAATTGCGTTCTGGATCAGCGCCGGCAATTGCCAGCGGCGTGCGAGTTCGGCGCCAACCTCTGGATAGCCGAAGCCCAGCTGCAGCGTTTCCTCAGCGGCCAGGGCCGCTGCCTCACGTTGCGGGTGGCGGTTGAGGCGGCGGGCGAAATCCGGGGCGCCGGTCTGGATCAACAGTTCGCCGATGTTATGCATCATTCCACAGGTAAAGGCGGCGTCCGGGTCTAATTTCGACTGCTTGGCCAGGGCGCGGGCGATGCTTGCCACCCTGAAGCTGCGCAGCCAGAATTTTTTCAGGTTGAAGCCGGTATCGACCTTGAAGGCGCCGGTCATGGCCGAAGCCAGTACCAGGGTACGCAGGGTGTTGAAACCCAGGCGCATGGCGGCATCTTCCACGCTGCTCGCATCCCGTGAGCCGCGAAAGCGCGCCGAGTTGGCCAGGCGCAGCACCTTGGCGGCGATCACCGGGTCACGCTCGATATTACGCGCCACGCTTTCCAGGCTGGTGGTGGGGTTGTCGAATTGCTGGATCAGGTCCTGGGCGACTTTCGGAACGGTGGGCAGGGTGTGCAACTCGGCAAACAGGCTGGCTATATCCATACGAAGCTCCTGGGTGAATCCGGGGACTATATGGAGTTTCAGCATAGTCGCGCTGATCACGCTTGCCAGGCACTGCGCCGGCTTTTTCGCTGGATCGGACGGCGTCCTGCAGACGCGGTCAGCCGAGAGCTGGTGTTTCGGCGCTCACCACTTGGTTGCGGCCGGCGCGTTTGGCGGCATAGGTGCGTTTATCCGCTGCGCTCATCAACTGGTCGAGACGTTCGCCGTCCTGGCCGAGGCTGGCCACACCGGCGCTGAGGGTCATCTGCAGGGGGGCGCCCTCCACTATCATCGGTGTGCTGGCCAGTTGCTCACGCAGCGTTTCGGCAATCGTGGCCGCCTGGGTGGCGCTGGTGTCGGGCAGCAGGGCGGCGAACTCTTCACCGCCAAGCCGGCATAGCAGGTCTGTGCTGCGCAGGCGCTGCGACAGCACGCTGGCGAAATGGCGCAGCGCCTGGTCGCCGGTTTCATGGCCGAAGCGGTCGTTGATCTGCTTGAAATGATCGATATCCAGATAAACCAGAGCCAGCGGCGACTGGTTGCGCAGCGCGTGGGCACGTTCGCGGTAAAAGATTTCGGTCAGCTTGGAGCGGTTCGCCAGGCCCGTGAGGTAGTCGGTACTGATCAGCTCGATCAGGCGTTTTTCGGTCTGGGCACGAGTGTGTTCATAGGTATGTGAGAAGACGGTGATGGCCAGGGTTGCCATGCCGATGTCGAGCAGAAAACCGATGCTGTCGCTGGGGTTCTTTTCGGTGTAGTGCTGGGTGTAGAGGTACAGGCCCAGGCTGACGAAGATCAGCGATCCGATCAGCCCCAGGCGCAGGCCAAGCAGCAGGTAGAGGATGATCGGGATGGTCTGGATCCAGGCGAATATGCCAACCGAGGTGTCTGGATTGGCCAGGGTGGCCATCATCACGCCCAGGAAAGGGATCAGATAGACGATGGTCAGGGTCTTTAGGTGCCGTGTGCGCTCCACGACCACCAGCATGTAGAGCGCCAGTGCCGTGTAGACCACCTCGATGCCCACCAGCAGCCACAGCCCGCGGGTCGCATTGAAGATCGAGAACAGTACCCCGAAACACATGGTCACCCACAGCAGGGTCTTGAACATCCTGCGTCGGGATTGATCGGTGTGATCGACTGGGGCCAGCATCGAAACGTCCTTCGGGCCGCCTTGGCACACGTGTATCACCGGCGCGTCCTGGCGATTGCGCCGTCTGGTTGGAGAGATGAGTTTGCGGGCAATTTTGCCCGAAGATGGCCACCTGCTACTAGTGGTATTTCGTTACAGGCGTGCCGCTTCGCTTTAGCGCCAGGGTCAACAGTCAGCAGCTTGAGGTTTTCTTCGAAAACGGGGAGCGAAGAGTTGAAACACAGTCCTGCGGCTGGCGTTGCACCGAGGTGGGTTGCCGATCCTGCCTGGCCAGGCAGGATCGGCGTCGTTCACACCAGCGTCGCGCCGCGGGCGTTGACGAAGATCGAATAGATCGCGTGGCTGCTGGCCATGAACAGGCGATTGCCTTTTTCACCGCCAAAGCACAGGTTGGCGCAGCGTTCCGGCAGCGCGATATGGCCGATGGCCTTGCCTTCGCTGTTGAACACCCGCACCCCATCGAGCTTTTCCGGCTCGCTTTCTGATGAGCCGTTGCTGCCCCAGCCGCACCACAGGTTGCCGAATTCATCGCACTTGATGCCGTCCAGGGCGCCGGTGTCGGTCGCCTCGATGTGCTTGCGGCGCTGGCCGAGGGTGCCGTCGTCGTTCACGGCGTAGGCCCAGACCAGGCGATTGGGCTTGGCACGCCCTTCGACGACGTACAGCGTTTTCTCGTCCGGCGAGAAGCACAGGCCATTGGGGCCGGCCAGGTCGTCGGCCACGCGGGTGACCTGGCCGCTTTCGCCATCGACACGGTAGACGCCGTGGGGCAGCTCGGGTTCGATCTTGTAGCCCTCGTAGAAATTGCCGGTCTGGAAGGGTGGGTCGGTGAACCACACCGAGCCGTCACGCTTGACCACCACGTCGTTCGGCGAGTTGAAGCGCTTGCCCTCGAATTTATCAGCCAGCACGGTGATGCGCCCGTCGTGCTCGGTACGAGTGATGCGTCGCCCAAGTTCCTGGGTGGTGGAGCCTTCGCAGGCGATCAGCCGGCCCTGGGTGTCGCGCACCAGGCCGTTGGCGTAGTTCGATGGCTGGCGGTAAACGTCCAGGCTCTGGCTGATCTCGTCCCAGCGCATGATGCGGTTGTTGGGAATGTCGCTGACCAGCAGATAACGGCCGTCACCGAACCACACCGGGCCTTCTGCCCAGCGCAGCCCATCGGCGAGTTTTTCCACGCTGGCGTTGAACAGACGCAGTTGCAGGAAGCTGTCATCGAGCGCCGTTATGGCGCTGTCGGGATAACGCAGGCCGAGTGGCTGCGCGGCGCTCGCCAGTTGTGGTAGCAGCGAGCTGACACCCGTTGCTGCAGCGGAGCAGATCAACGAAGTCTTGAGAAAGCGGCGGCGTGAGCTGCCGGGTTGCGGCGTGTCGTTCATGTCATGTCCCTTCTTGTTATTGTCGGGCCGAAACGGCGCTAACAACCTACAAGATGTACGACAACCATGAAAGATTTAATCGTACTCCAGGCGAGCATGACGACTGCCTGATTTTGCAGATGATTGATATTCGATGCTTTTTATTGGCTTGAATTGAGGTGCTAAGCGTCAAGAAAATAGTGGTCGTCTGATGACTTGTGTGCGGCCACCGCACTGACCGTGGCCGCACGGTAGGGTCAGGCGAACACGAAGTACTTGCGTACTGTCTCGACCACTTCCCAGGTGCCTTTCATGCCTGGCTCGACGACGAAGATGTCGCCGGCCTTGAGATGGATCGGTGCCATGCCGTCTGGGGTGATGATGCAATAGCCTTCCTGGAAGTGGCAGTACTCCCACTTCACGTACTCGACCCGCCATTTACCGGGTGTGCAGATCCAGGTGCCCATGATCTTGCTGCCGTCGTCGCTGGTGTAGGCGTTGAGGTTGACGGTGTGCGGGTCGCCCTCGATGCGTTCCCATTTGCAGGCATCGACCACGGGCATGGGCTGGGTGTCGCGCAGAACGGTAATCGGTTTGTTGGCCATGAACGGCTCCTGGTGTTGGACGAAGGTGGTTCACCTTAGGGGGCGAGTGGGTGGCCCGGTTGTCTGGGGTCGACATGGGCGTGTGTATTCACGCTCAGGCTGGCAGAGCGGGGCGGGCGCGCAGGGTGATGCCGGCGTGCACCACCAGCGTTGCGATCACCAGCGCACCGCCGTACAGCGTGGCCTGGGCCGGCACCTCGTTCAGGACGTACCAGACCCACAGGGTGCCCAGCACGCTTTCAAGGAGATAGAACAGCGCCACCTCGGCGGATGGCAGGTAGCGCGTCGCGCTGTTGATCAGCAGGGTGGCCACCGGCATTTGCATCAGCCCCATGATGCCCAGCGCCAGGTAGCTCGTCTGATCAAGGCCGAAGGGCTGCGCTTTGGGCAGGGCGATCAGCGCGGCGACCAGCCCGCCCAGCGCGATCAGCGGCATGCGGGCGAGGCTGGAATGGCGGCGCAGCAGGGTCAGGTTAGCGCCCAGCGCTACCGACGACAGCAGGGCATAACCGTTGCCCAGCAGATCGCTGGCGCTGAAGGAGCCGGCGAACACCAGCACGATGCCCAGCGTCGCCACGCCGATGGCCAGCCAGGTACGCACTGCCACGGCTTCTTGAAGGAAAAAGCGCGTGAACAGCGCGGCGAACAACGGCGCCGTACTGAGGATGACCACCACATTGGCAACCTTGGTGTGGATGATCGCCAGCACGAAGAACAGCGAGATCAGCGCCAGCAGCACCGCCGACACGGCACTGGGCAGCGGCTTGGCCCGCAGGCTCGCGCGGCTGTGGGCCGACAGCGAGAAGGCGCCCAGAGCGATGAACATCAGCAGCCCGCGCCAGAACACGATGCTCCAGCCATCGGCCTGTACCAGACGCACCAGCAGGCCATCGAAGCTGAGCAGCACGATACCGCTGGTGACCAGCAGCAGGCCGCGCGCTGAATCTTTCATCCCGGCTTTCCTTGTCGTTATTTAACCGTTGCCTGGATGATCGCCCCACTTTGGGGCGTTGGCCTGCCCAGACGCGCCGCCTGAGAGGGTGTTTACGACCTCGCTACGAGCCATTCAAGGCTGGCAGAACGGGCGCTACGTTTCTGCGGCCAGCCCGGAACTTGTAATTTTGCGATCCACTCCAATATCTCGTTTCAGCGGCGCCGGGCGCCGCGCGGCACCTTGAACAGGGACGTGCATTTCTCCGTGGCTCAAGCGAGGCAATCATGAATTCCGAAGAGCAAACCCTGATCGATGGCCTGTTCACTCGCCTGCAAGAGGCCGAGCACGAGGGCGGGCTGCGCGACAGCGAAGCCGAAGCGCAGATCAAGAGCCATTTGACCCGACAGCCTGCCGCGCCGTATTACATGGCCCAGGCGCTGCTGATTCAGGAAGCGGCCATCAAGCGTCTGGACCAGCGCGTGCGTGAACTGGAAGCCCAGGCTGCCGACGCCCAGCGCCAGCGTTCCGGCAGTGGTGGTTTCCTTTCCGGCCTGTTCGGCGGTGCTCAGCCAGCCAACGTGCCGCAGGCGAGCCAACGTCCAGCTGGCTGGGGGGAAACGCGCTTTTCCCAGAACACGCCTGCTGCACAAGCCGCACCGGTTGCGCCAGCGGCCATGCCCGGCGCTGCACCAACCGCCCAGGGCGGCGGCTTTATGCGTGGCGCCCTGCAAACCGCGGCGGGCGTGGCTGGCGGGGTGATGGTGGCGGATCTGCTCACCAATATGTTCCACCACAATCAGCCTCAGGAAATCGTCGAGGTGATCCGCGAAGACGCGCCCATGCAGGACAGCTTCGCCAACGGCCTGGACGACACGCCCATGGGCGACAACTTCGCTGACACGTCGTATTCCAACAGTAGCGACATCGACACCGATGCCTTCGACAGCTCGGACTTCTTCGACGATGACAGTATGTTCAGCTGAACCAGGTGCTGACGGCGCTCAACCCGCCAGCGGTTGAGCGCTGGCGGTGCGATCCACCAGCCGGATGCTGTCACGCCCGCCGCGTTTGGACGCGTACAACGCTACATCACCTTGTTCGATCAGCGCCGCCAGGCTGGCCGGCGGCTGATCGAACAGGCTGGCGCCGACGCTCAGGGTGACCGCTTCGGGCGTTGCGAAACCCTCGGCGGCAATCACCCGAAAGCGCTCGCGCAGCGCTTCGCCCAGCTCGACGATCTGCGCGGTCGAGGCGTTCTTGAGCAGAATCACGAACTCGTCACCGCCCAGGCGCGCTGCCAGCGCGCCTTCGGGCAGCGCCACACGAATCATTTCACCCAAGGCCACCAGCAGGCGATCGCCAGCCGCATGACCATGCAGGTCGTTGACCAGCTTGAAGTTGTCGATATCGATCAGCAGCAACGCGCCCGGCCTGGTGGGGGAGGCGGCATTGAGCAGGTGCGGGGCCCGGGCCTCCAGGGCGCGGCGGTTGTACATGGCGGTCAGCGGGTCGCGGGCGGCCAGGCGTTCGATGCGTTGCTCGCGGCGGATGCGCACGGTGCCGGTCATCGACAGGGCGATCAGCATCAGCGCCATCACGCCCTCGACCAGGGAAATCTGAATGATCAGGCCGTGAAACGAGGCCAGGTCGATCAGCGTGCCGGGCACCAGCACCGGAATGGCCTTGGCGATATAGAACAACCCATGGCCCAGCAATACGAACCGCAGTTGCGCGGCGCCGGCACCGAATGACTTGCCTCTGGGCCGCAGCAAGAAACTGGCCCTGATGGTGATCAGCGCGATCAGCAGCGAATTGACCAGCAGCATGGTCTTCGACCATTGCGGGCCTTCCGGTAACAGCAGCGTCGCCAGCCAGATGGCGGCGACCAGCAGCCAGGCACGCGACAGTTTAGTTTCGGTAAAGCGCGCCACACCGGCGTAGAACAGCCCGTGCGAGATGATCAGCAGGCCGTTGGCGAACCAGATGCCGATCACCAGCAGGCCACTGCTGCGTAGCAGCGCCAGGGTCGAACCGACGCTGATCAATGCGAAGCCGGCGCTCCACAACAGCAGCGCCGGCTCACGCACGGTGCGCCACTCCACCGCCAGGTACAGCGCTGCCGCCAGCGCCAGGGCAATGGTCATCGTCAACAGCGTCAGGGGATCGAGCGCCACGGGGTATCGGCCTTTCCTTGCAGTGCTGGGTTACGGTCTATCGGCTTGCGGCAGTGATGGGGCATGGCTTCGAGCATAGCCACGCTTTGTGAAAATGCAGCTAATGGCGTCAGCTGCGTTTCGGCCTGACCGTCAGGCTGATCATCCGCGTGACCACCAGGCCGATGTACATCACGCCAGCGAATTGTTCGAGCATCACCAGTGCGCGGGCAAAAGGGCGCAGCGGGATGATGTCGCTCAGGCCAACGCCCGAAAGCGTGGCGAAGCTCAGATACAGCAACTCCACCCAGGTGCGCTGTGCGTCGGGATTGATCTGTGCGCCAAAGCTGCCGGGGCTGATCAACTGGCACACCGAAAAGGCGTGGGCAAAGGCCCAGGCCAGCAAGGTGAAGGTGGCGCCGACCGCGAACAGCTCGTCGGTGCTGGCGCGCTCGTCTTCCATCATGTAGGCGATCAGGCCGCCCGCCGCGTAGAAATAGAAGCTCGATTCCAGGCCCGCCAAGAGGACCGACAGCGCTGTGTTGCTCTCGAACTCCACGGCCACGGTCAGGGCCAGGATGCACGCTGCCTGGGTAAAGGCGATCCACTGAATGGTCGGGCTGCTGCGCACCATGCGTAGCGACATCGCCAGCACCACGATGCCGAAGGCGCCGACGATGGCGCGCCCCTCGGAGAGCTGTTCCATGAAGGGGTAGAGCACGATGCCCAGCAACTGCACGAACAGCAGGCTGGCAGACGGGTAGCGGAGCAGGTAGGTGTGAGCCTTGGGCATCGACTGGGACCGAGCGAGGGGAAATATGCAGCGGGGCGCCATTTTGCCGGGCAGTCTAATGGATCGCCAGCGCGGCGTATGCTGCCATTCGGCCCTGCATGGCCTTTGGCGTGGGGCGGCCATCACGCTGGTTTATCCGCACATCGAACCGTCCATTTGGTCCTGCGAATGACCATGGGACGGGATTTCGGCTATGATCCGCCACCCTCGAAAACACCCCCCGTCATGGTCAGGTCCCGATGCCCGTCAATGCTCTCTACACGGACCTGTCCGACTACTACGATCTGATGTGCGCTGATATCGACTACCGGGCGCAAAGCGATGCCGTCCAGCGCCTGCAGCAACTGTTCGGCAACGGCGGCCTGCGCCACCTGGACCTGGCCTGCGGCACCGGGCCCCACGTGCGGCATTTTCTCGATGCGGGCTTTCAGAGCGGTGGGCTGGACATCAACCAGCCGATGCTCGACAAGGCCGCCATTCGCTGTCCCGAGGCGCACTTCGCCGTACAGGACATGTGCACGTTCAGCAGCGACGAGCCATTCGACCTGATCACCTGCTTTCTCTACTCGCTGCACTACAGCGCCACTCGCGCGCGGCTTGCCGACTGTATCGCCAGCGTGCACCGCGCCCTGCAGCCCGGCGGACTGTTCTGCTTCAACGCGGTCGACCGCACGCGCATCGACAACCGCCTGTTCGCCTCGCACGCCGTGCAGAGCGATGCCGGGCACTTCACCTTCAGCTCCGGCTGGCACTACAGCGGCGAGGGCGAGCGCCAGGCCCTGCGCTTGCGCATCGAAAAGACCGAGGGCGACGAAACCCAGACCTGGCACGACGAACACCCCATGGTCGCGGTGAGCTTCGCCGAGCTTGAGGCGCTGCTCGAGCCGCACTTCGAGGTGCATGTGCTGGAGCATGACTACCAGCGCATCCTGCCGCTCGGCGATGGAGCCGGGAATGCGCTGTTCGTCTGTGTGAAGCGCTAGCGCGCCTTTAGCGAGAACGCCTACTGATCCGTGGGAGCGGCTTCAGCCGCGATCTTTCACCGGCCTCAAGCCTGATCCGCGGCTGAAACGGCTGTCTGGGTGAGCGCCTTGGAACCCGCGCGGCACAGGTTTACCTGGCCAGCGCTGCAGAGCTGTCAGCCGCTGCACTTTTCACCTTGGCCGCCATAACAGCAGCCTGAATCGCCGCCAGGCTACGTTTCGCAGCCGGCGACTCGAACACCGCACTTTCGGCGAGCGTGTAAAGGCGCTCGCCGTTGTGCAGGGTGAATTCCACGAAGGCCAGATGCTCGGTCCACGAGCGATAGCGCCGTACCATAAACAGGCTGTGCTTCGAAGTCACAGAGCGCACGCTGCTCAGCGGGATCTGCCGGTGATCGCCTTCGCCGCCAATAACCAGTTCATCGTTGTGAATAGAGGCTGGCGCGGCCTTGCTCAACCGCCGCCATTCCAGCGCAAATCGCCAACCCATCAGCAGCAAACAGCCGCCAACCAGCAGCAGTTCGGGCAGCCGCATGGCCGATGCCTTGAACAGCAATAGGCCGCCAATCGCCACCAGAATCGCCAGGGTGATCGAGCGATAGAAATACACGCTGTGAAAATCGGGGAAGGTCAGAAAGCGGATGTCCATAGGCGATTTCCCTGGCTTGCCCGGTGTAGATAGAGGCCGATGCTGAGCATTATTTAGGTGCGCAGGAATTCTGGCTGTGCGGTATTCGTTCTTTCTGTTATCGCGTTGAAGGCTGCAGATGCTCAAGGCGCTTTGCGGCATATGCACAGCCATTGGCAGCTACAGCCTGTTTGAAATATTGAATGCCCTCCGGCGTACGTCTACCTGATAGCTGAGCGAGCATCAGGTAAATTTCAGCCAGATAATCCTCTTTCTGTCCCAACTGCGACAATGAGCGCACTGGGGGCTTTGATACGCATAACAGCTGAACTGCAGGTTGAGGGTAGTACGCTGCATAGAGCTCTATATTGGCTGCTGCTTTTTTCAGTTGCGCTACCCGGTGTGACTTGCTTTCAAAGGGACTGCATACCGCAAACTGAACCGCTGCAGGTGCAAAGCCCTGGTCAGCGCTTTTACTTAATAATTTGCAGTTGCCTTCCCTATCCCGTCGGAACGAGAACTCTGGCGAGGCGAAGCGATATTGAGCCACCGGATGGCCAAAGTCGGATGCCTCCTGCAGCTTCTCTATGACGGCGGCGAGTACCGGTCTGACAGCTTCCCTTTCTTCATCGAACTGTGCGGGATCTGCACCTGCATGCATCTTAATGGCTACAGAGTTAAGCGTTCCCTGTATTGATTCCAGCATTTTCACTGCTTCTCGATATTGGCTTTCGCCCTTTATTTGATCATCGCCCGCTATAGCTGAGCAGAGGGGTGTTACCACCAGTACGCAAGCAGCTGCATACTTCAAAGCAGGCCGTATCCTTTCCAAGACTCGAGATGGAAATCGTTCATCGTTGAACATCGTTGCTTCCTGAAGTAGGTACTGCTGCAGATTCTGACGGCTCACCTCAGCGCGTGAGTGATCCACTTCACAAAGGCGCCTTTAGTGCGTGAGCGCGTCAGTGCAGCGTCGGCGTAAGCCGCTCGGCAACCAGCTGACGCGCCTGGTGTGCCAGTTGGTCCAGGTGATAGTCGCGCTGCTTCTCGGCCTCGCTCATGGCCTTCTTGCCGTGCTGCTTGAGCAGGTAGGCGTGGATCTGCCGCACTTCGGTGGACTGAAACACCGGTGCCAAGTCTTGCACGACCACCAGGCCATCGGAGCGCTGGTCCCGGGTGTTCATCAGCACCTGCGGCCCTTGCGCGGCGAGCACCTGCAGGCCCATGGCCTCGAAGGTCGGCACCTTGCCGGCGACGCAGGCCAGCTCCTGATGCGGGTGACGCTCGCTGATGCGCTGCAGCATG
The DNA here is from genome assembly GCF_028674975.1 of Pseudomonas sp. CNPSo 3701. Classification (NCBI taxonomy): domain Bacteria; kingdom Pseudomonadati; phylum Pseudomonadota; class Gammaproteobacteria; order Pseudomonadales; family Pseudomonadaceae; genus Pseudomonas; species Pseudomonas sp. CNPSo 3701. The sequence continues at coordinate 222,290 of NZ_JAQZSI010000004.1, read as the reverse complement.
GCGCGAGCGATACCGCGACGGCGATGACTGGCGGCCACCGCCATGTAGGCGAGGGTGCAGGCCTCGGCGTCGTCCTGGCTGGGCAGGTACAGGGCGAATCCCAGCACCACGGCGGGGTCCTGATCGTCCAGGGCCAGCAGCAGGTGCGTCGGGCTATCGGCTTCGCCGTTCATGGCCTGCAGGTACAGGTGCACCTCAAAGCCGATCACGTACTGGTACAGCTGGAACAGCGGGTTGCTGGGCGTCAGCGGCACCGGGCTGATATCACTGAAGTAGTCCACCACCATCTGCAGCACCTGGGCTTTGAGGGACTCGGGTGGCGGGGCGTCGAGGTGGGTGAGGGTGAACATCGGGCGGGCTCTTGGTAAAAACGGCGGGCGGCATTGTAACCCGTGGGGCCGGCGGGCGTTGGTGCCGAAGGCCTATGGGTGTGCCGTCTCGGGTAACATGGCGCCGCATCGAGCATTGATCCAGAAGGGCCTTATGGCAGCGTCGAAACGAAAATATGCAGGCATCGAGCCTGCTCGTCACCTGGATGTTCGACAGCGAAGCCAGCAAGGTGAGTGCCCTGGCCAGCGCTGACAAGGCCAGGATGCTGGCGCTGACCCAAGCCGCGTTCGAGGCCGTAGGCATCAGCGTGGCCCGCATCAATGAGCACGTGGCGTTTTCGGTCGAGCAGCCGGCAAGGGGCAAACGTGGCCAAGGACATTGAAAACCCCTGCGTGTCGCTGTGCCAGCTCAACAGTGAAATGTGCGTGAGCTGCGGGCGCACGCGGGAGGAAATCCGCAAGTGGCGGGGCATGAAGCGGCCGGAGAAGATGGCCACCGTGCAGAAGGCGGCGGCGCGGATGAAGGTGATTGCCAAGAAGAAGGGCAAGGGGCAGAAGCCCGATTGATCGTTTTCATGCTCAGTCACGTAGGGTGGATCGGGGCGCGTAGCCGACGCTCTTTCATCCACAGCGATATATCGGTGCAATGGTTTCGTTAAAGAGGGGGTTGTGGAAGGCTCGCGGAAAGGGTTTCCCTGCCCACGGTCTCGCAGCCATGGGCATCGCCTTATGGCTGTACCACCACGCCACGTTTGAGATTGTCTGACCGCCAGCGTGCCAGCAGCCAGCCACCTTGGCCGACGAAGCGCTGCGACGAGAAGCTGAGGCTGCTGATGTTAGTCAGGCGAAAATGCCGGTATTCGCCGCGCAGTTCGCACCAGGCGGCGAGAATCCTGAAACCGTCGAAATAACCGAGGGCGACGGGCTGTAGGGTACGTTGGGTCACGGCACCCTTGCTGTCGGCATAGTCGATCAGCACCTTGCGCTCGTCACGGATCGCCTCGCGCAGCAGCTCCGCGGTGGCACCATCGCTGTCGTCCTGTCCGGGGCCGGCGAATAGCGCCGCCTGTTCCAGCTGCTGCAGCGTCTGTTGACCAAGCACTGTGCGCAACTTGCCTTGTACCGTTTGCGAGGCCTGCGCCAGGGCTGGATCCGTTCTGCGCTGCACCCAGCGCAGGCCCAGTATCAGCGCCTCCAGTTCCACCTGCGTGAACATCAGCGTTGGCAGCATATAGCCGGGCTTGAGCACATAGCCGATGCCAGGCTCGCCTTGGATATCGGCGCCCTGTCGTTGCAGGGTGGCGATGTCGCGGTACAGCGTTCGCAGGCTTACCTGTAGCTCGTTGGCGAGCACCTGCCCGCTGACCGGCAGGCGTTTGCAGCGCAGTAGCTGGAGTAGATGCATCAATCGTTCGGTACGGTTCATCGGCACCATGCTGACAGGAACTGTCAGTAGTGTCGACTAGGCTGGGCCTTCATTCAAAAGGAGCCAGGCCATGAGTCATCCCAACTTGCTTATTCTCTATGTCGCCGACCCAGCGGCCAGCAGCACCTTCTACCAAGGCGTGCTGCAGCAGGCGCCCACGGACAGCTTCCCTAACTATGTGGCGTTCGCGCTGAATGACCAATTGAGCCTCGGGCTCTGGTCCCAGCAGGCTGCCAATTTTCGTTCTGCTGGCAGCGGGCACCGCTTCGAAGTCGGCTATATGGTCGAGACCGAGGCGCAAGTGGAGCAGCTCTATGCTCGCTGGCAGGCGCTTGGCGTCAGTATCGAGCAACCGCTGGCGCGTGCCGTGTTTGGCCTGACTTTCGTCGCGCTTGATCCCGATGGGCATCGTTTGCGGGTTTGCACGCGGGACTAACCGATAGGTGTAACGGAGCGCATCGCTGGCGTTCTTTTCATCCACCCTCGGTGCTGCTGCGTCTGCTTCGGGGCCAGGCTGCTGATAGGCGGGGCTTGCGCCGGCGCGGCTTGCCCGCTGCACCTGGCCCCAGCGGGCATTGCCCAAACCGGCCCAGCAGAGCCATTGCCTTGTTTGGCTTCTATACGCGCCCTTAGAATGGCCGGCCCTTGCAAGGCAGGAAACACCATGTGGTTCACGAAGAAAAAGACGCTCAGTGACGAGCAGGCGACTGCCCTCAATGAGCAGGCATGGGCCGCGTTTCGCGAGCAGGACCTGGACACCGCGCTGGAGTGCTTCCAGACCCTTGCCAAGGCGTGTCCCGCCGACCCGCGCTGGATGAACGGCGTTGGCGCGGTGAGCCTGGCGCGTGAAGATCGAGTCGGCGCCCGTCGACACTTCCAGAAGGCAGCCGAGCACGATTATCCCGGCAGCCACTACAACCTCGGCATCATGGCCTACCAGGAAGATGACCTCGACGCTGCCCGTCGATACTTCCAGAAAGCCGCCGAGCACGATTATCCCGGCAGCCATTACAACCTTGGCACCATGGCTTTTCAGGAAGGTGATCACGACGCCGCCCGTCAGTACTTCCAGAAGGCCGCCGCCGAGCACGATTGTCCCCGCAGCCATTTCTACCTTGGCAGCATGGCCTACCAAGACGGCGATTACGACGCCGCCGTCGAGCACCTCGACAACGCCGTGCGCCACGATCACCCGGAGGCCCTGAACCTGCTCGGTGATGTGCACCTGCACGCCGAGCGCTACCCGCAGGCCGAGCAGGCCTACCGGCGCGCCGCCGAGCTGGGCAATTTCGATGGCTACAACAACCTCGGCCTGCTGTATCTGCAGCTCGAGGATTACCAGCAGGCCAAGCAGGCGTTGTTGCAAGCCCTGCAATCCGACCACGTTTACGCTCAGCACAACCTGGCGGTGGCCTATCACCGCCTGGGCGAGCTGGAGGCGGCCGAGCGCTGGTACCTGATTTCCTTCTCGCAGCACGGCAACCTGCAGTCGCTGGAGAACCTTGGCCATGTGTATGGCGACAGTGGGCGTGAAGTCGAGGGGCGGGCCTTGGTCGCGGCCTCCGACAAGCTCTATGAGGATCAGCCTCTCAATGAGTATGAGCAGGCGTTGATTGACCGTTTGCTGGCCTGAATACGTAGGGTGGATCGGGCGCGTAGCCGACGCTTTTTTCATCCACCATTGCGGTGGCTGGGCGGACACTTTCTTTCGGTGTGAACTCGCCGCTTCGATGTTGCTGCCGATACCGGTTCCGCTCTTACAGCGGGTCACTTCTGGCAAGCGCCCCAGAAGTAACCAAGAGGGCTTGCCCCTGGCATCCGGCCCGCCTTCGTCGGGTTCCCTCGCTCCATCATTGCTCCAGGGGCACGCCGCGAAGGGCCATCCCTGGCCCATCGCGGCTCTCGCGGCATCCATGCCGCTCAACCCCCTCCACAACGATTCCACTCGGCCTCCTGACGGGGCGCTTGATGTCGCCTGCGAGATCGGTGACCCAGTACCAAGCAGAGCAGAATACGATCGTTCCCACGCTCTGCGTGGCAACGCCTTTGGGGACGCTCCGCGTCCAGCTTTTGGCCGGTGGCAGATATGAGTTTCAGCGTCGTACTTGGTAGTGATCGACGCAGAGCGTCGAGGGCTGCGTTACCACGCGGAGCGTGGGAACGATCAACGCTCAAACACCGCGATCCCCGAATCCCGTCAGGAGGCCGAGTGGAGGTGCTGTGGAAGGGGCGTTTGGCATGGATGCCAAACGAGGAACGATGGGCCAGGGAAGGCCCACCGTGACGACCCTCGGAGCAGTGCCGGAGCGAGGGAAGTTGAGCGTAGCGAAACCCGGATGTCGGGCGCGCTTTCTCTTTGGTTACTTTCTCTTTCGCGCGAGCAAAGAGAAAGTGACTCGCCGTAAGGGCGAAAACGGTAGGAGAGGACGACGGAGAAAATAAATCTGTCCCCTTTTTTCTGATAAGACTGTTAGCCCTTTATGCCCGTGTTACAAAATGGGTGCGTTACTTGTGCATTATTCGCGCTATTACTCCCACCATCGCGCCTGCGTTTTTTATGATCGATGGAAATGGCTTGATGAGGAACAAGCCCGCCGCATATTGCGCATTTGGATGCGGTTTGAATTAGCTCACGCATTAGAAGTCCGGACTTTACCTGTGTCGAGAACTTGGTGGCGGTGACTCCGTCGTAAGGGGTTTCACTTGGCTGTAAGTAGCTGTAAGCGGGATTTTTTATAAGCTCATTGGTTATGGATTCTTCTGTGTGGCCTTGATGGATTAGTCTGATGATATCCTCATAGAAGCTTAGTAAGTGCTTTGATCCTGAGGTCTTTGTTCCGAATTTTCTGATGATTTGGTTGAGTAGGGCTCGGTTGTTTATTAAGTATTCTTCTAGGTTTTTTCTTGCGGAAATGAATTCTGGAAGTCTTTTCTCTTGTTCTAATTTTATTGCCAGCTGAACTATTATTAGTAGCAATATTGATTGTTGTTTTCCTGTCCAGCTATAAAAGTAGACGGCGGGATGTAGGCCAAGGGATGAGCTGTGGTTGCTCAGAATTAGCTGTGTGACTCGTTTGGTTCGAGTGAGATAGTCAATGGTCTTTTGTCCATTATCATCGTCTGGAGGTGTGTATGAGTTTGTGGAGATACACACAAGGTCATATACCATTCGAAGGGCTGTGGATGAATAGACTGCTCCTCCCAGCGGAAGGTCAAGGCTTTTTATTGGGTATCTAAGCGTTGGGTCAAATATTAATTCATGGATTTCGTTTGCGAGTTTCTCAATTTTTCCTCGGGCCGATTCAGAGAAGGAAGACCAATACTTGTGCCCTGTGCCTTTGCGAATAATTGCTCTGGCTGCAATCGCATTTGGTTTGTTTCGGCTTTTTATTAATTCGAGCTCTTGCGGTGTAATCATCGCCGCCTGTTGATTTATTCGAATGAATGACGACTCCGCTTTGGTTGCGTCGCCTCGAACCCATTGTAATTGGAGAGCCAAGCTGCCGAGCCTTCTTGCTCGAGCCACAATTTCAGGATCAAAGGCATTGGGGTTCTCGATTGCCCGTTTGTGGTCTGCGTAAGAGCCTATCTCTTTATTTATTTGCTCTCTTGTTCTTTGTGCGATTTTTATCTGGTCTTCCGGGATTGAGTTGCTGAAGAAATCTTGCGACCTGCTGCCGTCTCCATAGTCATCTTGAACCCATGAGATTAGAGCGCTTAGTCTGTGCGAGCCATCAATGACGAACAATAAATCTCGGTTTTTCCACAAGATCACCGCGGGTATTAATTCCCCGTCGATAAAGGTCTTGATAAGGTTTGCTACCCTTTTCGGCTCCCATTCAGAAGTTTCTCTTTGGAAATCTGGTTTTCTTAATGCGCCATAGAAGAATGCGCTCTTCTCCAGATCCCTTACTTGGATAGTTTGCTGAATAGGGGCTTCATCGCCATCAGTTTGTACCTCGAAATCTTCGCGTTGTACTAATGCGTCCAGATTCACAGTTGACATTGTTCTGCTCCAATAAAAAGCCCCGCACTAAGCGGGGCTTCTTATTAAGCTTCAACCCCAACATCCATGGCAGGTGTTGGGTGAATCTAGCGTGATTTCAAACTGACATCAATCCCAGCTCAAAGCCCCACCAGTCTGATACTCGATCACGCGGGTCTCGAAGAAGTTCTTTTCCTTCTTGAGGTCCATGATCTCGCTCATCCATGGGAACGGGTTGGTGGTGCCTGGGTATTCTTCCTTCAGGCCGATCTGGGTCAGGCGGCGGTTGGCGATGAATTTGAGGTAGTCCTCCATCATCGCGGCGTTCATGCCCAGTACGCCGCGCGGCATGGTGTCGCGTGCGTATTCGATTTCCAGCTGGGCGCCCTGCAGGATCATCTGGGTCGCCTCGTCCTTCATGGTGGCGTCCCACAGGCTCGGGTTCTCGATCTTGATCTGGTTGATCATGTCGATGCCGAAGTTCAGGTGCATGGACTCGTCACGCAGGATGTACTGGAACTGCTCGGCGGTGCCGGTCATCTTGTTGCGGCGGCCCATGGAGAGGATCTGGGTGAAGCCGCAGTAGAAGAAGATGCCTTCGAGTACGCAGTAGTAGGCGATCAGGTTCTTGAGGAACTGGCGATCGGTTTCCGGGGTGCCGGTTTCGAACTTGGGATCGGAGATCGAGCGGGTGTACTTGAGGCCCCAGGAGGCTTTCTTCGCGACGCTCGGGATCTCGTGGTACATGTTGAAGATTTCGCCTTCATCCATGCCCAGCGATTCGATGCAGTACTGGTAGGCGTGGGTGTGGATCGCTTCCTCGAAGGCCTGGCGCAGGATGTACTGGCGGCATTCGGGGTTGGTGATCAGGCGGTACACGGCCAGTACCAGGTTGTTGGCAACCAGGCTGTCGGCGGTGGAGAAGAAGCCCAGGTTGCGCTTGACGATGCGGCGCTCGTCTTCGGTCAGGCCGTCGGCGGACTTCCAAAGGGCGATGTCCGCGGTCATGTTCACTTCCTGGGGCATCCAGTGGTTGGCACAACCATCCAGATACTTCTGCCAGGCCCAGTCGTACTTGAAGGGGACGAGCTGGTTGAGGTCGGCGCGGGCGTTGATCATCTGCTTGTCGCCGACTTCCACGCGCGCGGAGCTGCCTTCGAGCTCGTCCAGGCCTTCCTGGATGTCGAGGTCGTTGAGGGCTTGTTTGGCGCGGGCTACGGCAGCGGAGTCGCTGGCGTCGACGGCGCGAGCTTCGAGGGCGGCATTGCCGCCGACCTGGTTGAGTTTCTCCAGGCTCATGTCGGCACCGGCCTGGGCCTGTGCAGCGGTGTTCTTGGCGGGGGAGGCGGCTTCGGCGCCGTCTTCCTTGTCGAATTCATCCCAGCTCAGCATGGTGGGGCTCCTGCTCGAGAGGCCGGCGAAGGGCCGGCCTGTGTGGATTGTGGCTAATCGGTCGGTAGCTTGCGGTGCACGCAGAGCGCTACGGCTGATTATCAGAGGCCGGGGCTGTACCCCGGCTCTTGGGTTATCGGTGCCGGCTGCAGTGGCTGCAGCCGGCTAGGCCATTACTGGCAGGCTTCGCAGTCCGGCTCGTCGATGGCGCAAGCCTTCGGAACCGGAGCCGGGCCAGGGGAGGCCTGGGTGGCCGGTGCGGCAGCCGGGGCGGCGCTGAGGCCTTGGTCGCCACCACTGGACACGGCGTTGAGCTTGCCGGTGTTGATGGTGGACTTCTCGGTGCTGGTGGCGGCCAGGGCACGGAGGTAGTAGGTGGTTTTCAGGCCACGGTACCAGGCCATGCGGTAGGTCACGTCGAGCTTCTTGCCCGAAGCGCCAGCGATGTACAGGTTCAGCGATTGCGCCTGGTCGATCCACTTCTGGCGACGGCTGGCAGCATCGACGATCCACTTGGTGTCGACTTCGAAGGCGGTGGCGTACAGGTCTTTCAGGTCTTGCGGGATGCGCTCGATCTGCTGCACGGAGCCGTCGTAGTACTTCAGGTCGTTGACCATGACCGGGTCCCACAGGCCGCGGTTCTTGAGGTCGCGAACCAGGTAGGGGTTGATCACGGTGAATTCGCCGGAGAGGTTCGACTTCACGTAGAGGTTCTGGTACGTCGGCTCGATGGACTGCGACACGCCAATGATGTTGGAGATGGTCGCGGTCGGCGCGATGGCCATGATGTTCGAGTTACGAATGCCTTTCTTGACGCGCTCACGGATCGGCGCCCAGTCCAGGGTTTCGTCCAGGTTGACGTCGATGTACTTGGCGCCACGGGCTTCGATGAGGATCTGCTGGGAGTCCAGCGGCAGGATGCCCTTGCTCCACAGCGAACCGTCGAAGGTTTCGTAGGCGCCGCGCTCGTCGGCCAGGTCACAGGAAGCCTGGATGGCGTAGTAGCTGATCGCTTCCATTGAGCGGTCGGCGAACTCCACCGCGGCGTCGGAGCCGTAGGCGATGTGCTGCAGGTACAGGGCGTCCTGGAAGCCCATCAGGCCGAGGCCGACCGGACGGTGCTTGAGGTTGGAGTTACGGGCCTGCGGCACGCTGTAGTAGTTGATGTCGATGACGTTGTCGAGCATGCGCACGGCGGTCTTCACGGTGCGGCCGAGCTTGGCGGTGTCCAGCTTGCCGTCGACGATGTGGTTGACCATGTTGATCGAGCCCAGGTTGCAGACCGCGATCTCGTCCTTGTTGGTGTTCAGGGTGATCTCGGTGCACAGGTTGGAGCTGTGGACCACGCCCACGTGCTGTTGCGGGCTGCGCAGGTTGCATGGGTCCTTGAAGGTCAGCCACGGGTGGCCGGTCTCGAACAGCATCGAGAGCATCTTGCGCCACAGGTCTTTGGCCTGGATGGTCTTGTACAGCTTGATCTTGCCGTACTCGATCAGGGCTTCGTAGTACTCGTAGCGCTCTTCGAAGGCCTTGCCGGTCAGGTCGTGCAGGTCCGGCGTTTCGCTCGGGCTGAACAGGGTCCACTTGCCGTCTTCGAAGACGCGCTTCATGAACAGGTCCGGAATCCAGTTGGCGGTGTTCATGTCGTGGGTACGACGACGGTCGTCACCGGTGTTCTTGCGCAGCTCGAGGAATTCCTCGATGTCCATGTGCCAGGTTTCCAGGTAGGCGCAGACCGCGCCCTTGCGCTTGCCGCCCTGGTTGACCGCCACGGCGGTGTCGTTGACCACTTTGAGGAAGGGCACGACGCCCTGGGATTTGCCGTTGGTGCCCTTGATGTAGGAGCCCAGCGCGCGCACCGGGGTCCAGTCGTTGCCCAGGCCGCCGGCGAATTTGCTCAGCATGGCGTTGTCGTGGATGGCGCCGTAGATGCCCGACAGGTCGTCCGGCACGGTGGTCAGATAGCACGACGACAGCTGCGGGCGCAGGGTGCCGGCGTTGAACAGGGTCGGAGTCGACGCCATGTAGTCGAACGAGGAGAGCAGGTTGTAGAACTCGATCGCACGCTCTTCACGGTTCTTCGGCTCTTCGATGGCCAGGCCCATGGCCACGCGCATGAAGAACACCTGGGGCAGCTCGAAGCGCACGCCATCCTTGTGGATGAAGTAGCGGTCGAACAGGGTCTGCAGGCCCAGGTAGGTGAACTGCTGGTCGCGCTCGTGGTTCAGCGCCTTGCCCAGCTTCTCCAGGTCGTATTCCTTGAGTTTCGGGTCGAGCAGCTCGAACTTCGCACCGGCTTCGACGTAGGCCGGCAGGGCCTTGGCGTACAGCTCGGCCATCTCGTGGTGAGTAGCGCTGGTGGCGATGCCCAGGAAGCCCAGGGCCTCGGCGCGGATGTTGTCCATCAGCAGGCGGGCGGTGACGTAGCTGTAGTTCGGCTCGCGCTCGACCAGAGTACGGGCGGTCATCACCAGGGCGGTGTTGACGTCCTTCTGGTTCACGCCGTCGTACAGGTTCTTCAGGGTTTCTTTCTGGATCAGCGCGCCGTCGACTTCCAGCAGGCCTTCGCAGGCTTCGGAAATGATGGTGTTCAGGCGGCCCATGTCCAGCGGCTCGAGGCTGCCGTCGGCGAGGGTGACGCGGATGCTCGGGTGCGGCTCGGCAATGGCGCTGCCGGCGTCGGCGTTCTTGCGCTTGTTGGCCTGGGCTTCGCGGTAGATCACGTAGTCGCGGGCAACTTTCTGCTCGCCAGCGCGCATCAGGGCCAGCTCAACCTGGTCCTGGATCTCTTCGATGTGGATGGTGCCGCCGGACGGCATGCGGCGCTTGAAGGTCGCGGTGACCTGCTCGGTCAGGCGCGCGACGGTGTCATGGATGCGCGACGAAGCGGCGGCGTTGCCACCTTCCACTGCGAGAAACGCCTTGGTGATGGCCACGGTGATCTTGTCACCGGTGTAAGGCACCACGGTGCCGTTACGCTTGATCACACGCAGTTGGCCCGGCGCGGTAGCGGCCAGATCCTGAGGGGCGTCGCCCTGAGGCACATTGGCCTGAGGGTTCTCACGAGTGGTGTCGGTGTGCATGAAGGTCTCCATGATCAATGAAATTTTCGGGTTGTAGCATTCCGTCGCTGATCGACGTGGTACCTGGCTTTCATTCCAATCGACAAAGCCTGCGCCTGCACGAGGTGGGCAGCAGGGTGTTGCAAAAAGGCGGTGATGGACCGGCTGGCGTGCGGCTCAGCGGCGGTCGGTACTGTTCGATTGCCGGAACGCTTCATCCCTGGCGTTAACTGGTGCTTCCTGCTGCAAGCGGCCACTAGATGTAGTGTGGGCGCAGCCTCTGGTGTTGCGTGTGGCACGAACGATCGGCTCGTTCGCTGCCGCTGTATCCGAGTTGCCGCCACCCTGGCAAAAAAGGGCTTGGGCCATGGACTTCATCAGCACATTTGTGCTTGGGTCCATTTTGGCCAGAAACCCAACATATAGGGGTCTGGCGAACTGGGGATACAAGATAGTGCGGTGTGGGCAGCAAGGCAAGCCCTTTGGGTTGTGGATAAATCTGTGGGTTATGCCGGGGTAAGTGGCGCAAATGCCCATGGTTGCTGGGGCTCGCGCAAGGCTGGGCATTTATGTCGCAGGTAGATTTTTTTAGGGCTTTTGCCGGGTGGTTTCTCAGGTTCGCATAAACACAAGATATGGGGTTATTTACTGAACTTTTTGGTCAATGTGCCACCACGACTTATGTGTTCTATTTAAGTGCTTCGGCGTGACCGTTGGTCGCTCGACTAAGTGCATTTCCCCCGTGGGAGCAGGCGGGATGCCCAGGCCATGCCCGTGATGCTTTCGCGGGCATTGAGTTGCCCTGGCTGGCGGGTGCTTATCAGAACGGTGCCGGGCACTCGAAGCGCAGGCGCTCGCCGCTTTGCGGGTGGGTGAGGGTGAGCATGCTGGCGTGCAGGCACAGGCGCGGGTAGGCGGCCAGGGCTCGTTCGTGGGCATACAGGCCATCGCCGAGCAGTGGGTGACCGATGGACAGCATGTGCACACGCAGCTGGTGGGAGCGGCCGGTGATCGGCGTCAGCTCGACACGGGCGTGTTCGGCGTGGCGTTCCAGTACGCGCCAGAAGGTCAGGGCGTGCTTGCCGTGTTCGTGGCAGACCACGTGGCGCGGCTTGGTCGGCGGGTCGTAGCGCAGGGGCAGGTCGATGCTACCGCTGTCGCCTTCGGGCGAGCCCCAGCACAGTGCGGTGTAGGCCTTTTCGGTTTCGCGGTCGTGAAACTGGCGCGACAGCTCGCGGTGGCTGTCGGCATCACGCGCCAGCACGATCAGCCCCGAGGTTTCCCAGTCCAGGCGATGCACGATGCGCGCCTCAGGGTAGCCGTTTTCCTGCAGGCGGGTGACCAGGCAATCCTTGTTGTCCTCGGCGCGGCCGGGCACCGAGAGCAGCAGGGTGGGCTTGTTGATCACCAGCAGGGCGGCATCCTGGTGGACGATTTCGATTTGGCTGAGCGGCATAGGCGTGTACAGATTCTGTGGGAGCGGATTCATCCGCGATGCGCTTGGCCTATAAGAACTCGCGGATAAATCCGCTCCCACAGGCAGGCTTGTGACAGCAAAATGGCGGCCACCAGGGCCGCCATCTCGTTCAGGCTTCGTTGCTGGTTCGTTTAACGATCCGGCAGGGTGATGTTCAATTCCAGAATCGAGCAGCTGCCCTGGTTTTCCAGGGCGACCTGCACCTGATCCGAATCGATGGCGACGTACTTGCGGATCACCTCGACCAGCTCCTGCTGCAGGGCAGGCAGGTAGTCGGGCTGGGTGCGCTGGCCACGTTCGTGGGCAACGATGATCTGCAGGCGCTCTTTGGCGATGGAGGCTGTGGTTTCCTTCTTGCGCGAACGCAAGAAGTCGAAAATATTCATTCGCGACCTCCGAATAGGCGTTGCAGGAAGCCCTGCTTCTTAACATCGAGGAAGCGGTGCGCCACTTCCTTGCCGAGCAGGCGATCCACGGCGTCGCTGTACGCCTGGCCGGCATCGCTCTGGTCATCGAGGATCACCGGCACGCCCTGGTTGGAAGCCTTGAGCACCGCCTGGGATTCGGGGATCACGCCGAGCAGGCGGATGGCGAGGATTTCCTCGACGTCTTCCACGCCGAGCATTTCGCCTTTGGTGACACGCTCCGGATTGTAGCGGGTCAGCAGCAGGTGTTCCTTGATCGGCTCGCCGCCCTGTTCGGCGCGGCGCGACTTGCTGGCCAAGAGGCCCAGCATGCGGTCCGAGTCACGTACCGAGGAAACTTCCGGGTTGGTGACCACGATGGCTTCGTCGGCGAAGTACATGGCCAGGTGGGCGCCTTTCTCGATACCGGCCGGCGAGTCGCAGACCACGTATTCGAAGTTCTGCGACAGCTCGGCGATGACCTTCTCGACGCCTTCCTGGGTCAGGGCATCCTTGTCACGGGTCTGGCTGGCGGCCAGCACGTAGAGGTTCTCGAGACGCTTGTCCTTGATCAGGGCCTGGGTGAGGGTGGCTTCGCCATTGACGACGTTGACGAAGTCGTAAACCACGCGGCGTTCGCAGCCCATGATCAGGTCGAGGTTACGCAGGCCGACGTCGAAGTCGACGATGACGGTCTTGTGGCCGCGCAAAGCGAGACCGGTACCGATGGCAGCGCTGGTGGTGGTTTTACCGACGCCACCTTTGCCGGAAGTGACTACGAGGATCTTGGCCAAGGTGATTCACCCTAAAAATGAATAAAAGCAGGAACCTGCCGCTATTGGCGGTCTGTCGAAAGAATCGCTCGGCTGCGGCGTGCGTGATGCTCGCCAGGGGTGACCGATGATTGTTTTGACAGCCCGCCCAGAGGCGTTCGAGGGCCCTGTGTGACAGTTAAAAGTGCCGGGCAGTATCCGTTAAAGACGGGTGATGTTCAACACGTCGCCCATCAGGCTGACCTGCACGGCGCGGCCCCAGTTCGGGTCGCGGCGCAGGTCTTCGGCAACCTTGTATTGGCCGGCGATGGAGAGCAGTTCGGCGCCCATCTGCTGGCAGAAAATTCGTGCTTGCCGGTTGCCCTTGACGCCGGCCAATGCCCGGCCACGCATTGGCGCGTAGACATGGATGTTGCCGTCGGCGAGAAGTTCCGCACCGGCACTCACCGGGGCCAGCACCACCAGGTCGCAGCCCTGGGCGTAAATCTGCTGGCCGCCGCGCACTGGGCTGGTGATGACGCGGGTCGGCTTGACCTCGGGTTCCACCGGCTTGGGCGGCTCGACCGGTTTGGGCGCCGGGTCGATGACCCGCTCGCGGGCTCCGGACGGCGGCAGTACCGGCAGATCCAGAGCATTGGCGGCGGCGATGTCTTCCTCGCGGCTGGCGCGAACGGCCAGTGTGCGCAGACCGTGTTTGTGGCACAGGGCCATGAGCTCGCCAAGATCGAGATCACCTTCCTCGCGCGGCAGTTTGTCGAGGGCCAGGACCAGCGGCGTATTGCTGAAGAAGTTGGGCGCCTGGGCGACCTTCTCGGCGAGTTGCGCATCGAGGCGGGCCAGGTCGTTGTGCGCCAGCTCCATCACGGTGATGGCCAGCATGCTGCCTTTGAGCTGGAACACGGGGTCTTGGTCGAGGAGATCAGCTTGGCTCATGGTCTGCCTGATGGGCCTTGGAAAATTAGCGGGACTTATAACGAGAACGGCGGCGGGGCTCAAGGACAAATGTCGCGCCGATTCCCGTCGCCAGGCTTGCAGTGACAAGCTGGCGGGCCATTGGTGCCCCAGCTGCCTGCAATGTGCGTGTGCTTGTGCGGCGCTAGAGGCGCGCGCTATGTTGCGCAGCCTTTCAAGGCAGGCGTTTGGCTGCTTCAGGTTCAACGATGACGACTTCCCGCATAGAGATAGCCCGAGCCAGCACAGCGGACATCGACGAGGCGATTCGTTTCGTGATGGCAGCCCGCGCCGAGATCTTCCCGATGCTCGATAACAGCGTGCTACCGACCGACCTGCAGCGTTTTGCCGAGACTTACGTGCAGGGCGAGGCGGGCGCTTTCTGGCTGGCACGCTGCGCAGGCGACATCGTCGCGGCCGTGGGCTACTTGCCATACGACCACCGCTTCGCCCAGCTCGACTACCGGGGCGTGCGCACGGTGGAGATCGTGCGGCTGTTCGTGGCACCGGCCTTGAGACGCACTGGCCTGGCCGCACGGCTATGTCGTCACCTGCGCGAGCACGCCGTCAGCCAGGGCGTAGAAATGCTCTACCTGCACACCCATCCCTTTTTGCCGGGCGCCGTCCGTTTTTGGGAGCGGCAGGATTTCGAGGTACTGGATGTCGAAGCCGATCCAGTCTGGCAAACCACGCACATGCAGCTCGCCTTGCGCTAGCTCAGGTGGTATCGCAGCGGGCGATGGCATCTATTTCCACCAGGTAACCATGGTGCAGACCGGCTACCGGTACCACGGCGCGAGCCGGCCGATGGCTTCCGATCAGTTGCCGGTACAGCTGGTCGAAGGCCGGCCAGTGCTCCACCCCCACCAAATACACGGTGACTTTCAGCAGGTCGTCGGGGCCGGAACCTGCCTCATCGAGGATTGCCAGCAGGTTGCCAAGGGCACGCCGGGCCTGTTCCAGGAACGGCTGCTCGGGCTGGTGCCTGCCGTCGGCCCTAACCGGCAGTTGCCCAGATACGTAGAGCAGGCCGGCATGGCCGATGGCCTGGGCATAGTGGCCTCCGGGAGGCGCCGCCTGGTTGCTGTGCACCTGGGTTATCAGCTTACCAGCCATGCAAGCGACTCCACCGATGAGCTTCGCTGCAGGCGTTGATCGCCTGGTAATGGGGAAACTGCGCGCCCGTTGCGCAGGCATGGTTGGGCAGGATGCGCAGGCGAGTGCCCAGCGGAAATCGCCTGGCCAGCTCGGCACCGGCCAACCCTGGCAACGTGACGATACCGTGCTCCTGATTGGCCGCGCTGAGCAGCATGCCGTCGATCCAGTGACCCGCCTGCGTGCACACCTGGCCATAGCCGAAGTCGCGCTGCTGATGCTGAGTGCCCCGGTCGCGGCTCATGGCCATCCAACCGGCGTCGACGATGATCCAGTTCTTGTCCGGCTGGTGGCCAATCACCTGGGTCAGGACGCTCAGCGCCAACTCCTCGGCCTGGCAGACGCCGATGTTGTACATCACCAGGTCGAAGAAGGCGTAGACGCCCGCGCGCACTTCCGTGACGCCGTCGAGTTCGCGAGCCGACAGGGCGGTTGGGGTGGAGCCGACGCTGACCTCGGGGCAGGGCAGCCCGGCGGCGCGCAGGCGCTCGGCGGCGGTGACGCAGGCCAGGCGCTCCTGTTCGGCCAGTTGCGCCAGTGCTTGGGGATCACTCAATGCATAGCTGGAGCCGGCATGGGTCAGTACGCCAGCGAGCGACAGCTGGCCCTGGGCAATCACCCTGGCGACTGCCAGCAGGGCTGGATCGTCGGCGCGTAGGCCGGCACGGTGGCCGTCGCAATCGATCTCGATCCAGACGTCGAAGGCTTGCCCCTGTTCGCTGGCGAAGCGGGAGATGGCCTGGGCGCCCTGCAGGCTGTCGGTGAGCAGCCCGAGCCGGCAGCCACGGCGCGCCAGATCAAGGGCCTGAGGCAGCTTGTCCGGGGCCATGGCGACCGCATACAGAATGTCGTCGATGCCGTGCTCGAAGCACCGCTGCGCTTCCCCGAGCGTCGAAACGGTCACGCCCGTGGCGCCGGCAGCGATCTGCGCGGCGATTACCGGCAGGCACTTGCTGGTTTTGACATGGGGGCGTAGACGCACGCCGAGGGCGTTCATGCGCCCCTGCATGCGTTGGATATTGCGTTCCAGGCGCGGCACGTCGAGAAGGGCGGCGGGCGTCTGCAACGTTGCGGGAGGCGTGATCATGATGAACTCCGGGCGGGTAGTGACGGCACTTTAGGGCGGTGAGCCAAGCCTGTGGTTAAATCATCTGTCATCTTTCATTAAGTGCTGATTAATGATCGCCATCGAGGATCTACGCCTGGCGGCCACCCTGGCCAAGGCTGACTCACTCAGTGCCGCGGCTCGTGCGCTCAACGTCTCGGCGCCGGCGCTATCGATGCGTTTGCGCAAACTCGAGGCTCGGCTGGGCGTGGCCCTTGCCAATCGCGACGCGCGGCGCCTGAGCCTGACGCTGGAAGGCGAGCGCTTTGCCAGGGAAAGCACGGCGCTGCTCGAACGCCTCGACATGCTGCCCGATTCCTTCCGCCAGCCAGACGCCCAGTTGGCTGGCCCCCTGCGTCTGGCCGCGCCCTTTGGCTACGGCCGCAAACGCGTGGCACCGGTGCTGGCTCGTTTCGCCCGGCTGCATCCGCAGGTGCAGGTGCAACTGGATCTGCGTGAGGCGCCGTGGCCGGACCGGCACGATAGTGACGCAGTCATCCACATCGGCCATGTCGACGATTCGGCCTGGACCGCTCGCCTGCTTGCTGACAATCAGCGCTGGCTGTGTGCGAGCCCGGCCTACCTCCAGCGGCACGGCGTTCCGCTGGAGCCCGAGGCGTTGGCGCAGCATCGCTGCATCTGCATTCGTGAAAACGACGATGACGTAACGCTTTGGCACCTGCGCAAGGGCAGCACGTTGCGCACCCTGCGGATCGAGCCGGCGATGCTCAGCAATGATGGTGGCGTCGCCCGCCAGTGGGCCGAGCAGGATCAAGGCCTGCTATTGCGCTCGCAATGGGATGTCAGCGAGGCCATCGCCAGTCAGCGCTTGTTGCGCGTATTGGCGGACTGGACGTTCGACGGTGCGCCGATCAATCTGCTGGTGCCGGCCCGTCAGCGACGCACCGCGCGGCTGCAGGCGCTGATCGATTTTCTCGTCGAGTCCTTGTGACCGTGGCGGACGATGCCCGAGCAAATTGCCGCCGAGCGAGGTGGGGAGGCAGGTATGGATAAATTGATGGCCTTGAAAGCCTTTGTGGAAACCGTGCGCTGTGGCGGGTTTTCCGCGGCCGGGCGGTCTCTTGGCGTGGCGACCTCGTCGGTGACCCGGCTGGTCAGCAGCCTGGAGACCGAGCTGCAGAGTGTGCTGGTCAACCGTAGCCCGCGGCAGGTCAGCGTGACCGAGGCCGGGCAGGCGTATTTCACCAAAGCGGTGGCGATTCTTGAGGCGCTTGAAGAAGCCGATGCTGCCATCGCCGATCGCGGTAGCCAGGCGCGGGGCCGGTTGAATGTCAGCGTGCCGGTGGAGTTCGGGCGGCGGATCATCGCGCCGCGCCTCGGGCGCTTGCTCGACCGGCATCCGCAGCTCGAGCTGAATCTGCGCCTGAGCGATGAGGTGGTCGACCTGCTCGGCGAGCGGGTGGATGTCGCGGTGCGCCTGGGTAGCACGCTGGTCAGCGACGATGTGGTCAGCCTCGGTGTCGGCCAGTTCCAGCGCTGGCTGGTGGCCAGCCCGGAGTATCTGGCGTGCCATGAGCCGCTCAGCGCGCCGCAGGACCTGCTGGCGCACGACTGCCTGCGCTTCGATTACGGCGCTGCCGGCCAAAGCTGGCAGTTCAGCGCCGGCAGGGAGATACAGCAGGTGGCGGTGCGCGGTCGCCTGCACAGCAACAACGCCGACGTGCTGCGTGAGGCGGCGCTGGCTGGGCAGGGCGTGGCGCTGCTGGCCGATTGGCTGGTCCGCGAGGATATTGCCAGCGGCCGGCTGCGGCGCGTGCTGGAGTCCTACGCTGTCAGCCCGGGCTCGGCCAGTGGCGCGATCAGCGTGCTGTATCTGCCCAATCAGCGTGGCTCGCGGCGGGTGGCTGCTTTCGTCGAGTTCCTGCGCGAGGTGCTGGCAGGTTGAGCAGCGGCGGCAGTGTTCGACCTGGTGCAACGCAGCGTTGCGCCGCTGGTGGATTCTGCCGAGGCGGCAGGCGTCATAACCTTTCATCAACCCTGGGCAATCGCGAAGCGCAGCGCCCGGGCTCCACTGATTCTTCATCTGTTTGAGCGATCCGCGCCCGGTCCGGGCCGTCTCATCGCGAGGTCATCATGAGCACATCATCCTCCAGCCAGCCCCACAGCCTTTCGCCGGCGCTGGTGCTGCTGTTCGCCTTCTGCTGCGGCGCCATCGTCGCCAACCTCTATTACGCCCAACCGATCATCGAGCTGATCGCGCCTGCGGTCGGCCTGTCGATGCACCAGGCCAGCCTGATCGTCTCGCTGACCCAGATCGGCTACGCCGTCGGCCTGCTGTTTCTGGTGCCCCTGGCCGACCTGCTGGAAAGCCGCCGATTGATGCTGCTGACCACTCTGGCGGCGATGGTCTGCCTGCTACTGGCAGGCTTTTCGAGCACACCCGGCGTGTTTCTCGCGCTGTCGCTGCTGATCGGCCTGAGCTCGGTATCGGTGCAGATGCTGATTCCCCTGGCCGCGCACCTGGCGCCAGAGACGAGTCGGGGCAGGGTGGTGGGCAACATCATGGCCGGTCTGCTGCTGGGCATTCTGCTGGCGCGGCCGGTGGCCAGCCTGATCGCCGAATATTTTGGCTGGCGCGCGGTGTACTTCATGGCGGCGGCGCTGATGCTCGGTATCGTGGCGGTGATCGCCACCACCATTCCCCGTCATGCGCCGGATAACCGCGGTCATTACGGCCATCTGCTGCTGTCGCTGTTCGGCCTGCTGCGCCGTTACGCTACCTTGCGTCAGCGCGCGCTGTACCAGGGCCTGATGTTCGCCTCGTTCAGCCTGTTCTGGACGGTGGCGCCGGTGGAGCTGGTGCGCCATTACGGCTTCAGCCAGACCCACGTGGCGCTGTTCGCCCTGGTCGGTGCCATCGGCGCTATTGCCGCACCGATTGCCGGGCGCCTGGCCGATGCCGGTCACACCCGCCGCGCCACGCGGGTAGCCCTGGTGCTGGCGCCGCTGGCCTTCGCGCTGACCCTGGCCAGCCCGCTGGCAGGTGTGATCGGCTTGGTGCTGTGCGCGGTGTTGCTGGATTTCGCCGTGCAGCTGAACATGGTGCTTGGCCAGCGCGAGGTCTATGCCCTGGAGCAGAACAGCCGAGCGCGTCTCAACGCGCTTTACATGACCAGCATCTTTATTGGCGGTGCCAGTGGCTCGGCCATCGCCAGCCCGATCTACGAGAGCTACGGCTGGCAGGGCGCGGCGCTGGCAGGCGCAGCGTTTCCGGCGTTGGCGCTGCTGCTCGCGCTGTGGCACGGGCGGCGCGCGGCTGGTGAACGGGGGCTGGCCGTCGGCAAGTAAGGGACGAAGGCGGCGCGCCGATCATCCGCTGGTGCGCCGCCAATCTGCTGGGCGCTGAGGAACCCGACCGATCTGCTGCGGTCTTTCAGCAGTCGGCCAAACCGGTGGCAGGCATGGCGTTGCGCCACTTTCGCGCCGGTTACAACAATTCGCCTGGCCGACGTTCGCGCGCTGCGTCGCATTGTGTTCCACCGCCGAGTGAAGATGGTTTTTATGTCCCTAGCCCGCCCCTTTTCTGCATCCTTTTCCCTGCCGACCGTTCGCGCGCTGGGGACCTGTGTTCTATCCGGCCTGCTGCTGATCGCAGCACCAGCCCATGCCCAACAAGCCAGCGACAACGTGCGCTGGGTCAGCGACAAACTGAACACCTATGTACGCAGTGGCCCGACCGAGGGCTACCGCATCGTCGGCACCCTGAGCTCCGGTACCCGCGTGCAGCTGCTGCGCACCCAGGGCGACTTCAGCCAGGTGCGTGGCGAGAACGGCGATGCGGTGTGGATTCCCAACAGCGACCTGCAGGAAGTGCCCGGCCAGGCCGAGCGACTGCCGGCGCTGGAGCAGAAGGTCACCGAACTGAGCACCGAGCTCAAGAACATCAACGAAACCTGGGAAACCCGCGTGCAGGGCATGCAGGAGACCCTCGACTCGCGCAAGAAACTGATCGACGAACTGGAAGCGAGCCGCAGCGCCCAAGATATCGAACTCAACCAGGCCCGCTCGGAACTGCGCGAAGCCCAGGCCCAGCTGGGCAGCGAGCAGAAACAGGTGCTGATGCGCTATATGGTCTACGGCGGCAGCATCGCCGGCGCCGGCCTGCTGCTCGGCCTGATTCTGCCGACCATGCTGCGCGTGCGTCGTAAGCGTAATGATCAGTGGATTTGAGTCGGTAGGCTTTTAGAGCTTCGCGCTTCGCATAGGCGAAGGATTCAGCGGTCCGCGACCTCTGTCCTATCTGTGGGAGAGGGCGGGGGCGCCCAGTCCATGCCCGCGAGAGGCAGTTACAGCGACTCGGTATGCCTGTTCAGATAACTGGGGCAGCTGATGGGAGTTCGCGCGCATGGCGCGCTCCCACATTCTTCGCATACTCCACAGTCGCTGCTCTTTCGCATCCAGTGGACGCTTCACTGACCACTGCAACTGAGCAAATCCCGACCTTCAATGCATCTCCGCCGCCACCGCCGCCCTGATCGCTTCGAGCAGCATCAGGCAGGCGGGGTTGTCGTTGTTGCTGCGCCAGGTCAGGTGCAGCTCGCTCTGGATACCTTCGCCCAGATCAATCTCACGAAAGCACACGTCCTTGAACACCACGTTGGTGGCGCAGCGTGGCACCAGGGCCAGGCCCATGCCGGCGTTGACCAGGGCCAGGATGGTCAGTGACGAGCCCAGCCATTGCACGTATTCCGGGGCCACACCGGCCGAGCGAAACATGCCGGTCAGCAGCTCGTTGAAAGGTGGGTAGGCGGCGTGGGAGTACATCAGAAAGGGCGCGCCATCCAGATCCCGGACGCTCACCTGACCGACCGCGGCCAGCGGGTGCTGGCGGGGGATGGCCAGCACGAAGGGTTCGCGTACCAGACATTCGTTTTCGTAGCCGGTCTGTAGCAGCGGCTGGCGCACGATACCCAGGTCGATGCGCCGGGTGCGCAGCGCTTCGTGTTGCTGGTGGGTGTTCATCTCGCTCAGGGAAATCTTCACCTGAGGCTGATTGAGGCGCGCTTCGGCGATCACCCGGGGTAAGAACTCGTACACCGCACTGCCGACGAAGCTGATGCTCACCGAGCCGATATCGCCGGCGGCGAAGCGCCGTGCCGAGGCGGCGGCCTGATGGGCGCGCTCCAGCAGGTTCTGCGCCTCGATAAAGAACGCCCGGCCTGCAGCAGTCAGCGCCACGCTGCGCGTGCTGCGGGTGAGCAGCTCGACGCCCAAACTATGCTCCAGCAGCTGGATCTGCCGGCTCAGGGGCGGCTGGGTCATGTTCAGCCGCTCGGCGGCACGGCGGAAGTTGAGTTCGGTGGCAACGGTGGTGAAGCAGCGCAGTTGAGCAAGCTCGAACATTGATCTAATCCAGGTATCAATCGAATGCCAATATAGATTAGACGGGATCAATGACTGCCGTACATGATCGTCTCCTCAATAAAAGGCGCCCCTGGAAAAGCTGACTCAAGGCCCTATCGCCAACGCCGTTTCAGTCAGTACCCAGCCATAGCCCTGCGCCGCGTCAAGGAGCTCAGAACGTGAAGATCAAACAGGTACGTGTCACACCAATCGCCTTTCGCGATGCACCTTTGCTCAATGCTAGCGGCATCCACGAGCCCTACGCGTTGCGTTCGATCATCGAGGTGGAAAGCGACAACGGTTACATCGGCCTGGGCGAAAGCTACGGCGATGCGCCGGTGCTCAGTGTGTTGCAGGCCATGCAGGAGTCGCTGGTCGGCCTGGACCCATTCGACCTCAACGGCCTGCGCGCTCGTGTGGTGAAGACCGTGGCCACGCTCAAGCCAGGCACCGCGGGCGCCGAACTGGCGCCGGGCTCGCACCCGAGCAAGCAGGTGGCCAATGCCTATTCGGCTTTCGAGGTGGCCTTTCTCGATCTGCAGGCGCGTTCCCTGGGCATGCCGCTGGTGGATCTACTTGGCGGTGCGGTGCGCGATCGCGTGCCGTTCAGCGCCTACCTGTTTCTCAAGTACGCCGAGCACGTGGGCTCGCCCTACAAGCCAGACCGCTGGGGCGAGGGCATCAGCCCCGAACAGATCGTTGCGCAGGCGCGCACCATGATCGAGGAGAACGGCTTCAAGAGCATCAAACTCAAGGCCGGCACCTTGCTTGGGCCGGAGCATGAAGTGGCGTGCATCAAGGCGCTGCGCCAGGCCTTCCCGGAGGCGCCGCTGCGTATCGACCCGAATGGCAACTGGTCGGTGGAAACCTCGCTGCGCATGGCCGAGCTGATGGGCGATGACCTGGAATACTACGAAGACCCGTGCCCCGGCCTGGAAGGCATGGCCGAGGTGCACAAGCGTACCGGTATCCCGCTGGCGACCAATATGGTGGTTACCGACTTCGACGAGTTCCGCCGCAGCGTGGCGCTGGGTAGCGTGCAGATCGTGCTGGCCGACCATCATTACTGGGGCGGCCTGCGCGAAACGCAGATCCTGGCGCGCATGTGCGACACCTTCGGCCTGGGCGTGTCGATGCACTCCAACTCACACCTGGGCATCAGCCTGATGGCCATGACCCATGTGGCGGCGGCGGTGCCGAACCTGTCCTACGCCTGCGACACCCACTATCCGTGGCAGGAGCCGGACGAAGAAGTGATCAAGGGCGGCAAGCTGCCCATCGTCGACGGCTGCGTGGCGCTGACCCGTGCGCCGGGCCTGGGCGTCGAGCTGGATTACGACCAGCTGGCCAAGCTCAACGACCAGTACCTGACCTGCGGCATCCGCTCGCGCAATGACGTGACCCAGATGCAGAAGTACGATCCGAGCTGGAAGGCGCTCAAGCCACGCTTCTGATCCTCATGCCGAGGCGGCCGTTCATGGCCGCCTCAATCCTTTCTTATAGTTGCTTGAGTAGTGCTAGCGCTGCTTGGCTTTCTATTACCTGCGCGTACTCATCCTGCAGATTGGCCAGGGCCATGGCATGCACCTCGTCGGCGCTGCGCCGCACGCCGTGGTAGTCGGTCTTGGCGAAGGTGAAGCAGCTATCGGCGACCACGTGGGTGGCGAACCCCAGGTTGCCTGCCGAACGTGCGGTTGCTTCAACGGAGTTGTTGGTGCTGACGCCAACGATCACCAGCGACTGGATGTCCCGCACCCGCAGCCAGCGCTCCAGCCCGGAGTTGATAAAGGCATCGGGCACGTTCTTCTCGACCACATGTTCATGGGGCAGCGGCCGTAGCGCGGGCTGAAACTCCACGCCTGCCTGGCCAGGCGCGAACGGTGAGCGCGGTGACTTGGAGATATGCCGCACATGTACCAGCGGTGCGCCAGCCAGACGCCAGGCTTGTAGCAGTTCGGCGATGTGCGCCGGGGCGTCGGGGTTGTTGCGCTCGCCGGCGGCCGGCTCGAGCATGCCGCGTTGCATGTCGATGATGATCAGGGTGGGCTTAGTCATGGATTACCTTGTGTCGGGAGGCAGGGCACTTCTGCGCCTATTACCTATCTATACAGTAATCCTTCTCCTATTCGACATTGCATCTTGCACGACCAGAATCTGGTTATCGTGCAGGATGCAAAGTTCATTTCTTTTTTTAATCTAAATAGTCCTTTTAAATCAGGCTCTTAGCTTTTATTAATAGCTGGCATGCACTCTGCAATATCCCTCGTACAAGGAACACCACTCAGAGGGTACGAGCCATGCAATACGCCATCCAGCACCTGATCGAAAGCCTCCCGGACTACGCCATCGATTTCAAGAAGCGCCCCGACGGGATGTTGCTGATGACATTGCGCAAGGATGGTGAAGTGGCTTTCGTCAAAGCCATCGACCGCCAGACCGTTTTCTGTGAAACCCGAGTGCAGGCGCTGCTGCATGAGATTCAGCGTGACAGCAAGCTGATCAGTGGTGAGATCAACTGGAAGGGGCAGGGCGCCCAGTGGATCGATCGCAGCCTGCCGACCTTCACCGGCGCGCCGATTAACCCGACCGCCGCCAAGATGATGTGGGCCCGTCGTGGCCGTGATGGCAGCTACCGCGCCACCGCCTGACTCTGAACCACCGGCTCAAGAAAAGCCCCGCCTCGGCGGGGCTTTTTCGTGATGTCTCGACAGTCTTCTAACCTCTTGAAAAGCAGAGTGCGGCGATGGGCCAGCACCTGTCACAAAAGCGTCACAGGATTGATGCAAAGTGCGGACTCCCGCTCACAAGGAGTCCCTAATGAAAAAGCTATTCAAGTCTGCCGCCATCGCCGTCACGGTTTCTCTTTGTGCCAGTTCCGTCTCCTTCGCCGCGGAAAACGTGCGCCTGACCGGCTCCGGTGCCAGCTTCCCGGCCCCGATCTACCTGAGCTGGTTCAAGGACTTCAGCAAGAACACCCCCGGCGTCACCGTCGACTACCAATCCAAGGGTAGCGGTGCCGGCGTACAGGATTTCCTGAACAAGACCGTCGACTTCGCTGCCAGCGATTCGGCGATGTCGGACGCCGATATCGCCAAGGTCGCCGAAGGCGTGCAGCTGCTGCCGATGACGGCAGGCGAAATCGTGCTGGCCTACAACCTGCCAGGCAACCCGAAGGGCGTTAAGCTGCCGCGCGACGTTTACTCGAACATCTTCCTGGGCAAGATCACCAAGTGGAACGATCCGCAGATCGCCGCGGCCAACCCTGAGCTGAAACTGCCCGACCTGCCGATCACCGTTGTTGTGCGCGCTGACTCCAGCGGCACCACCGCCGTATTCACCAAGCACCTGTCGGCCATCAACGCCGACTTCAAGAAAGAGCTGGGCGAGGGCAACACCGTCAACTGGCCAGGCAGCGACAAGTTCATCAAGTCGCCGAAAAACGATGGCGTGACCGCTACCGTTCGCCAGACCCCGGGCTCCATCGGCTACATCGAATACGGCTTCGCCAAACTCGCCAAGGTCGACTTCGCCGTGCTGCAGAACAAGGCCGGCCAGTATGTGGTGCCGAACGCGGAAAGCGGTGCCGAGGCGCTCGCCGCCGTGAAGATGCCGGAAAACCTGGTGGCCTGGCTGCCGGACCCGGACGGTGCCAAGTCCTACCCGATCACCACCTACACCTGGATGATCTTCCGCAAGGACAACGGCAACCCGGCCAAGGCCAAGGCCCTGCGTGACATGGTCGAGTACAGCCTGACCGAAGGTCAGAAGATCGCCGACTCGATGGGCTACATCCCGCTGCCGCAATCGGTCGTCGATCAGGTTCGCAAAGCGTCTGCCAACATCAAGTAATGCTCGCCCGGCCCCTTGCGGTGCAAGCCGCAAGGGGCCTGCAATTGCGTTGGAATTAGCCAATGACCAGCCCTTTCGTTGTTCCAGACAACCCCGACTCTGCCTGTCAGCCGCCTTCTACGAAGGATTTTCTGGTTGACCGGACCTTCCGCGCACTCTCCCGAGTGGGCGTGGTTCTGATTCTGGCCGTGGTCTTCGCCCTGGTGTTCGAGGTTGGGCGCAAAGCGCTGCCCGGCATGCAGGAATATGGTTTCGACGTACTGTTCGGCACCGTCTGGGATGTCAATCAGAACAAGTACGGCATTCTTCCTGCCATTTGGGGCACGCTGTACAGCGCCTTTATCGCCTTGTTGATCGCCGGGTTCTTCGGTATCAGCATGGCCATCTTCCTGACCCAGGATTTTCTGCCTGCCAAGCTCGCGGCGGTGTTTCGCACCATCGTCGAGCTGCTGGCGGCCATCCCCAGCGTCGTGTACGGCCTGTGGGGTATTTATGTGGTAATCCCGGCCATCCGCCCGCTGACCACCTGGCTGCACACCGAACTGAGCTGGATCCCTTTCTTCGGCACTTCGCTGAGCGGCCCGGGCCTGCTGCCTGCCGCCCTGGTGCTGGCGATCATGATTCTGCCGACCATCGCAGCGGTTTCTCAGGACGCGCTTTCCAGCGTACCGATGAAGACCAAGCAGGCCGCCTACGGCATGGGCACCACCCACTGGGAGGCGATTCTCAAGGTGATGGTGCCGTCCGCCGCGACCGGCATCTTCGGTTCTCTGGTGCTCGGCCTTGGTCGCGCGCTGGGGGAAACCATGGCCCTGGCCATGCTGGTCGGTAACGCCAACAGCATCTCCCTGTCGCTGTTCGCCCCGGCCAACACCCTGGCCGCGCTGCTGGCCCTGAACTTCCCGGAAGCCGGGCCGCGCGAGGTCGAGGTGCTGATGTACGCCGCCCTGGTGCTGATGCTGATCACCCTGATCGTCAACATCATCGGCTCGATGCTGATGGTCTACGCCCAGCGGGGCAATAAACAATGACCAACCTGACCGTTCCTCCCATTGAAATGCCGAGCCTGCAGCGCCGCTTCGAGGGCCGTGCGCTGCGCAGCCTGATGCTGACCAGCGTGGTCTGGGTCGTGGCGCTGCTGGCCAGTGTGCCGCTGCTCTCGGTGCTTTACATGCTGATCACCCGTGGCGGCGCGCGCCTGAGCCTGGAAGTGTTCACCGAACTGCCGCCCACCGGTTTCGAGACAGGTGGCGGCTTTGGTAACGCCATGGCAGGTACCTTCGTGATGGTCGGCATCGCGGCGGCCATCGCCGTGCCGGTCGGCATTCTGGCGGCGATCTTCCTGGCCGAACTGGGCCCGCACAGCAAGCTGGCCAATGCCGCACGCTTCGCCGCCAAGATGCTCACCGGCCTGCCGTCGATTCTCGCCGGGGTATTCGCCTACGCGCTGGTGGTCGTCACCACCGGCACCTACTCGGCCCCGGCCGGTGGTGTGGCGCTGGCGGTACTGATGCTGCCCATCGTCGTGCTGACCGCCGAAGAGGCGATGAAGATGGTGCCCAAGGTCATGAAGGACGCGGCCTACGGCATGGGCTGCACCCGCTCCCAGGTGATCTGGAAGATCATCCTGCCGACCGGCCTGCCGGCGATCCTGACCGGCGTGATGCTGGCCGTGGCCCGCGCCGCTGGTGAAACCGCACCGCTGCTGTTTACCGCGCTGTTCAGCAACTACTGGATCTATCACGACGGCGAACTGGCCGTGATGAATCCCACGGCCTCGCTCGCCGTGCTCATCTACAACTTCTCCGGCATGCCGTTCGACAACCAGCTTGAGCTCGCCTGGGCCGCTTCGCTGGTCCTGGTGCTGATCGTGCTCATGGTGAATGTCATCAGCCGTATTTTCGGTAAGCCCAAGTATTGAGAATCGGAGCACTCTGATAGTGAACCAGTTATCCGCACCAATCGCCGCGCCGTCCGAAACCCACGCACCCGTGGTCATGGACTGCAAGCTGGACAAGATTTTCTACGGCAACTTCCTGGCCGTGCGCGACAGCCATGTGCCGATCGAGAAGAACAAGATCACCGGCTTCATCGGCCCGTCCGGTTGCGGCAAGAGCACCGTGCTGCGCAGCCTCAACCGCATGAACGACCTGGTCAAAGGCTTCCGCTTCGAGGGCCACGTGCACTTCCTCGGCCAGGACGTCTACGGCAAGGGCGTCGATCCGGTGGTGGTGCGCCGCTACATCGGCATGGTGTTCCAGCAGCCCAACCCGTTCTCGATGAGCATCTTCGACAACGTCGCCTTCGGCCTGCGCCTCAACCGCTACAAGGGCGACCTGGGTGATCGCGTCAAACACGCCCTGCAAGGCGCAGCGCTGTGGGATGAGGTCAAGGACAAGCTCAAGGTCAGCGGCCTGTCGCTGTCCGGCGGCCAGCAGCAGCGCCTGTGCATCGCCCGCGCCATCGCCACCGAGCCGGAAGTATTGCTGCTCGACGAACCCTGCTCGGCGCTCGACCCGATCGCCACGCGCCGGGTCGAGGAACTGATGGTCGAGCTGAAGAAGGATTACACCATCGCCCTGGTGACCCACAACATGCAGCAGGCCATCCGGGTGGCCGACACCACGGCGTTCTTCTCGGTGGATATCTCCCAGGGTACCCGCACCGGTTACCTGGTCGAGATGGGCGCGACGGAGCAGATCTTCGGCAGCCCGAAAGAGAAGATGACCGAGGACTACATCAGCGGCAAGTTCAGCTAAGCGCCGCCAATCGTTGCAGGCCGCATGCCAGCACGAGCCCGAAAGGCTCGAACGGGTATCCGGCCGTTTTACCGTTTCAAGACTTTTTTCAGGAATGCCAATGCCTGCCAAGCGTCGCCTTGATTTACCTGCTGTGGAGCACGCCCTGCGTGAGGTGCAGAGCCGCTTCGCCGAGCTCAGCCGGCACTTCACCGAGCCCCGTGATCCGCTGACCGACGAAGTGCTGGAAAACGTGCTTGAGGGCTACGCGCTGATTGACGATTATGTCGCCCGCGGTATCGATCTGTTCGAGTTGCAGAATCTGAACCTGATGCTGGAGCTCAATGCCACCGTGCTCTGCGGGCAGAACGCGGCACATCGGCAGGAGTTCGCCCAGCACCTGGCGGCGACTGAAGCGCACTTCTTCAACAACATCGAAGGCGGGATCAAAGACGTGTTCAACTGGTATTGCGCACACCGCAGCGAGTCGGTCTGGAAGCGTGCCGCCGGCGTCTATGTGCGGATTCTCAGCAAGCCGCAGCTGTTCATCGAGGGCAACAATCGCACCGGCTCGCTGATCGTCAGCTACCTGCTGATGCGCGATGGTCAACCGCCTTTCGTGCTGACCCTGAAAAATGCCGAGGGCTACTTCAACCCCTCGTCGGTGATCCGCAACTCCGCCAAGCACGGGGTCAAGGCCTTGTACGAACTGCCCAAGATCAAGAAGAAATACGCCGCCTTTCTGGAAGACCAGTCGCCCGAGCGCAAGAAATTCTTCCTCAGCGAGAAGAAGCTCGCTGCCGAGCAGCGGTGGGAGGCGTAATGAACAAGCGTTTTGCAGCTCGCCTGTCTCACCTCACTGATCTGCCGACTTTGCAGAGCTTCAAAGCTCTGGTGCCGCTGGCTTCGTTCAAGCGCCAGCGCCTGCGTATTTCCTTCGATATCGACGACACCCTGGCCTGCCAGGCCCTGCACAGCGATGCCGAGCCGAGCAGGTTGCCGGCGTTCGTCCATCGCTGGCTCGGCGAGCCGCTGCGCATCGGCACCCGCTCGCTGATTCGCGAGCTGCGTCGGCAGAACTGCAGCGTGTGGATCTACACCTCCTCAGGGCGCACGCCTGCATACATACGGCGTTGGCTGATGCTCCACGGCATTCACGTCGATGGCGTGGTGAACAGCGTGCGCCACAAGCATGCACTGACGGCGCGCGGGTTGTCCCACGCGCCCTCGAAACTGCCATCGGCCTTCGATATCGACCTGCATGTCGATGACTCCGAAGGCGTGCAGATAGAAGGCCAGCACCATGGTTTTCGCGTGGTGGTGGTGCGCCCCGATGACCAGCAGTGGGCGCAGCAGGTGCTGGGCGCGGTGGCGCAGGTGCAGCGGCAGATGAGCCGACAGCAGGCCGTGCGCCGGGTCAAGGTGGGGCAGGTGTATTCATCCTGAGTCCAGGCCCGCTGAAGCGAGTTAGAACCTGCTCACGATCCTTATGCGCATGAAGCGGCAACTACAAGGGAGAAGCAGCCGTCACTGATACATTGTGGGAGCGGGCCATGCCCGCGAAAAAATCACGGGCATGGATTGGGCGTCCCCGCCCGTTCCCACGGGATAGAGGAGCGGCCGCTCCCGCCACTTCGCTGCCAAAGTCGACGAGCCTGGGCTGAAAGATCATGAACAGGCTCTTAAACAAAACGCCCGGCATCAGCCGGGCGTTTTGTTTGGGCTACTGCTCAGCCGGCCAGCACGCTGTCGACCAGCGCCTTGGCCTCACTCTGGATACGCTTGAGGTGCGCGTCGCCCTCGAAGCTTTCCGCGTAGATCTTGTAAACGTCTTCGGTGCCGGACGGGCGGGCGGCGAACCAGCCATTGTCGGTCACGACCTTGAGTCCGCCGATGGCCGCACCGTTGCCGGGCGCCTCGGTGAGAATCGCGGTGATCGGCTGGCCGGCCAACTCGCTGGCGGTCACCTGGGACGCCGACAGCTTGCTCAGGCGCGCTTTCTGTTCACGGTCCGCCGGGGCGTCGATACGCTGATAGACCGGCGCACCGAAACGCTCGGTCAGCGCCTGGTAACGCTCGCCCGGGTCCTTGCCGGTCACCGCGGTGATTTCCGCCGCCAGCAGGCCGAGGATGATGCCGTCCTTGTCGGTGGACCAGGCGCTGCCGTCCTTGCGCAGGAACGAGGCGCCGGCGGACTCTTCACCGCCAAAACCGAAACGGCCTTCGATCAGGCCGTCGACGAACCACTTGAAGCCCACCGGCACTTCCACCACGTCGCGGCTGATGCCCTTGGCCACGCGGTCGATCATCGAGGAGGACACCAGGGTCTTGCCGATGGCAGCCTGGGCGGCCCACTGCGGACGGTGGGTGAACAGGTACTCGATGGCCACGGCCAGGTAATGGTTGGGATTGAGCAACCCCACGGAGCGGGCGACGATGCCGTGGCGGTCGTGGTCGGTGTCGCAGGCGAAGGACACGTCGAAGCGGTCCTTGTTCTCGATCAGCCCGGCCATGGCGTGGGGCGAACTGCAGTCCATGCGGATCTTGCCGTCCCAGTCGACGCGCATGAAGCGGAAGGTCGGGTCGATACGGGTCGACAGCACCTCCAGCGGCAGGCCGAAGCGCTCGGCGATGCGCGTCCAGTAATGCACGCCGGCGCCGCCGAGCGGGTCGACCGCGAATTTCAGGCCCGAGCCGCGAATTGCCTGCATGTCGAGCACCTGCTCCAGATCGCCGACGTACTGTTCGATGAAGTCGTGGCGCTGGGTGGTCGGGGCTTTCAGGGCGCTGGCGTAGTCGATGCGTTGCACGCCCTTGAGGCCGGCCACCAGCAGTTCGTTGGCGCGCTCCTGGATCCACTTGGTCACGCCCGTGTCGGCCGGGCCGCCATTGGTGGCGTTGTACTTGAAGCCGCCATCGGCCGGCGGGTTGTGCGACGGGGTGATGACGATGCCGTCGGCCAGGCCGCTGCTGCGGCCCTTGTTGTAATCGAGGATCGCCTTGGAGATCGCCGGGGTAGGGGTGTAGCCCGGCTCGCCGGCGGTTTCGCTGCAGCCGGCATCGATGCGGGTTTCGATGCGGTTGGCGGCCAGCACTTCCAGGGCGGAAACGAAAGCGGGCTCGGACAGCGCGTGGGTGTCCATGCCGATGTACAGTGGGCCGTCGATACCCTGGCCGCGGCGGTAATCGCAGATTGCCTGGGTAACAGCGAGGATGTGCCATTCGTTGAAGCTGTTCTTCAGCGACGAACCGCGGTGGCCAGAGGTGCCGAAGGCCACCTGCTGAGCGGGGTCGCTCGGGTCCGGGCGTTCGCTGTAGTAGCGCGCCACCAGGCGAGGCAGGTTGACCAGGCTGTGCTCGTCGGGAAGTTGGCCCGCGGTGCTGTGGATGCTCATCAATCGTTCCTTTGACGGGGTAAAAGGGCCGGGCGGCTGTGGCGGCACGCCTGGCATCGGACTCGGGTTCGACACCAGGGCGGTGGGCTGGAGTTCCCCATACTCGCGTCGCGGATGATAAAGATTGCACGGCAAAGCGCCAGTACCCAGTTATTGGCCAGCTGGTCAGGATCGATTGCAGTTATGCAGGCTGTTGTGGGTGGGCGATAGATTTATTTAACGCACAAGATGATGGCTGTTTGATATTGTTCGGCCGTGTCTGCCAGAACATAGAAAGTGTGTGCTGGGCCAACAGGGAGTGGTTGGTAAAACGTTCCCTATATGGTGCCACCATGAATCTTCGTAGCCTCAATATCGCCCCCCGTGCTGCTCTGTGCTTCGCGCTCATTACTCTGCTGGTAATGGCGCTGGGCATCTTCTCACTGTTCAAACTCGCCGATCTCTACGACGCCGAGCAGGACATCGAAACCAACTGGATGGTCAGCAGCCAGGCCTCCGGCGAAATGCAGAAAGATCTGCTCAATATCCGCCTGGAGACCTTGCGCATGCTCGCCGTGGTAGAAAACACCGGCCAGGCCATTGACGAAAGCGTCGCCCAGCAATACCGCGGCGCCCTGCAGCAGGTGCTCGGTCAGTACGATCGCCACATGGTGTCCACCGAGGCCGAGCGCGCCATGTTCAACCGCATCAGCGCCAGTGCTCAGGCCTACCTCGACGGGCAGCAGCAGATCGTCCAGTTTCTGCACCAGAAGCAGCTGCCCCAGGCGCTTGAACTGGCCAACGGCAAGGTGCGTGACGACGGCAATTCGCTACAGAGCCAGCTCGACGAGCTGACCGCCTACAACATGCAGGGCGCCAAGCAGGCGGGCCTCAATGCCAGCACCATCTTCGACCATGGCCGTAACGGCGTACTGATCACCATCGGTATCGCGGTGCTGCTGACCGTGCTGCTGGCGACCCTGCTGACCCGCTCCATCGCCGCGCCAATCAGGGAAGCGCTGCAGAGCGCCGAGACCATCGCGTCCGGCGACCTGACCCGCGCCGTGCTGGTCAGCGGTAAGGACGAAGCCTCGCGCCTGCTGGCCGCCCAGGCAACCATGCAGAAGAACCTCAATGATGCGATCCGTCAGATCAGCGAGTCGTCCACTCAGCTGGCCGCTGCTGCCGAGGAAATGGCGTCGGTCACCGAGGAAAGCACTCGCAACCTGCAGAGCCAGAACGCCGAAATCGACCAGGCCGCCACGGCGGTAACGCAGATGAGCTCGGCTGTCGATGAAGTGTCACGCAACGCCAGCGGCGCCTCCGATGCGTCCCGCGAGTCGACGGTTTCGGCCAATGCCGGCAACCAGCATGTGGCCCGCACCGTAGCGGCAATCCGCAATCTGTCCGGTAACGTGATGGAGGCCTCCGATCAGGTGCAAGGCCTGGCCGATCAGGCGCGCGATATCAGCAAGGTGCTCGACGTGATCCGCAACGTCGCCGAGCAGACCAACCTGCTGGCCCTCAACGCTGCCATCGAGGCTGCCCGTGCCGGTGACCATGGCCGCGGTTTCGCCGTGGTGGCCGACGAGGTACGCGGGCTGGCCCACCGAACCTCGGCCTCGACCCAGGAGATCGAGCAGATGATCGCGGCGATCCAGGCCGGCACCGAGAAGGCCGTGCAGGCAATGCGCGGCAGCAGTCAGGAGGCCACCAACACCCTGCAAGTGGCCGACGAGGCGCGCGTCGCCCTGGGGCAGATCGTCGATTCCATCGGTATGATCAACGAGCGCAACCTGCAGATCGCCACGGCTTCGGAGCAGCAGGCCCATGTGGCCCGCGAGGTGGCGCCCCCCCCCCCCCCCCCCCCCCCCCCCCCCCCCCCCCCCCCCCCCCCCCCCCCCCCCCCGCCGGCGTGGCTATGATGCAGGCCATGAATGCCTCCCTGCCAATCCGTCATCCCTGCCCACCGGGCGCTTGCGACTGCGAGCGCGAGCAGTTGCTGGAACAGCCCGAGGCGGATCGGCGCATCCTGCTGCTGACCAAGGCCGAGGAAAAGCGCCTGCTCGAGCGCCTGGAAAATCTCGCCAACCTGGAAGACCTCGAACGCATGCAGCAGCGCATGTTCGAGCAGCTGGGCATTCGCGTCGACGTGGCACCGGGCTTCAACGAAGTGCGCAGCATGCGCGGCATCGCCATCGAGGTGCGCAACTTTCCTGGTCTTTGCCGCAAGACCCGCCAGGCGATCCCGGCCGCCATCCGCCGCGGTCTGGAGCGCCGCCCGGAAATCGCCTACGCACTGCTCAACGCCCATGACCTGTTCCGCGATCTTTGAGCTCGTCTACAGGTTCTTGCAGGGCTGCCCGAGGGCCTGGTAACGCGCGTCGAAATCTTCTGCCAGCGAGGCCACGCTGATCGACGCCAGCCGCTTTAGGAGCAGCGCCTGGGCCTCGTCGAACGCCTGACCAAGGGCCTGGTTGACGGCCTGTTCGACCAGGCAGGTAGGGTTATCGGTCGCCAGGCCGATGCTGAAGATCGACTGCGAGCCCAGCGCCTGGTGGATGTCCAGCAAGGTGATCTCGGCCAGCGGCCTGGCCAGCGACCAGCCGCCGTTGTGACCCTTGTCCGAGGTCACGTAGCCCTGGTCGCGCAGCAGGCCCATGGTGCGCCGTACCACCACCGGGTTGGTTTCCAGCATGCGCGCGATGGTCTCCGAGGTGGTTCGCTGCGCGTGGCGGTCCATATGGATCAGCACGTGCAGCATGCGGGACAGCCGGGTGTCGTTTCTCATGGGCGTCTCGAGGTGGAGGCAGTCGTGCAGAGTATGATTCGTAATGAATGAAGTTACGAGAGGTTGACCCTCCGATTGTATGTAACTTATGGTGTTGCATGATGGCTCGGTCTTCTCCCGAGTCGCGCATGGAGGAGCAACGCCATGAGTTATGACGCAATCATCGTCGGTGGCAGCTATGCCGGCTTGTCCGCCGGCCTGCAGTTGGCCCGCGCCCGACGCCGCGTGCTGGTGATCGACGCCGGCGTGCGGCGCAACCGCTTTGCCAGCCATTCCCACGGTTTTCTCGGCCAGGATGGGCGGGCGCCCGACGACATCGCCGCCGACGGGCGAGCCGAGTTGATGGATTACCCCAGCGTCACCTGGCAGGTCGGAGAAGCCGCCGAGGCGCAGCGCGAGGGCGACGGTTTCGTGGTCAGGCTGCGCGGTGGTCAGGCCCATGCCACCCGGCGACTGATCCTGGCCGGAGGCGTGCGCGACGAGCTGCCCGCCATCGACGGGTTGGCCGAGCGCTGGGGCCGTCATGTGTTTCATTGCCCGTATTGCCATGGCTACGAGCTGGATCAGGGCCGCATCGGCGTGCTGGCCGTGTCGCCCATGTCGATTCACCACGCCATGATGCTGCCGGACTGGGGCAGCACCACGTTCTTTCTCAACGGTGCATTCGTGCCCGATGCCGAGCAACTGCAGCAGCTGGCGCGCCGCGGCGTGGTGGTCGAGCCGGACCGCGTGCAATCGATCAGCGGCGAGCGCGTGGACCTCAACTTGACTGACGGCCGCCGCGTGGCACTGGACGGATTGTTCGTGATGCCGCGTACGCACCAGAACAATCCGCTGGCCACCCAGCTGGGCTGCGCGCTGCTGGAAGGGCCGATGGGACTCTACCTGCAAACCTCGGAAACTCAGGAAACCAGCGTGCCGGGCGTATTCGCCTGCGGCGATGCAGCATTGGCTGCCGGTTCCGTAGCGCTTGCCGTGGGCACTGGTGCACGGGCAGGGGCGGGGGCGCATCAGTCGCTGATCTTTCGCTAGCGCAGATCAATGAATCGGTGCGGGTGCTGGTGCATACTGGCGGCTTCTTCGCATCGACCTTCTGCGTGCCAATGACCGTTTCTCTACTGACTCACCTGCCGGGCCGGCGCCTCCTGCGTCACGGCTTGCTCATCGTGGCGAGCGCGCTGTTCACCCAGACGGCCCTGGCCGAAGCCGACATCGCTGCCGGCGAGGCACTGTTCAAGCGCGTCTGTGGCAACTGCCACAACGTCGGGCCGGGCGCGCGGGCGGCCTTCGGGCCACAGCTCAACGGGATTTTCGGCCGCCACGCTGGCGCCACCCAGGACTACAAGTATTCGCCTGCCATGCAGCAGGCGGACGTGGTGTGGGATCACGACACCCTGAGCGCCTTCATCAAGGATTCCGACAGCGTGGTGCCCGGCAACAAGATGCGCTTCTGGGGCATTGGCGATCAGGACAAGATCGATGGCCTGCTGCTATATCTGAAGGCTCAGCAGGATCACTGAGCGGCAGCAATCAATCTGAACGAAGGCCCGGCAGCTGGCTCTGAAATTGAACCAGCGGACGGCCTGGCCGTTCGCGATCCTCCCTTTCGCACCCCGGGATCGCTATGGCAGATGAACAACAGATCAACTGGCTGGTCGAGCAGTCCATGCTGCACACCGCCCGCCAACGCATGCGCCTGTATTCGGGCCAGGCCCGCTTGTGGCAGCAACCCTATGCACTGGCCCGGCCGCGCAGCGTCACCGCGGTAGCCTCGGTGTGGCTGGCGGTCTATCCCGCCTCGATCATCACGTCGCCCGATGGCTCGGTACTGCAGGCGCTCGGCGACGAGCGCTTGTGGGCGGCACTCTCCGAACTTGGCGTTCAGGGCATCCACACTGGGCCGCTGCGCCGTTCGGGTGGTTTGCAGGGGCGCGAGTACACGCCCACCGTCGACGGCAATTTCGACCGCATCAGCCTGGAGATCGACCCGCGCTTCGGCAGCGAGGAAGAGCTGGTGCACCTGAGCCGCGTGGCTGCGGCCCACAACGCCGTGACCATCGATGACTCGATCCCGTCGCACACCGGCAAGGGCGCGGACTTCCGCCTGGCGGAAATGGCTTATGGCGACTATCCCGGCCTCTACCACATGGTGGAAATCGCCGAGGCCGACTGGGAGCTGCTGCCGCCGCTGCCCGAAGGCCGCGATTCGGTGAACCTGTCGCCGGCCGCCGTCGATGCGCTGCGCGACAAGCACTACATCGTCGGCCAGTTGCAGCGGGTGATCTTCTTCGAGCCGGGCGTCAAGGAAACCGACTGGAGCGCCACCGGCGAGATCACCGGCGTCGATGGCAAGGTGCGGCGTTGGGTGTACCTGCATTACTTCAAGGAAGGCCAGCCGTCGCTGAACTGGCTGGACCCGACCTTTGCCGCCCAGCAACTGGTCACCGGTGAGTCGCTGCACGCCATCGACGTGATCGGCTCGCGGGTGCTGCGTCTGGATGCCAACGGCTTCCTTGGCGTCGAGCGGCGTAGCCAGGGCAATGCCTGGTCGGAGAGCCACCCGCTGTCGCTGACCGGCAACCAGTTGCTCGCCGGGATGATTCGCAAGGCCGGCGCCTTCAGTTTCCAGGAGCTGAACCTTACCTTGGATGACATCGCGTCGATGTCCCAGGGCGGTGCGGATCTGTCCTACGACTTCATCACCCGGCCGGCCTACCAGCACGCCTTGCTGACGGGGGAAGTCGAGTTCCTGCGCCTGATGCTGCAGCAGATGCACGATTTCGGCATCGACCCGGCGTCGCTGATCCACGCCCTGCAGAACCACGACGAACTGACCCTGGAACTGGTGCATTTCTGGACGCTGCATGCCAACGACACCTACGTGTTCCGTGGCCAGAGCCTGCCGGGCAGCATCCTGCGCGAGCATATTCGCGGCGAGATGTACGAGCGCCTGACCGGCGACCACGCGCCTTACAACCTGAAGTTCGTCACCAATGGCGTGGCCTGCACCACGGTGAGCATCATCACCGCGGCGCTGGGCATCCGTGACCTGAACGCCATTACCGACGCCGACATCGAGCAGATCCGCCGCGTGCACCTGTTGCTGCTGATGTTCAACGCCATGCAGCCGGGCGTGGTGGCGCTGTCGGGCTGGGATCTGGTCGGCGCCTTGCCGCTGGAGGCCGAGCAGGTGGCCGAGCTGATCGCCGATGGCGACACGCGCTGGATCAACCGCGGTGGCTACGACCTGGTCGACCTCGACCCCGAAGCGCTGCTGTCCGCCGAAGGTCTGCCGCGTTCACGCCAGCTGTACGGCAGCCTCAGCGAGCAGTTGCAGGACCCGCAGTCGTTCGCCTCCCAGGCGCGCCGGCTGTTCGCGGCGCGGCGCTCCCACGGTGTCGCCTCCAGCCGACAGATCGCCGTGCCGGTCACCGAGCATCCGGCGCTGCTGATCATGGTGCACGAGCTGCCGGCCGGGCGCGGCATCCAGGTCACGGCGCTGAATTTCGGCGCCGAGCCGCTCAGCGAGGTGATTACGCTGGAGCACGTCGAGCCGGGCCCGGTGGTGGACATCATCCACGAACGGTTGATGGGCGATCTGTCCGCCGATGGCGAGTTGCACATCCAGCTCGAGCCCTATGAGGGGCTGGCGCTGCGTATCGCCAGCATGGCGCCGGGTATCGCGCCTCTGGACGGCTGAGCGATATGCCTTTGCGCACTAAGCTCATAACCTGCGAGTAGTTGAGCGCACCTGCGGGTGCGCCGTATTGTCCGTGTTCTGGCCGGCCGTTGGCGCCGGCCACCTGTCGAGTTGAGGTGTCGATGAACGGCGAGTTTGCCATCCGCAATGACGATGGCGCCGAGGTTGATTACTGCTCCCGTCCCGTCAACTGGGACCTGGAACAGACCGTGGCCGGCCTGCGCGCGGCGCGTGCCGAATGGCGCAACCGCTCGGGCCGTCACCCCGAGTTGGGGGGCCGCGAGCTGCCATCGCGCCAGGCCATGGCGGCAATCTTGACGGGCCTCTGTGGAGCGCTGTTCCCGATGCGCCTGGGGCCTACGGAGTTGCGCGAGGAAAGCGAGGATTATTACGTCGGTCATACTCTGGACCGCGCACTCAATGCCCTGGTGACCCAGGTGCGCATGGAGTTGCGTTACGCGGCGCGCCAGCGCGGTGAGTTCGGCGATGACGTGGATGGCCAGGCGGTCGCCAACGTGCGTGATTTTGCCGCCGCATTGCCGGCGCTGCGCCGCTTGCTCGATCAGGATGTGGTGGCCGCCTATAACGGCGACCCGGCGGCGCGCAGCGTCGACGAAGTGCTGCTGTGCTACCCCGGCGTGCTGGCCGTGATCTATCACCGCCTGGCGCATCATCTGTACCGCGCAGGGCTGCCGTTGCTGGCGCGCATCGCGGCGGAGACCGCCCACGGCGCCACCGGTATCGACATCCATCCGGGTGCGCAGATCGGCCACAGCTTCTTCATCGATCACGGCACCGGCGTGGTGATTGGCGAGACGGCGATCATCGGCAACCACGTGCGTATCTACCAGGCCGTGACTCTGGGCGCCAAGCGCTTCACCAGCGACGAGAGCGGCCAGTTGCACAAGGGCCAGCCGCGTCACCCGATCGTCGAGGACGATGTGGTGATCTACGCCGGCGCGACCATCCTGGGGCGCATCACCATCGGCAAGGGCTCTGTCATCGGCGGTAACGTCTGGTTGACGCGCAGTGTCGAGCCTGGGAGTAATGTGTCCCAGGCGAGCGCTGAACGCAGCGGTTGCTGATCCCTGTCACAGGAAGGTCACGGGGATCCACTAGAATCGGTACGAGACCGAAGAGAGAGAAAGGAGAAAGCGATGGACGATTATCAGGAAGAGCTGCTCGAGTCCCGTGCCCTGGAACAGGACGTGCCCGAGTTTGCCGAAGACGCCACCGAGCTCTAGGCTCGCTGAAAAGTTGGGGGCGAGCCCTGACCACGATCAAAACAAAAGGCCCGATGCACATGCATCGGGCCTTTTTCGTTACAGCGGCAACCCCCTAGGGCGCCTCTAAAAACGTAGGCGAGGCAGTCAGCGCAAGGCGAAAGCAGACGAAAAAGCGGAGTTTACGAGTTGTAAATGAGCATTTTGAGTCTGCTTTCAACGCGGCGATGACAACGCAGGTAGTTTTTAGAGGTGCCCCTTACTGGCTCAGCGCCTTGACCAGCGCATCGACATTGCCTTCCAGCTCGGCCACCGGGTCGTCGCTGTCGGTTGCCAGCACCAGCAGCGGCACGCCGGCGGCCTGCACTGCATCAGCCACCGCCTTGGGCGGGTTGCGGTGGGTCAGCACCAGGGTCACGTCATCGGCTTTCAGGGCGCCGGTCAGGGCTTTCAGGGCCTCGGCGTCCCACTCGCGGTCATCGCGGCTGTCGCTGCTGACCAGATCCAGGTTGAGGCCGCTGATCAGGTAGTCCAGACGATCGCTGAGGCTGTACACCGACAGGTTGTCGGCCTTGGCCAACTCGCGCTCGCTGTGGGCGTTGAGCTTGAGCAGACGCTGCTTGAGTGCCGCCAGGTTCTGCTCGACCTTGCCCTTGGCGTCCGGCGCCAGGCGTACCAGGTCGGCAGCCATCACGTCGGCCATGCGCCCCATGTTGTTGATCGCCAGCCACGGGTAACTGGCCAGGTCGTTGTCACCGGCGCTTTCGGCCTGGGTGGCGATGCCTGGCAGGGCGCCGTCCACCGGGCGGGCGGCGTCGATCTCGACGATACGGATGTTGCTGCGCCGGGCCATGGGGTAGAGCGGGTCTTCGGACCACAGTGAGCGCAGGGCGATGGCCGCGTCGGCATCGACGGCGACCTTCTGCAGCGCAGCGGCGCCACGCCCGGCGAAGTACGATACCTGGCGGCTGGCCGGCAGATTGGCCGGCGCGGCGCGCTCGATGTGCACCTGGGTGCCGTCGAGCAGATCACTGGCCAGGCCAAAGGTGATTGGCTGCGAAACCAGCACGGTCACGTCCTTGGCGAGGGCGAGGCCCGGCAGGCTGAGGAGCAGGGCAAGGCCCAGTTGATGGAGTCGATGGGTCATCCCAGGTTCCCTTTCAAGCTTGGTACGATGCCGCGCGCTATGGCGGCGAGGGCGAAGGCGATACCGGCGATCATGATGATCGCTGCGCCGGAGGGGATCGGCAGATCCAGCACGATGGGCAACAGGATGCCGAGCAGCGTGCTGACGGTGGCGATCAGCACCGAGAGCCAGAAGAAGCCTTTCAGCGACTGGCTGAGCAGGCGTGCGGCGGCGGCTGGAATCACCAGCAGGGCGCCGACCAGAATGGCGCCGATGACCTTGACCGCGGCCACGGTGATCAGCGTCACCAGGATCACGAACAGGTAATCCAGAGTCTTCACGGCAACGCCGCGCACTGCGGCCAGCTGCGGGTTGAAGCTGGCCAGCATGATGCGGTTGTACAGCGGCAGCGCCAGGCCCATGACCAGGCCCCCGACCACCAGCAGCACCAGCAGGTCGGTGCCGTTGACGGTGAGCACCGAGCCGAACAGCACGTTTTCCAGAATGTGCACGTTGATGCGCCCGGCCAGCACCAGCAGCAGGCTGGCACCCATGGCCAGGGACACCGACAGGAACACGCCGATCAGCGTATCCGGCGCCAGGCCCGTGCGGTTGCGCAGGTAGTTGAGCAGGATGCCGAACAACAGCGCGTAGCCGAACAACGCGCCGTAGGGGCCGGTGTAGGGCTCGCCGAGCAGGATGCCGATGGCCACGCCGGTCAGCGCGGCGTGACCTACCGCCTCGGAGAAGAAGGCGAAGCGCTTGACCACCACCAGGGTGCCCAGGCCACCCAGTACCGGGCCGATCAGCAGGCCGGCGAGCAGGGCGTTGACCACGAAACCATAGGCCAGCGCGGCGGGCAGGTAGCCGGCCGAGGCCCAGCCCTGGATCAACAGACGCAGCTGTTCATAGTCGATCATGGCTGGGCGGCCTCCACGGTGCGGGCATGGGTGGAGAACAGACTGAGCAGGCGCTCGGGGGTCAGGGCTTCACCTGGCGGCGCATCGAACAGCACGCGGCGGCTCAGGCCGGTGACGCGATCGGCCAGGCGCTTGACCGCCTCCAGGTCGTGCTCGATCCACAGCACGGTCATGCCAGCGCGGCGCCAGTCGCCGAGCAGGCGCTCGAACACCTGGATCCCGGCTTCGTCGAGGGCCGACATCGGCTCGTCGAGCACCAGCAACTGCGGCGCGGGAATCAACCCCTGGGCGAGCAGCACGCGCTGGCGCTCACCGCCGGACAGTGCGCCCATGCGCCGCTTGCGCTTCTCCAGCATGCCGACGCGGGCCAGGGCGTCGTCAATCGCTTTGGCGTAATGCTTCGACAGGCCGAGAAAGGCCGGTCGGCGCTGGCACATGGCAGCCATGAAGTCGTCGACGGTCATCGGCAGGCCGCGGTCGAACTCCAGCGCCTGGGGCACGTAGCCGATGGTGCCGACCTCGCCCTGCCAGGCCAGGCTGAGCGTGCCCTGGTGGGGCATCTGGCCGAGCAGGGTCTTGATCAGCGAACTCTTGCCGCCACCGTTGGGGCCGACCAGGGCATGCACGCTGCCCGGGCGCACCTGGAAGCTGACGTTGTCGAGGATCTGCGTGCGCCCCAGCACCAGGCTGACCTGCTGGAAGTCGAGCGTCGGGCCGATGGCCGCCACGCTCAGGTTCTCGGCTGCGGTCATTGGCCGGCGTCCTGGATGGCGCGCACCACGGTGTTCATGTTGTTGGCCATTTCCTTCTCGTACTTCTCGGCGCTGTATTCGCCGTAGGAAATGTGCGACAGCGGGTAGAGTTTCACACCGGACTCGCGCTGGATGGTGTCGACGTAGGTGGACGGGAAGTCCAGCTCGGAGAAGATCACCTTGACGTCCAGCTCGCGCAACTGGTCGATGGTCTTCTTCAACTGGCTCGGGCTCGGCTCGATGCCGTGGGCCGGCTCCACCACCGCGGTGACTTCCAGGCCGAACTCGCGCAGCAGGTAATCGTAGGCCGCATGCACGGTGGCCACGCGCAGGTCGGCGTTTGGCGCTTCGGTGAGCTGGGCGAGGGCATCGGCGCGCAGCTTGCGCAGGCGCTTGCCATAGGCGCGGGCATTCTGGGTGTAGGTCTTGGCGTTGTCCGGGTCGAGCTTGCCGAGTTCGCGGGCGATATTGTTGACCTGGGCGATGGAGGCGCTGATCGACAGGAAGGTATGCGGGTTGACCACCTTGCCGGCGCCACGGGCGGCGATGCCGGTGGCGGCCAGCAGCGGCACGTTGGCATTGGCCTCGATCACTTCGATATCCGGCTTCTCGCTGGCGGCGATCATGCGGTCGGCGAAGTCGTCATGGCCCACGCCGTTGAGCACCACCACGTCCAGCGAGCCGATACGCTTGATGTCCTCGGCCCGCGGCTCGTAGGCGTGGGGGTTGAAGCCGGCCGGAATCAGCGGCACCACCTCGGCCTTGTCGCCGACGATGTTGCTCACGTAGCTGTAGTAGGGGTGCAGGGTGATGCCGATGCGCAGCTTGGCATCGGCCGCGCTGGCAGCGCCGAGCAGCAGCAGGGCGGTCGCGCCGATGCTCAGGCGTAACAGCAGGTGGCGTGCGCGGAAAAGGCGGGAAATGGGCATGGGCGGGCGGTCTTCTGTCGGATGAGTCGGAGGTGTCAGTGGCGATGTTGCCGGGTCACACCCGCGTCGTACTGGGAGGCGATCTGCTGCCAGCCGGCAGCGATCAGGGCCGGCGCGTCGAGGCTGGCGGGCGCGCTGGCGGTGTTGCGGTTGAGCCACACGTCGGCCTGCTTACCCTCGGCGTCGAGGCGCATGAGCAGCGAACCAGCGACGTCCAGCGCCTGGCTGGCACCGAAGTAGGCGGCCTCGTCACCGGGCAGCAATTTCCACCCGTGGCTGCCGCGGCTGGTGGCGCTGGCATCGTTCACGAACGGCGGGAAGCCTTCGTCGGCCAGCTCGGCGGGGCTCAGCAGGGTCTGCTCTTCGTCGCGGCGAATGCGGATTTCGTCGGCGGCCACGCGCAGGTCGGCATAGATGCCCTGTTCGGCGGCAGTCAGGTCGCGGCGGGCATCGATCTGGTGGCTGGCGATGGCGGTTTCGCTGTCCGTTTCGCCATGCCAGGCGACCACCGAGCCCGCCACCAGCACGATGACCAGACACAGGACGAGCACGTAGAGGGTTTCATGGCCGGCGCCGGCCGGCCTTACGACCTGAACCGTCATGGAGCCTCGATTTCCGTGTGGTCGATTTCGACGATATGGCCAGGGCCGGCGTCGAACAGCACGTAGAACTCGCCTTCGGGTTTCTTGAAGGTCAGGGTCGAGTCGTCGGCCAGTTTGCCGGGCACCAGGATGCTCTCGTCATAGCCGATCACATCCAGGGTCACGCCGGCAGCACCGCTGCCATCGGAGAAACCGCCGGTGCA
Source organism: Pseudomonas sp. CNPSo 3701 (assembly GCF_028674975.1). NCBI lineage: Bacteria > Pseudomonadati > Pseudomonadota > Gammaproteobacteria > Pseudomonadales > Pseudomonadaceae > Pseudomonas > Pseudomonas sp. CNPSo 3701. Next base: position 178,660 of record NZ_JAQZSI010000004.1, on the reverse strand, counting down.
GCGGATGTTCTCGGCATCGACTTCCTCGCACTGGCACATCGGGTTGTGGGCCATCGCCAGGCCGCTGACCGACAGCAGGGCGATACTTGCGACGCTGCGCAGTACGTTGGGCTTGATCATGGTTTGCCTCCTTGTTGTTTCTGCAGCCACGCGACGGTGGATGGGGATGCCTGTTCGAGCGGTACGGCGGCCTGGTGCACGGAGCCGTCCCAGCCCTCCATGGTGATCCACAGCTCGGCGTCGGGCTTGGTGCGTGGCGGTAACGGCACGGTGGCGCCCATGCGGTAGGCGCTGCCGAAGAAGATGCCGCCGGCGGCGCGCAGGCTGCGGGGCTTGCCGATGCGCAGGTAGGTGGCCTTGACCTGGCTGCTGCATTCCTTGCACAGCGCACCGGTGAAGGTCTTCATGTAGCCGGCCGGGCCGTCGAGCTCCGGTGGCGCGGCGCGAAATTCGGCCAGGGTGATCGACCAGGGCCCGACCGGTACTTCGCCGACCGTGCGCTCGCCCAGGCCGCTGGTGCCGCGAAACAGTGCCACGTCGTGGAAATAGCGAGGCATGAAGCCCAGTGGAATGAGCACCAGCAGGATGTTGATGTGGAAGCGCCACTTGTGCCAGAAGCGGCTCAGCGGCGAGGCGGGTTGTGCTGCCATGGCCTTGCTCATGCCTGAACCTCCCCGTTGTCGCTTGCGGTTTGCAGCTCACGCACCCGCGCCGGGCGCTTGATCACCTTGGCGGTGGCCTGGGCGGTACGCTTGGTCCAGATCAGCAGGCCGCTGAGCACCATCATGCTGAGCACCAGGCCGAAGAAGAACCAGATCATCTTCACCCACAGGCCGCCGAAATCGCCGGTGTGCAGCGGGCGCATGGATTCGGTGACGAACTCCAGCTTGGAGCGATCCTCGAGCAGGCGCTGCTGCGCCACTTCGCCGGTGTAGGGGTTGATCGAGGCGCTCTGCATCATCAGCGGGTACCAGCCGCGCCCGCCCACGGAGATGTGGTCGTAGGCGTTGCTGGGCAGGCGGGTGAAGCTGACGTCCAGGCTCGGCACCTTGCCGATGGCGATGCGCGCGGCTTCGTCCACGTCGAGCATCGGGATCGGCTCGCCGGGCCGCACGATGGGCACGTCCTCGCGGGCGACCACGGCGGGCACGCCTTCGGTGGAGATGGAAATCTGATTGTCGAACAGGATCGCCTGGATCAGGAACCAGATGCCGGTGATCGACACCACGGCGATGAACCAGATCGACCAGATGCCGCTCAGGCGGTGGAAGTCGCCCCAGAAGATCCGTGCACCCTGGTTGAAGCGCAGGCGCGGTTTGAAGAAGCCCTTCCAGAATTTCTTGTAGACCACGAGGCCGGTGATCAACGACAGCAGCATCGGGATGCCCATCATCGACACCAGGTACCAGCCCCAGCTGAAACCGTTGGTGAAGGGCACCAACCACCAGCCGTGCAGAGCGCGGGTGAACTGGCGGAAGTCGAACTCCGGGCTGACGCCCTGGATGGCGCCGGTGTAGGGGTTGACGTAGATGGTCGGATTGCTGCCGTCCGGGTAGCTGACCCGCGCGGTGAGGGCGAAGTGCGATTCGTCCGGGCGGGTGATGGACTGCACCACCAGATCCGGCTCGGCCTTCTTGATCTCGGCCAGCACCTGGCCAAAGGTCAGCAGCTCGGCATCGTCGGAGGGCTTGCTGGCGCGTACGTCGGGGTTGGCCAACCAGACGATTTCCTGGCTGACCACCGCCAGGGTGCCGGTGACGCAGACGATCAGCACGAAGAACCAGATCGGCAGGGCGAGCCAGCTGTGCACCAGGAACCAGATTTTTGAACGCGACTTCTTGGACATGAATATCAGTCTTGTCTGAGCGCCTCGGGCGTTGCACGGGGCGCGATTTAGGTACGAGCGAAACCTCGCCGGCTTATCAGCCAGCGAGATGAGCAAACCGATGAGGCGCTCGCCGCGGCGGGCACGCTTGGATCAGTTATCTACTAGGACGGATGAGAAGCCTAAAACCCGCAGCCGCAAATGAAAATAGTTATTTTATAGATTCAGATACGCTGTTGCTCCGCCGCAGGGTGCGGCGCATTTCTCCGGGCGGGTGCTTGAGCCAGCGCTTGAAGGCGCGCTGAAACGCCTCTGCGGAGGCGAAGCCGAGCAGGTAGGCGATCTCGCCGAAACTCAGCTCGGTGTCACGTACGTAGGCGACCGCCAGATCGCGGCGCGTCTCGTTGACGATGGTGCTGAAGCGGGTGCCTTCTTCGCCCAGCCGACGGCGTAACGTCCAGCTCGGCAGCTGCAATTGGCGGGCGATATCGGCCATGTCCGGCTCACGCCCATGCAGGCGCGGGCCGAGTAGTTGAATGACCCGATCACGCATGTTTTGCGGGCGAGTCAGCCTCTGCAGCTCCAGCTCGCAAAGTTGTAACAATTCATTCCATGTGCCGGGGCAATACAGGGGATTGCGCAGATTGAGCGCCTGCTGGTCGAGGCGCAGGCCATTGAAGTCGGCTTCGAAGACCGGAGCGCAGCCGAACTCCAGGGCATAGCGCTCGGCGTAATCAGGCGCTGCAAATTCTATCTGCAGTGCCTGGGCGGTCAGCGATGTGCCGGCTAGGGCGCCCAGCTGTCGCAGCCAGGTAGCCAGTACCGAATCGACCACAAAGCGGTTGTAGGCGTTGTAAGGACCGATGGAGTGGAAGCGCAGCCAGGCGCCGCTGCTGTCTTCAGCCAGGCTGGAGCGGCCGCGGTAGTTCGAGGCGTAGAGCGCCTCGAAACGGATCAAGGTGCGGGCAGCCTCGCGCAAGGTGGGTGCCTGGGTGGCCGCGATACCGGCCAGGCCCAGGCGATGCAGGTAGGCGAAGCGGCCCATCACCAGGCCCAGAGCCGGCTCACCGGTCAGCACGGTGGCGGCGTGGCCCAGGTGCATGTAGCGCGGAATTGACAGTCGCGCCCGTGGTTCGGCCAGGCGCGCGGCATCGAATCCGTAATGCTCGAGCAGTGGCTGGGCGGCGTGGCCCAAGTGCTCGACGGCATCGGCCAGGCTGTGCAAATAGCCAATGGAGAGATCGCCCAGGCGGACTGCGACAGGTTTCATCGGCGCGTGCCATGTGAATAGGTTCGCCAGCGTAGCTTGGCGATTGGTAACGCGCCAGCTGTGCTGTCACTCGTGATCATTGATTTGTCATTTAAGATCATTGAGTGGGTGTGTCTGCTTCACTATCGTCTATGCCATACGACCGCTGCCCGCGCAGGCTGCGGCAATTCCGTGACCGACGCCGATGGACTGACACCATGACTGCCTACCCGCACCTGCTCGCACCCCTGGATCTGGGCTTCGTGACCTTGAAGAACCGCACCCTGATGGGTTCCATGCACACTGGCTTGGAAGAGAAACCGGGTGGTTTCGAGCGTATGGCGGCGTATTTCGCCGAGCGCGCCCGCGGCGGCGTCGGCCTGATGGTCACCGGCGGCATCGCGCCGAACGAGGAGGGCGGCGTATACGCTGGCGCGGCCAAGCTGAGCACGCCTGAGGAAGCCGACAAGCATCGCATCGTCACCGAGGCGGTGCATAAGGAGGGCGGGCTGATCTGCATGCAGATCCTGCACGCCGGGCGCTATGCGTATAGCCCCAAACAGGTGGCGCCGAGCGCCATCCAGGCGCCGATCAACCCGTTCAAGCCTCAGGAGTTGGACGAGGCGGGCATCGAGAAACAGATCGCCGACTTCGTCAATTGCTCGTCGCTGGCCCAGCAGGCCGGCTATGACGGCGTCGAGATCATGGGTTCCGAAGGCTACTTCATCAATCAGTTCCTGGTCGCCCACACCAACCAGCGCACCGATCGCTGGGGCGGCAGTTACGCCAACCGCATGCGCCTGCCGGTGGAGATCGTGCGCCGGGTGCGCGAAGCGGTCGGCCGCGACTTCATCATCATCTATCGCCTGTCGATGCTCGACCTTGTCGAGGGCGGCAGCACCTGGGACGAGATCGTGACCCTGGCCAAGGCCATCGAGACGGCCGGCGCCACCCTCATCAACACCGGCATCGGCTGGCACGAGGCGCGCATCCCGACCATCGCCACCAAGGTGCCGCGCGCCGCGTTCACCAAGGTCACCGCCAAGCTCAAGGGTGAAGTGAACATCCCGCTGTGCACCACCAACCGCATCAACACCCCGGAAGTGGCCGAGCAGGTGCTGGCCGAAGGCGATGCCGACATGGTGTCCATGGCGCGGCCGTTCCTGGCCGACCCCGAGTTCGTCAACAAGGCCGCCGCAGGCCGCGCCGACGAGATCAATACCTGCATCGGCTGCAACCAGGCATGCCTGGACCATACCTTCGGCGGCAAGCTGACCACCTGCCTGGTCAACCCGCGCGCCTGCCATGAAACCGAAATCAACTACATTCCCACCACGGCGGTGAAAAAGATCGCCGTGGTCGGCGCCGGGCCTGCCGGGCTTGCCGCTGCCACCGTGGCCGCCGAGCGTGGCCATAGCGTGACCTTGTTCGATGCTGCGGTCGAAATTGGCGGGCAGTTCAACGTCGCCAAGCGCATTCCGGGCAAGGAAGAGTTCTTCGAGACCCTGCGCTACTTCAAGCGCAAGCTGGAAACCACCGGCGTCGATGTGCGCCTCAATACCCGGGTGAGTGCAAGCGAGCTGATCGCCGGCGGCTTTGACGAGATTCTCCTGGCCACCGGCATCGTGCCGCGCACACCGGCGATTCCGGGTGTCGAGCATGCCAAGGTGATCAGTTACCTGGACGCCATCCTGGGGCGCAAGCCGGTTGGCCCGCGCGTTGCGGTGATCGGTGCCGGTGGCATCGGCTTCGACGTTAGCGAATTCATCACCCACGCAGGGCCTGCGACCAGCCTGGATCGCGAAGCGTTCTGGAAGGAGTGGGGCATCGACCTCGCCCTTGAAGCCCGCGGCGGCGTCGCCGGCGTGCAGCCGCAGGTCGAGCCGGCGGCACGCCAGGTGTTCCTGTTGCAACGCAAGAAAAGCAAGGTCGGCGACGGCCTGGGCAAGACCACCGGCTGGATCCACCGCGCGGGCCTGAAGAACAAGCAGGTACAGATGATCAACGCCGTCGAGTACCTGCAGATCGACGACCAGGGCCTGCATATCCGCGTCGGCGAAGGTGAGCCCCAGGTGTTGCCGGTAGATACGGTGATTCTCTGCGCCGGCCAGGAGCCGCTGCGTGAACTGCAGGACGCGCTGGTCGCGGCTGGCCAGTCCGTGCACTTGATCGGCGGCGCCGACGTGGCTGCCGAGCTGGATGCCAAACGCGCGATCAACCAAGGGTCGCGGTTGGCGGCGGAGCTCTAGGAACCTGTTTGCGGTCTTGGTGGGCGACATTAAAGAGGCTGCTGCAAGGCCGAAACGGTCGGTGAGCATGTAGGAGGGGCTTTAGCCCCGAGCTATATTGGTGTGCGCAAAGAGCTCGCGGCTAAAGCCGCTCCTACGAAAGTATTCCGCACATCGGTCGTCCCCACCACTTTGCAGTCAAAGCGCTGCAGCCGAGCCGAACGATCGTGAACAGGCTCTAATTTGCACTTTCGGCCGATCTCCACCGAACCGGTCACACTTCGGTCGTACCGTTCGTCCTGTGGCCGAGTGACTGCCAACCGGGTCACACAGCCTGTCACAGGTTCTCGCCTAGACTTGCCTGGCTGCCGCTCTATTGCGGCGGCCCGAAACCGTCATTAGCTGTGGAGAACATCGATGAGCAAGCCGCAACTGATCGAGGCCGTGATGTTCTTCGCCCCGGACGGCAGCATCGGCAAGCAGATGTTCTACACCGAGTTCGAGACCCTGCTCGATGGCCTGGTGAAGATGCCGACCCTGGCCGACGAGCAGGTGCGCGCGGTCTACGTGGTGATCAGCGGTCGCCTGCAGATTCGCTCGGCAGTGTTCTTCTATCTGGATTTTGACGAACACGGCGCACCTGACGCCGGCTGGAACATTCCTCTGCAGCAAATGGCCGAGCGTGCCGGGCGTGGCCCTGACTTGGGTGGCGGGCCAATCCGTCTGGCCTGCCGCAGCCAGTGCCCGGTGTCCTGGCACCAGATGCACCTCTGGGACCCGAGCCTGGTGCCCGGCAATAACGACCTGGCCACCCTGCGCGACACGGTACGCGCCAACAGCCTCGGCATTGTGCTGCAGGAAGAGGAGGCCGCGGCCGTGACGCCGGAACGCTTGCAGGTGGCGTCCGAGGATCAGTGGTACGCCGTCGATCCCGCCCGCGACATGGCCGAAAAACTGGCCGAGCGGCTCTCCCACGATTACCGCCAGAAGGCCGCGCAGCTGGTTCGCCAGCAGCGCGAGCGGCTATCGGCCCTGGCCACCGAACACCAGGCCGAGCTGGCCCGCGTGACCGCCCGCAGCGAAGCGCAATTGACCGAGCTGCAGGGGCAGATGCAGGCACTGCGCCAGGCGTTGCGCCAGCAGGAAGGGCTCAATCAGAACCTCAAGGCTCAGTTGGCCGAGCAGCTGGAAGTGCTGCAGAGCGAACGCGAGGAGATGGCGGTGCGGGTGCGCGCCGCCGAGCGTCACGCGCGCACCGAGCGGGAGATTCTGCGTGAGCAGTTCGACGAGGAACTGCGCGCCCGCATTCTGGCCACCCAGGCCGTTGCCGAGGAACAAGCACGCCGCCGTGAGAACGAAGCCGCCCATCGCGGCGCCAGTCAGGTGCTTGAGCGCCTGGCCGCCCAGGGCGTGGTGTTCGTGGTCTTCCACCCAGGCGCCGGGCACCTGACCGTGCCGCTGCAGGATGTCGACCGCTACCTGGCCAGCCCGCTGGCCTATGCCGCGAGCAAATGTTTCGTGCCGGAGAGCCAGTATCGCCAGTGGCTGGAGCACTACCAGCGCCCGCGCTGCGAAGGTTTGCAAAGCAATGGTGAGCGTTGCGGCGCGGCCCTCGAACGGGTCGAGACGCCCGGGCGTTTTGTCGCCGGTGACTCCAACTGCTGCATGCTGCACAAAAGCGCGCTGCTGCGCACCGTGGGCTAAACTTGCGGCCTTTTCCGGGCCGCCTGTTCATGACCACGATTCCACTCTCTGCTATCAGCACCTGGCATCCCCAGGCGCCGCTGCAGCGCTTGCATTTCGACTGGCTGGCAGGCGTCGAGCTGGCGGTGCTTCGTCTGGATCTGATCGATCCGCTGATCAGCGGCAACAAGTGGTTCAAGCTCGCGCCCCATCTGCGCCTTGCCGCTGAGCAGGGCGCCGGCGGCATTCTCAGTCTCGGCGGTGCCCACTCCAATCATCTGCATGCACTGGCGGCCGCTGGGCAGCGCTTTTCGTTCCCCACGGTCGGCCTGCTGCGCGGCCACCCCCAGGACACTCCGACCGTTCAGGATTTGCAGCGCTTCGGCATGCAGCTGCACTGGCTGGGCTATGGCGGCTACCGCGAGCGGCATCGGGCCGATTTCTGGGAACCCTGGCAGGCGCGCTATCCAGGCTTTATGCCGGTGCCCGAGGGCGGTGGAGGGTTACCCGGTGCGCTGGGCTGTGCGGATTTGCCCAGCATGGTGGCTGCGCAATTGCCGGCGCTGGGTTGGGACGACTATCACGGCTGGTGGCTGGCTGCGGGGACCGGCACCACCCTGGCCGGGCTGGTGATTGGCGAAGGCGGGGAGCGCACCGTGCACGGCGCCCTGGCCGTGCCGCTGGACCATGGCGTGCCCGAACAGGTGCGTGCGCTACTGACCGAGGCGGGGCGCGACGACATCGGATACCAGTTGCTGGACGCTTGCCGCGGCGGCTTCGCGCGTCAGGATGCCGAGTTGCTGGCCTTTATGGCGCAGTGCGAGGTGCAGAGCGGCTTTCCGCTGGAGCCGCTATATACCGCCAAGGCGCTCCTGGCCTTGCTTGACGCCCTTGGGCGAGGCGACATCAGGGCAGGCACGCGCTTGATCTTCGTGCACACCGGCGGCCTGCAGGGCCGTCGCGCCGCTCTCATGGCAGATTCAGCGCGCTGAAGGCGGAGCGCCACCGGGTTCGGTGCCGCTGGTGGGCCAGTCATCGGCGACCAGAAAGATGCGCTGGCGCTCGGCAAGTTCGCCATTGCGATCAGGCTGCAGATCGACCAGCAACTGGGCGCCGGCGTCCGCAGGCAGCGCTTGCAGCCAGCTCTGCAACTGAGCCTCGGACCAGCTCTGCGTCGCCTGCAGTTTAGCCGATGCCAGCCAGGCACTGCGCGGCAGCGGTTGCCAGCGGGCATCTGCGTACTCGGCCTGCAGCGCCGACCATTGCCGACGGTGCAGCCAGCGCCCGCGCAGGTGCGCGGGCTCGGCGCCGGGCGGCGGCGGATGATCCAGACCGTGGGGATAGAACAGATAGCCGCCCAGCCACATCGAGGCCTGGATCGGCGCGTCGGTTAGCGCATGCAAGGTTTGCCGCGCTTCGGGCGAAGCCGACAGGGGGAGCTGGTGAGTGGCCAGATGATCGAGCTTGAGATCCAGACGATCACGACCGCCCGGGCCGATCCAGCGTTCGAGCGCGCCCGGCGGCTGGCCCAGGTACAGCTTGATCGCCAGCTCGACGTGATGCACGCCGCTGGCATCGCGCAGCAGCAGATCCAGCTCGCCCAGGGTATGGCCGCCCTGACGAATCGGCAGATTGGCCGCCAGCACTTCGATACCGGGCGCCGCCTGCAGGGCGAACTGCCACAGGCGCTCGTAGTAGAGCCCCAGGCGTCGCACCGAGCTGCGCGACAGCCATTCGTGCAGTGCTTGCGGGTACTCATCCTGACGCTGCAGCCAGTCGGCCAGCAGGCCCGGCTCGGCTGCCCAGCTACTGGCGATGAGCGGGTGGCGCTGCGGCCAGGGCGTATGGGCGAGCAGGGGCGGCGAAAGCAGCGTCCAGGCCAGGTCGCGCACGGCAGGTTCGCTGAGGTGGCGGGGCAGGTCGGCAAGCGCGGTGAAAGGGTTCATCGCTGCAGCATAGGCGTTTGGCAAGCTCTTGAAAAACTACCTACGTTGCCATTGCTGCGTTAAAAGCAGCCTCAACAAGCTGCTCGCAGCTAACGTACTTCAGTGCGGCCCGAAGCGAGTAATGCTCATGTACAACTCGTACACTCCGCTTTTTCGGCTGTTTTGTGGGGCCGCCCAGGCCTTGCACTGGCTGCCTCGCCTACGTTTTTCAACGGCCTGCCAGGGCCGTCGGCGTCAGGGTTTGCTGGCGCAGGGTGCCTTCGCCCATAATCCATGCCATTAGAGCCAGAGCGTCGCGGGAGCCCCATGGAGCAGTTTCGTAATATTGGCATCATCGGCCGCCTGGGCAGCACCCAGGTGCTCGATACCATCCGCCGCCTGAAGAAGTTCCTGCTCGACCGCCAGCTGCACGTGATTCTCGACGACACCATCGCCGAGGTGCTGCCGGGCCACGGCCTGCAGACCTCGGCGCGCAAGCACCTGGGCGAGTTCTGCGATCTGGTGATCGTGGTTGGTGGTGACGGCAGCATGCTCGGTGCCGGTCGCGCCCTGGCCCGTCACAAGGTGCCGGTGCTGGGCATCAACCGCGGCAACCTGGGCTTTCTCACCGACATCCGCCCGGACGAGCTGGAATCCAAGGTCGCCGAGGTGCTGGAAGGCAACTACCTGACCGAACACCGCTTTTTGCTGGAAGCCGAAGTGCGCCGCCATTCCGAGGCCATCGGCCAGGGCGATGCGCTCAACGATGTGGTGCTGCACCCGGGCAAGTCGAACCGGATGATCGAGTTCGAGCTGTATATCGACGGCCAGTTCGTCTGCAGCCAGAAAGCCGACGGCCTGATCGTCGCCACGCCAACCGGCTCCACGGCCTACGCGTTGTCCGCCGGCGGGCCGATCATGCACCCCAAGCTCGATGCCATTGTGGTGGTGCCGATGTACCCGCACACGTTGTCCAGCCGGCCCATAGTGGTCGATGGCAACAGCGAGCTGAAGATCGTCGTCTCCAAGGACCTGCAGCTCTACCCGCAGGTGTCGTGCGACGGCCAGAACCATTTCACCTGCGCGCCGGGCGACACCATCACGGTGCGCAAGAAATCCCAGAAGCTGTGCCTGATCCATCCACTGGATCACAATTACTACGAGGTCTGCCGTACCAAGCTGGGTTGGGGTAGCCGACTCGGCGGAGGCGACTGATGCAGCTCGATCCGTCCCGCGGTTATGACCTGATCGGTGATGTGCACGGTTGCGCCAATACCCTGATGCGCCTGCTGGAACGCATGGGCTATCGCCTTCAGGACGGCGTGTGGCGGCACCCGCAGCGCATGGCGATCTTCCTCGGCGACCTGATCGATCGGGGCCCGCGCATCCGCGAGGCCGTGCACCTGGTACACGACATGGTGCGCGCCGGTGAGGCGCTGTGCATCATGGGCAATCATGAGTTCAACGCCCTGGGCTGGATGACCCCGGCGCCACCGGGCAGCGGGCGCGTCTTCGTGCGTGAGCACACGGCGCGGCACGAACGGCTGATCGGCGAAACCTTGCGGCAGTTCGAGGCCTACCCGGATGAATGGCGCGACATGCTGGCGTGGTTCTACGAGATGCCGCTGTTTCTCGATGCCGGCCATTTCCGCGTGGTGCACGCCTGCTGGGACGAGGCCATGATCGCCTCGCTGCGCGGGCAATTTCCCAGCGGCTGCATCGACGAACACTTCCTGCAGGCGTCGGCCATTCCCGGCAGCTTCGCCTGCACGGTGCTCGACCGCCTGCTGCGCGGCACCGACATGCGCCTGCCGGGCGGGCTGACCATGACCAGCAGCGACGGGTTTACCCGCTCGTTCTTCCGCACCAAGTTCTGGGCCGGCAACCCGCTGACATACGGCGACGTGCAGTTCCAGCCCGACCCGTTGCCCGAGCAGGTGGCCTGCCTGCCGCTCAGCGAAGAGGACAAGGCGCAGCTGCTGACCTACGGCCCCGAGCAGCCGCCGCTGTTCGTCGGCCACTACTGGCGCAGCGGCACGCCGGCGCCGATCTGCCCGAACATCGCCTGCCTGGATTACAGCGCGGTGATGTACGGCAAGCTGGTGGCCTACCGGCTGGATCAGGAAAAACGTCTGGACCCGGCCAAATTCGTCTGGGTCGAAGTCGAGCGGCCGGAGCTGTCGCAATGAGCCCGGTGATCGCCTTGCGCGCGCCACTGGAGCAGGATCTGGCGGCCTTCATCACCTTGCTGGCCCGGCTTGGCGTACCGCACCGCGTGGCCGAGCAGGGCAATGAGCAAGTGCTCTGGGTGCCGAGCGAAGAAATCGCCGCCCAGGTGCGCGAGCTGTATGCACGGGCGCCCCAGGGCGACCCGAACCTGCAGCCCGTGGCAGCACCGGTCGCCAGCTCGCGGCCCGGCATCGCCGCCCAGGCCAGGCGCAGCCCGCTGACCCTGGTCGTGCTGGCGCTGACCCTGCTGGTCGCGGTGTTGACCTGGGGAGGTGAAGATTACGATGTGGTGCGCTGGCTGAGTTTCGTCGACTTCCATATCGACGGGCAGTACATCTATTTCGCGAACTTCGCCCAGGCCATGGACAGCGGCCAGTGGTGGCGCCTGCTGACGCCCATGCTGCTGCACTTCGGCATTCTCCACCTGGCGATGAACAGCCTGTGGTACTGGGAACTGGGGCGGCGCATCGAGGCGCGGCAGGGCGCGCTGATGCTGTTGCTGCTGACGCTGTGGTTCGGCCTGGCCGCCAACGTGGCGCAGTACGTCTACGGCGGGCCGGCGCTGTTCGGCGGTTTGTCCGGCGTGCTCTACGGGCTGCTCGGGCACTGCTGGCTTTTCCAGTGGCTGGCACCGAATGCGGCGTACCGGCTGCCGCGTGGCGTGCTGGTGAGCATGTTGATCTGGCTATTGGTCTGCATGACCGGCGTTTTCGAGCTGTTGCAGTTCGGCGCCATCGCCAACGCCGCCCACGTCGGCGGGCTGGTCGCCGGCTGCCTCACCGGCGCCATCGGCGGGCTGCTGGCTCGCCAGTTCGCGCGGCGCTGAGCATCGCCGGCGCCTCGGCTTGGCGGGTCAGATAGGGTAGAATCAGCGCTTTTCCAGCCCCGGAGTCAGCCATGTCCTCCTTCGTCGAACTGATCCGCAACATCACCCCGGACGTGTATGAAAGCCTCAAGCTGGCCGTGGAGATCGGCAAGTGGCCGGACGGCCGCAAGCTCACCCAGGAGCAGAAGGAGCTGAGCCTGCAGGCGATGATCGCCTGGGAAATCGAGAACCTGCCCGAGGATCAACGCACCGGCTACATGGGCACTTCCGAATGCGCGTCGAAATCCGCGCCCATTCCCAACATTCTCTTCAAATCCTCGGAAACCCTGCACTGATGTTAGAAGTAGCCCGCGGCGCCCTGAGCAAGATGGCAACCCAGCTCGATGCGCCGGTGCAATACGCGTTTCGCCTGGGTGACGAGCAGGTCGCCGTCAACCCGATGATCGGCAAGACCGTGCGCCTGGAGTTTCTCGGCGCCATTCATTGCAGCCATTGTGGCCGCAAGACCAAGTCCAGCTACAGCCAGGGCTATTGCTATCCCTGCATGCAGAAGCTGGCCCAGTGCGACCTGTGCATCATGAGCCCCGAGCGCTGCCACTACGACGCCGGCACGTGCCGCGAGCCGAGTTGGGGCGAGCAGTTCTGCATGACCGACCACGTGGTCTACCTGGCCAACTCGTCGGGCATCAAGGTCGGCATCACCCGCGCCACGCAGATTCCCACCCGCTGGATCGACCAGGGCGCCACCCAGGCGCTGCCGATCATGCGGGTCGCCACGCGCCAGCAGTCGGGCTTCGTCGAAGACCTGCTGCGCAGCCAGGTGGTGGACAAGACCAATTGGCGCGCGCTGCTCAAGGGCGACGCGGCGCCGGTCGAACTGCTGCACGTGCGCGAGCAGATCTTCGATGCCTGCGCCGGTGGCATCACCGAGCTGCAACAGCGCTTCGGCCTGCAGGCCGTGCAGCCGCTCAATGAGCAGAGCGTGGTGGAAATCCGCTACCCGATAGAGGCCTATCCGGCGAAGATCACCAGCTTCAACCTGGACAAGAACCCCATCGCTGAAGGCACGTTGCTCGGCATCAAGGGCCAGTACCTGATGTTCGACACGGGCGTCATCAACATTCGCAAGTACACCGCGTACCAGATCGCCGCCAGCTGCGCCGCCTGACCGGCAGGCGCGGCCCACACCATTCACCTGTTTGCCGCGCCCGCTGGCGTGGCATCGAAGAGGTTCCCATGCGCACCGAGCAATCGAAGACCATCTACCTCAAGGACTATCAGGCGCCGGATTACCTGATCGACGAAACCCACCTGACCTTCGAGCTGTTCGAGGATCACACCCTGGTACACGCTCAACTGGTGATGCGCCGCAACCCGCAGCTGTCCGCCGAACTGCCAGCGCTGGTGCTGGACGGCCAGCAGCTCGAGCTGTTGCACCTCAAGCTCGATGACCGCGAACTGGGTGCCGGCGACTATCAGCTCACCGACAGCACGCTCACCGTACAGCCCACCCAGGCCAGTTTCGTCATCGACAGCACCGTGCGCATCCACCCGGAGAGCAACACCGCGCTGGAAGGCCTGTACAAGTCCAGCGGCATGTTCTGCACCCAGTGCGAGGCCGAGGGCTTTCGCAAGATCACCTATTACCTCGACCGCCCGGACGTGATGAGCAGCTTCACCACCACGCTCAGCGGCGACAAGCAGAAGTACCCGATCCTGCTGTCCAACGGCAATCCGATCGCCAGTGGCGAGGAAGACGACGGCCGCCACTGGGCGACCTGGGAAGACCCGTTCAAGAAGCCGGCTTACCTGTTCGCTCTGGTCGCCGGTGACCTCTGGTGCGTCGAAGACAAATTCACCACCATGAGCAGCCGCGAAGTGACGCTGCGCATCTACGTCGAGCCGGAGAACATCGACAAGGTGCAGCACGCCATGGACAGCCTGAAGAAGTCCATGAAGTGGGACGAAGAGGTGTATGGCCGCGAGTACGACCTGGACATCTTCATGATCGTCGCGGTCAATGACTTCAACATGGGCGCCATGGAGAACAAGGGCCTCAACATCTTCAACTCCAGCGCCGTGCTGGCCCGCGCCGAGACCGCCACCGATGCCGCGCACCAGCGCGTCGAGGCGATCGTCGCCCACGAGTACTTCCACAACTGGTCGGGCAACCGCGTGACCTGCCGCGACTGGTTCCAGTTGTCGCTCAAGGAAGGCTTCACGGTATTCCGTGACGCGGCCTTCTCGGCGGACATGAACTCGCCGACGGTCAAGCGCATCCAGGACGTCGCCTACCTGCGCACCCACCAGTTCGCCGAGGACGCCGGCCCCATGGCCCACCCGGTGCGCCCGGACGCGTATATGGAAATCTCCAACTTCTACACCCTGACCATCTACGAGAAGGGCGCCGAAGTACTGCGCATGATCCACACCCTGTTGGGCGCCGAGGCGTTCCGCAAGGGCTCGGACCTGTACTTCGAGCGCCACGATGGCCAGGCCGTGACCTGCGACGATTTCGTCAAGGCCATGGAAGATGCCAGCGGCGTCGACCTGACCCAGTTCAAGCGCTGGTACACCCAGGCCGGTACGCCGCGCCTGGCGGTGACCGAGCAATACGATGCCGCCGCCAAGACATACACCCTGACCTTCACCCAGAGCTGCCCGGCCACGCCAGGGCAGAGCGAGAGCAGCAAGCTGCCGTTCGTGATTCCGGTGGAGCTGGGCCTGCTGGACGGGCAGGGCAATGACCTGCCGCTGCGCCTGCAGGGCGAAGCCGCCGCGGTGGGCGGCAATCGCGTGCTGTCGGTGACCGAGGCGCAGCAGTCGTTCACGTTCGTCGATGTTGCCGAAAAGCCTTTGCCGTCGCTGCTGCGCGGATTCAGCGCGCCGGTGAAACTGAGCTTTGCCTACGACCGCGACCAGCTGATGTTCCTGATGCAGCACGACAGCGACGGCTTCAACCGCTGGGAAGCCGGCCAGCAGCTTAGCGTACAGGTGCTGCAGGAGCTAATCAGCCAGTACCAGCGCGGTGAAGCGCTGGTGCTCGACGGGCGCCTGGTCAGTGCACTGCGCAACTTGCTGCAGGACGACGCACTGGATCAGGCCATGGTCGCCGAAATGCTGTCGCTGCCGGGCGAGGCCTACCTCACCGAAATCAGCGACGTGGCCGATGTCGACGCCATTCACGGCGCCCGCGAGTTCGCCCGCCAGCAACTGGCCGACGCGCTGTTTGAGCCGCTGTGGCAGCTCTACCAGGCCAACCGCGAGGTGTCGCGCAACACGCCTTACGTGGCTGAGGCCGAGCACTTCGCCCGCCGTGCGCTGCAGAACATCGCGCTGTCCTATCTGATGCTGGGTGACAAGCCGGAGGTGCTGGCCGCGGCGCTCGATCAGTTCGAGAACAGCGACAACATGACCGAGCGCCTGACTGCCCTGGCGGTGCTGGTCAATTCGCCATTCGAGGCCGAGCGCAGCAAGGCCCTCGACGCCTTTGCCGAGCACTTCAAGGACAATGCGCTGGTCATGGATCAGTGGTTCAGCGTGCAGGCCGCCAGCACCTTGCCGGGCGGTTTGGCCCGTGTGCAGGCGTTGATGGAGCACCCGGCGTTCACCCTGAAGAACCCCAACAAGGTGCGCGCGCTGATCGGCGCCTTCGCCGGGCAGAACCTGGTGAACTTCCATGCCATCGACGGCAGCGGCTACCGCTTCCTGGCCGATCAGGTGATCATGCTCAACGCGCTGAACCCGCAAATCGCCTCGCGCCTGCTGGCGCCGCTGACCCGCTGGCGAAAATACGGCGCTGAACGTCAGGCGCTGATGAAGGCCGAGCTTGAGCGCGTTCTCGCCTCCGGCAAGCTGTCGCCCGACGTCTACGAGGTGGTCAGCAAGAGCCTGGCCTGAGCCCGTGCCCGGGGCGGCAATCGCCGTCCTGGGTAGCAAGGCTTTTTGATCTCCCCCCGGCGTCCGTTCTGGACGCCGTTTTTCTTCCCGCCAATCACCTGCTCGCTGTTACCAGTGGCCTTGGTGGTAACAATTTTTTGTTACTTCGAGGAATGAAAAGCTAACGCCGCGCTTGGCGACGCCCTTACTATCGCCGCCGCTGCCCTGATGCTGGCATTTAGCCGTGATTTTTTTCCGTCACTGATGCGTTTCGACAGCCTGCTGAAAGTGTTTGTGAGCCATTCTGGGTCGCTAATCGGCTGTTGCTGGTCAGTGGCCGACCAGTCACAAAAGGACGCTACGGAGCTGCTCTAGAAAAGCGCTTTCAGCTAATACGATCGTTTGAATTGGCACCAAGGTTGCACTGCAGTTTGCAGTGACGCCAGCCAGTCCAAGGTCATCGCCGGGTGCCAAGTCAGGTACCCGTAGGCCCGCCAGAAAAACGGGCCGCACGAACAATGACTGTCTGTCTGCGGAGTAAGTATTCAATGCGTATCAAGTCCCTCGAGCAGGCCCCGCGGGCAAGAGCCGGCTTCGCCCTGGCCGGCATGCTGCCGTTGCTGGCGGCGCCGCCTGCCCAGGCCGCGGAGTTCAGCTTCGCCGATAACGAGATCAGCGGCTCGCTGGACACCACCCTGTCCTACGGGCAGCTGTGGCGCGTGCAGGGGCAAAGCAGGGACAACGACGACGTCAACGTCAACGACGGCAACCGCAATTTCGACACCGGGCTGGTCTCCGAGGTGTTCAAGGTCACCTCCGATCTGGAGATGAACTACCAGAACTACGGGCTGTTCGTGCGCGGCACGGCGTTCTATGACACGCAGATCATGGACAAGCGCAACGACTACTACAACGGCAACCGGATCGCACAGCCCAGCCAGAACACGCCCAACGATGACCGTTTCACCCGCGACACGCGGCATGCTGCAGGTCGCGATGCGCAGATTCTCGACGCCTACATCTACAGCAACTGGGACGTCGCCGAGCACCCGCTCAGTGCGCGCCTGGGTCGCCAGGTGTTCAACTGGGGCGAAGGCCTGTTCTATCGCGGCGGGGTGAACACCAGCAACCCGGTAGACGGCGCGCGCTTCCGCCTGCCCGGCGCCGAACTCAAGGAAGTGCTGATTCCCGTCGAGGCGGTCAGCTTCAATATCGGCCTGACCGACAACCTGTCGATGGAGACCTTCTACCAGTTCAAATGGAAGGAAAGCGCCATCGACCCGGTGGGCAGCTATTTCTCGGAGACCGATCTGTTCGCCGAGGGTGGCAGTACGGCGTATGCGCGAAACACCGCGCTAGGCGGCACCGATTTTCGTAGCAACTACAGCGCTTTGAGTGCGCTCAGGGCTGGCGGGCTGCAGGGCACCGAGTATCTGGACAGCAACGGTTACTTCAAGGCCGCCTCCATCGGCTCGGATCTGAAGGCCAAGGACGACGGCCAGTTCGGCGTTGCCTTCCGTTACATCGCCGAACAGCTGAACTCGACCGAATTTGGCTTCTACTTCGTCAATTACCACTCCAAGGAGCCGACGCTCCATGCCGATCTGAATGGCTTCTCGGGGCTTGACCTGGATGCGCTTACCGCAGCCGCCAGCAGCAACGCGATCAGCAGTTATTCGACGCTGCAGACATTGGCCGGTTTAGGCAATACCACTGCTCAGCAACTGCTCGGTCTGGTCAACGGCGCCGCCACCGTCGATGCCGCCAATCAGATCAATGCCCAGCGCGAGTATGTCGAAAACATCCGCATGTACGGCTTCAGCTTCAACACCACCGTGGGCGATGCCTCGCTGTTCGGTGAGCTGACCTACCGGCCCAACTTGCCAATCGCCATTGCCGCCACCAACGACTTGCTCGGTGATCTGCTTCGTCAGGCGCCGCTTTTGGTGCAGGGGCAACAGGGCAACATCGGCGGCCAGGCGCTGCAGCTGGGTGAGCAGATCCGTAACTACGAGCGCGTCGAGGCCTATGACGCGTCGCTTGGCACCATTTACAACTTCGGGCCGTCCTTGGGTTTCGATACGCTGACCGGGGTGGCCGAGCTGGCCTCCGAGCACCTGCGTGGCAGCGACCTGAAGTACACCGCCTTCGATGGCTCGACCCGCTATTACTCGGGCCGCGGCGACTCGTCCTATACCTTCGGCTACGGGCGCAGCTACCAGGTCAACCGCAATGCTTACGGCTACACCCTGGTGCTGTCGGGCACCTGGAACGACGTGTTCGCCGGGGTGAACCTGTCGCCCTACGTCGTCTATCGTGACGATTTCGAAGGCAACTCCTACCAGACCGGGCGTTTCGTCGAGGGCCGCAAGGCTTACACCCTCGGTATGAAGGCGGCGTACATGAACAGCCTGGAAGCCGAACTGCAATACACCGAGTTTTCCGGCGGTGGCAACAACAACGCCGTGCGCGACCGCGACAACATCGGCGTCAACGTCAAATACTCCTTCTGATCACGGGGATAGAGCATGCTGAACATCAAGGGTGTCGCCGTCGCGCTGGTGCTGCTGGCTGGCAACAGCATGGCCGCGGTATCGCCGCAGGACTCCGCCAAGCTCGGCAGTAGCCTGACGCCGCTGGGTGCCGAAAAGGCTGGCAACGCTGCCGGCACCATTGCGGCCTGGACCGGTGGCATCACCCAGGCACCAGCCGGTTACAAGGGCTCGGGCACCCACCATGTCGACCCGTTCGCCGCCGATAAGCCGCTGTTCACCATCACTCGTGCCAACTTGGCTCAGTACCGTGATCAGCTGACGCCTGGGCAGGTGGCGTTGTTCGAGACCTATCCGGATAGCTTCCAGATGCCGGTCTACCCCAGCCGTCGTTCGGGCTCGGCGCCGCAGTGGGTATATGCCAACACTGCCAAGAACGCGGTCAGCGCCAAGCTGCTCGACGGCGGCAATGGTTTCGCCGATGCCTACGGCGGCATTCCGTTCCCGATTCCACAGAACGGCGTGGAAGCCCTGTGGAACCACATCGCCCGCTACCGCGGCACCTACGTGGTACGCCGTGCCTCGGAAGTGGCAGTGCAGCGCAACGGCTCCTTCTCGCTGGTCACCTCGCAGCAGGAAGCGCTGTTCAAGTTCTATGACCCCAAGGGCAGCTACGCCAACCTGAACAACATCCTGTTCTACTACCTGTCGTTCACCCGCAGCCCGGCGCGTTTGGCTGGCGGTGCGGTGCTGGTCCACGAGACCCTCGATCAGGTCAAGGAGCCGCGCCAGGCCTGGGGTTACAACGCCGGCCAGCGCCGGGTGCGCCGCGCGCCGAACCTCGCCTACGACACGCCGATCTCCACGGCCGATGGCCTGCGCACCGCCGATGACACCGACATGTTCAACGGCGCGCCGGATCGCTACGACTGGAAGCTGCTCGGCAAGCGCGAGATCTACATCCCCTACAACAGCTACAAGCTCACCAGCCCTGAGGTGAAGTACAAGGACCTGTTGCAGGTCGGCCACCTCAACCCGACCTACACGCGCTACGAGCTGCACCGCGTGTGGGTGGTGGAGGGCACGCTCAAGCCGGGCCAGCGACACATCTATTCCAAGCGCACCCTTTATCTCGATGAAGACAGCTGGCAGGCCGCCGTGGTCGACCAGTACGATGGTCGCGGCGAGCTGTGGCGCGTGTCCATGGCCTACCTGAAGAACTACTACGAGCTGCCGACCACCTGGTCTGCGCTGGATGTGTTCCATGATCTGCAGGCGCGTCGCTACCACGTGCAGAACCTGGACAACGAGGAAGCCAACACCATCGACTTCAGCCAGCCGATGGCCGAAGACAGTTACTTCACACCGGCAGCATTGCGTCGTCGCGGCACCCGATAGAAGGCAAAGCCTGCCTGTTGTGCGACAGGCATTCGCGCGGTCGATAACGCGGGCTTTTTCTTACAAAACAGCAGATCGTGGTGGCTACCATGTTCCGCAAAGGCCGATAGCATAGGCGGCGCTTTCAAGGCGCTGGATATAACAAGAACAAGGGGGAGTTGTGTATGAGTGAGCCCATGGTGCGGCGCACCCGAAGCGGTAAGAAACCGCGGCCCGTGCTGCAGGTCCTGGCACTGTGCTCGCTGCTGGTGGCGGGCCTGCCGGTGATGCAGGCTCAGGCTGCCGACGCAGCGACCTTCTCGGTGCCGTCGACGCGAGCCGTCTCCAGTCTCCTGCTCGATGTCGCCCATGCCGGCAAGCGCCTGGTGGCGGTCGGCGAGCGCGGCCATGTGCTGTTCTCCGACGATGGCGGCGTCAACTGGACCCAGGCCAAGGTGCCGACCCGACAGCTGCTCACCGCCGTGTATTTCGTCGACGACCAGCACGGTTGGGCGGTCGGCCACGATGCACTGATCCTGGCCAGCAGCGACGGCGGTGCCACCTGGACCAAGCAGTTCGAGGACCTGCAGCGCGAAGCGCCGCTGCTCGACGTGTGGTTCAAGGACGCCCAGCACGGTTTCGCCATCGGCGCCTACGGTGCGCTGCTGGAAACCAGCGACGGCGGCGCCACCTGGGATGACGTCAGCGACCGTCTCGACAATGAAGACACCTATCACCTCAACGCCATCGCCGATGTACCGGGCGCCGGCCTGTTCATCGTTGGCGAAGCGGGCAGCGTATTTCGCTCCACCGATGGCGGGCAGAGCTGGGAAACCCTGGAAAGCCCCTACCAGGGCTCGCTGTTCGGCGTGATCGCCAGCGGCGAGGCCAATGGCCTGTTGATGTTCGGCCTGCGCGGCCACCTGTTCCATTCCAAGGACGCCGGTGAAACCTGGCAGCAGGTTGCGCTGACCACAGCCGGTGGCGGCGACCTGGAGTTCGGGCTGGCCAGTGCGGCGACCCTGGACGACGGCAGCATCGTGGTGGTCGGCCATGGCGGCAGCGTGCTGCGCAGTACCGACCACGGCAACAGCTTCAGCGTGTTCAACCGCCCTGATCGTTTGTCCGTGGCGGGCGTCACTGCGGGTGCAGACGGCAAATTGGTGCTGGTCGGGCAGGGCGGTGTGCGCCTGACCACCGAGACCGGTGCCAATCCAGGCCAACAATAACAAGCTGGGGTAGTGTTCGATGAGTAACCTTGATCAAGACAAGGCCAGCCTGCTGGAGCGTTTGATCTTCAACAACCGACCGGCAGTGATCCTGATCTGCCTGCTGGTCAGCGTCTTCCTGTTCTTCCAGGCCACCCAGGTGCGCCCCTCGACCAGCTTCGAGAAGATGATCCCGCTGAGCCATCCGTTCATCCAGAACATGATGGAGCACCGCAACGACCTGGCGAACCTCGGCAATACCGTGCGTATTTCCGTGGAGGCCAAGGACGGCGACATCTTCAGCAAGTCCTACATGGAAACCCTGCGCCAGATTCACGACGAGGTGTTCTACATCCCCGGCGTCGACCGCTCGGGGCTCAAATCGCTGTGGAGCCCCAGCGTGCGCTGGACCGAAGTGACCGAAGAAGGCTTCGCCGGCGGCGAGGTGATTCCGCAGACCTACGACGGCAGCGCGCAGAGCCTCGAGGAGCTGCGCGGCAACGTGCTCAAGTCCGGGCAGATCGGCCGCCTGGTGGCCAACAACTTCAAGTCCAGCATCATCGACGTGCCGCTGCTCGAGTCCTACCCGGATCCTGAGGACCAGGGCCGGCTGATCAAGCTCGACTACCAGCAGTTCTCCCACCAGCTCGAAGAGAAGATCCGCAACAAGTACCAGGCGCAGAACCCGGACATACAGGTTCACATCATCGGCTTCGCCAAGAAGGTCGGCGACCTAATCGACGGTCTGATGATGGTCGCGCTGTTCTTCGGCGTGGCGTTGCTGATTACCTTCGTGCTGCTGTACTGGTTCACCTGGTGCATCCGCAGCACCATCTCCGTGGTGATCACCACCCTGGTGGCGGTGGGTTGGCAACTGGGGCTGATGCACACGGTGGGCTTCGGCATTGATCCCTACTCGATGCTGGTACCGTTCCTGATTTTCGCCATCGGCATCTCCCACGGCGTGCAGAAGATCAACGGCATCGCCCTGCAGTCCAGTGCGGCCGATACGCCGCTGATGGCCGCGCGGCTGACCTTCCGGCAGCTGTTTCTGCCGGGCATGATCGCCATCCTCGCCGACGCCGTGGGCTTCATCACCCTGCTGCTGATCGACATCGGCGTGATCCGCGAGCTGGCCATCGGTGCCTCCATCGGTGTGGCGGTCATCGTGTTCACCAACCTGATCCTGCTGCCGGTGGCGATTTCCTATATCGGCATCAGCAAGAAGGCGGTGGAGCGTAGCAAGCGCGATGCGGTTAGCGAACATCCGTTCTGGCGCCGCCTGTCCAACTTCGCCAGCGGCCGCGTGGCACCGATTTCCGTGACTCTGGCGCTGGTCGCTGCGGTCGGCGGCTTCTGGTACCAGCACCAGCACCTGCAGGTCGGTGACCTCGATCAGGGCGCGCCGGAGCTGCGCCCGGATTCGCGCTACAACCTGGATAACGACTTCGTGATCCGCAACTACTCGACCAGCTCCGACGTGCTGGTGGTGATGGTCAAGACCGCGCCGGAAGGCTGCTCGACCTATGAAGCCATGGCCGCCATGGACGAGCTGATGTGGACCATGGACAACACCCCGGGCGTGCAGTCGGCGATCTCCATGGTCAGCGTGTCGCGCCAGGTGATCAAGGGCATGAACGAGGGCAACCTGAAATGGGAAACCCTGTCGCGCAACCCAGACGTGCTCAACAACTCCATCGCCCGTGCCGACGGCCTGTATAACGGCGACTGCTCGGTGGCGCCGGTGCTGGTGTTCCTCGAAGACCACAAGGCGGAAACCCTCAAGCGTGCGGTGAAAGCGGTCGAAGGTTTCGTCGCCGAGCATCAGTCCGAGAACGTGCAGTTCCTGCTGGCCGCTGGTAACGCCGGTATCGAAGCGGCCACCAACGAGGTGATCAGCACCTCGGAGCTGCTGATTCTGGTGCTGGTGTACCTGTGCGTCGGCGTGATGTGCATGATCACCTTCCGCTCCTTCGCCGCCACCGTGTGCATCGTGCTGCCGCTGATTCTCACCTCGATCCTCGGCAACGCCCTGATGGCCTTCCTGGGCATCGGCGTGAAGGTCGCGACCCTGCCGGTGATCGCCTTGGGCGTCGGCATCGGCGTGGACTACGGCATCTACATATACAGCCGCCTGGAAACCTTCCTGCGCGCCGGCCTGCCGCTGCAGGAAGCCTACTACCAGACCCTGCGCTCGACCGGTAAAGCCGTGCTGTTCACCGGCCTGTGCCTGGCCATCGGCGTGGCGACTTGGATGTTCTCGGCCATCAAGTTCCAGGCCGACATGGGCCTGATGCTGACCTTCATGTTCATTGTCAACATGTTCGGTGCACTGTGGCTGCTGCCGGCCCTGGCCCATTACCTGATCAAACCCGAGAAACTGGCCGGCAAGAAGGGTGGTTCGCTGCTGGCGCACTGACGGGTTGGCTCTATAAAAGGCACGACCTCTACGGCATTTGTATGCCGTAGAGGTCGTTTTGCTAATGCAGGATAGGGCTGGTTTTTATAGGGCAGTGCTGGCCGTGGAAATGCGGAAGCCAGGCGAATACAGGTAGGCCGTTCTATAGTTGGGTAAGTTGTTGATTGACATCGAGTTTAATTTTTGCAAATACGGGTAGGGCGCGCTTATACAGAACGCTTTACTATCGTGTTGACGAAGAATTTTACCTAATCCCTGTTGAGCGTCGAAGGAAAGAATCCTCATGAAGTGCAGCGAGTGCAGTTCCGAACAGATCGAAGCCATCGTGCAACATGGCTCCTATGTTCTACGTTGTGCGCATTGCGGCACCGCCATTGTCGCCACTTCGTTTCTCGCCATGTGTGAAATGGACACGGAATTTTTTGCGTACAACGATCCTGGACACGGGAGGCAGCCACTCCCGGAAGCTCTTCTCGCTCATGGCCGGCTAAAAAGCATTTATGGCTCAATAGCTAAAATCGCAAGCAGTGGAGCAGCTGTGCTACTGCTCGCCGCTCAACCAGCAGTTCCACCCGACGGCCACGCCTCCGGCGTGACTTCCAACGCTCGCGCTCAGCGCGGGTGAACCTGTGCGTTAGGTGCTAAACAATGGACCTAAGCAAATTACTTGAGGATGTCAAAGACATTGAAAGCTTTTTGGTCTTTGCACGCGCATTAGCAGCAGATCGTGCTGCATCTGTTGTACAGAAAAAGGCAAATCCGAGTTCACCATATGGCTCCGATGCTAATGGCTGGGAAAACACCACCATCGAGTCTTTTCTTGAAAGTGCAATCGCATGGGCTGAGGCTAGTGACTTCGGTCTAGCTCAAGGTCTTTCTCTATCAAATCCGTGGAAGCAATTTGCTGTTTTTCTTTACTGCGGAAAAATTTATGAGTAAATACCTAACTATGCGCTCAAATCGCTCACTTCGTTCACTGGGACCGGCTACGGAAAAGGGGACAGATTTATTTATGGCACAGTGCTGTTGGTCTAAAATAAATCTGTCCCCTTATCGTCCTGCTGGCGCACTGACGGGTTGGCTCTATAAAAGGCGCGACCTCTACGGCATTTGTATGTCGCAGAGGTTGTTTTGCTAATACACGATGGGGCTGGTGTCATAGGGCAGTGATGGCGGGGAGAATGCGGAGGTCAAGTGGTACAGGTGGCATCGCTCTGTAGGTTGGTAACTTTTTTGATTGGTATGGTTTTGGGGTGGTGCAAATACGGGTAGATCGCGCTTCTGCAGAAAACTTTATTATTGTGTTAGTTAAGAGATTCTATCTAATCACTGTCAGGGGTTAAACAGTGGCGACAACAGAAAGCGAATCTTTTTTTGATGTGATTTGGCACTATTTTAGGGCGGCCCTAATTACCACTGCTCTAGCTCCAGCAGTTGGATCATATATTTTAATTGTCAGTGCAGGCTCGTTATCCGCCAGCCCTGGACCGTCGCTTTTCTGGGCTCTATTTTCAATCCCGCTCTCAATGGCCGGATGGGGAATTGCCTATCCGCTAATGGCTGTACCAGCTTTCTTTAGCGGAATATTTTACGCAGCTACAATAAGGATCATTTTCAGAGGCAGGCCCCCTAATTTTTTTATAAGAGCCTTAGTAGGTGCGTTTTTAGGCTTCAGCTCTATATATTTATTTCAATTAATTGCGTATTGGTTTGATGGCGCTTTGGCGTGGATAGGGGCATGTGCAGGAGCATTCATTACAATTGTGATTAAAAGGCTAGCTTAGTGCTCCTGGTAACCATATGAGGACTTTACTTATATAGTAAAAGAGGCAGATTTATTTATGGCGCTGTGCTACTGATCTAAAATAAATCTGTCCCCTTTTCTGTTGTCCCCTTTTCTGTTAGGGGATCCATGGCTCTTACATCAAATCGCGGGATCGGAGGACCAAATGGATTGGGAGGGGACGACTGACCTTTGCAGATCCATCTACGCAAATGCGGTAGCATCGCAGGTAGTATCAAAAAACTACAAAAAGAATGACGGGGTAGCAGGAGTACAGTTGTGGCAAGGCCGGCCCTCAGTCTCCTTAATGCGATTCGCCGGCCAGCCTAAATCCAAGGACCAGTTATTTGAGATGTACGGACAATCGATGTCCCGTATCCTGATGCGCTCCCCTGAAATGACTGATCCTCCGCACCTCCCTCCTGACCTTAGTCCATTTAATGACTATTGCTTACACGGCAATCGAGCAGTTTTGCTCTGGACGTGGCTGCGCCCACTGGGCGCATCTGACAATGTTTGGGATGACCCAAACACAAGGGCTCATTTGTTAGAGAACCAGGCCAGGGCGGAGCACTTCGAGTATCACAACATTCGCATTGCGCGGGCATGTGCCATAGCAGAAGGACCTCCATCCGATGAACAACTTGTATACGCGTACGAAACGTTGGCCAATGCCGATTCTGTAATTCACAAATCAAGCCAAGCTGGCGAGATTACTGATGCGCTTGAGTTTTTGATGACTGCTGCCGGCACAACAGGACTCATCGCATCAGGGAAAGAGCAGGCTAGATGGTTCTTAGATGAGCGACGTTACAAGGCCGAAAAACAACGGTCACGGATGGACCGGTGGCTGACGGCGGTGTTTGGGATAGTGGGGGCGGCCGGGCTGGCCGACCTAGTATTTAAGCCGATGCTGCAAACAACGTATCCTGGCTGGGTTGATTGGTTCACTGGACTGGCTGCATTCGCGACTGCCTCATTTCTGATTGTGCTTTTGGCGATGTTTATATCGGCCTTTAACAAGATATGGATATGGTAACTTGCAGATTTAGAAAGCATGCACTAACAGTTGGCTGCATTACGATCGATTTTTCGCCGCTTTCGGCTCCAAGCCGGCGCATGAGCCGAGCGTTAGACTTATATGATTAGGCTTTTCTCTACATCTATACCTCAACCACATCCAGAGCTACTCTGGATGCCAACTCCCGCGTACAAGATAGAGGCAGTAGAAGTCGAATTGGCTTTATTTGAAGATGGTCATGTTGAGTTCTTATTGATTCAAATCGAGAATAAAGAATTTAGTCTGATTGCTCGCGACATATGGTGCTGCACGCTGGAGGATCTTATATATGAAACTAGCGTCTGTCATGGCGTGCCAGTGGACGCCTGGCACCTTGAGCCAACTTTTGAAGCTGGAAAAATAACTGAACTGCTTCCTGCTCTGGTTGAAGATCGCTCTCTGATACACGTGCCATTTATTAATTCAGCCATCGCGTCACTCTAAGCTCCACGCCCGCCCATCGAGATGATCAGCAAATAAAAACCGCGACCTGGCCGCGGTTTTTCCGTTTCAGAGCATGCGAATTTTCTTCAATACGCCCGGTTGGGCGCTGCGTAACGTGCCTCACTCGATCAGCAGTGAGGTAGGCGTGATGATGAGTCTGTATCTGTCCATGGCGGCGTTCGCGTTGGCCGCTTCCATTTCGCCCGGGCCGGTTAATCTGGTGTCGCTAAGCGCGGGTGCCCGCCATGGCCTGCAGGTGGCCATGCGGCATGTCGCGGGGGCGACTCTGGGCTTTACGTTGCTGCTGGTGTTGATCGGTCTGGGCCTGCATCAGTTGCTGGTGCTGCTGCCGTGGCTGACGACGGCGATCCAGTGGGCTGGCGTGGCCTTTCTGCTTTATCTGGCCTGGCGGTTGGCGGTCGATAACGGCGCGTTGCACAGCGCTGAAGGCGGGCCAGTTGCATCCTTTGCTGGCGGCGCGCTGATGCAGTGGCTTAACCCCAAGGCGTGGTTGGCAGCGATTGCCGGCACGGGCGCCTTTGCGGCTGATGGCGATGCGGGGCGGGTGTGGCAGTTCGCGGCGATTTACTGTGTGGTCTGTTATCTGTCGCTGGCTTGCTGGGCTATCGCCGGGACCTGTTTGCAGCCGTACTTGCAGGCGCCGCGGCGGGTGCGGGTTTTCAATCGGGTGCTGGCGGGGTTGCTGGTGGCCAGTGCGGGGTATCTGGTGCTGGGGTAAGCCAACGAACACCAGGGCAAGGGCGTACCGGGCGGCGTTCCATTCGCGAAGCAGTACGCCGTTGCGGTGGTGTCAGGATCGGCGTGAATTGGCGGACTGTTCGCTTCGCTCCTGAGTCCGCCCTACGAGCTGGGTATCGCTACGCTCAAGCCAGGCTACACCGTCGGATCTAGCTAGCCGCGGTATTGGCCGGGCGTGGCGCCGAGGAGCTGTTTGAAGGTGCGTTGGAAGTGCGCCTGGTCGGCGAAGCCGGCTTCCTGGGCGACTTCGGCCAGGGCCGCGCCGCTTTTCAGGCGCGCGTGGGCGAACTGGATGCGGCGGTTGAGCAGGTAGGCGTGGGGCGTCATGCCGTAGCGTTGCTTGAAGCCGCGAATCAATTGCGATGGCGAAAGCTGCGCCGCGTCGCACAGGGTATCGAGGCGTAGTGGCTCGCCGCAGTGCTGCTGGATCAGTTCGGCGGCGATTTCCAGGCGCGGATTCAGGCTGTCGTCACGGTCGCCTTCGAGTACCAGCCACTGCAGCGTCAGACCAAAGAATGCCTCGGCCTCGGCGCGCTTCTTGGCGGTGCTGAGCAATGGGTCGAGCAGGCCACTCCGCAATGCCAGCAGGCCCTGATACAGCTCGGCATCGTCGCTGGCGATGGAGGCGAAGCGCTGGAACGTGGGCGTGTCGGTAAAGCCCTGGGCATGCTGCAACTCGCCCAGCCACTGCGGATCGACGTAGCACATCAGGTACGACCAGGGCTCGCCGTCGATGGGGTTGCAGGCGTGCACATCGCCCGGGTTCATCAGCACCACCGTGCCCTGGCTGACCTGGCGATCCACCTCGCGGTTGCTATAGGTGCTCTGGCCGCTGGTGATCGCGCCGATGGAAAAGAACGCGTGGCTGTGCCGCCCGTAGCAGACCTGGCGGCCATCCTCGATGGAGCGCAGCTCGATAAAGGGCAGGGCGGCGTCGCGCCAGAACTGGGGGCAAGCGGGGCGAGCGTCCATGCAGTCTCCGTTCAGCGCGGGTAGAGCGGCGGCAGCTGGCCGCCGTCCTGGCCGTTGTCCTGGGTTTTCTCCGCCGCCGGCAGTTCGCCGATGGCCTGCCACAGCTGTTTGCCTTGCCAATGCTGGCCGGCTTCGCTGTACAGCGCGCCGTTAAGGCCGTCCAGGGCTTCGGACAGCGGCGCGAAGCGCGCGGCCATGTCGGCCAGGGTTTCCGGTTGCTGGCGCGCCCAGGCGTCGAGGGCCTGGCGGGTGGCCTGGCTGTCGTTGGCCAGGCAGGCGCGCTTGAGGTCGTCAAGCAGGGTGCGCGGGCTGGGGCCGACTTGGGCGCTGCGTTGCACGGCCGGCTGGCTGCGCGCGTGCCACCAGAGGCCGAAGCCGAGCAGGGTGGTCAGCGCCAACAGCACGGTGCTCAGCTGCCAGGGCCACAGCAATACGTCGCTGGCGGCGCCCTCGCGCGGGCGGGTTTCCACCGGCTGCTCGACGCTCAGTGCCGGGTCGGCGGCCACTTTCAGGGTGCGCGCCGGCAAACTGCTGTGCTCCAGGCGATCCTCGTGGGTGTTCCACCACACCACGTCCACCGCCGGCAGCTCCAGAGTGCCGGCTTTGCTGGCGACCAGCGCCTCGCGCTCTTCGCGGCTGCCGATAACGCCGCGCTCGCTGCTCTCGTTGGTTAGCTGCGGCTGATCAGGGTAACGGCGCAGGCCTTCCACATCGGTGGCCGGCAACGGCGGCAGCTGGGCGCTGGACAGGCCGTCGGCCTTGAGCATCAGGTTGCGGGTCAACGAATCACCGACCTTGATCTCGCCCGGCTCCGGGCTCCAGGCCTCGGCCAGGCTCAGGGCACGGGCCGGCAGCCAGGGTGCATCGGCCGGGTAGTCGGCGGGCTTGGCCTTGACCGTCAGCGGGATCTCCGGGGAGCGCACGCGAGTGACCTTGCCCGGGCGCGGGCCGAACGGCGCGTAGCCGTTGCGGCTGCTGCGGTCGGCGAGGGTAGCGCTGAACACCTGGCTGGGGATGGTCAGCTGGCCGCTCTTCTGCGGGAAGATGGCGTAGCGCAGCTCGATCACGCCGTGGCGCACGCCGCCGATGTCCTGCTCGTAGGTACGCGGCTCGCCGAGGGATTCGACCCGCGCATCGGGTATTTCCAGCTGCGTCAGGCTGCTGTCGTCGTACAGCGACACCGAGTGGTAGATGCGCAGGGTCAGCACGCTCTGCGCCTGCACGTAGACGCTCTCGTGATCCAGGCTGGCGTCGATGAATATCGGCGCCATCTGCTCGTCGCTGTTCTGGCTGGTGGCCTCTACCACATGCAGGCTGACCGGCTGGCTCTGGGCGTCGCCCAGGCGCAGCGGCGGAATCACCACGAAGCCGCTGTGGCGCGGTTTGAGCGTGACGATCCAGCGGGTACTGGCGCGCGCCTGGCCTTCCAGGCTGGTCAGGCGATTGACCTGGCGGGTGCCGAGCACATCGAACAGCTCGTTGAGGGGCGTCAGGTCGGGTTTGCCGAATTCGGTGGCGTCCGTCGATTCGAGGGTCAGGTCGAGGCTCTCGCCCAGGTTCAGCCGGCTGCGGTCGACGCTGGCGGTAAAGTCCTGCGCGCTGGCCTGCCATGCCAGCAAACAGAAGAGCAGGGTGCAGAGCAGGCGGGTCATCGGGCTTGTTCCTGACGCTGTTGCTGTTCGTACCAGAATTTGCGGCGCAGCAATTCGCCCGGGTCATCGGGAATCTGCCGCAGCCATTGTTCCAGAGCCTGGCGCCGCTCGCCATCGAGGGGCGCGTCGGCTTCGGGCGCCTGTTTGTCGGCTGGCGCAGTTTGCGCTGCTTCGGGCTTGTCCGCCGGTTCACTTTCCCCGGTCGGATTCGATTGTGGCTGTTCCTGCTCAGGGGGGTGCTGATCCTGGGCGGTGGATGGCTGGCCCTGGCCTTGCTGCTGTTCATCGTCGCTGGCGGCCGAGGATTGGCCCTGGGGCTGCTGCTCGTCGGGCTTGTCTTCGGGTTGCGGCTCTTCGCCTTCGTCCAGCTGCTCGGCCTGCGCCTGGCGCTGGCGCAGCAGTTCCTCGACCAGCGCCTTGTTCTTCGCGGCCTGTTGCAGCTGCGGGTCGATTTCCAGGGCGCGGTCGTAGGCGTCGATGGCCGCTTCCAGCTCGTTGCTGCGCGCCAGGGCGTTGCCGCGGTTATAGAGCGATGGCGCGCTGTCGTCCTTGGCGAACTGTTCGGCGGCCGCTGCGTAATCGCCAGCCTGGTAGAGCGCCATGCCGCGCCAGTGCGAGTCCTCGAAGCGCTCGGCAGCTTCCTTCGGGCGGCCCGCTTCGAGCAGGCGCTGGCCTTGCTGGTCGGCGCGCAGCCAGAGGTCGTCGAAGCTCATGGCCATGCCGGTTTGCGGAGTGCCGAGCAACAGCAGCGGCAGGCACAGCAGCCAACCGCGGCGGCCGGCGCAGGCGGCCAGCAGCAACAGCGGCAATAGCAGCCAGTAACCCTGGTCGGCCCAGCTGCGCAGTTGGGTCTTGTGGCCGTTGTCACGCAGCGCCTTGGGGCCGTCGAGCAGGCCAAGGCTGCGCAGGTCGCGGTCATCGAGGCTAATGCTGCGGTACTGGCCTTTGACGCTCGCCGCGAACTGCCGCAACCCGCTGACATCCAGGCGCGGAATAAGGATGGCGCCTCGCTCGTCCTTCATGAAGGTGCCGTCTTCCTGCACGATCGGCGCACCTTCGCTACTACCCACGCCGAGAATGCGTAGATTTTTGCCGCGGCTGCCGAGCAGTTTGGCGATGGCGCTGAATTCGCCTTCGTCCAGGCCGCTGGTGATCAGCAGCAGGCGGCCCTGGCCCTGGGCGCCGTTCTTGAGCAGCTCTAGCGCCCTTGCCACTGCCAGGTCGGCGCGCTTGCCGGGCTCGGGCATGATCGACGGTTTGAGGGCTTCGAGCAGGTTGCGGCTGGTGCCTAGGTCATCGGACAGCGGCACCAGGGTGTGGGCGCTGCCGGCGTATACCACGATGGCGGTCTGCGCGTCACCGCGCGCCTTCAGCAGGTCGAGCAACTTGCGACGGGCCTGGGCCAGGCGGTTGGGCGAGGCGTCGCCGGCGAGCATCTGCGGGGTCAGCTCGAGCATCACCACCAGCGGGTCGGCCGGCTTGGCGTCGTTCTGTTCGATGCGCTGCCAACTCGGGCCGACCAGCGCCAGGGTGGTCAGCAGCCAGGCCAGTGCCAGAATGATCAGCGGCAGGCGGCTGCGCCGGCCGCGGCCGCCGCGCAGCAGGGCAGCGTGAAAGGCCGGCGGCAGCAGGGCCTGCCAGCGGCCGCTGCGGGTTTCCCGGTGCGCCAGCAACCACAGCAGCCAGGCCAGCACGGGCAACGCCAGCAGCCACCAGGGGCGCAACAGGTGGGGCAGATAGTCGCTCATGGCGTCTTGCGCCCCACACGTTGCGCGGCACTCAGGGCCTGCTGGCGTAGCTGCGGCCACAGGCTGCGGACCACCAGCAGCAGGCTCAGTAGCAGCGCGGCGGCCAGCGGCCAGGCGTACAGAGCCTGGGCCGGGCGCGCCAGGGTCGGTTGCTGGGCCACCGGCTCCAGGCGGTCGAGGGTCGCTTCGATGTGCTGCAGCTCGCGCTGATCACGGGCGCGGAAGTATTCGCCGCCGGTCAGCTCGGCGATGGCGCGCAGGCTCGGTTCGTCCAGATCCAGGCTGGGGTTCATGCCGAAGGCAGCGAAGTTGCCACCCTGCTGCGGGTCGGAGCCGATGCCGATGGGGTAGATGGTCACGCCTTCCTCGGCGGCCAGGCGGGCGGCGGTCATCGGTTCGATCTGCCCGCCATTGTTGGCGCCGTCGGTGATCAGCACCAGTACGCGGCTGTCGGCGGGGCGCTGACGCAGGCGTTTGACCGCCAGGCCGATGGCGTCGCCGAGGGCGGTGTTCTGCCCGGCGATGCCGATCACCGCCTCGTCGAGCCAGGTGCGCACGGTCTGCCGGTCGAAGGTCAGCGGCGCCTGCAGGTAAGCCTGGCTTCCGAACAAGATCAGTCCGACACGGTCGCCGGTGCGGCCGTCGATGAACTCGCCGATCAGCTGCTTGACCAGCGTCAGGCGGCTGACGTCCTCTTCGCCCAGGCGCATGTCGGCGTAATCCATGGAGCCGGACACGTCCACGGCGATCAGCAGGTCGCGGCCACTGGCCGGCAGTGGCAGGGGCTCGCCGACCCATTCGGGACGGGCGGCGGCGATCAGCAGGAGCAACCAGAGCAGGGCGAAGTGCACCTGTTTCTTCCAGGGCGGCAGCTGCAGGCGGGCGCGGCGGCCGGAGAGATTTTCCAGTTCGCCAAGAAAACTCACCTGCAGCGCCGATTCGCCGCTGTCGGCGGCCGGCAGCCACAGGCGCAGCAGCCAGGGCAGCGGCGCGAGTAGGAAGAGCCACGGCCAGGCGAACTCAAACATGCTTGCGGATCCAGGTGGCGACCGCCTGGTGCAGGCCCTCGATGGCCTTGTCATCCAGGGTGCAATGCGGCTTGTAGGCGCCCTCGACGAGGATCATCCAGCGCGTCAGGCCGGCGGCGGGGCAACGGTTATCGAGAAACGCCAGCCAAGCGCGGCTGCTCAGGGTATGGCTGTGGCTGTCCGGGTAACGCTCGCGGCACAAACGCTTGAGCAGCCCGTTGAGCTGTTGCAGCCAGGGGCCGGCAGGGGCGCCGTCATAGGGTTTGCTCAGGCGTTGCAGCTCCTGCAGGGCTGCCTCACGCATCGGATCCAAAGGCTGTTCGACAGCTTGCTTGCGGCGTGGCCGCGGCAACCGCGGCGCCAGACGCCAGGCGGCCCACAGCAGCACGGGCAACAGCACGGCGAGCAGCCACCAGCCGGGTGCCGGTGGCCACCAGCTGATGGCGGCCGGGGCCATCAGCGGTTCGAGCTGGTCCAGCGGGTTCATGCGGACCTGCCCGGGCGCAGGTTGTTGAGGTGCTCGTGCAGCTGCTCGACCAGTTCCTGGCCGGTGGACAGCGACAGCAGCGGCACGCCGAGCTTGTTGGCCAGGCGCTGCCAGCGGGCGCGGCGCGCCTGGGCCTGGTCGCGGTAGCTGTATTGCAGGTTGGCGTCTTCGGTATCCACATCCAGCTGGGCGTCGCCTTCGCCGAAGCGCAGCAGGCCGGAAGCGGGCAGGGCGTGATCGAGCGGGTCGGAGACCGGCAGCAGCAGCAGGTCGGTATGGCGGGCCAAGAGCATCAGTTGCTGTTCGCTGCTGTCGCCCAGGGTGCGTTCGTCGCAGAGGATCACCACCAGGCTGCCGGGGCGCAGCACTTCCCGGGCACGGCGCAGGGCCTGGCCGAAGCTGTCGCGCACCAGCGGCGTGTCGGCGGACAGCGCCTGGTTGGCGCGGGCCAGGCGGCTGAGCAACTGCAGCAGGCTTTGCTTGCTGCGCCGCGGTTTGATTTCGTGGTGGTCCTGGCCGCCGAACACCAGCCCGCCGATGCGGTCGTTGTGACCCAGGGCGGCCCAGCCGATCAGCCCGGCCGCGCGGGCGGCGAGCACCGACTTGAACATCAGGCCCGAGCCGAAGAACAGCTGGCGGCTCTGCTCGACGAGCAGGTAGATGGGCCGCTCGCGCTCTTCGTGGAACAGTTTGGTGTGCGGCTCCTGGGTGCGTGCGGTGACGCGCCAGTCGATGGTGCGCACGTCGTCACCCGGCTGGTAGACGCGTACCTGGTCGAAGTCGACACCGCGGCCACGCAGCTTGGAGTGGTGCAGGCCGATCAGCGGGCTGCGCCGGCCCGGCGTGGAAAACAGCTGCACCTCGCGCACCCGGTGGCGCATGTCGATCAGTTGCTGGAGATCGGTACGGATGCCCGCCTGTAGCTCAGGGTTATCCGCATGCGAAAGCATCAGGCCACCGCGACTACGTCGAGGATGCGCTGGACCACGCGGTCCTGGTCGATGCCCGAGGCCTCGGCTTCGAACGACAGGATGATGCGGTGGCGCAATACATCGAACAGCACGGCCTGGATGTCCTCGGGGCTGACGAAATCGCGGCCAGCCAGCCAGGCGTGGGCCCGCGCACAGCGGTCCAGGGCGATGGAGCCGCGCGGGCTGGAGCCGTGGGCGATCCATTCGGCCAGCTCGGCGTCGAACTTGCCGGGGGTGCGCGAGGCCATCACCAGTTGCACCAGGTATTCCTCCACCGCATCGGCCATGTAGAGGCCGAGGATTTCCTTGCGGGCGGAGAAGATCGCCTGCTGGCTGAGGCGGTGATCGGGTTTGGTTTCGCCGTGCAGCGCTTCGCCGCGTGCCTGGGCGAGGATCTTGCGCTCCACGCTGGCGTCGGGGAAACCGATCTTCACGTGCATCAGGAAACGGTCGAGCTGGGCTTCGGGGAGCGGGTAGGTGCCTTCCTGCTCGATGGGGTTCTGGGTGGCCATCACCAGGAACAGCGGCGACAGGTCGTAGGTGCTGCGGCCCACCGATACCTGGCGCTCGGCCATGGCTTCGAGCAGTGCCGACTGCACCTTGGCTGGCGCGCGGTTGATCTCGTCGGCGAGTACCAGGTTATGGAAGATCGGCCCTTGCTGGAACACGAAACTGCCGGTTTCCGGGCGATAGATCTCGGTGCCGGTGATGTCGGCGGGTAGCAGGTCGGGGGTGAACTGGATGCGGTGGAATTCGGCTTCGATGCCTTCGGCCAGTTCCTTGATCGCCTTGGTCTTGGCCAGGCCGGGAGCGCCTTCGACCAGCATGTGGCCGTCGGCGAGCAGGGCGATCAGCAGGCGATCGATGAGCTTTTCCTGACCGAGGATCTGGCTGGCGAGAAAGTGGCGAAGAGCGAGCAGCGCGTCTCTGTGTTCCATGGGGCTGTCCAGATGCGAATCGCGAGCGACGAACCCCGCTCGTCAGGGCCGCCCATGATAATCGAAGGCCAGGGCGTAAGCCATGCGAGCCTGCACGGCCTATGACCATGTTGCCAGCCGCAGCACGCTGAAGCGCGGCTGGCTTGGGGTCAGGCGATGCGGAACTGGTTGGCGCTGTGGTTGAGCGCCTCGACCTGGCGGGACAGACCCTGGGTGTGCTCGTCCAGGCTCATGCGCAGCATCTTGGTCTGGCCGGTATGCAGGTTGATGTCCTCGACCTTGGTTGCGATTTCCTCGGTGCTGCCGGATACCTGTTCGATGGCGACCACCACCTGGCTCATCTGCTCGTTGAGCTGCTCCATGGAGTCGGTGATGCCCTCGATGGCGCTGGCCACTTCGCCCGAACTGCGCTGGCCGGCTTCGGCCAAGCTCAGGCCGCTGGTCATCAGCTGATCCATCTGCTGCGTCTGCTGGCGCAGTTCGTTGACGATGGCTGCAATGTCGGTGGTCGCCGACATGGTCTTCTGCGCCAGGGAGCGAACTTCGTCGGCCACCACCGAGAAGCCGCGGCCTGCCTCGCCGGCTCGAGCGGCCTCGATGGCAGCATTTAGGGCCAGCAGGTTGGTCTGGTCGGCCAGGCCGTTGATCACACCGATGATGCTGGTTACCTTGCCGCTGGACTGGGTGAGGGCGCTGACCTGGGCGTGGGTGTTCTGAATCAGCTGGGCCAGCTGGTTCATGCTCTCGGCGCTGGCGCTGATCACGTTGCCACCATTGCGCGCCGCGTCGTAGGCGCTGTGCGTGGCGTTGCCGACGTCGGCGGTGCGTTGCGCCATGTCATTGAGCGTGGCGCTGATCTGCTGGGACGCCGCGGCGGCCTGCTCGGTCTGCATTTCCACCTGGGTGCTGTTGTCGCCGAGCTGGCGCATGGAATCGTCCAGATGGGCATGCAGGCGGTTGAGTTCGCCATTGGCCTGCATCACCTGGGCAACGATGCGGCCGATATCACGGATCATGCTGTTGGCGGCGTTGGCCAACTGATTGAATTCATCCTTGCTGTTGTTGCCGACCGGCAGGGTGCAGGTGAGATCGCCCGAGGCCACCTGGCTGAGCAGTCGGGTAACATTCTCCAGGCGCTTGACCAGGGTGCGGGAGGCTTGCAGCAGGGTCAGCGAGAGCAGGGCGGCGACACCGGCGAAGCTTAGCCCCATCAGCCAGAGCGAGGACAAACGGGCCTGCTTGGCGTCCTGCGCGCGCTGCAGGAGCAGGCCGTTCTGCAGATCCTCGGTCTGCGCCTTGACGCGGGCCTGCAGCTGATCGCCGAGCTGGCTCAGTTGCTCGTTGGTGGCGCCGAGCTGCTCGATGGTTTTTTGAGTATCGGTGAAGGCCTGGCTGAACGCGGTCACGGTTTTGCCGACCGGTGTGTTACCCCATTCCAGGTCGTCGATCTGCGCTTGCAGCTTCTTGATCGCCGTGTGGGTCATTTCCGCGAACACCGGGTCGCCGCTGGCCAGGTAATCGCGCTGGCTGCTCAGGGCGCTGCCGACAGCTGCCTTGATCATGTCGAAGCTGGTCGCTTCCAGGGCCTTGCTCTTTTCGCTCATGGCCTTGCGCTGCCCTTCGAAGGGCGTCAGGCCAAGGGTCTGGTTGAGGCTCAGCAGGCGGCGCTGCTGAGCCACTTCCTGCTGCAGCACGGCCTGAATCTGCTGGGCGTATTCCACTGTGTGGGCATCACCGAGCGCCTGGGCCTGGGCAGGCAGGTCGTCAGCTAGTGACTGCAGTTCATCCAGACCGGCTGCGAAGGCCGTTTGGTTATCGGGCGTCAGCTGCTGACGCAGCGCGTTACTACGCCACCACTGGTTCATCACCGTGGTGCTGGCATTGACGTAGGCGGCCGCTTCCTCACGTGCCTGCAGCGAAGCGTTGAGCCGCTGGCTTGCCCAGAACGAGGCGATGGTCAACAAAGCCAGGCTGACCAGGGTTATGAGGATCAGCAGGCGAAACTTCTGCTTCCACGAGAGAGAAAGGCGCATTGGACAGTCCGTTGGCATTGTTTTTATTGACGTCAGACTTTAGGCGTTGTGCCAGTACAGTGCAAGCGGTTGTATGACATCTGTTGAGGGGCGAGGTCGTTGAACGAAAATGTCGCTGCACCGCAAGCGTGCATCGCTGTCGCCTCGTTAAGCTCATGCGGCGCCTGTGACCGGCGCGTCATTTATGCATCGGGTAGCGTTTGCAGGTAGCCGGTCTAAGGTTGAACTACGTACGGAAACAACAATCGCACCTACCAAGCCTACAGACGGAGTACAAGCATGGCGTTCTTCACCGCGGCCAGCAAAGCCGACTTCCAGCATCAACTGCAAGCGGCCCTGGCGCAGCACGTCAGCGAGCAGGACCTGCCACAAGTGGCCCTGTTCGCTGAACAGTTCTTCGGCATCATTGCACTCGAAGAACTGACTCAGCGGCGACTGTCAGACCTGGTTGGTTGCACCCTTTCGGCCTGGCGCCTGCTGGCCCAGTTCGATCCCGCTCAGCCGCAGGTTCGCGTCTTCAACCCTGATTATGAGAAGCATGGCTGGCAGAGCACCCACACCGGCATCGAGGTGCTGCACCCGGATATCCCGTTCCTGGTCGACTCCGTACGTATCGAACTCAAACGCCGCGGCCACAGCATTCATACCCTGCAGAACAGCGTGCTCAGCGTGCGCCGTGACGCCCAAGGCGCGCTCATCGAACTGCTGCCCAAGGGCAGCACCGGCCCGGATGTCAGCCTCGAGTCGCTGATGTTCCTGGAGATCAACCGTTGCTCCAGCAACGTCGAGATCAAATCCCTGCAGAAGACCCTGCTCGAGGTGCTCGAGGAAGTACGCCTGAGCGTGGCCGACTTCCAGCCGATGAAGGCCAAGGCCCAGGAACTGTTGGGCAAACTCGGCGACGGCAGCTTCGGCCACGGCGCCACCGATCCGGCCGAGTTGGACGAGATCAAGGTGTTTCTCGCCTGGCTGCAGGACAACCACTTCACCTTCCTGGGCTACGAAGAGTTCACCGTGCATGATGCCGCTGATGGCGGTTACCTGCAGTACGACGAGAGCTCGCTGCTGGGCCTGTCCCGGCGCCTGCGCAGCGGCCTGAGCCAGGAAGAACTGCACATCGAGCCCTATGCGCTTGCCTACCTGCGCGAGCCGACCCTACTGTCCTTCGCCAAAGCCGCGCAGCCCAGCCGTGTGCATCGCCCGGCCTATCCGGACTTCGTGTCCATCCGCCAGATCGACGCGTCTGGCAAGGTCGTCAAGGAGTGCCGCTTCCTCGGCATCTACACTTCGACCGCCTACAGCGAGAGCGTGCGCGAGATTCCCTACATCCGCCGCAAGGTCGCCGATGTCGAGAAACGCTCCGGCTTCATCTCCCAGGGGCACCTGAGCAAGGAATTGGTCAAGGTGCTCGAAGTGCTGCCGCGCGACGATCTATTCCAGACGCCGGTCGACGAGCTGGCCAGCACGGCGCTGTCGATCGTGCAGATTCAGGAGCGCAACAAGGTTCGCCTGTTCCTGCGCTTCGACCCCTACGGCCGTTTCGTCTATGCGCTGGCCTACGTGCCGCGTGACATCTATTCCACCGAAACCCGCCTGCGCATCCAGCAGGTGTTGGTCGACCGCTTGCAGGCGAGCGACTGCGAGTTCTGGACCTACTTCTCAGAGTCGGTCCTGGCGCGTGTACAGTTCATTCTGCGGGTGGATCCGAAAAACAAGCTAGAGATCGATACGCATCAGCTCGAGCGTGAAGTGGTCCAGGCCTGCCGCTCCTGGACGGACGAATACGCCGCGCTGGTGGTCGAGAATTTCGGCGAGGCCAAGGGCACGCGTATCCTCACCGACTACCCTAAACATTTCCCGGCCGGTTACCGCGAGCGCTTTCCGGCTCATTCGGCGGTTGTAGACATGCAGCACCTGCGCAGCCTCTCCGAGGAGCGCCCGCTGGTGATGAGCTTCTACCAGCCGCTGGTGCCTGGTGAGCGCCAGCTGCACTGCAAGCTCTACCAGGCCGACAACCCCCTGGCGCTGTCGGACGTGATGCCGGTGCTGGAGAACTTCGGCCTGCGCGTGTTGGGCGAGTTCCCCTATCGCCTGCAGCACCAGAACGGCCGCGAGTACTGGATTCACGACTTCGCCTTCACCTACAGCGAAGGGCTCAAGCTGGACATCCAGCAGCTCAACGACACCCTGCAGGACGCCTTCGTGCACATCGTGCACGGCGACGCCGAGAACGACGCCTTCAACCGCCTGGTGCTGACCGCCGGCCTGGCCTGGCGCGACGTGGCGCTGCTGCGTGCCTATGCGCGTTACCTGAAGCAGATCCGCCTTGGCTTCGATCTGGGGTATATCGCCAACACGCTACTCAACCACCCGGACATCGCCCGCGAGCTGGTGCGCCTGTTCCGCACCCGCTTCTACCTGGCGCGCAAGCTCAGTGCCGATGACCTTCACGACAAGCAGCACAAGCTCGAGCAGGCGATTCTCGGCGCGCTGGACAACGTCGCGGTGCTCAATGAAGACCGCATCCTGCGTCGCTACCTGGACCTGATCAAGGCCACGCTGCGTACCAACTTCTATCAGCCGGACGCCTCGGGCGAGAACAAGGGCTACTTCAGCTTCAAGTTCGACCCGAGCGCGATCACCGAACTGCCGCGCCCGGTGCCCAAGTTCGAGATCTTCGTTTATTCCCCGCGGGTCGAGGGTGTGCACCTGCGTTTCGGCAACGTGGCCCGCGGCGGCCTGCGCTGGTCGGACCGCGAAGAGGACTTCCGTACCGAAGTGCTCGGCCTGGTCAAGGCTCAGCAGGTCAAGAACGCGGTGATCGTGCCGGTCGGTGCAAAGGGCGGCTTCGTGCCGCGTCGCCTGCCAGTGGGTGGCGGCCGTGACGAGATCCAGGCCGAAGCCATCGCCTGCTACCGGATCTTCATCAGCGGCCTGCTGGACATCACCGACAACCTGAAAGAAGGCGAAGTCGCGCCTCCTGCCAACGTGGTACGCCATGACGGCGATGATCCTTATCTGGTCGTTGCCGCCGACAAGGGCACCGCGACCTTCTCCGACATCGCCAATGGCATTGCTAACGAATACGGCTTCTGGCTCGGCGATGCCTTCGCCTCCGGTGGCTCGGCCGGTTATGACCACAAGGGCATGGGCATCACCGCCAAAGGCGGCTGGGTGTCGGTGCAGCGTCACTTCCGTGAGCGTGGCATCGACGTGCAGAAGGACCTGACCACCGTGATCGGCATCGGCGACATGGCCGGTGACGTGTTCGGCAACGGCCTGCTGCTGTCCGAGTCGCTGCAACTGGTGGCGGCGTTCAACCATCTGCATATCTTCATCGACCCGAACCCGGATGCCGCACGCAGCTTCGCCGAGCGCAAGCGCCTGTTCGACCTGCCGCGTTCGAGCTGGGCGGACTACGATGCTTCGCTGATTTCCCAGGGCGGCGGCATCTTCCTGCGCAGCGCCAAGAGCATCGCCATCAGTCCGGAGATGAAGTCACGCTTCGACATCCAGGCCGACAAACTGGCGCCCACCGAGCTGCTCCATGCACTGCTCAAGGCGCCGGTGGACCTGATCTGGAACGGCGGTATCGGCACCTACGTCAAATCCAGCCGCGAGAGCCACGCCGACGTCGGCGACAAGGCCAACGACCTGCTGCGCGTCGATGGTCGCGAGCTGCGTGCCAAGGTGGTGGGCGAGGGCGGCAACCTGGGCATGACCCAGCTGGGTCGCGTCGAGTACGGCCTCAATGGTGGCGCCAGCAACACCGACTTCATCGACAACGCCGGTGGTGTGGACTGCTCCGACCACGAGGTGAACATCAAGATCCTGCTCAACGAGATCGTCACCGCCGGCGACATGACCGGCAAGCAGCGCAACACCCTGCTGGCCGAGATGACCGACGACGTGGGCAATCTGGTGCTGGGCAACAACTACAAGCAGACCCAGGCGCTGTCGCTGGCCGAGCGCCGTGCTCGCGAGCGTCAGGGTGAGTACAAACGCCTGATGGCGGCGCTGGAGGCCTCCGGCAAGCTGGACCGCGCTCTGGAGTTCCTGCCCAGCGAGGAAGAACTCAACGAGCGCGCCACCAAGGGCCAGGGGCTGACCCGTCCCGAGCTGTCGGTGCTGATTTCCTACAGCAAGATCGAGCTGCAGGAAGCACTGATCAAGTCCGACATCGCTGACGACGAGTACCTGTCCCGCGAGATGGAGACCGCCTTCCCGGCGCGTCTGGCCCAGGAATATGGCGAGGCCATGCGTCGTCACCGCCTCAAGCGCGAGATCGTCAGCACGCAGATCGCCAACGACCTGGTCAACCACATGGGCATCACCTTCGTGCAGCGCCTGAAGGAATCCACGGGTGTGGGTTCGGCTCAGGTGGCCGCTGCCTACGTGGTGGTTCGCGACGTCTTCCATCTGCCGTTCTGGTGGCGCCAGATCGAAGCCCTGGACAACCAGGTGCCGGCCGATCTGCAACTGAGCATGATGGACGAACTGATGCGCCTGGGCCGCCGTGCCACGCGCTGGTATTTGCGTAGCCGTCGTAACGATCTGGATGCTGCTCGTGATGTCGCCCACCTGGCGCCGCGCGTCAAAGCCCTGGCCATGCGCCTGGACGAGCTGCTTGAGGGACCGGCCCGTGACGAGTGGATGGCGCGTTACCAGACCTACGTCGAAGCCGGCGTACCGGAGCTGTTGTCGCGCGTCGTGGCTGGCACCGGTCATCTGTACACGCTGCTGCCGATCATCGAGTCGGCGGACCTCACCGGCTACGAGCCGACCGAGGTGGCGTCGGCCTACTTCGCCGTGTCCGATGCCTTGGATCTGTCGTGGTACCTGCAGCAGATCAGCGGCCTGAGCGTGGAAAGTAACTGGCAGGCCCTGGCCCGCGAAGCCTTCCGCGACGACCTGGACGCGCAACAGCGGGCGATCACCGTCTCCGTTCTGCAACTGGCCAACGGGCCGGAGTCGATCGAGGCGCGTGTCGAGGCCTGGCTGGAGCAGAACCGCCGCCTGGTCGAGCGCTGGAAGGCCATGCTCGCTGAACTTCGGTCGGCCTCGGGCAGCGATTACGCCATGTACGCCGTGGCCAATCGCGAGCTGAGTGATCTGGCGCAAAGCCAGCCGCCGGTTCTGCCGGGCTGAGTTGAGTAAGCGCTGAAATGAAAACGCCCCGACTGGTTCGGGGCGTTTTTTTGTGCGTGGCGTTTACCGCTGCTCGTTTCGAATCGCCATGGGGGCAGAGCGCTGTTGTTGGGCCCAGATGGCAAAGCACACGAGCACGGCCAGGGTTGCGAACAGCACGGTTGAGGAACCCACGGTGCCGAGGTCCAGCCCGCCCTTGTCTGTGCTTTTGGTCAGCACATCACCGAGTGTGGCGCCAAACGGGCGCGTCAGCACGAAGGCGATCCAGAACAACGCCACCCGCGACAGTTGCGTGCGGTAGTAGGCCGCTGCTACCACAGCCAGCAGGCTGCCGATCAGCAGGGCGCCGCCGGCGAAACCCAGGCCCGAGTCATCGGCCAGGTAGTCGCCCAGCGCCGTGCCCAGGGTGTTGGAAACTAGGATTGCCGCCCAGTAGAACAGCTCGGCACGCCGCGAAACGATGTGTTCGACCGACAGGGATTTTTCGCTAATGCGCCAGGCCAGCAGGACGCTGGCCAGCAGCGCGATGAGAATCATCGAGCCACTGGCATAGCCGAGGCCGAGGCTTCGATCCATGAAGTCCGACATGGTGGTGCCGGCCGTGCTGGTCATCAGGATGACGGTCCAGTAGAGCGCTGGTGTGTAACGGCGGGTGCTCAGCTGGCCGAGCAGGGAGAGGATGAACAGGCTGATGAGCAGCAGGGAGCTCAGCGCATAGCCGATGTTGAGCGTCATGGACAGCAGGTCGCCTGCCGTCTCGCCAAGGGTCGTGGCGCAAATCTTCATGACCCAGAATGCCAGGGTGATCTGTGGGAGCTTGTTCATAGCGGCCTCGCTCGGTCCGAGGGATTCGGACATGGGGCCACTGTGCTGGGTGCTAAGTCATGCGCGCGTCAAAAAACAATAAAAATTGCGTGAAGTCTTTAGGTCGCCGGATATTCCCGGCGACCATTCTGAGGTGTACCAGCCGTACTGAATACGTGTTGGCTGGTCTCAGTTGCCGTTCGAGGAGCTCGACTTGCTGGAGATGGACAAGCCTTTGATCAGCGCCTGGTGAAAACGCTCCGGCTCTTGAATTTGCGGTGAGTGGCCAAGATCCGGGAAGGTCACCAGGGTCGCATCTGGAATGCG
This sequence comes from Pseudomonas sp. CNPSo 3701, assembly GCF_028674975.1. Lineage (NCBI taxonomy): Bacteria > Pseudomonadati > Pseudomonadota > Gammaproteobacteria > Pseudomonadales > Pseudomonadaceae > Pseudomonas > Pseudomonas sp. CNPSo 3701. The sequence continues at coordinate 135,166 of NZ_JAQZSI010000004.1, read as the reverse complement.
CTTGGCGGTGGCCGGACCCAGAGCCTTGTAATCTCCCAGTTTGCTGCGCACCGCTTCGGGCGCGGCGTCCTTGCCGATGGCGGTATTGTCCTGCTCACCGATCAGCAGCAGTGTGGGCATTTTCAGCTCGGAAAATTCGTAGACCACGGGCTGGGTGTAGACCATGTCGTAGGTCAGCGCCGAGTTCCAGGCGACGATTTCCTTGCCGTCGCCATTGAACATACCTGCCTGCATGTCGACCCAGCGATCGAACTCGGGCCGCCACTGGCCGGCGTAGTAGGTGTTCTTCTGGTAGTTGCGGCTGGCCTCGGCGGTGGTTTTCAGCTCGCGCTGGTACCACTGATCGACGCTCAGGTAGGGCACGCCGAGGGTTTTCCAATCTTCCAGGCCGATCGGGTTGACCATCACCAGTTGCTCGACCTGATCGGGGTAGAGCAGGGCATAGCGGGTGGTCAGCATGCCGCCCATGGAGTGGCCCATGATGGTCACCTTGTCGACGCCGATCTGTTCGAGCAGCGCGTGGGTATTACTGGCCAGTTGCTGGAAGCTGTACTGGTAATGCGCTGGCTTGCTGGATTTACAGAAACCGACCTGATCCGCCGCTACCACGCGGTAACCGGCATCGCTCAGCGCCCTGATGCTGCCTTCCCAGGTTGCGGCGCAGAAGTTCTTGCCGTGCATCAGCACAATGGTGCGGCCGTTGGCTTTTTCGGGCCGCACGTCCATGTAGGCCATCTGCAACGATACGCCTTGCGACTCGAACTTGAAGCGTTTGACTTCATGGGGGTAGTCGAAACCCAGCAACTCGGCGCCATAGCGCGGTGTTTCAGCAGCAAGGGCAGGCAGGCTTCCGGCGATGAGCAAAGACGCGAGGGCAATGCGCATGGTAATGCTCCAAACAGAGAGGGAGCAAAGACTGACCTGCCATGGCCGCACACATCCCGCGCGAGAAGTTACAAAACCTGTCGATCAGCTCAGCTCGCGCACGTACTGCAGCATGTCCGGTGCGCCGGCCTGCAGCAGGCCTTCGCCCAGTGCGCAGGCTTGCGGTGAGTGCTTGGGCAGCAGCAGGAACTCGGGCGCGCCCGGCGTGCGCAACAGGCTCAGGCGTGCGTAGGGCACTTCGTGCTCCATCAGCAACTGCATGAAGCTGGCATCGCTCCAGGCCGCGCAGGGCATCGCCAGAGCATGGTAGCGTTGCTCCAGATCGCGCAGGCCGTCGGGGCTGATGCGGTAGTAGGTGATGTGCGCCGGCAGGGTGATTTCCAGGCCGCGCAATCGCGCATAGGCCACGGCACTGGCAAAGGCTTCAGGGTGCGATTCGCCGGCCCAGAACAACCGCTCGCCGCGCCACTGGGCGTGGAACAGTTCGAGGCTCTGGTGCGGATACTCGGGCAGCGCCTTGCTAAGGTGCTTGAGAAAATCGCGATAACTGATGATGCGGATCTGTCGGCAGGCTTCGCTGGCCGCGTAGTCCTCGAGGCTGCCGTAACTGCCGTCGCAGTGCACCAGGCTGTCGACCAGACGCAGGTCGAACTGCTCCAGATGGCGGTGTTCGACCTCGATCAGTTGGACCAGCGCGGCGTGGGCTTCGGCCTTGTCTTCCTGCACCGGACCGGACAGCGCGCTGCGCGGTAGATCTTTGAGGCGCTGCAGGGGAGGGCCACCCAGCCAGCAGATGTTGTCGCCAAAGGTGGGGATTTCGGAGAAGGGCAGTTGCAGCTGGCTGGCGCGCTCGAAGATGGGCTTGCAGCCGCGGCCAAGCAGGCCGACGCGCTGAGCCAGGGCGGCCAGGCGTGAGGCTAGAGGACTGGGCTGTTCAGGCAGGCTCATGGCAGCTCGCGTACGTCAGTGTGCCAGGCGCAGTGTGGCAGAGCCTGCCAGGAGTTGCACGACCCTCGCAGCACAATGTCCAGGTCATGGCCGAAATGCCCGGACCTGATCGGTGCGACAGGTTCGAATATGGCACAATCCGTTCATTCATCTGCAAGGAGCCTCCATGGCAAGCCTGGTACTGGATATCGCATTACCCGCAGACCGTGTGCAGGCGATCTATCAGGGGCGGGCCAACCGCATTCAGGCGCTGAGCCGCGACGGGCGGCGAGTCAGTATTCCCGCCCATCATTTCCGGACGTTTCTGACCCATGCCGGTATCCATGGTTCCTTCGAGCTGGAGTTCAATGATGTTGGTGAGTTGCTCAGCCTGCGGCGCCTAGCCTAAGAGCCTGTTCACGATCTGCTGCGCGTCGGCGCTACAGCGTTAAAAACAAGCTGGATTGCCAGCCCAGCGGAAGGCCGCTTGCGGCTAACGCGCTTTAGCGCGGCCCGAAGGGCGAGCGAAGCGAGTAATGCTCATTTACAGCTCGTAAACTCGTGTGCGAGCCCAGTCCGCTTCCTCGCCTGTTTTTGCGGGGGCGCCTAGCTCTTGTATCGCTCTAGCTCGCTAGATCGTGAACAGGCTCTAATCCTCGCTACCGGGTGGCTTGGCCGGCTATAATTCGCGCCTTTCGATTTCGCCACTGCCGAGCTAAGTCTGCCCATGTACAACCTGGCCCGCGAGCTGCTGTTCAAACTGTCCCCGGAAACTTCTCACGAGCTGTCCATCGATCTAATCGGTGCCGCTGGCCGCCTTGGCCTGGCCGGTCGCCTGACCAAGGCGCCAAGCCGTCTGCCAGTGACGGTCATGGGCCTGCAGTTCGCCAACCCGGTGGGGCTGGCAGCCGGCCTGGACAAGAACGGCGACGCCATCGACGGCTTCGCGCAACTGGGTTTCGGCTTCGTCGAGATCGGCACCGTCACGCCTCGGCCGCAGCCGGGTAACCCCAAGCCGCGTTTGTTCCGCTTGCCAGAGGCCGAGGCGATCATCAATCGCATGGGTTTCAACAACCATGGTGTCGACCACCTGCTGGCCCGCGTGCAGGCGGCCAAGTACCGTGGCGTGCTGGGCATCAATATCGGCAAGAATTTCGACACGCCGGTCGAGCGCGCGGTGGACGACTACCTGATCTGCCTGGACAAGGTCTATGCCCACGCCAGCTACGTGACCGTCAACGTCAGCTCGCCGAATACCCCGGGCCTGCGCAGCCTGCAGTTCGGCGACTCGCTCAAGCAGTTGCTCGATGCCCTGCACAAGCGCCAGAACGAACTGGCCCTCAGCCATGGCCGCCGCGTGCCGCTGGCGATCAAGATCGCCCCGGACATGACCGATGAAGAAACCGTGCAGGTCGCTGCGGCGCTGCTGGAAAGCGGTATGGATGCGGTGATCGCCACCAACACCACGCTGAGCCGTGAGGGCGTCGAGAACCTGGCATTCGCCAACGAAGCCGGTGGGCTGTCCGGCGCGCCGGTGCGCGACAAAAGCACCCACACGGTCAGCGTGCTGGCCGGCGAGCTGGGCGGTCGGTTGCCGATCATCGCCGCTGGTGGCATCACGGAGGGCCGGCATGCGGCGGAGAAGATCGCCGCAGGCGCGAGCCTGGTGCAGATCTATTCGGGCTTCATCTATAAAGGACCTGCGCTGATTCGCGAGGCGGTGGACGCCATCGCCGCGGCGCGGCGTTGAATCGCAGGTAATAAAAAGGGCTCCCTTGGGGAGCCCCTGGGCTTGCGCCCGCCGCTCGGATGGAGCGTGCTTGGTGAAGTCGGTAGGTCCCTGGCGTTAGCCGACTGCGCGAAGTTCGTTGAGTCGATGAATACCGGCAGCGCCGGTCAAACCGTCCCAGTTGTCACCGCGGCCTTCACGCCAGCCATTGAGCCAGGCTTGACGCACGGACGGAAGAGTGAAAGGACACAGCTCGCGGGATTTACCACTGATACCGTACTGATAGCCGCGCAAAAATGCTTTTTCTAACGGATCACGCTTAAGTCTTCTCATAGGGTGTTGCCCTCACTTGTTGACTGTTTTATGTCCCGTTGACCTCCAGGAGGTCAGGCAGAAGGTCTGCCGTTGGAGTCCGCTGCCGGCGTCGCGAGCCTCCATGTGCCATCGTCGTTGCGACGACGGCCTGGGTAGATTTCTATCGAATGCACGGGGCGCTGTGAATGATCGATTTGTCATAAGGACGTAACGCTTTTGAGGGTGAGGCCATAAGGTGAATTGGCGACAGCCAAAGTGGCCGTGCAAACCCGCGCAGTTACTGGGTCTCGTTAAATCTGCTGGTGATTTGCCATCGTGAATGGCTATCGATTGCAGCTGCAATTTATTCGGACGAAGGGTCGCATTGCGACTTCTTGTCACTTATTTTTGGTTGCGCCCACCGTTGGGCCAACCCATTACCGCCTTCGGGCACTGGATCTATGATGTCGGACCAACACGAACTCTTCCTCACGTGTCCCAAGGGGCTCGAAGGCCTGCTGCTCGAGGAAGCCAAGGCGCTGGGCCTGGATGAGGCTCGCGAGCACACTTCGGCCATTCGTGGCACGGCCAGTATGGAAACCGCTTATCGGCTGTGTCTGTGGTCGCGTCTGGCCAACCGCGTGCTGCTGGTGCTGGCACGTTTCCCGGTGCGCGATGCCGAGACCCTTTATGAAGGTGTGCTCAATGTCGACTGGTTCGAGCACCTGGAACCCAGTGGCAGCCTCGCGGTGGAGTTCAGTGGCCACGGCTCAGGCATCGATAACACCCATTTCGGCGCCCTGAAGGTCAAGGATGCCATCGTCGACAAGCTGCGCCAGGCCGATGGCACGCGTCCGTCGGTGGACAAGCTCAACCCGGACTTACGCGTGCACCTGCGCCTGGATCGCGGCGAAGCGATCCTGTCGCTGGATCTCTCCGGCCACAGCCTGCACCAGCGTGGTTATCGCCTGCAGCAGGGTGCAGCGCCGCTGAAGGAAAACCTGGCCGCGGCCGTGCTGATCCGCGCCGGCTGGCCGCGTATCGCCGCCGGGGGCGGTGCCCTGGCGGACCCGATGTGCGGTGTGGGCACCTTTTTGGTCGAAGCGGCGATGATCGCCGCCGATATCGCCCCGAACCTGACGCGCGAGCAGTGGGGCTTCAGCAACTGGCTCGGTCATGTGCCGGCCACCTGGAATCGTCTGCGTGCCGAGGCCGAGGAGCGTGCCGCAGCGGGATTGGCCAAGCCACCGCTGTGGATTCGCGGTTACGAGGCCGACCCGCGGCTGATTCAGCCGGCGCGCAACAATATCGACCGTGCAGGGCTCAGCGACTGGATCAAGGTCTATCAGGGCGAAGTGGCGACCTTCGAGCCGCGCCCGGATCAGAATCAGAAAGGTCTGGTGATCAGCAACCCGCCCTATGGCGAGCGCCTGGGCGACGAAGCGAGCTTGCTGTATCTCTACCAGAACCTCGGCGAGCGCCTGCGCCAGGCGTGCATGGGCTGGGAGGCGGCGGTGTTCACCGGTGCCCCCGACCTGGGCAAGCGCATGGGCATTCGCAGCCACAAACAGTATTCGTTCTGGAACGGCGCGTTGCCGTGCAAATTGCTATTGATCAAGGTGCAGCCCGAGCAGTTCGTCACCGGCGAGCGCCGCACGCCCGAGCAGCGCGAGCGCGAACGTGAGCAGAACGAGCTGCAGGCCGAGGCGCCGAAGCTCAATCGCAACGGCAACCCGATCAAGCCGGCGCCGGTCGAGCAGGCACGCCTGAGCGAGGGCGGGCAGATGTTCGCCAATCGCCTGCAGAAGAACCTCAAGCAGCTCGGCAAGTGGGCGCGGCGCGAAGGCGTCGACTGCTACCGCCTGTACGATGCCGACATGCCCGAATACGCCCTGGCCGTCGACCTGTACCACGATTGGGTGCATGTGCAGGAATATGCCGCACCGCGCTCGATCGACCCGGAGAAAGCCCAGGCGCGCCTGTTCGATGCCTTGGCGGCGATTCCCCAGGCGCTCGGTATCGACAAGAGCAAGGTGGTGATCAAACGTCGCGAGCGCCAGAGCGGCACCAAGCAGTACGAGCGCCAGGCGGCCCAGGGACAGTTCATGGAGGTGAAGGAGGGCGGCATCAAGCTGCTGGTCAACCTCACCGACTACCTGGACACCGGCCTGTTCCTCGACCACCGCCCGCTGCGCCTGCGTATCCAGAAAGAGGCGGCCGGCAAGCGCTTCCTCAATCTGTTCTGCTACACCGCCACGGCCAGTGTGCATGCGGCCAAGGGTGGCGCGCGCAGTACCACCAGCGTCGACCTGTCGAAGACTTACCTGGACTGGGCACGGCGCAACCTGTCGCTCAACGGATTCTCGGACAAGAACCGTCTGGAGCAGGGCGATGTGATGAGCTGGCTGGGCGATGACCGTGGCGAGTACGACCTGATCTTCATCGATCCGCCGACCTTCTCCAACTCCAAGCGCATGGAAGGGGTGTTCGACGTGCAGCGCGACCACGTCCAGTTGTTGGACATGGCCATGGCGCGCCTGGCGCCGGGTGGCGTGCTGTACTTCTCCAACAACTTCCGCAAGTTCCTGCTCGACGAGCAGTTGCCGGCCCGTTATCGGGTCGAGGAAATCAGCGCCGAGACCATCGACCCGGACTTCGCTCGCAACGCCAAGATCCACCGTGCCTGGAAGATCATGGCGAAGTAAGTCTGTTACAGCCTTAGCCTGGGTTGAGCGTAGCGATACCCAGGAGGCTTTCCCAGGCTTCGCCTAGCTCGACCCGGGCTGCCTCAGGCGCTTATCGGGCAGCGCTTTTCGGCTGCTTGTAAAGGTCGAGCAGCACCTGGTCGAGAATCACCGACGCGCCCCAGGGTTTGGGGTCGTTGAGGATCGCTACCACGGCCCAGGCATTGCCGTTGTTGTCGCGGCTGAAGCCGGCGATGGCGCGCACGTTGTTCAGGGTGCCGGTCTTGATGTGCGCCTGGCCGGCCAGCGGCGTGTTGCGCAGGCGTTTGCGCATGGTACCGTCCAGCGCGACGATCGGCATCGAGCTGAGGAACTCGGGCGCGTAAGGGCTCTTCCAGGCCGCTTCCAGAATCCGTCCCATTTCCCGGGCGCTGATGCGCTCGGCTCTGGACAGCCCGGAACCATTTTCCATGACCAGCTGCGGCGCGGTGATGCCCTTGCGTGCCAGCCAGGCGCGAATCACCCGCTGCGCGGCGTGGGCATCGTCGATGTCCGCCTCGTTGCGGTTTTGGGCGCCGATGCTGAGGAACAGCTGCCGGGCCATGGTGTTGTTACTGTACTTGTTGATGTCGCGAATGATCTCCACCAGGTCCGGCGAGAAGGCGCGGGCCAGCAGGGTGGCGCTCTTCGGCACTTCGGCCTGACGGTCCTTGCCGAGGATGCTGCCGCCCAGCTCGCTGAAGATCGCCCGTACCGCGCCGGCGGCGTAGGACGGATGGTCGAGCAACGACAGGTAAGTCTGGGCGCTGCAGCCATCGGTCAGCTGGCCGGTAACGATCACCCGGGTGCCGTCGAATTCTTTCACCGGGTTGTAGCGCACGTCCGGCCAGGCCGGGCATTTGCCGGCCTTGAGTACCTTGACCTGGTTGTCCAGCTTCAGGCCGGCCAGGGGCGGCTCGGCGGCCACGCTGACCTTGCCGTCCTCGGCGCGGGCGATGAAGCGCAGGGCCTTGAGGTTGACCAGCAGCGAATCCGGGGTGACCAGGTAGGGCTTGTTGGCATCGCCGCCGTCATCGTTGAAAGCCGGCAGGTCCGGTTGTACGAAGTAGCCACGGTCCAGCACCAGATCGCCGGTCACCTGGCGTACGCCATTGGCGCGCAGGTCACGTAGCATCAGCCAGAGCTTTTCCATGTTCAGCTTGGGATCGCCGCCGCCCTTGAGGTACAGGTTGCCGTTGAGCACGCCGTTCTTGAGCTGGCCGTCGGTGTAGAACTCGGTCTTCCACTGGTAGGTCGGGCCGAGCAGTTCCAGAGCGGCGAAGGTGGTGACCAGTTTCATGGTCGAGGCCGGGTTCACCGACACATCGGCATTGAAAATGGTGCCGTTGCCCGGACCGTTGAGTGGCAGCGTCACCACCGATAACGACTGCTGGCCGATCTTGTTGGCCTTCAGGCTCTTGGCCACGCCCTCGGGGAGTGTGGCGTTGGTCGCCGCGTAGGCGGGCAGGGCGGTGGGCAGAACGAGACAGGCGAGGGCCAGAGGGCGGAGGATGCGCAGCCTCCGAACGGCAGGTACAACGGAAAATCGCATTACGAGCTCCCACAGCGGTTTGGGACAATGCCGCGCATTATGCCCCATCACCATGCCGCCAAGGGCCGTGATTGCGGGATTTTATGGTCAATGATCAGCTGCAGCTGGCCGTGGGCTACTTCGGCGACGGCAGCGGCCGATTTTTCGCCAGTTGGCGGGCATCGCTGTCACGAAACTGGTAGAGTGCCGCGCGTTATCACTCTGCAAGGATTTATACCCATGGCTACCAATCGTTCCCGTCGTCTGCGCAAGAAACTCTGTGTGGACGAGTTTCAGGAGCTGGGTTTCGAACTGAACCTGAATTTCAAGGAAGACCTGAGCGATGAAGCGGTCGACGCCTTCCTCGATGCCTTCCTGAGCGACGCGATGAACGCCAATGGCCTGGGCTATGTTGGCGGCGACGACTACGGCCTGGTGTGCCTGGCCAAGCGTGGTTCGGTCAGCGAAGAGCAACGCGCCGCTGTGGAAGCCTGGCTGAAAGGCCGCTCCGAGCTGGTCGATTTCAGCGTCAGCCCGCTCCTGGACGTGTGGTACCCGGAAAAAGAGATCAACTCGGCTTCCTGATCCACGACAAAGGGCCTCGTTCGAGGCCCTTTTCTTTTGTGCCCGCCCTGGGTCACTCGTCGTTCGTTGCCTTTGTTTCCGATTGCTGCGCCGGCGCTCGCTCGCCTGCTGCCGCGGTTCGTAGCCTGGCGGCGTTGCGGTTATCCAGCCATTGGCGCAAGCCGTGCATCAGCAGGGCGATGAACAGGGTCAGCACGATACCCAGGGTGACGTTGAACAGGCGCACCTGCGGCAGGTGCCAGTCCTTGGCCAGGCTTTCGGCGAGCAGCACGAAGCAGACCGTCGTCTGCAGCACGAACAGACCGTAGTGGTTGGCCTGCAGGGCGCGGCTGAGCATGATCAGCGGCAGCATGATGGCGACCATCAGCGGCGGGCTCTGCAGGCTATGACCGAACAGGATCAGCAGTCCGGCGGCGGTCAGGCTGGCCATGCTCGCCTGCAACGCGCGCACCAGGCTGCCCCTGAATTCCAGTTGCAGGGTGGTGACCACTGCCAGGGTCAGCCAGTAGCCGCGCTGCAGGTGGGCCAGATTGACGATCAAGCCGGCCATGGAAACCGCCACCGTACAGCCCAGGGCGTACAGGCCCCATTGTTGGCGAGACTGCCGATGTGCATGCCGTCGCAGCACCTTGAGCAGGCTGATCAGGCGCGGCATGTGCGGCCACATGCGCAGGCCATGCAGGCCGCGCAAACCGAAAGCCAGCAGCATTACCCACAGCCCGCCCAGCATGAACAGCATGGCGATGGCATTGGGGTTGTTGAGCATGCTGCTGCCGTACTGGCCTTGCCCCAGGCACAGGCAGACGGTCAGGCCGATACCCAGCTTGCCGGCCTCGGTGCCGTACCGCTGCAGCCAGGCCAGCAACAGGCCGAAGGCGGCGAACAGCGACAGGCTGATCAGCGGGTGGGTCGCCGACCAGAAGCCCAGGCCGGCGCTGCAGGCGCCCAGGCCGGTGAGCAGCAGCATGCGTAGCATGCCGAAGCGGTGCAGCGGGTTGGCCTGGGCCGCCTGGAAAGCACCCACCGACGCCCACAGAAAGCCCGGATGGGCGCTGAACAGACCGAGCAGCAGAGGTAGTGCACAGCCCAGACCGGCGACCACCGCCGGCCCCCAGGCGGGTGGCCCGGCGTGCCAACTGAACAACTGCCTGAACACCTGGCGCATGCTCAGACCGGACTCGAGCGACCGGTCATTTCCCGCGCCATCTCGGTGGCGTAGCTGTCGGTCATGCCGGCGATGAAATCGATCATGCGCAGGAACGAGCGGTACAACGGCCAGTGAGGATCGGGTGCGTTATGGCCCAACAGGTCGAGAATGCGCCGATTCTTGAACGACGGCGTGCGTCCGCCGTGCTGTTCCAGCGCCGCGCCGCAGAAGGCATTGAGGAGAATTTCCAGCGTGGTGTAGGCGCCGATCTCGTGCAGCGTCTTGCGTTTGTCCTGAAAGATCTTTTCGCGGGCCATGGCCTTCGCAGCCTGCACGCAGTGCTTGGCAGGGCCGTGCATGTGCTCGACCAGATCGCCCTCCAAGCGGCCGGCAAGCAGGCTAGGCTGCTGTTCGACGAAGGCCTGGGCGGCCGAGTTGGTCAGGTGCTCGATGGCCTTGCCGCGCAGGATCGCCAGCTTGCGCCGCCGCGAATCCTGGGGGCCGAGCTGGCGATAGGTTTCCGGCAGGTCGTCGCCGACCAGGTCGAGCAGCAGCGATTCCACCTCGGCGTAGTCGAGCAACTCCATTTCCAGGCCGTCTTCGAGGTCGATCAGGCCGTAGCAGATGTCGTCCGCGGCCTCCATCAGGTAGACCAGTGGGTGCCGCGCCCAGCGCTGCTCTTCGAGCTGCGGCAGGCCGAGTTTGCCGGCGATCTGCTCGAGCAGCGGCAACTCGCTTTGGTAGCAGCCGAACTTGTGCTTTTTGTAGCCCAGCGCCTCGGCGTGCCGCGACGTCCAGGGGTATTTGAGGTAGGCGCCGAGGGTCGCGTAGGTCAGCCGTGTGCCACCATCGAACTGGTGATACTCCAGCTGGGTGAGAACGCGAAAGCCCTGGGCATTGCCTTCGAAGCTAAGAAAGTCGCCGCGCTCGGCATCGCTCATGGCATCCAGCCAGCCGCGCCCCGCGGCCTGCTGGAACCAGTGGCGGATGGCGTCCTCGCCGGAGTGGCCGAACGGCGGGTTGCCGATGTCGTGGGCCAGGCAGGAGGACTGCACCACCATGCCCAAATCGCTGGGCTCGCACCAGGTCGGCAGTTCGCTGCGCAGCATCTCGCCGACACGCATGCCCAGGGAGCGACCCACGCAGCTGACTTCCAGCGAATGAGTCAGGCGGGTATGGATGTGGTCGTTGCTGGACACCGGATGCACCTGGGTCTTGCGGCCCAGCCGGCGAAAGGCGCCGGAGAAGATGATCCGGTCGTGATCCTTGTGGAAGGGGCTGCGGCCCAGTTCATCGGCGCTGGGCGCCGGTTTGCCAAGACGTTCACGGGTGAGCAGGGTTTGCCAGTCCAAGCGTGCTTCCTTTACCGGATACGACGAGTCGGGCGCGTGCGGCCTTGCAAAGGCGGCGCATGCGCGAATGTCCGTTAGCTTCCCTGTTCGGTCCCGCAACTGCAAGGCCGCATCCACTAAAGTCCACTGGCGTCGATGTCGACCAGCAGCAGGCGGCTGCCGTTGTCGATGAACTGCCCGGCAGTCAGGCAGTACTGGTTAGTGGTGGCGTCGCGGTAGGTGTTGGAGAGGATCAAGCGGCGCTCTTCCCAGCCTTCGGCAAGCAATTGATAGAAGTAGGGGCGCCATGACCAGTTGTGGCCCAAGTAGCGATCGTCGGCCTGCCAGGCGCCGTCGCGCCATTCCAGGTTGGGGCTGATCTGCGTGCCGTGGCGGTCGCACTGATACAGGCGAATCAGCCAGGGGTAGGCGCCCGGCGTCACCGTCGGTGCAAGCCCATCGGGGCTGTGCTTGAGCTGGGTGAACAGCTCGGCGAGCTGGCGGCGCAGGGTCATCAGCTGCATGCGGTCGGCGAGTTTCTTGTGCACATAGGCGTCACGCAGGCGGGCGAAGCACTCGACGAATGCGCCACTGTCGAAGAATTCCAGCTCCGGCCTGGCGAACAGATAGCCCTGCACGTAGCGAGCGCCGCATTCCAGGGCGAAATGCAGTTCGGCTTCGGTCTCTACGCCCTCGGCGATGATCCAGCAGCCGGTCTTTTCCGCCATCATCGCCAGCGCCTTGACCACTTCGCCGCTGGGCCCGCCCCGGGCCGCTTCCTGAAACAGGCGCATGTCCAGTTTGAGGATGTCGGGGCGCAGTGCCAGCACACGGTCGAGTTGCGAGTAGCCGGCACCGAAATCGTCGATGGCGATACGCACGCCGGCCTCACGGTAGCGCGCGGCCACTGCGGCCAGGCGCTGGCTGGCGCCGCCCAGTTCGGTGATCTCGAACACCACGCGAGTGGGATCGACGCCACTGCTCGCCAGCTGCTTGAGGCTCGGCAGCGCCTGCTGTGGGCGCAGGCGACCAATCCAGCGTGGCGAAATGTTCACGCTCAGGAACCAGTCGGGTGGCGCATGACGAAAGCGCATGAACGCCTGCTCACGGATCGCTCGGTCCAGCCTGCGCAAGGCCGCGGCGGGCGTTTTCGGATCAGCGAACAGCGGCCCTGCAGAATGCAGACGGCCAACGGCGTCGCGCAATCGAGCCAGGGCCTCTATGCCGGCGATCTGTCCGGTAGCGGTATCGATGAAGGGTTGGAAGACGGCGATGGGTTGACCGTCGAGCACCGGGCACATCCTTAGTGAAAGGGCAGGTTAGCCAGGCGTTACCCAGGCTTTTTGTGCTCTTTCCTAGCAAGAAGGTGGCCAATTTCAGGCTTGATCGGATTTCTCTGCTGGCTTTTCGCTTTCATGACCAGGCGAGCGTTTGCGCAGGTCAGGGAACGCGGCGAGCGCCATGCGTAGCCAGCGTCGCCATTGGCCACCGCGCATGCCCAAGACGGTCAGAGCGAACACGCCTCCGGTGATCCAGATTGGTGCGTGGCTACCCTTGAGTTCCTGGCGCCAGTGATTACCCAGGTCCTTGGCCTTGCGCAGCGGCTCCAGCATGACCTGGGTTTCATAGCGGATTTCCTGGCGATGCATTTCCAGGCGCAGCCGCAACATGGTCTTGCGCAGTTCCTGCGTATTCTTGTCGCTCATGGCAGCAGTTGCTCGCGGTCGCGGGCCAGTTCTTCGAGGCTGGCGCTGAACGGTGCCGGGGCATTACGCATACGTTGTACCAGGCTCCAGCCGCAAAGCAGCAGGCCGGCTGCATAGAACAGGCAGAGCAGGGTGATGACCAGAATGCGGTGGGTGTCCCAGAAGCCAATCAGCAGCGCAGCCGACAGACCGATGATCAGCAGCAGGCCGAACAGGACGCAGAGGCCGGTCAGGATCAGCAGGGTGACGGTGCGCGCCTGCTGCTCCCGGAACTCTTCGCTGAACAGCGCGACATGGCCATGAACCAGCCCGAGCAGTGCACCGGCCAGGCGCCGTGGCGAGGGGGCGCGGCTGGGAGGTGCGGCTGTCTGGCTGTCATCCATGTGCTGTCCTGATCAACGTCGGCTAATGAGCATGCCGATCAGTATACCAATGCCAGCGGCAATGCCGATGGTCTGCCACGGATGGGTCTGCACATAGTCTTCGGTTGCACCCACGGCCGCGCGGCCGCGCTGAACCACGGTTTCTTCGGTGTTCTTCAGTGTGGTGCGAGCACGGCCCAGGCTGTCGCGGATCTGCGCGCGCAGCTCTTCGGCTTGATCGCCGACCAGGCTGGCCGAATGTTGCAGCAGGGTTTCGGTGTCACGTACCAGTGCCTGGAACTCTTCGAGCAGCTCTTCCTTGTTGGCTGGAGCTACGGGGCGCGAGGGGAGTGGGCGGGCCATTGATCAATCTCCTGTAGGTATGGGGCGGTGTAAGGGGTTCGAGTGGCCCGCCCCTGGCAGGTTCATTCTATCTGCCGGGATGGACGCGGAGACCGCCTCAGAGGGCACAGGCATTGCATTGGCGAACGGCGAGGCGGGCCGATATGCATGATTATGGTGCTCGGCGTCTTTCTTGGCATCTCTCTGGTGCCTTGTTAACTACTTGATAAACCAAGAATAAGTCTTGAAAAGGCGAGGCGACGGAGCGCCGTGATGCCGATCCGCTCCCAACGGGTGCGCAATGACGCGAGATGGCGTGCTTGTAAATGGTGCTTCTCGCTGGGCTGGTGTTCCTTTTTGGTGCTTTTTCGCTGCGGAGTCTGTGCTTCGATGGAAAACCTCGACAGTGCTGTGCAAACCCTGATTCACGGCTCGAATACCTTATTCATCCTGATCGGCGCCGTCATGGTCCTGGCCATGCATGCCGGCTTCGCCTTTCTGGAAGTCGGCACCGTACGGCAGAAGAATCAGGTCAATGCGCTATCCAAGATTCTTTCGGATTTCGCGATCTCGGCCGTCGCCTATTTCTTCGTGGGCTACTGGATAGCCTATGGGGTCAGCTTCCTGCATCCGGCCAGCGTTCTGGTCGAGGGTAACGGCTACGCGTTGGTGAAATTCTTCTTCCTGCTGACCTTTGCGGCAGCGATTCCCGCGATCATTTCCGGGGGCATCGCCGAGCGTGCGCGTTTCGGCCCGCAGTTGTGCGCCACCGCCCTGATCGTTGCGTTCGTCTACCCGTTCTTCGAAGGCATGATCTGGAACGGCAACTTCGGTTTCCAGGCCTGGCTGCAGACGACCTTCGGTGCACCGTTCCACGACTTCGCCGGCTCAGTGGTCGTTCATGGCGTCGGCGGCTGGCTGGCCTTCGCCGCGGTGGTGCTGCTGGGGCGCCGCGATGGCCGCTACCGCGACGGCCGCCTGGTGGCCATGGCGCCGTCGAGCATTCCCTTCCTGGCACTGGGTTCCTGGGTGCTGATCATCGGCTGGTTCGGCTTCAACGTGATGAGCGCACAGACCCTGGGCAGCATCAGCGGCCTGGTGGCCGTCAACACCTTGATGGCGATGGTGGGCGGCACCCTGGCCGCGCTGATCGTCGGCCGCAATGACCCGGGCTTCCTACACAACGGCCCGCTGGCCGGGCTGGTCGCCATCTGCGCCGGCTCCGACCTGATGCATCCGGTGGGCGCCCTGGCCACCGGCGCCATCGCCGGTGCGCTGTTTGTCTGGGCCTTCACCGCGACACAGGTTAAATGGAAGATAGATGACGTACTCGGCGTCTGGCCGCTGCACGGCCTGTGTGGCGTCTGGGGTGGTATCGCCTGCGGCATCTTCGGCCAGCCGCTGTGGGGCGGTCTGGGCGGCGTGAGCATCGCCAGCCAGTTGGTGGGTAGCCTGGCTGGCGTCGCCGTGGCGCTGCTTGGCGGCTTTGCGGTGTATGGATTGCTCAAGCAGGTGGTAGGCATTCGCCTGAGCCAGGAGCAGGAGTATTACGGCGCCGACCTGTCGATTCACAAGATTGGCTCGGTAAGCCAGGATTGATGCGCGAGCCGCCCGGTCGATTGGTTGACTGCTAGCCCTAAACTTTTGCCAAGGGCTGCCGTCAACCTTGGACATGCTCCCGTTTCGGTGACTTGCCATGGCTATCTCAATCCCGCTGTCGACCAACACGACAGGCCGCTCGCCACAACTCGGCGGTCAGCCCACCACCATTCGCAATGCGGCCGACGCCCAGGCAGCGCTGTCGAACCGTCTGGCTGAACGCCTCGGCCTGCCGCCGGGCTCGCTGACGGCAAAACAGGACGATTTCTCGCCGGAGAAGGTCGCCGATCGCGTGATGGGCTTCGTCGAGCAACGGCTCAAGAGCGAGGCGGCGTCTGGCGCCAGCCCCGAGAAATTGCAGCAGCTGCTCGACCAGGCGCGTTCCGGTGTGCAGAAAGGCTTCGACGAGGCGCGCAAGATCCTCGACGGCATGGGTGTGCTCAAGGACAAGATCGCCAGCGATATCGACGACACGTTCAAGCGCATTCAGCAAGGCTTCGCCGGCCTCGACAAGCTTTATGGCTCGGTGCCGAGTGCAGGCGAGGGCAACGGCGTGACGCCCACCTCCAGCGATCGCTTCGCCGCGGTAGCGGAAAGTTTCGAACTCAACATCACCACCCGCGATGGCGACCGCTTACGCGTATCGGTGGCTCAAGCATCTGCGGCCTGGTCACGTACCGAGGGCGCGAACAGCCAATCCGGCAGCCTGCAGATCGGCGGGTGGCAGGTGGAGGTTGAGGGTGAGCTGGATGATGAGGAAAAAGCCGCGCTCGGCAAACTTTTCAGCCAGGTGCAGGATCTGTCCAATTCTTTCTATTCTGGCGACATGGCTGGAGCCTTCGACCGCGCTATGGCGCTGGATATGGACAGCTCGCAGCTGGCCTCCATGTCGCTGCGGCTGACCCAGACCAGCGTGCGCCAAGCCACCGATACTTACGGCGCCGTATCGAATCAAGGTGGGCAGCCAGCCAGCGCAACCAACGGTGCGCTGACCGATTATGCCCAGGGCCTGCTCGACGCATTGCGTACGGCCAATGCCTGGGTCAGTGATGGCAAGGGATTATTGCAGGACCTGCTCAAGGGCGGCTTCTCGCTGGACGATCGCTTCGATGCCGGCCGGCTCGAGAAGGCCGAGCAGGTCAATGGTCGTCTGCTTGATGGCCTGCAGGGCTTGTTGAGTTCGACGCTGACACCGCAATCGGGCGAGGGTATCGAGAAAGCCTGATCCGGCATGGCAAAGTGCTAAACTGCGACTCTAGTTACCTTCGCAGGTTGCCTCAATCATGCTTCCCGAATGCCGGCTGCTCGGCACTCTCGGCTGTCATCTGTGTGATTACGCAGAGGCGGTCTTGATGCCGTTCGTGGAAAACGGCCTGTTGGTCGAATTGCTGGATATCGCCGACGAGCCTGGGTTAATGGAGCGCTATGCGCTGATCATCCCTGTTCTGCGCCGCATGGATACGGGCGCCGAGCTCCATTGGCCGTTCGAGGCGTCGCAGGTCGCCGCGTTTCTGCAGTGACAACTGCCATCTAGAGCAACGAGCCCGGCGCTTTAGAGTCAGGCCACTTTTTAAAGTTTTTGCATGGGGAATCACGGGTATGAACATGGTGCTCGGCGACGCGCTGTCGCTGCTGCTGTTTCGTCTGCACAATGGCCGCCTGTTGGGCATCAACCTGCTCAAGGTCAACGAGATCATTCCCTGTCCAGCATTGACTAAGATGCCCAGCCGTCATCCCCATGTACGCGGCGTCGCTACACTGCGTGGCTCGGCGCTGACGGTTATCGACCTGGCTCGTGCGATTGGCGAGCGCGGTGGCAGCGATGATGGTGATGGTTGCCTGATCGTCACCGAGTTGAGCCGCTCGCGGCAGGGCCTGCACGTGCACAGCGTCGAACGCATCGTGCAGTGTTCGACGCGCGATGTGCGTCCGCCCCCCTCGGGGGCCGGTTCTCGCGCCTTTATTACTGGGGTGACGCAGATTGACGGCTCAATCGTGCAGATTCTCGACATTGAGAAGGTGCTACATGAAATCGCCCCGGCGCCGCTGGAAGAGGTTAGTGAGGAATTGCTCACCCCAGCCGAGCGACAGCTTTTGCAGGGGCGCCGCGTGCTGGTCGTCGATGACTCTCAGGTGGCCATTCAGCAGACCCTGATGACCCTACGCAAGCTGGATCTCGATTGCGAGGCCGTACGCAGCGCGGCCAGTGCCCTCGACGTGCTTAGGAGCGCCCGCGAGGAGGGGCGACCTGTCGAGGTACTGGTCTCGGATATCGAAATGCCGGAAATGGACGGTTACGCCCTGGTTCAGCAAATCCGTAAGGACAGCCAGCTGGCCGATACCTACGTGTTACTGCACACCTCACTGGATAGCACCATGAACACCGAGAAGGCCCGCTCGGTAGGCGCCAACGACGTACTGACCAAATTCTCCAGTGTCGACCTCAGCCAGGCGCTGCTGCGCGCCTTTCAGCGCCTGAATGGCTGACGTTATTCGACGCGCTGCTCACCGGTGAACTGCAGGGTGATCTTGCAGCGCCGGCAGAAGTAGCGGCGCCCCTTGGACACCAGCGCGTGGCGCTGGGCGGAGAAAGGAAATTCGCCTTGCGGGCACTGGCAACGGTAGATGAAGCGGCTGACCTGGCGGCGCTTCACTTCATAGGTGTGGCAGCGGTGCGGCGGCAGTTCATAGACGCCGCGCATGATCAACTGCCACTCCTCGCCGTGGGGCTGGATGCTCAGGCCGAACAGCTGGTGGGCGATCAAGTGAGCCACTTCGTGGGCGACGGTCTGGCGCAGGAAGTCTTCCTGATTCTCGCGATACAGCTGCGGGTTGAAGCGCAGCTTGTTTTCGGTGAGATGGGCAACGCCAGCTTTTTGCCCGCGTAGCTTGAAGCTCACCTGCGGGCGGGCGAAGCGCCGCTTGAAGAAGGTTTCCGCCTGCTGGTAGCAGGCTTCGACGCGGGCGTGGATCTGATCGGGCATGACGGCTTCAGGGGCGGGTAACTGGAGCCGATTATGCCGCAGATCGGCGCCCGCTGCAGGGCCATGAGCCGAGCGGTAAGGCTCAGCGGTAGTAGCGCTGCAGCGTTTCCATGGCGCTGTTGATGCGCTGCAGGCGCTGCGTGCAACCGCCTCGGTCCGGGTGATGAAGGCTCACCAACTGCCGGTAGCGCTGGCGGATGACGCCCAGATCGAGCTCGCCAGCCTGCTCGTCGAACTCCAGCGCCGCCAGGGCCTGCTGCCGATCTTCGGCGCCGTGCAGGCGCACCCAGAAGACCCCGAGCATCTGCTCGACATCCTCGGCGCCGGTGTCGCGCAAATGGGTGAGGTCGAGGTAGTACTCGCGCAGCGGCTCCGGCTCGCTCAAGGCACTCTCTGCGGCCTGATAAGGCAGCAGGCGGATGCATAGCGGGCTGATCTGCAACGACGCGCGGCCCTCGGCGTGTAGTTCGTCGCGCAGACGGTACAGCGTGTGGAAGAGCAGGAAGTGGCTGCGAAACAGTTCCAGGGTGTCGCTGGGCAGGCGCTCATCACGACCCTCCCAGCGGCTCAGGCGTAGCATCAGTTCGTACTCGGAGAGCCCGTCGGGCGCGGCCTCCAGCAAATCGAGCAGCCGGCTGCCGGGTAAGGTTTCCTGGTTCATCGGCTCTCCTTGGTCGATGAGAAGGTGCGTTGCTGGCCGGTTTCGCCGGCAGGCCGACGGTTAGCCGTTTTGTAGCTGGGGTGCGCGTCGTTTTCTGGGTAAAATGTGCGGCTTCAGTACTTATAGCGGATTCTTGCGCGCCATGGGCACCCTCTCGGTCAATCAGAACAAGCTGCAAAAACGCCTGCGTCGTCAGGCCGGCGAGGCCATCGCCGACTTCAACATGATCGAGGAGGGTGATAAGGTCATGGTCTGTCTGTCCGGTGGCAAGGACAGCTATACCATGCTCGACATCCTGCTTTACCTGCAGAAGGTCGCGCCGATCAACTTCGAGATCGTCGCCGTGAACATGGACCAGAAGCAGCCGGGCTTCCCCGAGCACGTGCTGCCGGCGTACCTGGAATCCATCGGCGTGGCGTACCACATCGTCGAGAAGGATACCTATTCGGTGGTCAAGGAAAAGATTCCGGAAGGCAAGACCACCTGCTCTCTATGCTCGCGTCTGCGCCGTGGCACCTTGTATACCTTCGCCGATGAGATCGGTGCGACCAAGATGGCCCTGGGGCACCACCGCGACGACATCCTCGAGACCTTCTTTCTGAACATGTTCTACGGCGGCACGCTCAAGGCCATGCCACCCAAGCTGCGTGCCGACGATGGCCGCAACGTGGTGATTCGCCCGCTAGCATACTGCAGCGAGGCCGACATCGAGGCCTACAGCACGCTCAAGGAATTTCCGATCATCCCGTGCAACCTGTGCGGCTCCCAGGAGAACCTGCAGCGCCAGGTGGTCAAGGACATGTTGCAGGAGTGGGAACGCAAGTCGCCGGGGCGTACCGAGATCATGTTCCGCGCCTTGCAGAACGTGGTGCCTTCGCAGCTGGCCGACCGCAACCTGTTCGATTTCGCCAGTTTGAAGATTGACGAGCAGGCCACGCCGCGCTTTCTGAACGTGATGAACCTGTAATTTCGAGAGCTGACCCCAATCGATGCAAGACTACCGATGGATGCATGAGTACTGCGTTAACCGCTTCGGCTCGCTCGAGGCACTCGAGGCGCGCCTGCCGCAGCCGGTTTCGGACAAAAAGCTGCGTGCGCTGGGCAATGATCGTTACCTGTCGATCATGAGCCTGCGCATCTTCCGCGCTGGCCTCAAGCACAGCCTGGTCGACGCCAAATGGCCGGCCTTCGAGGAAGTGTTCTTCGGCTTCGATCCGGAAAAGGTCGTGCTGATGGGTGGCGAGCGCCTGGAGCGGCTGATGCAGGATGCGCGGCTGATTCGCCACCTGGGCAAGCTCAAGAGCGTGCCGCGCAATGCGCAGTTCATCCTCGACGTCGAACGTGGTGCGCTGAGCGGGCCTGCTGCTGCCGTGAAGGCCAGCACGCCGCAGCCAGGTTTCGCCTTTGGCGGGTTTATCGCCGATTGGCCGGTGACCGATGTCGTCGGTCTCTGGCACTGGCTGGCCAAGCAGGGCAGCCAGTTGGGCGGGCTTTCCGCACCGCGTTTCCTGCGCATGGTCGGCAAGGATACCTTCATCCCCAGCGATGACATGGTCGCCGCCCTCAAGGCCCAGAAGATCATCGACAAGGCGCCCAATAGCCAGCGCGACCGGGCGGCAGTGCAGGCCGCCTTCAATCAGTGGCATGCAGAAAGCGGCAGGCCGATGTGCCAGCTTTCGGTGATGCTGGCGCACACGGTCAATCATTGATGGCGGCGCAATTGCAGCGCCTGGTGACGGCGTTCATCGACGCGCAGCGCATCCTGATCATCACCGGGGCGGGAATATCGGCCGATTCCGGCTTGCCGACCTACCGCGGCATCGGCGGCCTTTACAACGAACATACCGATGACGGTGTGCCGATCGAAGTGGCGATGTCTGGCGACATGCTGCGCCGCGATCCGGCGCTGTGCTGGAAGTACCTGGCGCAGCTTGGCAGTGCCTGCCTGGGCGCCCAGCCCAATGCCGCCCACCGGGCGATTGCCGAGCTGCAGACGCTCAAGCCGGGTTGCTGGGTGCTGACCCAGAACATCGACGGCTATCATCGCCTGGCCGGCAGCCCCGCGGATCGGCTGATCGAGATTCACGGTGAATTGGCGCCCTTGTATTGCCAGGTTTGCCGGGAAGCCGACGAGCGGTTGGGCGAGCATCTGCAGCACCCCCTGCCGCCACGG
Source organism: Pseudomonas sp. CNPSo 3701 (assembly GCF_028674975.1). Lineage (NCBI taxonomy): Bacteria > Pseudomonadati > Pseudomonadota > Gammaproteobacteria > Pseudomonadales > Pseudomonadaceae > Pseudomonas > Pseudomonas sp. CNPSo 3701. Next base: position 114,187 of record NZ_JAQZSI010000004.1, on the reverse strand, counting down.
TGCGTGGCCTGCGGCGGGGTGTTGCGGCCACCCGTGGTGCTGTTTGGCGAGCGGCTGCCGCCGATGGCCGTGGAGCGTCTATATGGGCAATTGCAGGAGGGCTTCGACCTGGTGATCAGTGTCGGAACCAGCGCCAGCTTTCCTTATATAGCCGAGCCGTTGCGACAGGCGCGCCGTTCGGGCAAGGTCACGGTCGAGGTCAATTTGTCGCACACGGAAGTCAGTGCACTGGTTGACTTCAGGCTGGAAGAACGGGCCTTAGATGTTTTTCCGGAACTACTGGGTCACATTGCTGATCATAAAATTTGCAAATGAACCCGTTCGCGGGCATAGTCGCGGCTGATCAATTTCCATGCCACGGTCGTGCCCATGCGCAAACGCTTCGCACCCCTCGTGCCTCTCGCACTCACAATGGTTCTCGCCGCCTGCGCTAACCATGCAACGCAATCTCAAATCGACACGCCTCAGGCCCAGGCTTCATTGCCTGCCAGGCCAGTGGTAGTTGCGCCGGCCGTCGAACAAAATGACTCCGGCGAAGACGATGTCGTTGCCGATTTCTCCAATGGTGCGCCTTACGAGTTGCCGCAACTGGCGGACAGTGTTCTGGAAAAGGGCATATCCCTGATCGGCACACGTTACCGTTTCGGCGGCACGTCGGTGAAAACCGGTTTCGATTGCAGCGGTTTCATCGGCTACCTGTTCCGCGAGGAGCTGGGTATGGAGCTGCCGCGCTCGACTCGCGAGATGATCAAAATCGATGCGCCACTGGTCGACCGCAAGGCGCTCAAGCCGGGTGATCTGGTGTTCTTCAGTACCGCCGGGCGTGGCCGCGTCAGCCATGCTGGCATCTACCTGGGTGATGATCAGTTCATCCATTCCTCCAGCCGCCGTAGCGGTGGCGTGCGCATCGACAGCCTGGATGACGGCTACTGGAAGCGTACGTTCATCGAAGCCAAGCGCGTTCTGGCGCTGGCGCCGACCGAGAATCTGGCCTCCCAGCATTGATCGATCGTCGCCCGATCAGGTCGGTCGAGCAACAATTTGAATGTTTTCAAGCGAATGCAGTGCAAAGCTAAAGCTTGCACTGCAGTTGCGAACGCGGCAGAGTAGGGCGCATTCAGGCTCCAGGATCGTCCGTCCATGACTGCCACCATCCGCATCGCCTTCCTCCTGCTTGCAGCACTGCTCAGTGCCTGTTCCGGTCGAGCACCCGCACCCACCCCGCAACCCGTTGTCGTAATGCCTGCGCCTGGTGCCTACCAGGGTGGCGCGGACGATGTGCTGTTTCGCGCTCTGGGGCTTGTGGGCACCCCATACCGCTACGGTGGCAACACGCCTGATGGCGGTTTCGATTGCAGCGGCCTGATCGGCTATGTGTACCGCGATGCAGCAGGCATCAAGCTGCCACGCTCGACCCGCGAGCTGATCAGCATGCGTGCGCCGACCATCGGCCGCGATTCTCTGCGCAGTGGTGATCTGGTGTTCTTCGCAACCAACGGTGGCCGGCAGGTCAGCCATGCCGGTATCTACGTCGGTGAGGGCCGCTTCGTGCATGCGCCGTCCTCGGGCGGCACCGTACGCCTGGACAGTCTAGGCAACAGTTATTGGCAGCGTACCTATATCGAGGCCAAGCGCGTTTTTCCGGTGGAGCTCGCCAGTCATCCCTGAGGCGTCGTCGCTCAGAGCAGCGCGCCATGGCCGACTCTCCGATTGACGCTTATGCCGTCAGTCCTTACCCTTTGCGACCTGCTTCAGGTGTCCCTGGTCTCGGTCAGGGGTGAAACTGGGAAGTCGGTGCGCTGCCTGCAAGCGAGCAATGCCGACGCTGCCCCCGCAACGGTAAACGAGCCCAACCATGCTTCTGGCCACTGCATCTTCGATGCGGGAAGGCGGCGTGGTTCGTCGTGTTCTCTGAACGCGGCACTCGTGAGCCCGGAGACCGGCCTGTCGCTTTTTCCTTAGGTTGCGCGGTGGGCGCGGCCGGTGCGCGGCCCCAGGGCCAGCCCTGCCTGCTCCTGCGTGATCGTTTTTATCGTCGGGCACCGATACGTGCTCGAACCGCGCGAGCTTGCTGGCGCCGAGGAGATCCCATGAGCGAATCGACCCCATCCCCCAGCCGCGAATCGGCCGAGCGCGACGCGCGCCACAACGCCCGCATGGCGCGCAAGAAAGCGCTGATGGACGAAAAGATCGCCCAGGCCCAGGACGAATACGGCTTGCTGCTGGTGCACAGCGGCAACGGCAAGGGCAAGAGCAGTTCGGCCTTCGGCATGGTTGCCCGCGCGCTCGGCCATGGCCTGAAGGTGGGCGTGGTGCAGTTCATCAAGGGCGGCATGGCCACCGGCGAGGAGCACTTCTTCCGTCGTTTTCCCGATGAAGTCAGCTACCACGTGATGGGCGAGGGCTACACCTGGGATACCCAGGATCGCCAGCGTGATATCGAGAAGGCACGCCTGGCCTGGGATGTAGCCAGGCAGCTGCTGAACGATCCGCAGATCGCTCTGGTGGTGCTGGACGAACTGAACATCGCCCTCAAGCACGGCTACCTGGACGTGGACGTGGTGCTGCGCGATATCGAGTCGCGCCCGGAGTTGCAGCACGTCGTGGTGACCGGTCGTGGCGCACCGCCGGCGCTGCTCGAAGCGGCCGACACGGTGACCGAAATGACCTTGGTCAAACATGCCTTCAAGGCCGGTGTGAAGGCGCAGAAGGGCGTGGAGTTTTGAGCACGATAGATGCGCTTTCCGCCGAGCCTGGGGCGCCACGGCAATGCCCGGCCCTGGTGATCGCCGCGCCGGCTTCGGGGCAGGGCAAGACCACCGTCACCGCTGCCCTGGCGCGCCTGCACACCCGGCAAGGCAAGCGCGTGCGGGTGTTCAAGTGTGGGCCGGACTTTCTCGATCCGATGATTCTTTCCCGCGCCAGCGGCAACCCGGTCTATCAGCTGGACTTGTGGATGGTCGGCGAAGCCGAGAGCCGCCGCCTGCTCTGGGAAGCCGCTGGCGAGGCCGATCTGATTCTGATCGAAGGCGTGATGGGGCTGTTCGACGGCTCGCCGTCGGCGGCTGACCTGGCGCGCCGTTTCGGTGTGCCGGTGCTCGGGGTGATCGATGGCTCGGCCATGGCCCAGACCTTCGGCGCCCTGGCCGTCGGCCTGGCCAACTACCAGCCTGACCTGCCGTTCTCAGGCGTTCTCGGCAATCGCGTCAATCCGGGTCGCCATAACGACCTGATCCGTGACAGCCTGCCGGCATCGATCCGCTGGTATGGCTCGCTGCCACGCAGTGCGGCCATCGAACTGCCTAGCCGGCACCTCGGTCTGGTGCAGGCTGGCGAGCTCGCCGACCTCGATACGCGCCTGGATACCGCGGCCGACGCCCTGGAGCAGACGGCGACGATCACGCTGCCGCCGCCGGTGACCTTCGCCGCGCCCTTGACCGAACCGTTGGCGCCGCTGCTCGCTGGCGTATGCATCGGGGTGGCCTTTGATGCTTCCTTCGCGTTCATCTACCAGGCCAACCTCGACCTGCTCGAGCAGATGGGCGCAACGCTGACGTTCTTCAGCCCGCTGGCCGACAAGGCACTGCCTGACGTGGACAGCCTCTACCTGCCAGGCGGCTACCCGGAGTTGCATCTGCAGGCGCTAGCCGCCAATCGGCCGATGATCGACGCGATCAAGGCGCATCAGCAGGCCGGCAAACCGCTGCTCGCCGAGTGCGGTGGCATGCTGTATCTGCTCGAGTCGCTGAGCGATGTCGCTGGCGAGCGCGCCGAACTGGCCGGTCTGCTGCCGGGAACTGCGCAGATGCAGAAGCGCCTGGTCGCCCTGGCCCTGCAGAGCGTCGAACTGCCTGAGGGCGTGCTGCGCGGGCACAGTTACCACCACTCGCGCCTGGACTCTGCGCTGCAGCCGCTGGCCCGTGGGGACTGCCCGAACGACAAGCCGGTTAGCGAGGCGGTGTTCCGACTTGAGCGCCTGACCGCGTCCTACATCCATTTCTACCTGCCTTCTAATCCGCCAGCCGCTGCGGCGTTGTTTCGTCCATGACCGCGCACGCCTTCAGCGCCGAGGAGCGCGCCGCGGTCTACCGCGCCATTGCCGAGCGCCGCGACATGCGCCATTTCAGCGGCGGCGAGGTCGCGCCCGACTTGCTCGCCCGCCTGCTCGAAGCGGCGCACCAGGCGCCCAGCGTCGGCCTGATGCAGCCGTGGCGTTTCATCCGCATCACCCGGCCGGCGCTGCGAGAAGACATCTACCAGTTGGTCGAGCGCGAACGCCAGCTGACTGCGGAGGCACTGGGCGAACGTTCGGACGAGTTCATGCGGCTGAAGGTCGAGGGCGTTCGCGATTGCGCCGAAGTGCTGGTGGCGGCCTTGATGGAAGGCCGCGAGGCCCATGTGTTCGGCCGGCGCACCTTGCCGGAAATGGACATGGCCTCGCTGTCCTGCGCGATCCAGAACCTGTGGCTGGCGGCCCGCGCCGAAGGCCTGGGCATGGGCTGGGTGTCGCTGTTCGACCCCGTCGCCCTGGCCGAGCTGCTGGGCATGCCGCCGGGCAGCAAGCCGGTCGCGGTGCTCTGCCTGGGGCCGGTGCAGGCCTTTTACCCGGCGCCGATGCTGGCCCAGGAAGGTTGGGCGCAGGTACGGCCGCTGCACGAGCTGCTGTTCGAGGATCGCTGGGATCACCATGAATAACGAGAGCCGTCCATGAGCCTGATCCTCTGCGCTGTCGCGGGCGTGGCCCTGGATGCCGCCCTCGGCGAGCCGAAGCGCTGGCACCCGCTGGTGGGCTTCGGCAAGCTGGCCAACCGCCTGGAGCAGCGCTTCAACCCGTCCGGTGGCGGCTGGCGCAGCCATGGCGTGAGCGCCTGGTGCCTGGCGGTGCTGCCGTTGACGCTGCTTACCGTGCTGCTGGTGCAGCTACCGTGGATCGGCTGGCTGGTGCAGATCGTCGCCCTCTACGCCGCCCTGGGGCTGCGCAGCCTCGATCAGCACGCCCAGCCGGTGGCCCAGGCGCTGCGCCTGGGTGATCTGCCGGTGGCACGCCAGCGAGTGGGCTACATGGTCAGCCGACGTACCGAGGACCTGGACGCCACTGGCGTGGCCCGTGCCGGTACCGAGTCGGTGCTGGAGAACGGCAGCGATGCGGTGTTCGCCGCGCTGTTCTGGTTTCTCGTCGCCGGGGCGCCGGGCGTGGTGCTGTATCGCCTGAGCAACACCCTGGACGCTATGTGGGGCTACCGCAACGAGCGCTTCGAGCGCTTCGGCTGGGCCGCCGCGAAGATCGATGACCTGCTCAATTACTTGCCGGCCCGCCTGGTCGCGCTGACCTATGCCGTACTCGGTCGCAGCGCCTTGGCGATGCGTTGCTGGCAACGCCAGGCGCCACAATGGGACAGCCCCAATGCCGGGCCGGTGATGGCCGCAGGCGCGGGCGCGCTGGGCGTCAGCCTCGGCGGAGCGGCGGTCTATCACGGTGAGCTGCACCAGCGCCCCGAGCTGGGCGAAGGCCCACCGCCACGGGCGCGGGATATCGAGCGGGCAATGAACCTGGTGTGGGGCGGCGTGCTGCTCTGGTTGCTGCTGATGCTGATCGTGGAGGTGTGCATTGCTTGAGCACGGCGGGCGGTTGCGCAAGGCGGCGCTTCGTTATGGCATCCCGCTGAGCGATTGGCTGGACGTTTCGACCGGCGTGGCGCCATACGGCCTGCCACTTCCGGAGATTCCCGCGCAGGCCTGGAACCGTTTGCCGGAGCAGGACGACGGACTGGAGGCCGCCGCCTGCGCCTATTACGGCGCCGCCGATCTGCTGCCGGTGGCCGGCTCCCAGGCGGCGATCCAGTGCCTGCCGCGGCTGCGCCGCGAGGCACGGGTCGGCATCGTCTCGCCGGCCTACGCTGAGCATGCGGCAGCCTGGCAGCGTGAAGGGCATCGGGTGCTGGAGATCAGCGAGGCCGGCGTCAACCGCGCCTTGGAGCGGCTCGACGTGCTCTTGCTGGTCAACCCCAACAACCCTACCGGTCGGCGCTTTTCCCCCGAGCAGCTGTATGCCTGGCATGCGCGCCTGGCCGAGCGGGGCGGCTGGCTGATCGTCGATGAAGCCTTTATCGACTGCACCCCGGAGCAGAGCCTGGCGGCTCATGCACAATTGCCGGGGCTGATCGTGCTGCGCTCGTTCGGCAAGTTCTTCGGCATGGCCGGTGCCCGCCTGGGCTTCGTGCTGGCTGAACGCACGCTGCTCGATGAGTTGGAAGAAATGCTCGGGCCCTGGACGATCAGCGGCCCGACCCGCTGGCTGGCGGCCCGAATGCTCGAAGACAAGACCGCTCAGCAAGCCCAGCGCCAGCGCCTGAGCACTGACGGCCAGCGCCTGGCCAGCCTGCTGCGTGAGCATGGTCTGGCGCCCACCGGTGGCTGTGCGCTGTTCCAGTGGATCGCCAGCGAGCACGCCGCGCTGCTGCATGAGTTCCTGGCCTGCAATGGCATCTTCACCCGCCTGTTCGAGCGCCCGGCCAGCATTCGCTTCGGCCTGCCACCCGATGAGGCCGGTTGGCAGCGCCTGGCCGCAGCGCTACAGGTCTTTGCCGAGGAGGCGCGATGAGTCATTTGCAAGCCGGCGCCACCCTGATGGTGCAGGGCACCACCTCGGATGCGGGCAAGAGCACCCTGGTGACCGCCCTGTGTCGCTGGTTGCAGCGCCAGGGCGTCAGCGTGGCGCCGTTCAAACCGCAGAACATGGCGCTCAACAGCGCGGTGACCGCCGACGGTGGCGAGATCGGCCGGGCCCAGGCGGTGCAGGCCCAGGCCTGCGGCCTGCCAGCGCACACCGACATGAACCCGGTGCTGCTCAAGCCCAACAGCGACACCGGCTCCCAGGTGATCATCCATGGCCAGGCCGTCGGCAACATGAATGCCGTGGCCTATCACGACTACAAGCGCGTCGCCCGTGAAGCGGTGCTGGCGTCTCACGCTCGCCTGCGGGCGAACCACCAGGTGGTGATGGTCGAGGGTGCCGGCTCGCCGGCCGAAATCAACCTGCGCGCCAACGATATCGCCAACATGGGGTTCGCCGAGGCGGTCGACTGCCCGGTGATCCTGATCGCCGATATCGACAAGGGCGGCGTCTTCGCGCATCTGGTCGGCACTCTGGAGCTGCTGTCGCCGAGTGAACAGGCGCGCCTCAAGGGTTTCGTGATCAACCGGTTTCGCGGTGATATCGCCTTGCTCAAACCAGGGCTGGACTGGCTCGAGCAGCGCACCGGCAAACCGGTGCTGGGCGTGCTGCCGTACCTGATGGATTTCCACCTGGAGGCCGAGGACGCCATCGACCGACGTCAGGTGAGCAAGGCCGATCAGGTGCTCAAGGTGGTGGTGCCGGTGTTGCCGCGGATCAGCAACCACACCGATTTCGATCCGCTGCGCCTGCACCCCCAGGTCGAGCTGACCTTCGTCGGCCCCGGTGAAGCCATTCCACCGGCCGACCTGATCATCCTGCCTGGCTCCAAGAGCGTGCGCGCCGATCTCGCCTTCCTGCGCAGCGGCGGCTGGGCGGCGGCCATCGACCGGCACCTGCGCTATGGCGGCAAGCTGCTGGGCATCTGCGGCGGCTTGCAGATGCTCGGGCGTCGGGTCGAGGACCCGCAAGGGCTGGAAGGGCCGGCGGGTGGCAGCGACGGCTTCGGCCTGCTGCACATTGATACCGTGCTGGAGCCGCACAAGCAGCTGCGCAACGTCAGTGGCCGGCTGTGCCTGGACGGTGCCGTCATCAGCGGCTACGAAATCCATGCCGGGGTGACTGCCGGCGCTGGCCTGCAGCGCGCCGCGGTGAGGCTCGACGATGGCCGCAGCGATGGCGCGCTGAGCGAAGATGGCCAGGTCATGGGCACCTACCTGCACGGGCTGTTCGAGTCTTCGGCGGCGTGCAGCGCATTGCTGCGTTGGGCCGGGCTGCGTGACGTGCAGACCGTGGATTACCACGCGCTGCGCGAGCGCGATATCGAGCGCCTGGCCGATCTGGTCGAAAATCATCTGGATACGGCCGCCTTGCGCGCGCTCTGCGGTCTGGACGAGGAGGCGCGCTAGATGCGTGAGCTGATTCTTGGCGGCGCCCGCTCGGGCAAGAGTCGCCTGGCCGAACGCCTGGCTGCTGAGTCCGGGCTGGAGGTCGTCTATGTTGCCACCAGCCAACCGATCGACGGTGAAATGAACAGCCGTATCCGTTCGCACCGTGACCGCCGCCCGGTCGAGTGGGGGCTGGTCGAGGAGCCTTTGGCGCTGGCGCGAGTGCTCGAAGAGCAGGCTTCGCCAGAGCGTTGCCTGCTAGTCGACTGCCTGACCCTGTGGCTGACCAACCTGCTGATGCTGGACGACGAGGCGCATCTCGACCGCGAGTGCGACGCGCTGCTGGCGGGCCTGCAAACCTTGCCTGGCCGGGTGATTCTGGTCAGCAACGAAACCGGACTTGGTGTGGTGCCGATGGGCGAGCTGACCCGCCGTTACGTGGATGCCACCGGTTTGCTGCACCAGGCCATTGCCGAACGCTGCGAGCGCGTGGTGCTTACCATTGCCGGCTTGCCGATGATTCTCAAGGGAGACCCGTTATGACCCTCGACTGGTGGCTCAACCCCACGCAGCCGCTTGACCCGGTGGCGCGCGACAAGGCTGCGGCTCGCCAGGCCCAATTGACCAAACCGGCCGGCTCGCTTGGTGAACTGGAGCGCCTGGCGGTGCACCTGGCGGCGCTACAGGGCCGTGAGCGGCCGCTGGTAGACAAGGTGTGGATCGCCATTTTCGCCGGTGACCACGGCGTGGTCGCCGAAGGCGTTTCCGCCTATCCGCAGGCGGTGACCGGGCAGATGCTGCGCAACTTCGTGGCCGGCGGGGCGGCGATCAGCGTGCTGGCCAGAGAGTTGGGCGCTGCCCTGGAAGTGACCGATCTGGGCACCTCCGAGCCGCTCGAACCGTTGCCGGGCGTGCGTCATCTGCAAGTCGGCGCGGGTACCGCCAACCTGATGCGCGAGGCGGCGATGACCCCGGCCCAGGCGCTGATCGCCATGCAGGCCGGGCGCGACAGTGTGATTCGTGCTGCCGAACAGCGCCATGAGCTGTTCATCGGTGGCGAAATGGGCATCGGCAATACCACGGCAGCCACGGCGCTGGCCTGCCTGTTGCTCGACTGCCCGGTAAGCGAGCTGGTTGGCCCCGGCACCGGCCTGGCGGCGGCCGGCGTTGCCCACAAGGCGCAGGTGATCGAAACGGCGCTTAAGCTGCACCAGAGCGCTGCCGGTGAGTCCATGGAAGCGCTGCGTTGCCTGGGCGGCTTCGAGATCGCCGCATTGACCGGCGCCTACCTGGCCTGCGCCCAGAAGGGCGTGGTGGCGCTGGTCGATGGTTTCATCTGCAGCGTTGCGGCCTTGCTGGCGGTGCGCCTGAACCCGGCCTGCCGCGACTGGCTACTGTTCTCCCACCAGAGCGCCGAGCCTGGCCATCAGCGGGTGCTCGCTGCGTTGCAGGCCACGCCGATCGTCAGCCTCGGTCTGCGCCTGGGCGAGGGCAGCGGCGCGGCGCTGGTGGTGCCGATGCTGCGCCTGGCCTGCGCGCTGCATAACGGCATGGCTACCTTCGCCGAAGCGGCGGTTGCGGATCGTCCGGCGTGATCCTGCATCTGCTACGCCACGGCGAGACCGAGCAGGGTGGCGGCCTGCGTGGCAGCCTCGATGACGCCCTGACCGCAGCAGGCTGGGCGCAGTTACGTGCGGCCGTGCAGGCCGATGAGCACTGGGATGCGCTGGTCAGCTCGCCGCTGCAGCGCTGTGCGCGGTTTGCCGAGGAGCTGGCGGCTGCCCGCGACCTGCCGCTGCAATTCGAACCGGGCCTGCAGGAGCTGCATTTCGGTGAGTGGGAAGGGTGCACGGCCGCGCAACTGATGGAGACTAATGCGGATGATCTTGGCCGCTTCTGGGCCGATCCTTACGCGTTCACGCCGCCGGGCGGCGAGCCGCTGCCGGTTTTCGAAGCACGAGTATTGGCTGCGCTACAACGATTGCGCGCCGAGTACCGCGAGCGGCAACTGCTGGTGATCACCCACGGTGGCGTAATGCGCCTGTTGCTGGCCCGGGCGCGAGGCTTGCCGCGCGAGCAACTGCTGCAGGTCAGCGTGGCCCACGGCCAGCGCGTGCATCTGCAGTTCGACGGGCACGGGTTACAGGAACTGCCATGACGCCACTGTGGATCGCCCTGCAATTTCTCACCCGTTTGCCGGTGCGCCTGGCGGGCATGCCCACGCCTGAGCAGATGGGCCGCTCGCTGCTGTTCTATCCAGCGGTAGGCGTGGTGATCGGTGGGTTCTTGCTCGTTGCCATTCATCTACTCGACGGTGCCCCGGTGCCTTTGCAGGCGGCTTTGTTGCTGACACTGTGGGTGGGATTGACCGGCGCCTTGCACCTCGATGGCCTGGCTGACAGCGCCGATGCCTGGATGGGCGGCTTCGGTGACCGCGAGCGCACCCTGGCGATCATGAAGGACCCGCGCAGCGGCCCGATCGCCGTGGTGGTGCTGGTATTGCTGCTGCTGCTCAAGTTCACCGCCTTGCTGGCACTGCTCGAACAGGGTGATCACCTCGTGTTGCTGCTGGCGCCGGTGCTGGGGCGAGGGGCGCTGCTGGCGCTGTTTCTCTACACACCCTATGTGCGACCCGGCGGGCTGGGCGATGCGCTGAAAGCCCATTTGCCGCGCTTCAGCGCCACGGTCGCGCTGGCGGTTACCACGTTGTTCGGCCTGCTGCTCGGCGGTTTCTGGGTGATGGTGGCGGTAGCGGGCGTCTTCCTCTGGCTGCGCCGGATGATGCTGCAGCGCCTCGGCGGCACGACCGGCGATACGGCGGGTGCGTTGCTGGAACTGATCGAGTGCGCGGTGCTGCTCGCTGCGGCGCTGCAGGTCAGCTGGCCATGCCCGCGACTTTTCGCGGGCATGGCCCGCTCCCACAATGGGTCAGTGATGTCCGCTTCTGCCTCGTAGTTACCGCCTCAGCGCATAAAGATCGTGAATAGAACTTAAGCCCGAAAGGTACCGTGTTCGGCTTTCGCTCGATTCGGCAGCGCATAGCTTGTTAAAGCCAAATTACGGGTATATACCTATATCCATGTTGCCGACCGAATGCCTGTGCACTCGCTTGCGTCGCGCCAGTCGTGGCGTCAGCAAGCTCTACGACGACGCCTTGAGCGGTGTCGGGCTGAGCGTTGCCCAGTATTCTCTGCTGCGCCACCTGCAACGGCTTGATCAACCGAGCATCACTGATCTGGCCGACGCGGTGGGCCTGGAGCGCAGCACGCTGGGTCGCAACCTCAGGCTGCTCGAAGGGCGCGGCCTGGTGGCCCTCGCGGACGGCGCCGACCAGCGCAATCGCCTGGTGAGCCTGACCATCAGAGGCGAGAAGCTGCTCGCCGAGGCGCTGGATGCCTGGCAGGGTGTGCAGCTCGAGCTCAAGCAACGGCTACAACCGCATCATCTGCAAGCGCTGGACGAATTGCTCGCCAGCCTGGATTGACGGGCAGGGCGGTGCCACTGCCATTTCCCGTTTCGACCTACAACAAAAGGACATGCAATGAATTCGGTTTGGCGTACCAGCGTCTGGATCATGTTGGGGGCTTCGCTGATCCTCGCCCTGTCCCTTGGCGTGCGTCACGGCTTCGGCCTGTTCCTGTCGCCGATGAGCGCGGATTTCGGCTGGGGGCGTGGCGTGTTCGCTTTCGCCATCGCCTTGCAGAATCTGATCTGGGGCATCGCACAACCGTTTACCGGCGCCTTGGCCGACCGTTTCGGTGCGCAGCGGGCGATCATCGTTGGCGGTGTGCTCTATGCCGCGGGCCTCGTGCTGATGGGGCTGGCGGACTCGCCGTTGTCGCTGTCGCTGAGCGCGGGGTTGCTGATTGGCATCGGCCTGTCGGGTACCTCGTTCTCGGTGATTCTCGGCGTCGTCGGTCGGGCCGTACCGGTGGAGAAGCGCAGTATGGCCATGGGCATCGCTGCGGCGGCCGGCTCCTTCGGCCAGTTCGCCATGTTGCCGGGCACCCTGGGGCTGATCGGCTGGCTGGGCTGGTCGGCTGCCTTGATCGCCCTGGGCATGATGGTGGCGCTGATCGTGCCGCTGGCGCTGATGATCAAGGATCGCCCGCAGGTGAGCCAGGGGCCGCAGCAGACCCTGGGCGAGGCACTGCGCGAGGCCTGCAGCCATTCCGGATTCTGGTTGCTGGCGCTGGGCTTTTTCGTCTGCGGCTTTCAGGTGGTGTTCATCGGCGTGCACCTGCCAGCGTACCTGGTCGACCAGCATCTGCCGGCCATCGTCGGCACCACGGTGCTGGCGCTGGTGGGGCTGTTCAACGTGTTCGGCACCTATATTGCCGGCTGGCTCGGCGGGCGCCGTTCCAAGCCGAGGCTGCTCAGCGCTTTGTACCTGGCCCGCGGTGTGGTCATCACGCTGTTCATCAGCGTGCCGCTGAGCGTATGGACGGCCTACGCATTCGGCATCGCCATGGGGCTGCTGTGGCTGTCCACGGTGCCGCTGACCAATGGCACCGTGGCGACCCTGTTCGGCGTGCGCAACCTGTCGATGCTCGGCGGTATCGTGTTTCTGTTCCACCAGCTGGGTTCGTTCATGGGCGGCTGGCTCGGCGGTTACCTCTACGACCACACGGGCAGCTATGATCTGGTCTGGCAGATCTCCATTCTGCTCAGCGTGCTTGCCGCCGCGCTCAACTGGCCGGTTCGCGAGCAACCCGTAGCGCGTCTGCAAGGAGCCCAGGCATGACCTTCAAGCCCACCTTCGCATTGGCAGCACTGGTCGGATTTGTCGTGCTGACTCTGATCTTCTGGGCCTGGCGCGCCGGTGGGCTGGCGATCATGCAGCTGAACATGAGCCTTTGCTGAGCGACTACCGATAAGGAGCGATTCGATGCGACTCTCATTGTTTACCGTGCCCCTGGCTTTGCTGGCGTTGAGCGCTCCGCTGCAGGCTGCAGAATGCCCAGCGCTGTTGGCGGACCAGGGCGAGCTGCCCAAGTTGCGCTCCAAGGACAAGATCGACCTGTGCGCGCAGTTCGCCGGCAAACCGCTGATGGTGGTCAATACCGCCAGCTTCTGCGGATTCACCTCCCAGTTCGAGGGGCTGGAGGCACTCAACAAACGCTATCGCGATAAAGGCTTGGAAATTCTTGGCGTGCCGTCGGACTCGTTCAAACAGGAGTCCGACAATGCTGAGGAAACGGCCAAGGTCTGCTTCGTGAACTACGGCGTGACCTTCACCATGAGCGAAACCCAGCCCGTTACCGGTGACAAGGCCATCCCGCTGTTCAAGGAACTGGCCCGGCAGACGGCCGCGCCGCGCTGGAATTTCTTCAAGTACGTGATCGATCGCCAGGGGCAGGTGATTGCGCGGTTCTCCAGCATGACCAAGCCGGACGATCCCGAACTTATCTCGGCTATCGAGAAGGCGATTGCTTCAAAGCCTTGAGGCTTTGCTCGCCATCGGAATGCATCGCGGCCATGGGCCGCTCCTACCTGATCGTGGGAGCGGCCCATGGCCGCGATGGTTTTTTAGCTGACTGAAACTGCGTAGCCCGTGCCTTTGGGGCACGGGCTTGCTTCTATCAGAAACGGTAGGTCAGGGAGGCCCCCAGACCATGAGCGCTGTTTTTGTAGGTGGCGTTGTAGCTACCACGCGCCGCGCTGCTGCGGTTGACGTCGACGTCCTCTTCCTTCAGATAGGAGTAGGCCACGTCGATGGTCATGTCATCGGTTGGGCTCCAGCCTGCGCCGAGGCTGAAGATGGTCCGGTCACCCGAAGGGATGCGCGGCGAACGATCGGTGTTGTTGATTGGCGACTGATCGAAGGCGAGACCGGTACGCAGTACCCACTGTGGGTTGACCTTGTAGGACAGGCCAACGGCATGCGCCCAAGTATCGTGCCAGTTCTGTTCTTCGACAATGGTGCCTAACGAGCCTGCAAAGGCACCGCCGACACCTTCGTTTTCGATACGCAGCTCCTTGAAGCGGCTCCAGCGAGTCCAAGTGCTACCAGCGTAAAGTGTCCAAGCATCGTTAAGTTCGTGGGTGAAGGACATATCCACCGATTCGGGTGTTGTCACATCAAGCGAGGCGTCGTATTTGCCAGCAGATGTAGCGATGGCAGCCCCCGGTCCGGATACACGGGTGTCGCCTTCAAGTTCGTATTTTACCCGAGAGCGATAGGTCACACCGACGCGAGTATGGGGTGTGAACTCGTAAAGCACGCCGGCATTGAAGCCCACTGCTGTGTCGTCACCCTTAACCTTGACCTTGCCGTCATTTGAGCCAGCCGGGCCAAAGGGGTTGGTCAGCGAAGAACTCAGTTCACCCTCGATATGGTTGAAAGTCGGGCCGAAACCCACTGACAGCTTGTCATTGAAGCGATAGCTGAGTGTCGGTTGTACGGTGATGACGCGTACATAGCTCTTGTCGGCAAAATAGCGACCCTGGAAACCATTCTCATAATCGGTCGCCAGGCCGAAGGGCACATAGACACCCACGCCAAAGGCCACTTTTTCATCCAGTGGTTTGACGTAATAACCCATTGGCACACCAGTGTCCGGCACCATATCGCCGTCGTTACTACCAACGTTTGCGCCACCACCGCCCGCAGCTGGGGCTGTCGTGCTGCTGGTGTTGCTGATCCGGCTCTTGGCATGAATAGCCGCGACGCCGAAGTTGACCTGTTCGCGCTGAATGCGCGCCATACCGGCCGGGTTGCCGAAGACGGTACTGGCATCGTCAGCGGCGGAAGAACGGCCGGCAAACGACAGGCCCATGCCAGAGATGCTTTGCTCGTTGAGCGCAAAGCCGCTGGCTAGGCCGTAGGTGGAGGTGGTTGCGATGGCGATTGCCAGGCCGGTTCTTAGCATTGTTTTACTCACGGGGTACTCCTTGGCAGGGTCGGGGAACTCTCGCTGCTGACTCGGGGCCACTTTCGAAAGTTCAGGGTAAACACGATCCGTCGAGGTCTTGCTGTCCCTGAAACGCAGGATATAGAGCCTTTCGCCGCTTGGCACCTATGACCATGCAGTCAGTTTCTCAAGCTGCGGTCGCGCTGTGCTGGATGCAGCGTTGCCAGGCGCGAACGAATTCGTTCGGCTGCCTGCAGGGCGCGAAAATCTGCTGCCAGATCATCGCCTGGGCGCCGAGATCATCGGCTGCCGGCAGAGTTTCGCAGCGCTGCTCGATCAGCAGCCAGGCAATGGCTGTGGCATAGCGCAGGTTGACCGTCAGTTCGAAATGCGGCGCGCCCAGGAATGCATGCTGGCTGGCCAAGCCCCGGACTCGGCTGGCCAAGTCCGGGTCGACTGCCAGGTAGTGGTCCCAGAGTTGCTGGTGGTGAGCGGCTGAAATCCGATACAGGCCATAGCCGCTGTGGTTGTCGAGTTCTGCTCCCAGGGAAGATTGGCAGGCGGCGATGCCCAGCAGCAGGGCCTCGGCTGCCACACACTGGCTGTTCAGGTATAGCAAGGTCGGGCGGATGACCTGCTGGTTCAGATCACTGGCGGCGATTCCCATACGAGCCTCTACACGATGGTGGCCTGTGGGGGAGGGCGCTGGGGGCAGATTCAAAGCTGCCTGAGGCGTCGATACTCTGGTTTGATGGCCGATAAATCCCACTGGGAGCGGGCCTTAGCCGCTCAACTTGAAGCGTAGTGGGATATTCATGCAGTAAAGGGCTGTTTTTAAATCGTTTGAAGATTTGGCGCGGCCTGCATAGATCGAATTGGAACTGCAGCCACGGTTGAAACTTCGCGTCGACCTGATTGACACCGCTGCGGCGGCTTCGGCAGTATCAGACCCATATCGTCCTGCCGAGCTGTCCATGTTCATCATCTCCCTGCCCACGTGCCCCAATCCTGGCCTTGTCGCCATGGATGCGTGCGTGTGCCTGGACGCTGGCAAGTCGAAGAAACAGTTGCTCATTTGACCGGGGCGCGCTGTCCCGTCAGATGGGCTGACAGGACAGAGGCGCAGAGTCGAAGTATCCCTTCGCTACACTCCCTTCCCGCACTCCATCGACGGTGACCAGACGGTCTACACCGAGGAGTTGCAAGCATGTCTACATTTTCCGGTATCTGGGTTGCGTTGGTAACGCCGTTTCGCGGCGGGCAGGTGGATCTGCCGGCATTGCGATCCTTAGCGGCGCATTTGATCGAAAGCGGTGCGGCCGGGCTGGTGGTTTGCGGCACCAGCGGCGAGGCGGCAGCCCTGGATGAGCAGGAGCAGTTGGCGGTGCTGGATGCCGTGCTCGAGGTGGTGCCGGCCAGCCGCGTGGTGATGGGCCTTGCCGGCAACAACCAGGCGGCAGTGCTGGCCCGCCTGCAGCGGATCCAGCGTCGCCCGCTGGCCGGCATCCTGGTACCGGCGCCGTACTACATAAGGCCGTCGCAAGACGGTTTGCAGGCGTTCTTCCTGGCTCTCGCCGAGGCCTCGCGGCTGCCCATCATTCTTTACGACATTCCCTATCGCAGCGCTGTGACCCTGGAATTGCAGACCCTGCGGCAACTGGCCCGGCACCCGCGCATCGTGGCGATCAAGGACTGCGGCGGTGACGTGCGCAAGACCCAGGCGCTGATCGGCGATGGCCAGCTCGATGTGCTCACCGGCGAGGACGAGCAGATCTTCGCCACCCTGTGCCTGGGCGGCAGCGGCGCCATTTCCGCAGCCGCGCACCTGCGTACCGCCGACTTCGCCAGGGTGGTCAGCCTGCTGCGCGAGGGTGACCTGTTTGCCGGGCGTGCGCTGTTCCGTGAGCTGTTGCCGTGGATACGCCTGGCCTTCAGCGAGCCAAATCCCGCGCCGGTCAAGGCCGCGTTGGCATTGCAGGGCATGATCGCCGATGAACTGCGTGAACCCATGCTGTGCGTTTCCGATGGCTTGCGGGCGCAACTGCGCAATGAGTTGCCATGAGCGCACGGCAGAGGCTCACGGGATATACTGCGCGGCAATCTTTACGGGAGAGCCGCGTGACCATCGAAATTGTCTGGATTCGAGACGACGCCAGCCTGGCAGCGCAGTGCGCTGTCTGGCGCAAACAGCCCTTCGTGGCGCTGGACACCGAGTTCATGCGTGTCGATACCTTCTACCCGATCGCCGGTCTGCTGCAGGTCAGCGAGGGCGAGCGTGCCTACCTGATCGACCCCTTGCTGATCGGCGATTGGGCACCGTTCGCCGCATTGCTCGAAGACCCGCAGGTGGTCAAGGTAGTGCACGCCTGCAGCGAGGATCTGGAGGTGTTCCTGCGCCTGACCGGCAGCCTGCCGGCACCGCTGTTCGACTCGCAACTGGCCGCCGGCTACCTCAATCTGGGCTTCTCCATGGGCTATTCGCGCCTGGTGCAGGCCGTGCTGGAGATCGAACTGCCCAAGGGTGAGACCCGCTCCGACTGGTTGCAGCGCCCGTTGTCCGAGACCCAGGTCAGCTACGCCGCCGAAGACGTCGTGCACCTGGCCGAACTCTATCGTCGCCTGCAGGCCAGGCTGTCCGCCGAGAAGAACGCCTGGGTGCTCGAGGACGGCGCTGAGCTGGCCGCCGGGTTGCGCCGCGAGACCTCGCCCGAGGACGCCTACCGCGAAGCCAAGCTGGCCTGGAAGCTGTCCCGCGCGCAACTGGCCGTATTGCGTTCGCTGTGTGCCTGGCGTGAACGTCAGGCGCGGGCGCGCAATCAGCCGCGCAATCGCATCCTGCGCGAGCATTCGCTATGGCCGCTGGCGCGCCATCAGCCGAACGACCTGGTCAGCCTGGCGCGCATCGAGGACATGCACCCGAAAACCGTGCGCCAGGATGGCGAAACCATTCTGCAGTTGATTCGCGAGGCCGCCGCACTGTCACCGGCCGAGTGGCCGCCGGCAATGCCAGAGCCGTTGCCGATCGAAGCCTCTGGGCTGCTCAAGAAGCTGCGCGCGATCGGTCAGCGTGAAGGCGAGCGTCTGGAAATCGTCCCCGAACTGATGCTGCGCAAGAAGACCCTCGAGGCGCTGCTCAAGAGCGGCTATCCGAACGGCCCCTACCGCCTGCCCGAGAGCCTGCGCGGCTGGCGTCGCGAATTGATGGGCCAGGCGCTACTCGACTGCCTGGCCGATGAAGGAGAAGCTGCTTGAAACGTATCTGCTCGATCTACCGCAGTCCGCGCAAGCACGAGATGTACCTCTACGTGCTGCGTGCCGACGCGCTGAGCCGGGTGCCCGAGCCACTGTTGGGTGCCTTCGGCGCGCCCGTGCATGCCTTTGACATGGTGCTCACGCCCGAGCGCACCCTGGCCCGCGAGGACATCACCAAGGTGCTGGAAAACCTCGACAACCAGGGCTATCACCTGCAGATGCCGCCGCCGGAAGAGGATTACATCCAGCATCTTCCCGAGGAACTGCTGCGCCGTAACGATCCGGTCTGACGGGAAAGGGCTGCCATGCGCGTACTGATTGCCGAGCAGGATCACGCCGAGTACCAGCGATTGCTGCAGCAAGCTGCGCCACAGCTCGAACTCGTCGTGGGCGAGGGCGCGGCGCTGGCCGAACAGGCCGCCCGTTGCCCGATCTGGCTGGGCGAGCCCGACCTGTTCGCCAGCGTGCTGCGCGCCGGCCATAAGCCGGCCTGGCTGCAGTCGACCTGGGCAGGTATTACACCACTGCTGGCGGACGACCTGCCCCAGGACTACCCGCTCACTCGAGCGGTTGGCGTGTTCGGGCAGATCATGGCCGAGTACGTGCTGTGCCATATGCTTGCCCATGAGCGCGAGCTGGTCGCCCGCCAGCAGGCGCAGCGTGAGCAGTGCTGGGATGGCCGCCTGCCGGGCAGCCTGGCCGGGCGCCGGGTGCTGATCGTCGGCACCGGTGAGATCGGCGCGGCGGTCGCCCGTTTCCTGCAGCCGTTCAACGTCGAATTGAGCGGCGTTGCCAGCAGCCCGCGAACTCTTGCGCCGTTCACGGAAGTGGCCGCGCTCGGCGAATTGCCGCGGCTGGTGGCCCGGGCCGATTACGTCGTCAACCTGCTGCCCAATACGCCCGCGACCCGGGATATCTATGATGCCGCCTTGCTGGCCTGTTTCAAGCCCCCGGCGGTGTTGATCAACGCCGGGCGTGGTACGTCGGTGGTCGATGAGGATCTGGTCGCTGCGCTGGCTGCTGGCCAACTGGCCGCGGCGGTGATCGATGTCTGCCGCGAAGAGCCGTTGCCGCCCGGCCATCCGTTCTGGACCGCGCGCAACCTGACGTTGACCGGGCACAGCGCGGCGCCGACCCTGCCGCACCTGCTGGTCGAGTTGTTCCTCGCCAACCTGCAGCGTTATCAGGCCGGCGCCGAGCTGCACGGTCTGGTGGATTTCGCCCGCGGCTACTGAGCGCGCCGTCGCGCGCGGCTTGTACTGTGCGGTCGGCAGACCTAGACTGCCGGCCTTTTCGTTTCCTCCCTGCAAGCTCGACCATGGCCGCACCTGCGCATCCCTTCTGGCAACACAAGACTCTCGAGCAGCTCGACCACCAGGAGTGGGAGTCGCTGTGCGACGGCTGCGGGCTGTGCTGCCTGCAGAAGCTGGAGGATGAGGACGACGGCGCGGTGTATTACACACGCATCGCCTGCAAGCTGCTCGATCTGCAGACCTGCCGCTGCAGCGACTACCCGAATCGCAAGGCCTTCGTGCCCGACTGTATTCAGCTCACTCCGGCCCAGGCCGATCAGTTCCAGTGGCTGCCGCCGACCTGCGGTTATCGGCTGGTCAGCGAGGGTAAGGATCTGCCGTCCTGGCATCACCTGGTATGCGGCGACCCCGATGCCGTGCACCGCGAGCGCATTTCCCAGGCCGGGCGCATGCTCAGTGAGAACGCCGTGGCCGAGGATGATTGGGAAGATCACCTGATCTTTCGCGCCGGCTGAGTGTCTGTGATGAGCCGTTAAGGCTCGTTTAAGCGCGCTGGTGTTTGATGACGCCGTTGCGCATAGTCTTTTGTGCGCTGATCCCCGTGACGTATCGCTTGTCCGTTCTGGAGTCTCCCGTATGTCGATTCGCTGCCTGCTGCTGTCCGCTGTTCTGTTGAGTACCGGCACACCCTTGTGGGCCGCCGAGAAGGTCGATCTGGATTACAAGATCAAATTCCTGCCGCAGAGCGACGAGGCAGAAGTGAGCATCACCCTGGAGAAGGGCGAGCGTGTACGCGGGCTGAATTTCAACCTCGGCGACGAGGGTTATTACAGCGACTTCAAGGCCGATGGCGAGTGGAAGCCGGAAGGCGATAACCGAGGCCTGTGGGTGCCGGCCAAGGGCAAGAGCAGCCTGAGCTACAAGGTGCGTGTCGATCATCCGCGTGGGGAAGGCCGTTTCGACGCGCGCATGACCGAGGACTGGGCACTGCTGCGCGGTGATGATTTGATTCCCAGCGCGGTACTCAATCAGGCCGACGGCACCGATCTGGTCGCGCGCCTGGAGTTCGACCTACCCAAGGGCTGGCGCAGCGTCGAGACCGGCTGGCCGCGAGTCGGCAAGAACAAGTTTCGCATCGACAACCCGCAGCGCAAGTTCGACCGGCCCACGGGCTGGATCCTGGCTGGCAAGATCGGCACCCGCCGCGCCAAGCTCGGCGAAACCCAGGTGACCGTCGCCGCACCGGTGGGCGAGGGCATGCGCCGGATGGATGCGCTGACCCTGCTGACCTTCGTCTGGCCGGAAATGCAGGCAGTATTCCCGCGCGACCCCGCCAAGCTGCTGGTGGTCGGCGCCGGTGACCCGATGTGGCGCGGTGGCCTGTCGGCGCCCAATTCCTATTTCATGCATGCCGACCGCCCTTTGGTCAGCGAGAACGGCACCAGCTCTCTGGTGCACGAGCTGGTGCACGTGTTCAGCCGCATCAGCGACACCGACAAGAGCGACTGGATCAGCGAAGGCATCGCCGAGTACTACGCTATTGAGGTGATGCGTCGCGCCGGTGGGCTGAGCGAAGACCGCTACCAGAAAGTCCGCGAGCACCTGATCAAATGGAGCAAGCCGGTCAAGTCGCTGCGTACCGAAACCTCCACCGGGCCAGTTACCGCCCGGGCAGTACTGCTGCTGCAGGAGCTCGACCGTGAGATTCGCCAGGCGACCAAGGATGGCCAGCAGCGCTCCCTCGACGACGTGGCCCGCGGCCTGATGCGCCTGGACAAGGCCAGCACCAAGGACTTTATCGAAATTACCGAAAACGTCATGGGCCGCAGCTCCAAGGTGCTGGATACCCGGCTGCTGCGCTGATCCTTTAGGCCATCGCGCAGATGATGCGCGGTGGTCGATCCCTCCCCGGCCCTATGCATCATCTCTGTACGCATAGGCGCTTCTGCTCTCGAAAACTTCGCGTTCCAGCCCTGGATCTGCATCTCAGTGCGCTGGAAAACTGTTGGTCCTGCGTTAAAACCCACATATCTCTAGATTTATCTATTTTTTTGATCTTTATTTTCGTGCCTAAAATGCCCGGTATGCTGCCGTTTAGGGCATGTTTAAAATATTAAATTCTTTTATTTACAAAGGTTTATATAGATATCAATGGAATCGATCTTTACTATTTGCGCGATCAAGTTTTTGATCAAATTTTCTTGAGTAACATGAGCTCCATACCCACTTACGTCCTCCCAAGGAGCTCACCATGAAAACTGAATTTATCGCCAGCCTGTTCATCGCCACCCTTGCCAGCGCTGCATTCGCACTGCCCCAAGGCCCGGTAGAAGCCAACACTTCGCACTCGATCAGCACTCAGAAAGTGGCCGAAGACGGCTTTGACCGCACCCCAGCAGGCCAGACTGTCGCTGAAGATGGCTTTGACCGCACCCCGGCAGGTCAGACTGTCGCCGAGGATGGTTTCGATCGCACCCCAGCAGGCCAGACTGTCGCTGAAGATGGCTTTGACCGCACCCCGGCAGGTCAGACTGTCGCCGAGGATGGCTTTGACCGCACCCCGGCAGGTCAGACTGTCGCCGAGGATGGTTTCGACCGCACCCCAGCAGGCCAGACTGTCGCTGAAGATGGCTTTGATCGTACTCCAGCAGGTCAGACTGTTGCCGAAGACGGTTTTGACCGCACCCCGGCAGGTCAGACTGTCGCTGAAGACGGCTTTGACCGCACCCCGGCAGGCCAGGCTGTCGCCGAAGATGGTTTCGACCGTACCCCAGCAGGCCAGACCTTCGCCTGATCGCTGCTAGCTCCAGGCCCTTATGCGAAAAGCCCGGCATTAGCTGGGCTTTATTTTGCCTGCGATTTGACTCAGTACTTGGCGCCGGTGCGGGTGTTGTTGCCTTTGGCCAGGCGGTCGTAGAGCACCACATTTACCGTAGCTGCCAGGTTCATGCAGCCCTCGGTGGGGATGTAGACCACTTCCTCGCACCAGTCGCGGATGCTCTTGTCGAGCGAGCCGTCTTCGGGGCCGAAGATATAGAAGGCGCGATCCGGATGGGTGTAGGTGGGCAGGGGACGGGCGCCATCGACCAGTTCCACGGCGACCGGCGTGCAGCCCAAGGGGATGACTTTCTGCAGGTCATCGATGCCGATCAGCGGAATATCCAGGTGCACACGCTTGGTGTCGGTGACGAAGTCGCGGGAGCGCTCATAGCGTTTGCCGGTGTAGAAGACCGACGCCACGCCGTAGCAGCCGGCGGCGCGCATCACGGCGCCGACGTTTTCCGGCGATTTCGGATTGTAGAGACCGATGCAGCTGTATCGTTTGTTGCCCACGGACCAGGCCTCGAGAAAAGGGCCGGCATTATACGGTTTGTGGGCTTTATACGCTTCTCAGGACTTTTTCTGCAGCAGCTCGGCCAGGTTGGCGAACGCCTTGTGGGTAGTCTTCAGTCCGGTCTGGCTGGCAGTGGAGCCTTCACTGAAATACTGCTGATCGGTGTAGCGGGCGTGCTCGTTGTCGTGACAGAACAGGCACAACAGCTCCCAGTTGGAACCGTCCTGGGGGTTGTTGTCGTGGTTGTGGTCACGGTGGTGCACGGTCAGCTCGCTCAGGCGTTTGCCGGAGAATTCGCGGGCGCAGCGGCCACAGACGTGAGGGTACATGCGCAGCGCCTTGTCCCGGTAGCCTTCTTCACGGCTGCGCTGGGCTTCGGCGAGAATGCGGTCGAGCTTGGAGGTCGGCGTGGTTGGGCTGCTCATGGTCGTTCCTGGCTGGCGTTTGGCGCAGTATATAGCCAGGGCCGTGCAATCAGCCTGCACTTTCCGTCGGCGGCCAATGCCCAACGCAGCACGTTCCACTTTTTGGAGTACAGACCATGCGCACCCCGTCACTCGTGCTGATCAGCCTGCTGTCGATCGCCGACATTGCCCAGGCGCAGCAGCCTCAGTCGGCACAACCCGAGCCGGCTGGCGCCATTCAGACGCCGCAGGTACCGGACCCTTCCAAGGTCGACCCCGATACCCCGCCGGTGATTCGTGACGGGCGTTACAACGACGGCTCCACCGAAGCGGCCGATGACGATTCCGAGGATCAGCAGGAGCTGATCCCTGAGCAGCCAGGCGAGCAGGTTCCGGACTGACGCCGCGCGCTGCGATCACCCGCTATCAGCCTGCCGCGCTTATGCCGAGCACCTTGAAGATGAAGGCGTATTCCAGCGCCACATCGCGGATGGCCTGGTAGCGGCCGCTCATGCCGCCGTGGCCGGCCTCCAGGTCGGTCTTGAGCAGCAGCAGGTTGTCATCGGTTTTCAGCTCACGTAGCCGCGCCACCCATTTGGCTGCCTCCCAGTACTGCACGCGACTGTCGTTATAGCCGGCCACGGCGAGAATCGCCGGATAGCGCTGCGCCTGCACGTTCTCGTACGGGGCATAGCCCTTGATCCGCGCATGCACCGCGGGCTCGTTGGGGTCGCCCCATTCGTCGTATTCGGTGACCGTCAGTGGCAGCTCCGGATTGAGCATGGTGTTGAGCACGTCGACGAAGGGCACCTCGGCGATGGCAGCGGCGAACAGATCAGCGCGCTGGTTGAGTGTGGCGCCGATCAGCAGGCCGCCGGCGCTGCCGCCGCTGATCACCAGTTGCGAGGTGCTGGTGAAGTCCTTGGCGATCAGGTGTTCGGCGCAGGCGATGAAGTCGCTGAAGCTGTTCTGCTTATGGGCGAGCTTGCCGGTGCGGTACCAGGCTTCGCCCAGCTCGCCGCCACCACGCACATGGGCGATTGCGAACACCACGCCGCGGTCGAGCAGGCTCAGCCGTGCGTGGGAAAACCAGGGGTCGAGGCTTTCGCCGTAGGCGCCATAGCCATATAGATAAAGTGGCGCTGCCTGGCCCAGGGCATCACGACGCGCCACCAGGCTGATCGGTACCTGGGTGCCGTCCGGCGCGGTCGCCCATAGACGTTGGCTCAGGTAATCGTCGGCATCGAAGTCGCCAAGTACCGGTGTTTCCTTGAGCACCTTCTGGGTTCCGTCAGCCAGGTTCAGTTCGCGGATCTGCGCCGGGCGATTGAGCGCCTCGTAGCGCAGGCGAATCACCGGGCTGGCGAACTCCAGGCTGTCCTGAACGTACAAGCTGTAGGCCGCATCCGGCAGGCTGACGCGGTAGCCGGCCATGCCCTGCGGACGCACGTCGATCACCGGCAAGCCGCCTTCGCGCAGGCTGAGTACCAGCGCCGACTCCGCCAGGCTGACCCCTTCGAGCATGACGTGTTCGTCATGCGCCACCAGTTCCTGCCAGTGAGGCCGGCTGGGCTGCTCGGGCGCTGCGCTGTACAGCGCGAAGTTGATGCCGCTCTGGTTGCTGCGAATCAGCCAGGCCCACTGGCCGTTCAGCTTGCCGTGGTCGGCGTAGTACTCGTGGCCTTCCTCGCGCGGTGCCAGGCACTGAAAGGCCCGGTCGGGGCTTTCGGCATCGACAACCCAGCATTCCGTGGTGGTCTTGCTGCCCAGCAGTAGCACCAGCTGGCGCTCGGAGCTGCTGCGATAGCAACTGAGAAAGAAACGCTCGTCGGCTTCGTGGAAAACCTGGCTGCTGCGCGCATCGCCCAGGCGAAAACGATGCAGGGTGGCAGGGCGGTGGGTGTCGTCCAGTTCGCCGTAGAACAAGGTCTGGCTGTCGTTGGCCCAGGTCATGCTGCCGTCGCAGTTCTCGAACGGCAGCTCGGTGATGGTGCCGCGAGCCAGCTCCTTGACGAACAGCCGATAGATCTCGTCGCCGCTGGTGTCCAGGCTGTAGGCCAGGCGCTGCTGGTCCGGGCTGATGCTGAAGGCGCCCAGGGACAGAAAGCCGCCCGCGGCAATCTCGTTGGGATCCAGCAGCAGTTGCTCGGCCTTTTCATCGATAGCCAAACCGTCATCGGTCGGGCGAGGGCAGCGATAGTGGCGCGGGTACTCATCGCCTGCCGTGGTGCGTTGGTAATAGAGGTAGTCGCCCCAGGGCGTGGGCAGCGACAGGTCCGTTTCGCGGATGCGCGCCTTGATTTCCTGGAACAGCTGCTCGCGCAGCGGCAGGTCGTCCAGCTGGCTTTCCAGGTAGGCGTTCTCGGCGCGCAGGTGTTCCAGTACCTCGTCGCTATCGCGTGCTTCCAGCCAGTTATAGGGATCGGCGCCAGAGGCCTTGCGGGCGATGGGGGCGGTGGTCATGAGTGTCTCCAGAGCGCGTGGCGGCCTCGGCAGCATTTCCAAAAACTGCTGCGACTGGTTTCTAGGAAGGCTGCGAAGGCGCCGAACCGGGTAAAAGCCGTTATCATAAGCGCCTTTGTCGTCTGGCGACCGCGTAAATGCGCTGCCGCCTGCGCGAGCCCAGTCAAGCCAGGGAACACCGCCCTCATGATCGAAAACGACTATCTCCTCGCCTGGGGCGCCTACGCGATTGCCGCACTGGGCTGCCTGCTGGTGTGGTTCAAGCTGACCAGCTGGATGTGGCGCTACCTGCGCGAGCCGCTGCGCGTGCTGGTGGCGATCCTTCTGTTTTGCCCGACCATCGTCGACCCGGCCAAGGATCTGTTCGCCCCGGCCGTGGCGATCGTCGCCGTCTACCTGGTGTTCGTGGCCATTCGCTGGCCGTTCCTGAGCCGCGCCAAGGCGCGCAAGGCGGCGCGCGAAGAGGAGCAGGGCGAAGACAGCGACCTGACCCTGCGCGAGCGCCTGCAGCAGGAGCAAGAACCCACTTATTCGGCGCCACGCAGCGGCCGCGGCGCGCGCGTCGAACCGCGTTTGTAAGCCTGACCAGTCGGGAGCCCGCCCATGTGTGAATTGCTCGGCATGAGTGCCAACGTCCCTACCGATATCGTTTTCAGCTTTACCGGGCTGATGCAGCGGGGCGGACGTACCGGGCCGCATCGTGATGGCTGGGGCATCGGCTTCTATGAAGGGCGCGGCCTGCGCCTGTTTCAGGATCCGCGGGCGAGCAGCGAGTCGGAAGTGGCGCAGCTGGTGCAGCGTTACCCGATCAAGAGCGAAGTGGTGATCGGACATATTCGCCAGGCCAACGTCGGCCGGGTGTGCCTGGCCAACACCCATCCCTTCGTGCGTGAGCTGTGGGGGCGCAACTGGTGCTTCGCCCATAACGGTCAACTGGCCGACTTCCGCCCGGCCCTGAGCTTCTACCGTGCGGTGGGCGACACCGACAGCGAGTCGGCCTTCTGCGACTTGCTCAACCGTATTCGTACCAGCTTCCCGGAAGCCGTGCCGGTCGAGGTGCTGTTGCCTGAACTTGTCGCGGCCTGCGCGGCCTATCGACAGCATGGCGTGTTCAACTGCCTGCTCAGCGATGGCGACTGGCTGTTCAGCTTCTGCTCCACCAAGCTGGCGCACATCACCCGGCGTGCGCCGTTCGGCCCTGCGCACTTGCGTGACGCCGATATGAGCGTGGATTTTCACGCCGAAACCACGCCCGATGACGTAGTTTCGGTACTGGCCACCGAGCCGTTGACCGACAACGAAGCCTGGTCGGTCTACCAGCCGGGTGAATGGCGTTTGTGGCGCGCGGGCGAGTGCATCGCCCAGGGCCTGAGCAACTGACAGATGTCCCGCGTGGCGGGGCCGCGAGGGAAGGATGATTCGAAGTTATCTGCGTCTGGCGTTGTTCGCTCTGGGGCTGCTCCTGGGCGTTCAGGTGCCCGGCTTCATCGATGACTACGCCAAGCGCGTCGAAGCCCACCGCCTGGAGTCCGAGCAGAGCCTGAGCGGCTTTCGCGACACTGCCCGGCGTTTCTTCGATGGCGATCTGCAGCGGCTGGTCGGCCATTACCGCAACAGCAGCGACCCGGTGATGCAGAACGATGCACGTAGCGTCGGCCTGCTGGTTGAACGCTCGGCGCTGCTGGAGCAGGAGTCCCTTGCCATGAAGGGGCCTTGGTACCGACAGGTCTGGCACCTGGCGACCGCGGCCGACTCACAGTTGCTGGCGGAAACCCGCGCAGCCTATCGCTACCAGGTGCTCCTCGCGCCTGAAGCAATCGCCTGGGGTATCGCCTGCGCACTGTTCCTCGCATGGGTGGTGGAAAGCATCCTGCTGTTGCTGGCTCTGCCATTCCGGCGCCGCGAGCGTCGCAGCGTGCCCGAGCGACAGACGCCGCGCATGCGCTAGTGCGTGCATGAACCCACCAAGCGATATTCGGTATTGCGCAAGTTGCGTGGCCTGGGTTGAGCGAAGCGGTACCCAGGTTGCCCATCTCCCGGGTGTCGCTTCGCTCGACCCGGGCTACAGGTGCGCAACTACTTGGCCAGAAAACGCATGCCGTCTTCCAAACCCTGCAGGGTCAGCGGGAACATCTGGTCGTTGATCAGATCGCGGACGATGCGCGTCGAGCTTGTGTAGTCCCAGGCTTCGCGCGGGTAGGGGTTGATCCAGATGAGCTTCTTGTAGGTTTCCATAAAGCGCTGCAGCCATACGTAACCCGCCTCCTCGTTCCAGTGCTCGACGCTGCCGCCCGGCTGAGTGATCTCGTAGGGCGCCATGGCCGCATCACCGATGAACACCACCTTGTAGTCGGCGCCGTATTTATGCAGCAGGTCGTGGGTGGACATGCGTTCGGACGTGCGGCGCAGGTTGTTCTTCCACACCGATTCGTACACGCAGTTATGGAAGTAGAAATACTCCATGTGCTTGAACTCGGTACGGCAGGCCGAGAACAGCTCCTCGCAGACCTTCACGTGAGCGTCCATCGAACCGCCGATATCGAAGAGCAGGAGCAGCTTGACGGTGTTGCGACGCTCCGGGCGCATCTGAATGTTCAAGAGGCCGCCGTCGCGGGCGGTGTGGTCGATGGTGCCGTCCAGGTCCAGCTCGTCCTGGGCGCCCTGGCGGGCGAACTTGCGCAGGCGGCGCAGGGCGACCTTGATGTTGCGCGTGCCGATCTCCACCGAGTCGTCGAGGTTCTTGTACTCGCGCTGGTCCCACACCTTGAGCGCCTTGCCCTGGCGCTTGCCGGCATCGCCGACGCGGATGCCTTCCGGGTTGTAACCGCCCGAGCCGAAGGGGCTGGTGCCGCCGGTGCCGATCCATTTATTGCCGCCAGCGTGGCGTTCCTTCTGTTCTTCCAGGCGCTTCTTGAACTCCTCGATCAGCTTGTCGAGACCGCCAAGCGACTGGATCTGCGCGCGTTCCTCGTCGGTCAGTGAACGCTCGAATTCCTTGCGCAGCCATTCCTCGGGGATCAGCGCTTCGAGGTGCTGATCGAGGTTCTGCAAACCGTCGAAGTAGGCGGAAAAGGCCCGGTCGAACTTGTCGAAGTGCCGCTCGTCCTTCACCAGAATGGCACGCGCCAGGTAATAGAACTCGTCCATGTCGGCGAACACGACCTTGTGCTCGAGCGCACTGATCAGGTCTAGCAACTCGCGCAGGGACACCGGCACCTTGGCCGCGCGCATTTCGTTGAACAGGTTGAGCAGCATGGCGCGTCCTCAGTGGCGGTCATCGACGGGCAGGCCGTCGTTGAGGCAGTACCAGTCGGCCTTCGAGCGGGTGTAGATGTGCTTCTGCTCGAGCTCGACCGTCGGCAGGGGCGTGTCCAGTGTGCCAAGTGCCACCGACACCCACTTGGGGTAAGGCTTCTCGGAAAACCATTGCAGGTTCGAGCCACAGCGCTGGCAGAAGGTACGGCTCACGCCGGGCGAAGAACTGAAGGTGCTGACCGATGCCTCACCTTCGATGAAGCGAAAATGCTCGCGGCGCACATTGCCGTAGCTGGCGAACGCCGCGCCATGGGCTTTGCGGCACTGGCTGCAATGGCAATGACTGGCCGACTCGATGGGGGCGTCGATCTGGTATTTCACCGTGCCGCACAGGCAACTGCCACTATGCATCAGCGGTTACCGCGACGTGCCATGAAGGCGAGACGCTCGAGCAACTGCACATCCTGCTCGTTCTTCACCAGGGCACCGGCCAGTGGCGGAATGGCCTTGGTCGGGTCGCGCTCGCGCAGTACCGCCTCACCGATGTTGTCGGCCATCAGCAGCTTGAGCCAGTCGACCAGCTCGCTTGTCGATGGCTTCTTCTTCAGGCCCGGTACCTTGCGGACGTCGAAGAACACGTCCAGCGCCTCGGCCACCAGGCTGTTGCTGATGCCGGGGTAGTGCACGTCAACGATCTTCTGCAGGGTCTGACGATCCGGAAAGGCGATGTAGTGGAAGAAGCAGCGGCGCAGGAAGGCATCCGGCAGCTCCTTCTCGTTGTTCGAGGTGATGATGATGATCGGCCGCTGCTTGGCCTTGATCGTCTCGTCGGTTTCGTAAACGTAGAACTCCATCTTGTCGAGTTCCTGCAACAGGTCGTTGGGAAACTCGATATCGGCCTTGTCGATTTCGTCAATCAGCAGGACAACGCGCTCCTCGGCCTCGAATGCTTCCCAAAGCTTGCCTTTCTTGATGTAGTTGCGAACGTCGTGAACCTTGTCGGAGCTCAGTTGCGAGTCGCGCAGGCGGCTTACCGCATCGTACTCGTACAGCCCCTGGTGCGCCTTGGTGGTCGACTTGATGTGCCAGGTGATCAGCCGCGTGCCGAAGGATTCGGCCAGTTGCTCGGCGAGCAGGGTCTTGCCGGTGCCGGGCTCGCCCTTGACTAACAGCGGGCGCTGCAGAGTAATAGCGGCATTGACCGCCAGCTTGAGGTCATCGGTGGCGACATAGTGCTCGGTGCCTTCGAACTTCATCGGGAATCCTCACGCGGGGCAGGCGAATGCGAAAGCGCCGACTATAGCTTGTGCAGCTTGTAACTGTGAACGCCGCCGAGGTATTCAGTCACTGAATGGACGGCTCACGGCTCTTCAGCGGCGTCCCTTTCGAAACCACTGTTGAAGGCCTGCACGAAGCCGTTGCGCAGGATGCCGATAAAGGCCTCGAAGGCGCTGACGTTTTGTTGCTTGGTGCTGCCACGCAGTTCCACACGGGTGGCGATCTGGTCACGCGGCTGATTGCGCAGCACCTTTTCACTGCCGGCTACCACCGCTTCCCAGATCGAGCGGAAAAAGCCCTTGTTCTGGTTCTCGACATCCTGCTGCCAGTCGAACACCTCGACGTTACGCAGCAGCGGTTTGATATAGCCGCTGAGCTGGGAGTCCTCGGCGAAGGCCTCGATGACGATATCGCCGGTTCCCGATTTGAAGTCGAACTTGCCGTAGGCGTTGGCCAGATCATTCAGGCGTGGCAGTTCGATGTTGGTGGCGCGCACGCGGAACTCGAAATCCTGGAAGTTGTGGAAAGGGTCGAACACGGCACTGGCCTCCAGCGGTGCCTGGTCCATCAGCTTGGCCTTGCCCTCGAAACGCGCGACGCGGTCGCCCTGTTCGTCCGCCACGTTGGTCAGGTTGTAGAAGCTGGCCTGGATGGCGTTGGCCTTGAGCTTCACCGGCGGCGAGGCATTGAAGTTGTAGAAACCCAGGGTGCCGTCGTTGATTCGCGCTTCGTTTAGGGTGATAGGCAACAGTTTGTTCAGCTGTTCGCGCCAGTCGGTGCCTTCACCGGTCTGCGAATCCTCGCGGCTCTTGCCGTCGACGAAGTTGACCTCCGGGCGCTCGAATACCACCCGGGCGACCACGGCGCGTTTTTCCAGCAGTTCGTTCCAGCTCACCGAGATATCGATCTGCGGTGCGTCGACGAAAGGGACGGGGAGGTCCTGGTTGACCTTGACGATGCGCAGGCCGTTGATCCGATAGCCGCCGCGCCATAGCGCTATGTCGATGTCATCGATATGGCCGCGGTAGTCGCCCATTTCGGCCAGCTTTTCGTTCAGGTAGTCGCGCACCATGTAGGGCAGGGCGACGTGCACCGCCAGCAGCAGGGCAAGCAGGCCGAGGCAGATCCACAGGGGCAGGCTGTAGCGACGTTTCATCGGAGGTGTCCGGTTGCGCGGTGTGTGGAAGTGGACTGCCGCCGATCGGCCTGAGTTCGACTTTCCAGACGCTGGACGCGCCTGGGCTTGAGGCATAGGCTGACGGGCTCAGTCATGACAAGGAACCGGTATACCATGAGCCGCATTTACGCAGACAACGCCCAGGCTATCGGCAACACTCCGCTGGTGATGATCAACCGCCTCGGGCCCAAGGGCGTGACCATCCTGGCCAAGATCGAAGGCCGCAACCCGGCTTATTCGGTGAAGTGCCGGATCGGCGCCAACATGGTCTGGGACGCAGAGGCCCGCGGAGTGCTCAAGCCGGGCATGACCCTGGTCGAGCCGACCTCCGGCAACACCGGCATCGGCCTGGCCTTCGTCGCCGCCGCCCGTGGCTACAAACTGATGCTGACCATGCCGGCCTCCATGAGCCTGGAGCGCCGTAAGGTATTGAAGGCGCTGGGTGCCGAGCTGGTGCTGACCGAGCCGGCCAAGGGCATGAAGGGCGCCATCGAGAAGGCCGCCGAAATCGCCGCCTCCAACCCCGAGCTGTACTACATGCCCCAGCAGTTCGAGAACCCGGCCAACCCGGCGATCCACGAGAAAACCACCGGCCCGGAAATCTGGAACGACACCGAGGGCGCCATCGATGTGCTGGTGTCCGGCGTCGGCACCGGTGGCACCATCACCGGCATCTCCCGCTACATCAAGCAGACCCAGGGCAAGGCGATCCTGTCCGTGGCGGTCGAGCCGGTTTCTTCGCCGGTGATCAGCCAGACCATCGCCGGAGATGAAGTCAAACCCAGCCCGCACAAGATCCAGGGCATCGGCGCCGGCTTCGTGCCGAAGAACCTCAATCTGTCGCTGGTCGACCGCGTCGAGCAGGTCACCGACGAAGACGCCAAGGCCATGGCCCTGCGCCTGATGCGTGAAGAAGGCATTCTCTGCGGGATTTCCTGCGGCGCTGCGATGGCCGCAGCGGTACGCCTGGCCGAACAGCCGGAGATGCAGGGCAAGACCCTCGTGGTGATCCTGCCCGATTCCGGCGAGCGCTACCTGACCAGCATGCTGTTCAGCGACCTGTTCACCGAGCAGGAACTGCAGCAGTAGATTTGCGCGACCAGATCGTTCCCGATGCTCTGCGCGGGAACGCCTTGAGGGACGTCAGGTGATCTGCCAATTGTTGGGCTGAAGCCCACCCTACGCGGTACATGCAGTTGTAGGGTGGGCTTCAGCCCAACAAAAGCGAGCCTGCATCAAGCCGGTACCTTCGCTCCAGGTCGAACCACCAGCCACAACGCGATAGCGATCAGCACGCCGCCGTACAGATGCGCCCAGGACAACGGCTCGCCGAGCAGCAGCGCGCCCCACAGCACGCCAAAGATCGGGATCAGAAAAGTGGTGGTCGATGCCTTGATCGGCCCGATGTCGTTGAGCAGGCGGAAATACAGCACATAGGCGAACGCCGTGCAGCCCAGCCCCAAGCCCAGCAGCGATGCCCATTCCAGCCAGCCGCCCCAGCTGGTTGGCGCTCCCAAGGCCAGTGAGCCGGCGAACAGCGGCAACAGGAACAGGCTGGCGCCCAACAAGCTGCCGAACGCGGTGAGTCGGTTATCCAGCCGGCCCGCTATCCAGCGCCGGGTCAGAAAACCGGCCACACCATAGCAGGCTGTCGCCAGCAAGCAGGCGAGGGCGCCCAGCAGCAAGCCCATGTCTAGTTCTGCCGGCCCGCTGCGGGTCAGCACGGCGACGCCGAACAGGCCCAGGGCGACACCCGCCGCGCGGCTCATCGTCATCGCTTCGGCGAAGAACAAGGCACCGATCAGCACGCCCATCATCGGCGTGGTGGCATTGATGATCGCCGAGTAACCCGCCGGCAGCACCAGCGCCGCCATGCTGTACATGGCCGAGGGGATGCCAGCATTGATCACGCCGAGTGCCAGACAAAAGCCAAGTTTGCCGTGAAAGTCCCATTTCACCCGCATCAGCAGCAGGATTGCCAGCAGGCCGAGCATGGCGATGGAGGCGCGAAATAAGGCGGTTGGCATACTGCCAATCACTGGCGCGACGATACGCATGAACAGGAAGCTGGCCCCCCAGATTGCAGCGAGCAGCAAGAGGCGCAGCATGTCGGCAGGGCGCACGGCGGGCTCCAGTCATCTAAAGAAGGGCGGCAGTGTTGCTGGATGATGCACGCAAGGCAAGCTCACCGTTCGCCGGTATAGGCTTACCGTCGCAATGCGCGGCGTGCCCATGGTCGCGTGCTCGAGGCGCCCGGGGCTCACTATTGTTTGAACGACGGCGCAGGCCTGCAGGTCGCACCTCAGGCCTGCAGCGGTCACAATGGCGGGCTTTGCGACCGCGTGGCTGAGCTGGCCAGCGGTCAGGTCTCCCGCTTGCCTGGGCCACTCGATCCGGGTGGCTGCGCCACGGGGCGCCGAGTCGAACTATGAAAGGATCTTCCAATGAGCTGTAGCTCCCCATCGCGCCCCTTCGAACTCTCCCACCTGAGCCGCGCCATCCTGTTATGTGGCTGTGCGGCGGCGGGCACTGCGCAGGCGCAGGAGGCGACCGATACGCTGGTGCTTGAGCCCAGCGTGGTCAGCGGCTCGCGCAGCGAGGCGCAGAGCTTCGACCTGCCGTTTTCGGTGGACAGCATCGATCGCGAACAGATCAGTGACGGTCAGCTGGGCATCAACGCCTCGGAAGTGCTGACGCGGGTGCCCGGGCTGGTGGTTCAGAACCGCCAGAACTACGCTCAGGACCTGCAGATATCGTCCCGCGGTTTTGGGGCGCGCTCGGCCTTTGGCGTGCGCGGGCTGAAGCTGATCACCGATGGCATTCCCGCCAGCACCCCGGACGGGCAGGGCCAGGCGGCGACCTTCAACCTCGACACCGCCGAACGCATTGAAGTGCTGCGCGGGCCGGCTTCCACGTTGTACGGCAGCAACGCCGGTGGGGTGATCCAGGTGTTCTCCAGGGACGGTGTCGGTCGCCCCCGTATCGGCGCCGAGACGCTGATTGGCAGCGACGGCCTGAGCCGCAATCACCTCAGCGCCGAAGGCGAAGCTGACGGCGTGGGCTTCGTGCTCGACGCCTCGCGCATGGACACCGACGGCTATCGCGACCACAGCGCGGCGCGCCGTGACCAGACCTTCGCCAAGCTCAATTTCAAGCCCGATGAAGGCAGCAAGCTGGCGCTGATCTATAGCAGCCTGGAGCAGAACGGCACCCAGGATCCGCTGGGGCAGGCGTGGGAGGCTTATAAGGCGGATCCGCGTTCTGTGGCGACCAACGCCTTGGATTTCAATACCCGCAAGAGCATCGATCATCAGCAGCTGGGCGCCAACTACGAGCGCTATTTTGGAGACTCTACGCTGCAGACCACTGTTTATGCGGGCAAACGCAGGGTGGTTCAGTACTTGGCCATTCCACGTGGGCCGCAAAACAACCCGAACAACAGCGGCGGCGCCGTCGACTTCGACCGCGAGTTTCATGGCGGCAGCATTCGTTGGCTGCAGCCGGTGGACGAGATAAGCGGGGACCTGCGTCTGGTGTTCGGGCTCGATTACGATCAGAGTCGCGATGATCGCCGTGGATATGAGAATTTTTCGGGTGCCGGTAATGGGGTAAAAGGCAAGTTGCGCCGCGATGAAGTCGACACCGTTACCAGCCTGGATCCATACGCCCAAGCGACCTGGACCATCGGCAACTGGACTCTGCAGGGCGGCCTGCGCTACAGCACCGTGGAAGTGGATGTCGATGACAAGTACATCGTCGGCGTCAATGGCGATGACAGTGGCACCAAACGCTACGAAAAGGCCACGCCATCGGTAAGCGTTGGCTACGCCTTTACGCCGGATCTGAATGGCTACGTCAGCGTCGGCAAGGGTTTTGAAACGCCAAGCCAGGCCGAGTTGGCTTATTCCCAGGGCAATGCCGGTTTCAACTACAGACTAGAACCTTCTGAAAGCACTCAGTACGAAATCGGCCTGAAAGCCCGAGTCGCCAGAGATACTCGCATCAATGCCGCAATCTTCCAGATCAACACCGACGACGAGATCGTCGTGCTGGAAAATCGCGACGGCCGCACCAGCTACCAGAACGCCGGCAAGACCCTGCGGCGCGGTTTCGAGCTGGGCGTCGAAAGCCAGTTCACCGAACAATGGTCGGCTGCGTTGGCCTACACTTACCTGGCCGCAACTTATGATTCGCGCTTCGTCGCCGGCAACAACAGCATCGATAAAGGCAACGATTTGCCTGGCGTACCTCGCACCACGCTATTCGGCGAGCTGGCCTGGAAGCCGGTCGATGGCATCAGTACGGCACTCGAGGGGCTTTACCGCAGCAAGGTCTACATCGAAGACACCAATACCGAGAAAGCGGCTCCGAGCTACGCAGTGTTCAACTGGCGCACGCGATTCGAGCAGCACTTCGGCCCCTGGAAAACCCACCAGACCCTGCGCCTGGATAACCTGCTGGATCGCCAATACGTCGGCTCGGTAATTGTCGGCGATGGCA
The DNA here is from genome assembly GCF_028674975.1 of Pseudomonas sp. CNPSo 3701. Classification (NCBI taxonomy): domain Bacteria; kingdom Pseudomonadati; phylum Pseudomonadota; class Gammaproteobacteria; order Pseudomonadales; family Pseudomonadaceae; genus Pseudomonas; species Pseudomonas sp. CNPSo 3701. The sequence continues at coordinate 78,356 of NZ_JAQZSI010000004.1, read as the reverse complement.
ACAGCCGTTTTTACGAAGCGGCGCCCGGGCGCTCCTGGTATGCGGGTGCGGGCATCGAATATCAGTTTTAAGGCGAGGCGGGACGTGCTGGCTGACAAACAAAGCGACAGTCGGTAGCGACTTGCAACGCTTTGAGGCTGCTTGGCCCTCCACTCGCGCCAGGGTTTGGGCTACTCTCAAGTCAAGCGGTCACCAAAGCCGTGCGCAGTTCGAGGATGCACTTATGAAAAACTGGTTCGAAAAAATCACTGCCCAGCTCAATGCCCTGTTTGCCCCGCGCATGCAGCCCATTCCAATCCGCAGCGAAGAGCAGCGTCGCTTGGCCGAAGAGCGCCGTCGCCGCCGCTGATCTCCTGCAAGTTTCCTCTGCAAGCGTCGTTCGGACGCTTGCCATGAGTCGCCAACGTCCTTCAGCTGGTTGGCGCTAGCCTTTTTTGCGAATGATGGTGTGAACAGGTCGATGCGTAAGCATCGACTTTTTCATGGGCGTTCGTTCTGTCCGCCATACCCCGGCCGCATATCTTGAAGCTCCTATTGCCAACATGTAGCGCGGGGCGAGTGGTGCTCGCGTTGCGGACAAGCCTTGGCGAACTTGGTTCAACTTATTCAAGTCGCGTAAAGCTTTGCCGACAACAAGGCAGACCCGAGCAAGAGTGATGGCAAAGAGCCGGCTTTCGGCTTCATGCACATCTTCTGTTCAGCGTTTTAACGTTACTGCCTGTCCGTGCTGGCGCGGCAACTTTGCTGTGCTAGACATAGTTGAGTGGAAAGGACGTACCCCTAACGTACTAAAGGATCGCAATCATGCGTCAGAATCTTCCGGTAACTCAGCGGGAAAGGACTTTTCCTGGCCACGAGCGGTTGATTTCCACCACTGATTTGAGCAGCAAGATTACCTATTGCAACGATGCCTTTGTGACGATCAGCGGCTTTACACGTGAAGAGCTGATTGGCCAGCCGCACAATCTGGTGCGCCATCCCGATATGCCGCCAGCTGTATTCGGCCACATGTGGGACACCATCAAGCAAGGCAAGCCGTGGATGGGTATCGTGAAGAACCGCTCCAAGAATGGCGATTTCTACTGGGTCAGCGCCTATGTCACGCCCGTTTACGAGAATGGCAAGGTGGCCGGGTACGAATCCGTGCGTTCACTGCCCAGCGAAGATCAGAAGCGTCGCGCCGAGGCGCTGTATGCAAGGTTGCGCGCCGGCAAAGCGCCCGTGCCGAAAATCGAACACCTGACCTATGACCTGATTCGCTCCTGGCCGCTGCTTGTCACCGCGCTGGTGATCCTCGCCGCCCAGAGCACGCTTTCCGGCGTGTGGCTGGCGGCGCTCGTGGTCGCGGTGATGGCTGCGCTGGGCTCCTATCAGCTGTACAGTCAGCGCGCACTGATTCGCCGTACCCTGGCGGAACATCCCAAGGCGTTTACCAGCAGCCTGGTGGCGCTCACCTACAGCGACAGCCGCGGTGCCCAGGCCTTGCTCGACATGGCGATGATCAGCGAAGAGGCGCGCTTGCAGACGGCGCTGACGCGGCTCGAAGATGCCGGCGTCAACGTCAAGCGGCAGGCAGCCCAGGCCGCGGGTTTCTCGCGTTCAGGCGCCGAAATGCTCGATCAGCAGCGCAGCGAAACTGACCAGTCGGCCACCGCCATCAACCAGATGGCAGCGACCATTCAAGAAGTAACCCAGAACGTGCAGACTACCAGTCATGCGGCCGAAGAGGCCGATAGATTGGCCCGGGAAGGGCGACAGCTGGCCGGTGGTAGTCTGGAATCCATGCAGCACATGGCCAAGGCTGTGGTGGATATCGGCCAGGCTGTAAACGATCTGGCCAACTCCACCCAATCGATCGGCAGCGTGGCTGATGTGATCACCTCGATTGCCGAGCAGACCAACCTGCTAGCCCTCAACGCCGCCATCGAAGCAGCCCGTGCCGGCGAGCAGGGGCGGGGCTTCGCCGTGGTGGCCGACGAGGTTCGTTCGTTGGCCTCGCGTACTCGCGAATCGACCCAGCAGATTCACCAGATCATCGCGTCGCTACGGGCCGGTGCCGAGCGCGCCGTCGCCACGGCCGGGCGGGGTGAGGAGATCTCCCGGGAAAGCGTGCAGAGCGTAGAAGCGGTGCGCATTGCGCTGGACGGCATCAGTGAATCTGTCAGTCGCATCAGCGGCATGAGCCAGCAGATCGCCGCGGCTTCCGAGGAGCAGGGCCAGGTGGCCGACGATATCAGCCGGCAGATTACCCGCATCGCCCAGCTCTCCGAGCAGGGCGCCGAGCAGGCTCACCAGGGCGCGGCGATCGGCAAGGAGTTGGAAAGCATGGCCGACTACCTGCACAGCCTGGCCGAGCGTTTCAACCGCTGACCCTCTGCCCTCGGCTGCGCGGGCGTGCTGTGGCACACTGCGCGGTCGAGGAGACCCGCCCTATGCCACGCCCCCGTTGTTCGCGCTGCAGGCGCCCGGCCAGCCACTGCCTGTGCGCCCTGATTCCCGATTTGCCCAGTCGCACCGAAGTGCTGGTGCTGCAGCACCCTACTGAAGTCGACCACGCGCTCAATACCGCGAATCTCGCCGTACTGGGGCTGCGTAGTGCCGCGTTGTGGGTTGGTGAGGTATTCGAGTCGCTACCGGAGTGGGTGGCAGAGCCCAGCTATCGCACCTGCCTGCTGTTTCCGGGTGAGCAGGCGCGGGCGATCAGCGAACTGCCTGGTGATGCAGATCCACGGCCTGTGCGGTTGATCGTGCCTGATGGCACATGGCGCAAGGCTCGCAAAATTCTCTATATGAATCCTCTGTTGGCAGGCCTGCCACGGGTGACCTTGGCCGACGCGCCGCCATCACGCTATCGCTTGCGCAAGGCGCCGATGGAGGGCTCGCTGTCGACACTGGAGGCCATCGTCGAAGCCCTTAACGTGATCGAGGCGCCCGCCGATTACCGGGCACTGCTCAAACCCTTCGATGCGCTGATCGAAGGGCAGATCGCTGCGATGGGCGAGGACACGTTCAGGCGCAATCACCAGCGCTGAAGGGGATTTCAGCCAAAGGTGCCATCACGGAAATCACGCAGCGCCTGTTCGATCTCTTCCCGGCTGTTCATCACGAAAGGCCCGTACTGCACGATTGGTTCGTTCAGCGGCTTGCCGGCGATCAGCAGCACGCCGGCGCCATCAGCGCTGCTGATCAGCAACTCGCCCTGATCATCCAGGCGTACCAGTCGGCCAGCGTGGGCCTCGTGGCTGTCCTGCACCTTTGCTTTACCCTGGTAGACGTACAGCAGGGCGCGGTGGCCGGCGGGAAGCTCGGGGCGTACGACGCTGCCAGCGGGCAGGCGCAGGTCTAAGACCTGGGGCTCAGTATCCGGACGCTGCACGGCACCGGCCTGACGCTGCTGGCCTTCGGCGAAGCTGCCGGCGATTACCACGACCTCGACACCCTGTTCAGTGTGCAGACGCGGAATCTGCGCGCTGGGGATGTCGCGGTACTGCGGGTCGGCCATCTTCTCGCGGCCAGGCAGGTTCAGCCATAACTGGAAACCGCGCATGGCGCCCTGTTCCTGCTCGGGCATTTCACTGTGGATGATGCCCCGCGCGGCAGTCATCCATTGCACGTCACCGCCCTGCAGCAGGCCCACGTTACCGAGGTGATCTTCATGGCGCATGCGCCCTTCAAGCATGTAGGTGATGGTCTCGAAGCCACGGTGGGGATGGGGCGGAAAGCCGGCGATGTAGTCGTCGGCATTGTCGGTGCTGAACTCGTCGAGCATCAGAAACGGATCGAAACGTTCGATGCCGACACCACCAATGACCCGGTTCAGACGCACACCGGCGCCGTCTGAGGCAGGCTGCCCTGGCTGAATGGCAAGGACTCGGCGTAGTTGGGTCATGGGGCTGTCTCCCGTGAAAAGTGATGCGTCCATGGTAGGCCAGCCGATCCGTCAGATGGTTGGGAAAAGGTCAACTCATCTATCGAGAATATCGATGTAGCGGGTGGCGCTTTGCAGCGCCACCCGAGTGTTCACTCGGCGATTTGCAGCTTGCGCGATTCGGTATAGAAGAAGCGCAGCTTCTCGTACTCGAATGGCGAGTTTAGTTGGCCGTAGCGGAAGCTGGTGGTGGAGCGCTGGTCGATGCCCCTGAGAACGATGATCTCGGGGTGAGCACTGCTAGCCTCAGCGACGTTGAGGTAGTTGATCTGCTGGTTGATGCCGAAGTCCGCCACGAGGCCCGTGGTGTCGCGCAGGTTGGACGGGCCGAGAATCGGCAGCATCAGGTAGGGGCCGGCCGGGGTGCCATAGAAGCCCAGGGTCTGGCCGAAGTCCTCACGGTGCTTGGGCAGGCCCATCAGGGTGGCCGGGTCCCACAGACCGACCACGCCGATGGTGGTATTGAACAGCAGGCGCGCGGTGGTGTTCAGGGCGCGCTCGCCTTTGAGTTGCAGGGCACTGTTGACCAGATTGGACACGTCGCCCAGGTTGCTGAAGAAGTTGGTCACGCCCTTTTGCATGAAGGTCGGCGTGACGTAGCGGTAACCGTCGACCACAGGCAGGAACACCCATTCGTCGAAGCGGTAGTTGAAGTGGTAGACCCGGCGGTTCCATGACTCCAGCGGATCCTGGATTTCCAGTGCCGAAAGGGTCGAGCGCTCGAACTCGCGCTGGTTGAGGCCCGGGTTGAACTTGAGCTCCTTGAGCGGCTGCTTGAAGCCATCGTCCTCGACGGTGGTCTGGGCGGAGGCGGTGCCGCAGCTCAACACGGCAGCGAACAGTGCGAGAGTAGGAAAGGACTTAGCCACGGAAGAACTCCAACATGTCGTTGCTGTTGACGCGGTAATTGAGGTTGCCGCAGTGGCCGCCGTAGGGGTACACGGTCAGGCGATCGCCCATGGTGCGGCGCAGGAAGCCGAGGTCGCCAGGGCCGAGGATCACGTCGTCGGCGTTATGCATCACACCGATCTTGGGGCTGTTCTTCAGGTAGTCCTCGATGCCGTACAGGCTGACCTCGTTGATCAGCTGGCTCATGCTGCCGCCGTCGTAGCGGGCTCGCCACATGGGGATCAACTGTTCGGACATGTAGCAGTCGAAGTCGCACTGCAGTGCGCGGCGGAAGAACGGCGTCAGGCTGGTGCCCTCGCCAATCGGATAATCGACCGGGGTGATCAGGCCGCGGCGGTTGATCAAGTCCGAGGTAAAGGTGATGTCGGCGGCCGAGAAGCGGAACGAGGTGCCGATCAGCATGGCCAGTTGTTCGTTGGTCAGGTGTTCCTTGGACTGCTGGAAGTCGTAGAGCAGGGCATCGTTGATATCTACGTAACCCTTCTGCTGGAAGTAGCGGGTCAGCTTGGCCAGCACCAGTTCATAGAAGGTGGTGCGGTTGGTGATGCCTTTCACCTGGGTCTGCACCAGTCGATCCAGGTTGGTGATCGAGGTGTAAAGGTTGACCGGCGGGTTGAGCATCAGCACGCGCTTGAAGTTGAAGCTGCGGCGCGTCTCGTCCAGCTGGCTGACGAACGCCGCATGCAGGGCGCCCAGGCTGTAGCCCGTCAGGTAGTAATCGGTGACCTGCAGGCGCGGGTGTTGGGCGCGTACCGCCTGCATGGCGCGGTACATGTCCTCGGCATCGTCGCGGCTGATGCCGGGTGTGGCGAAGCGCGAGGCGGAGGTCATGAAGTCGTAGCTGGTCGGCGAGGACAGCTGCACGACATGGTAGCCCGCGCCATAGAACAGCTTCTTCAGGTATTCGGGCGTGCTGCTCGAATAACGCGCGCCCGTGCCGGCGATGATGAAAATCAGCGGTGCCGGGCCATCCTGCTCGGCCAGGCGATAACTCATCTTGGTTACCGCCCAGAAGTTGTCAGGCAGTTGAAACTCACGCTCCGGGCGCAGGCGAACCTGGTAATCGCCCTGCTTGATGTCCGAGTCTTCGGGCAGCTTGGGGCGCAAATCCGGCGGCGTGGTGGCGATGGTGGCTTCGAACGGGTTGGTCAGCGGATAGCCGTAGGTTTGCGGGTCAACGTCGGCGGCCCAGACGGAGACGCTGAACAGCAGGGTGCCGAGCAGGGCTGCAAGACGGGGAATGAAAGACATACAAAGTCCCTTTGGAAGAGAGCATTCTTTTCAGAGGTGGCCGGCAAGCCGGTGCTTTCGGCATCAGCCGCGATGAGTAGGACAATCGCGGTTGTGTCAAAGTGCCATGGGAAATTTCGCTGCGCTGGCAATGGGTATACCAGAAGGCGGTTGAGCCGCCAACGGCCTTGCACTCGGGCGCTCACGTCACTTTCGGCACCTCCTTATTTGCCGCTTGCATCCGCCTGCCGTGAGATTATGCTGAGCGCCGTTTTCAAGCCCTCTGGAGTGCAGCATGCCTCGTCGTTCATCCATCGTCGCCCTGGTGATTGCAGCGCTCGCCTGCGTGGTCGCCAGTTATGCGTTGCGCTACCTGCTCATGGAGGGCGATCAGTGGGTCGGTCGCTGCGTCGACGATCCCGGCCTTCTGGCCTGCCAGGTGCGTGGCACCCTGGGCTGGATGATTCACCTGCGAATCATTGCCCTGACTGCCCTGGGCTGTGCGCTGCTGGCATTCGTGGTGCCTGGCGTCTGGGGCTGGCGCCTGGCGGTGCCGGGGCTGCTGCTCGGCGTGCCGGCGCTGGCGCTGTACACCGCTAGCCTGGCGGTATTCGCCGTGGTGCTGGCGCTGCTGCGTTTGGTACGCGCGCCGGCTGTCACGGCGACGCACTAACCAAGTCGGGCGCTGCGCGGCAAGCGCAGCACCCGCGGCATTTCTAGCGTTTTTTCGAGAGGCGCAGGCTGCGCCATAGTGCGGCGGCCAGCAGTGCGCTGGTAATGGCCCAGCCGATGGCCTGCAGGTTGCCCAGGGTTTCTTCATAGAGCTGCGGCACGATGCCGGCGGCGATCAGCACGGCCAGCAGGGCGATTTCCCGGCGCGGGCCCGCTACTGGGCGCAGCAGATAGACCACTGCCGGCAGCAGCAGCGCGGCGCTGGGGAAGCTGCGGTAGCGCGCATCGGTGACCATTGCCAGCATCATCACCGCACCGGCGAAGCCGGCTGCCGCCAGCCACCAGCTTGCACGCCGCTCCAGCCAGCCGAAAGCCTGTGCTCGCCAGCCTTGCGAGGTGGATAGTGCCAGTGTGGCATGGGCCAGCACCAGCAGATTGAGGGCGAGCAGGGCGGCGGCCCACAGCCATTCGCCGATATAGCGGCTGGTCACCCAGGCCAACTCCGCCCACAGGCCAATACAAGCCGCGCCCAGTGCCGCCACCAGCGGCAGCAGCACCGCGTTGCGCATCGAACTCGGGCGACCACCGATCAGCAGGCCGAGGGCCAGAACGCCTGCGCTGATGGCCAGCCACAACGGCCAGTGCGGTAGGTTGGACACCGGGCCGGCGAGGACCGACTTGTCTTGGCGGTCCGCGTCGTACAAGCCCCAGAAACCACCCACCGCGCCTTCGCTGACGCGCTTCCAGGGTTGGTCGAAGGCTTCGATCAGGTTGTAGCGCCAGCCGTGCTGCTCGGCCATGGCGACGAAACCGCGAATGAAGGTGGCTTGGTTGACGCGACTCGGCACGGCGGTTTCCCGCTGGCGGCCTTCGCTGGGCCAGCCGGTCTCGCCGATCATGATGTCCTTGGGCGCGAACTTTTTGCCGAACAGCTCGCGCACTTCGGTCACTTCGTGCAAGGCCGCGTCGATGCCGGCCGGGTTGTCTTCCCAGTACGGCAGCAGGTGGATTGTAATGAAGTCCACTGCCGGCGCGACTTCCGGGTGCTTGAGCCAGAATTCCCAGACATCGGCGTAGGTGACCGGCTGAGTGATTTCAGCCTTGACCTTGTTGATCAGCTCGACCAGCTGCCCGCCGGTTACTTCTTTGCGCAGCAGGGCTTCGTTGCCGACGATGACTGCCTCGACCACATCCGGGTTTTCCTTGGCCAGCTTGATCAGGCCCTGGATCTCGACGTCCGTGTCATGCGGGTTGCGGCTTACCCAGGCGCCGGTGATCAACTTCAGGCCATGCTTGCGGGCTAGCTCCGGCAGTTTCTCCAGGCCGGTGACCGAATAGGTACGAATGCACTGGAAACGCTGGGCCAGCAGCGCCAGGTCGGTGTCCATCTGCTCGGGGTGGATCTGCAGGGGCAGATCGAATGGCGACTGATCCTTGCCGAACGGCGTGTAGGACGCACATTGCAGTTTGTGGGTCGGCGTGGCGGCGTCGGCCAGCACCACGGGCTTGCCGATGGTTTGCCAGAGGCTGCCCAGCGCAAGAAGCCCGACGATGCAGGCACAGAGGTACGGGAGCAGGGGAAAGCGGGCGTTGGCGGGCATGGTCGAACACGCATGGTAAATGGAGACGCGCATCTTAGCGGCGAGAGGGGGCTTTAGATAGCCGCGGAAAGAGTGGTTACAAAGCCATTCGTTGACACTCGATTCGGGCGGACTAGTTTTGATCATGCGGCGTATGGAGTACCCGCGTCGCTCAACTCGAGTCGAACACGAAAAGGACGTCTAATCATGCTGAAAACTACCCTGCAAGCCTTGCTGTTTTCCCTGGCCGCCAGCGCCACGTTGCTGGCCGGCGCCAACGAGTCGACCAAGGCGCCGGCTACCGAACCGGTGGCCCAGCAAGTGGCCGAGCTCAATCCCGTCAACCTCAATACCGCCGACGCCGAAACCCTGCAGCGCGAGCTTAGCGGCGTGGGCGCGGTGAAAGCGCAGGCTATCGTCGCCTATCGCGATACCCACGGCGAATTCGCCTCGGTGGACGAGCTGCTCGAAGTCAAAGGCATCGGTGAAGCCTTGCTCGAACGCAACCGCGCCAAACTCACTGTCAGCCAGTAAACCTTCCATCCTTGCCGCGCCTTTTGCTGGAAAGGCGCGGCTTTTTTATGGGGGGCGCTTTTCCTGGCGTCGCTTCGCCAGAGCTGGCCTGCTTTCTGCTTCAAGCCCTTGGCAGGCAACGTGTTTATGGCGCTTCCAGTAGTTGGCACCCTTGTTGCAAACACCCTCAGCAAAGCACTCGCGGCGTCAAAAAACCGCGGTCAGGTGGAGGAAGGTCATGAGTCAGGGTGTCGCGTTCAATCGTCTAATGCTGGAAATGCGCTCGATGCAGGCCGAGGCCATGGCGCGCAAACCGGCTGTGCCCCAGGCTCAAGAAGTTGGCGCGTCGAGTTTCTCGGACATGCTCGGTCAGGCGGTGAGCAAGGTCAGCGAAACCCAGAATGCCGCCAGCCAACTGGCTACCGCTTTCGAGATGGGTCAGAGCGGCGTCGACCTGACCGACGTGATGATCGCCTCGCAAAAATCCAGTGTCTCGTTTCAGGCCATGACCCAAGTGCGCAACAAGCTGGTCCAGGCCTACCAAGACATCATGCAGATGCCGGTTTAAGGGGTAGATTTCCATCATGGCCGACACGCTCGCTGCAAACGTACCCGCCACTGCCGCTGACAACGCGCCGAAGAAGCCGCTGTTCGGGCTGACCTTTCTGGAAAACCTCTCCGACATGCCGCTGTTGCGCCAAGCCGGCCTGCTGATCGGCCTGGCCGCCAGCGTAGCGATTGGTTTCGCCGTGGTGCTGTGGTCGCAACAGCCCGAGTACAAGCCGCTATATGGCAGCCTCGAGGGCATGGATGCGCGCAGCGTGATGGAAACCCTGACCGCCGCCAATATCGATTACACCGTTGAACCGAACTCCGGCGCGCTACTGGTCAAGTCCTCGGATCTGGCCCAGGCACGCATTCGCCTGGCGTCTGCCGGCGTGGCGCCGACCGATACCAGCATCGGTTTCGAAATCCTCGACAAGGAGCAGGGCCTGGGTACCAGCCAGTTCATGGAAGCCACCCGCTATCGCCGTGGCCTGGAAGGCGAACTGGCGCGCACCGTGTCGAGCCTGAACAACGTCAAGGCCGCCCGCGTGCACCTGGCGATCCCGAAAAGCTCGGTGTTCGTGCGTGACGAGCGCAAGCCCAGCGCCTCGGTGCTGGTCGAACTGTACGCCGGGCGCAGCCTGGAACCGAGCCAGGTGATGGCCATCGTCAATCTGGTCGCCAGCAGCGTACCGGAAATGGACAAGGGCCAGGTCACCGTGGTCGACCAGAAGGGCAATCTGCTGTCCGATCAGCAGGAAATGTCCGAGCTGAGCATGGCCGGCAAGCAGTTTGATTACAGCCGCCGCATGGAAAGCCTGTTCACCCAGCGCGTGCACAACATTCTGCAACCGGTGCTGGGCGTTGGCCGCTACAAGGCTGAAGTGTCCGCCGACGTGGATTTCAGCGCCGTCGAGTCGACTTCGGAAACCTTCAATCCGGACCAGCCGGCCCTGCGCAGCGAGCAGCAGGTCAATGAACAACGCAGCAGCGGCAGCGGCCCGCAGGGCGTACCCGGTGCCCTGAGCAATCAGCCGCCTGGCCCGGCTACCGCCCCGCAGCAAACTGGCGGCGCCGCGGCGCCTGGCGGCCCGATCGCCCCCGGTCAGCCACTGGTCGATGCCAATGGTCAGCAGATCATGGACCCGGCTACAGGCCAGCCGATGCTGGCGCCGTATCCGGCCGACAAGCGTGACCAGTCGACCCGCAACTTCGAGCTCGATCGTTCGGTCAGCTACACCAAGCAGCAGCAGGGTCGCCTGCGCCGGCTTTCTGTCGCCGTGGTGGTCGATGACCAGATGCGTGTCGACCCGGCCACCGGCGCAACCACCCGCGTGCCGTGGACCACCGACGATCTGGCGCGCTTCACCCGCCTGGTTCAGGACTCGGTCGGCTTCGATGCCAGCCGTGGCGACAGCGTCAGCGTGATCAACACGCCGTTCAGCAGCGAAACCGCGGAAGTGATCGACGTACCGTGGTACCAGAGCGATCTGTTCCTGATGGCCATGGGCGGTCTCAAGTCGCTGTTCCCGGCACTGTTGATCTTCCTCCTGGTGTGGTTCGTGCTGCGCCCGGTACTCAACAACATCACCGGTGGTGGCAAAGGCAAGGATCTGGCTCTGGCCGGTGGCGGCCGCGACGGCGATGTCGACCTCGGCGAAATGGGGGGGCTCGACGGCCTGTCCTCTGATCGGGTAAGCCTCGGCGGGCCGCAAAGCATTATGTTGCCGAGCCCGAGCGAGGGGTATGATGCGCAACTGAACGCGATCAAAAGTCTGGTCGCCGAAGATCCGGGCCGTGTCGCCCAGGTAGTCAAAGATTGGATCAATGCCGATGAGTGAGAACCGCACTGCCGCCAAGATGAGCAAGGTCGAGAAGGCCGCGATTCTTCTGCTCTCGCTGGGTGAGACCGACGCCGCCCAGGTGCTTCGTCATCTGGGCCCCAAGGAGGTTCAGCGCGTGGGTGTGGCCATGGCTGCCATGCGCAACATCCACCGCGAGCAGGTCGAGCAGGTGATGGGCGAGTTCGTCGACACCGTGGGCGACCAGACCAGCCTGGGTGTGGGCGCCGACGGCTACATTCGCAAGATGCTCACCCAGGCGCTGGGCGAGGACAAGGCCGGCAACCTGATCGACCGCATTCTGCTCGGTGGCAGCACCAGCGGCCTGGACAGTCTGAAGTGGATGGAGCCGCGGGCGGTCGCCGACGTGATTCGCTACGAGCACCCGCAGATCCAGGCCATCGTGGTCGCCTACCTGGATCCCGACCAGGCCGGCGAGGTGCTCGGGCATTTCGATCACAAGGTGCGCCTGGACATCGTGCTGCGCGTGTCGTCCCTGAATACCGTACAGCCCGCGGCGCTCAAGGAGCTCAATCTGATTCTGGAGAAGCAGTTCTCCGGCAGCTCCAACACTACCCGCGCCACCATGGGCGGTGTGAAGCGCGCCGCGGACATCATGAACTACCTCGACAGCTCGGTCGAAGGGCCGTTGATGGATTCGATCCGCGAGATCGACGAGGACCTGTCGTCGCAGATCGAGGACCTGATGTTCGTCTTCGACAACCTGGCCGACGTCGACGACCGCGGCATCCAGGCGCTGCTGCGTGAGGTTTCCTCCGATGTGCTGGTGCTGGCCCTCAAGGGCGCGGACGAGGCGATCAAGGAAAAGGTCTTCAAGAATATGTCCAAGCGCGCCGCCGAGCTGCTGCGAGATGACCTGGAGGCTAAAGGGCCGGTGCGGGTCAGCGACGTGGAAGGGGCGCAGAAGGAAATCCTCACCATCGCCCGACGCATGGCCGAGGCCGGCGAGATCGTGCTGGGCGGCAAGGGCGGCGAGGAGATGGTGTAACCCATGGCCGGCAAGGAACCTGTCAGCGAGCTGATTCGCGCCAAGGATGTGCGCAGCGTCGATCGCTGGTCGTTGCCCAGCTTTGACGAACACGATGAGTCTCAAGAGCAGGCGCCGGACCCTGAGCCGTTGGCTGCCGAGGCGCCACCTCCGCCTCAGGAAAGCGAGGAGGTGGCCCTCGAGGATGTCAAACCCTTGACGCTCGACGAGCTAGAGGCTATCCGCCAGGACGCCTACAACGAGGGTTTCGCTACCGGTGAGAAGGATGGTTTTCGCGCCGGCCAGCTCAAGGCCAAGCAGGAAGCTGATACCGCTCTGGCGGGGCGCGTGCAGGCGCTCGAGCAGGTCATGCGTCATCTGTTCGAGCCAATCGCCGAGCAGGATAAGCAGCTGGAGCTCGCCTTGGTCACGTTGATCGGCCAGATCACCCGCGAAGTCATCCAGCGTGAATTGAGCCGCGACTCCAGCCAGATTCGCCAGGTGTTGCGCGAGGCGCTCAAGCTGTTGCCAATGGGCGCGGAAAATATCCGCATTCACCTTAATCCCCAGGATTTCGAGGTGGTCAAGGCGCTGCGCGACCGCCATGAGGAAAGCTGGCGGATTCTCGAAGACGATTCGCTGCTGCCGGGCGGCTGCCGGGTGGAAACCGAGCACAGCCGTATCGATGCCAGCGTGGAAACTCGGTTGAGCCAGGCGATCAAGCAACTGTTCGAACAGCAGCGCGAGCACGCCACCACGCCACGCGCTCCCGATATGGTCATCGACCTGGATGCCACCGATGCGCCTTGAGCGCCTGAGCTTCGCCCGCCGCCTTGAGGGCTATGGCGAGGCCGTCAAACTGCCCGCCCAACCCATCGTCGAAGGCCGCCTGCTGCGCATGGTCGGTCTGACTCTGGAAGCCGAAGGCCTGCGCGCCGCCCTGGGCAGCCGCTGCCTGGTGATCAACGACGACAGCTATCACCCGGTTCAGGTCGAGGCTGAAGTGATGGGCTTTTCTTCCGGCAAGATTTACCTGATGCCGGTCGGCAGCCTGGCCGGTATAGCGCCGGGCGCCCGGGTGGTGCCGCTGCCGGATACGGGGCGCTTGCCCATGGGCATGTCGATGCTTGGTCGGGTGCTCGACGGCGCCGGGCGTGCCCTGGACGGCAAGGGCGGTATGAAGGCCGAGGACTGGGTGCCAATGGACGGCCCTACCATCAACCCGCTCAAGCGCCACCCGATCAGCGAACCGCTGGATGTCGGTATCCGCAGCATCAATGGCTTGCTGACCGTCGGCCGTGGCCAGCGTCTGGGCCTGTTCGCCGGTACCGGTGTCGGTAAGTCGGTGCTGCTGGGCATGATGACCCGCTTCACTGAGGCCGAGATCATCGTGGTCGGGCTGATCGGTGAGCGGGGTCGCGAGGTGAAGGAATTCATCGACGAGATTCTTGGCGAGGAGGGCATCAAGCGCTCCGTGGTCGTCGCCTCGCCAGCCGACGATGCGCCACTGATGCGCTTGCGTGCCGCCATGTACTGTACGCGCATCGCCGAATACTTCCGCGACAAGGGCAAGAACGTTTTGCTGCTGATGGATTCGCTGACCCGTTTCGCCCAGGCCCAGCGGGAAATCGCCTTGGCCATCGGCGAACCACCCGCTACCAAAGGCTATCCACCTTCGGTGTTCGCCAAGCTGCCGCGTCTGGTCGAGCGCGCCGGTAATGCAGAGGCTGGCGGCGGCTCGATTACGGCGTTCTACACCGTGCTCTCCGAGGGCGATGACCAGCAGGATCCCATCGCCGACGCCGCGCGCGGGGTGCTCGACGGTCACTTCGTCCTGTCCCGGCGCCTTGCCGAAGAAGGCCATTATCCGGCCATCGATATCGAAGCCTCGATCAGCCGGGTGATGCCCCAGGTGGTCAGCCCAGAGCATATGCGCAACGCCCAGCGCTTCAAGCAGCTGTGGTCGCGCTATCAGCAGAGCCGCGACCTTATCAGCGTTGGTGCCTACGTTCCGGGCGGCGATGCCGACACCGACCTGGCCATTGCCCGCCAACCAGTGATGGTGCGCTACCTGCGTCAGGCCCTTGGCGAGAGCGAGAGCCTGGATAGCAGTCGCGAGTTGCTGGCGGCAGTGCTCAACCCCACAGCGGCGTCTTAACCCGTGGCCAACAGCCGAGCGGCGCGCCTGGCGCCGGTAGTCGACATGGCCGAGAAGGCCGAGCGCGAGGCGGCGCTGCAGCTTGGCCGTGCCCAGGGGCTGTTGGGGCAAGCACAGAGCAAATTGGTCGAATTGGATAGATACCTGCAGGGCTATCAGCAGCAATGGATGGGCGAGGGCCAGCGCGGGGTCTCTGGCCAGTGGTTGATGAACTACCAGCGCTTCCTGTCACAGCTCGACGTGGCTATTGCCCAGCAGCAGCAGGCGGTGAATTGGCATCGCAACAACGTGGACAAGGTTCGTGATGTCTGGCAACAGCGCTATGCGCGGCTCGAAGGGCTGCGCAAACTGGTGCAGCGCTATCTGGACGAGGCGCGCCTGGCCGAGGATAAGCGCGAGCAGAAGCTGCTCGATGAGCTGTCCCAACGCATACCACGACGTGATTCCCTGGAATGATGGTTGCCGCTGACGCAGGCTAGTGCTAAATCTTCTATTGCCGACATTCAGTGCGCCGGAGTGCGGGCTGGGCAGGGCCAGGAAAAACAGGTGAGACACCGCGTCACCATACGGGTCAACAAGCTATCGGCTGCTCGCCAGAGCAGCCTCGGCCAGGTTGGCTCGCCTTAGCGGGCTGCGGGTATCCCGGATATCAAGGAGTGTTTCATGCCCATCACCTCGCTGCCCTCGGAAGACGGGCAAGAGTTGACCATCACCATTCAAGGTCGCTTCGATTTTGGCGCCCATCAGGAATTTCGCCGCGCCTACGAGCGTGTCGATATCCGCCCCAAGCGTTACACGGTCGACCTCAAGGGAACCACTTACCTCGACAGTTCGGCGCTCGGCATGCTGCTGCTGCTGCGTGACCATGCCGGTGGCGACCGTGCGCAGATTCGGCTGCTCAACTGCAATGC
The DNA here is from genome assembly GCF_028674975.1 of Pseudomonas sp. CNPSo 3701. NCBI lineage: Bacteria > Pseudomonadati > Pseudomonadota > Gammaproteobacteria > Pseudomonadales > Pseudomonadaceae > Pseudomonas > Pseudomonas sp. CNPSo 3701. Next base: position 63,080 of record NZ_JAQZSI010000004.1, on the reverse strand, counting down.
CGATGTGCGCAAGATTCTCTCCATCTCCAACTTCGAACAGCTTTTCCAGATCGACTGAGGCGCTATGAAGGCCTCACCGCTCACCATCCTGATCGCCGAGGACAGCGCCACCGACCGCATGCTGCTGTCGACCATCGTCGGTCGCCAGGGGCATCGGGTGCTGGCTGCCGCCAATGGCCTGGAAGCGGTGGCGCTATTCGAATCGCAGCGCCCACAGCTGGTGCTGATGGACGCGCTGATGCCGGTGATGGATGGCTTCGAAGCCGCCAAGCGGATCAAGGCCATGGCGGGCGAGGCTATGGTGCCGATCATCTTTCTGACCTCACTGAGTGAGGAGGAGGCTCTGGCCAGTTGCCTGGAGGCGGGCGGCGATGATTTTCTCGCCAAGCCCTACAGTCGGGTGATCCTCGAAGCCAAAATCAACGCCATGGATCGGTTGCGGCGCCTGCATCAGGAGGTGTTGCGTCAGCGCGACCAGATCGCCCGACACAACGAGCACTTGCAGAACGAGCAACTGGTCGCCAAGGCTGTTTTTGACAAGGTGGCGCACTCCGGCTGTCTGGGCGCTGGCAATGTGCGCTATATGCAATCGCCGTATGCGCTGTTCAATGGCGATCTGCTGCTGGCTGCCTTTCATCCCAGCGGCGACATGCACGTACTGCTTGGGGACTTCACCGGTCACGGCCTGCCGGCGGCGATTGGTGCCATGCCGCTGGCGGAAGTGTTCTACCGCATGACTGGCAAGGGGCACTCGCTGGTGGAGATTCTCCATGAAGGCAACGCCAAGCTACGCCGCATTTTGCCTCGCGGCGTGTTCTGCTGTGCAACGCTTTTGAACATTAGCTTTCGTCGGCGCATGGTCGATTTTTGGGGCGGTGGCTTGCCCGCCGGTTATGTACTGCGCAAGGGTGGTGAGCGGGTACCGCTGGTGTCGCATCACTTACCTTTGGGTGTGCTCGACCCGGACAGTTTTCGTGACGGCTACGAGTCCTATTCGCTGGAGCTGGGCGACCGGGTCTTTCTGCTTTCTGACGGTGTGCTCGAGGCGCAGAACGAGCATGACGAGCTCTTCGGAGAGCAGCGCCTACTTGACGTGCTGGATGCCAGTCACGACCCGTCGCGGCTGTTCGCCGATATTCAACAGGCCCTGCAAGCATTCCACGGTGAAGCCCGCGACGATGTCAGCCTGGTCGAAGTGACGATGGTCGAGGAGAGTGCAGTCAGCCGACCGCCGTTAGCGGCGAGTGAGTCCCAGAGCGGCCCTGAGAGTTGGTCTGCACGCTATGATTTCCGCGGCCCCACCCTGCGCGACTATTATCCGTTGCCCCATCTGTTGCAGTTGCTGCTCGAAGTGCCTGGATTGCGCGGCAGCGGCGGCAATCTCTACAGCGTGCTGTGCGAGTTGTATACCAATGCGCTGGAACATGGTGTGCTGGGGCTGGATTCTTCGCTCAAGCGCGATGCGGCAGGATTCGCCGAATATTATCGGTTGCGTGCCGAGCGGCTCGACAGCCTGCAGGATGGCTGCGTCAGTGTAGTCTTCGATGTGACTCAGCAGCCGGGTGGTGGGCGTCTGACACTGACTGTCGAGGACAGCGGCGGGGGCTTCGATCCCGCGGAGGTACTTGCTCGCGAGCACACTGCCGGTGGCTTCAGCGGGCGTGGCATGGCGTTGATCCGACAGTTCAGCGAGCGTTGCGAGTGGTCACCTGACGGACGTCGGGTCAGTGTGGAGTTTTCCTGGACCACGCAGGCATAATTCCGGCTTTCGCGCGCGACCCCAGCGGGCTCGCGTAATGACGTACCGTCATTCGAGGCCGGCCTGGAGTCTAGGGTGTCCGACAATCATCTTGATCGTGATGTACTCAATTCCCTGCAGGAGATCATGGAGGATGAGTATCCGGTGTTGCTGGATACCTTCATGACCGACTCTGAGGAACGCCTGCGCCTGCTGCATCTGGCTGAGAAGCACCAGGACGCCGTCGAGATGCGCCGCGCCGCCCACAGTTTCAAGGGCAGTTGCAGCAATATGGGCGCCAGGGCCTTGGCCGAGTCCTGCCGGGAGCTTGAGGAGCTGGCCCGCCGTGGCGAACTGGACGAGTCGGCACAACTGGTTGCGCGTATCGAACGCGAGTTCGCCATTCTGCGCATTCTGCTGAAGTCCGAACGTCAGCGGTTTCCTGCCGCCTGACCGCTATTGGGAATAATTGGCCCGACCTTTGCTTTGCCAAGGTATACGCCATTATTCAAGCGGAGAGCGTTCATGCCCGTTGCCCCAGATCTTTTGCTGACCCCTGCGGCTGCCCCAAAGCCGAAGGCTGCGCCGGCCAATGCCCCGCAGAGCGCCGCGCAACCACGTAAGCAGGAGGGTTCCAGCTTCTCCCAGGTCTACGCCAAGGAGCGTCAGGCCAAGGCCGCCGAGCGTCAGGACGCTGCCGCCAAGTCAGCACGCGACGGCAAGGCCGACCCCCAGGCAAGCGCCAGCGATCCGGCGGCGGCCGTTGCCGCCGAGCCAGTGGTTGCCGATAGCGGCAAGGATTTGCCCGAAGAGCCTACACTCGAAGAGGGCGCCGTCGATCCGCTGATGCTGCTGGGTTTGTTCCAGCCTGAGCCGCAAGCCGAGGTGCTCGAAGAGCAGCCCGAGGTTGCGCCGACTGTTGATGTATCGCCCAGCGTGATCGGTTCTGCCCCGGCCGCCATGACCGAGGCGAGCTTCGATCCGGAAATTGACGCACTAAATCAGCAGCCTGCCGTGCAATTGGCGCTTGAGGTCGGCGCTCAGGAGAAAACCGCTGCTCAGTCCACCGCCACGCCAGGCGGCGCGGCGACCTCATCATCGGCCAGCAGCGGCCAGGCGTTCGCCAGTGCCATGGCTGCAATGGGCGTGAAGAGCAGCGCTATGGAAGGTGAATCCAGCGAAACGACGCCGTTGCCGTCTTTCGAACTCAGCACCGAAGGGCTGGAAGCGCTTAAGGAGAGTTCGGCCGACACCCCGCCCGAACAATTCGTCAGCAAGCTCAGCGCGCTGAGTCAGGCAATTGGTCAGCAGACCGCTCAGGTCGGTCGGGCGCCCGTGGTGCCTGGCCAGCCGCTGGCCATGCAGCAAGCTGGCTTTAGCGAAGGTGTGGTGGACAAGGTGATGTGGATGTCCAGCCAAAACCTCAAGTCCGCGGAGATTCAGCTTGATCCCGCCGAGCTGGGGCGTCTCGACGTTCGCATCAGCCTCAACCAGGATCAGACCCAGATCAGCTTCGCCAGCGCACACCCCAGCGTGCGCGAGGCCTTGGAAGGCCAGATGCATCGGCTGCGCGAGATGTTCACCCAGCAGGGCATGAACCTGGCAGACGTCAACGTTTCCGACCAGTCCCAGGGCCGTGCCTGGCAGGGGCAGGAAGGCGATGGCCGTGGCCGCGGTAGCCGTATGGTCGATGAAGGGAGCGCGAGTGGCGAGGGCGAGGAGCGGGTGATCGGTAGTGTCGAGATCCGCGACCCGGCTCAGGGCGCTGGTCGCGGTATGGTCGACTATTACGCCTGACGACGCCGCTTTGTGGCGGCTGTTCTAGACTTCGAATCACCCTGCTCGATATATCGGCAGGGTGATTTGCGTTTTAAGGCGCGCTGCGAGTCGGGTCAGGCATCACGCTTTCGCGTAACATGGCGCGCTCGGTGATTGCAGCCGCATCTATGAGCTGGCATAACACTTGCTCTTAACCCATTGAAAGCGGAGGGTTCTCCGCTCCGTGACGGATTTTTGGCATGGCAAAGAAGAACGCGCCTCCCGCCGCTGCTGCCGAAGCAGGCAGCAAGCCGCCAGGCAAGCTCAAGCTCATCATCGCCATCGTATTGGCCCTGTTGCTGGCCGTGGGCGCCTCGATCGGCGGCACCTGGTTCTTTCTCAGCAAGGACAACGCCAAGCCAGAGGCCGAGCATGCGCAGGCCGAGAACGCCGCGCCCGTCAAGCAGCCGGCAATCTACGAAGAGCTGACGCCGGCCTTCGTGGTCAATTTCACTCAGAACGGCAAGCCGCGCTACATGCAGGTCAGCGTTGCGCTGATGGGGCGCGACCAGGCAGCCATGGACGCGCTCAAAGTAAATATGCCGGTGTTGCGCAACAACCTGGTGATGCTGTTTTCCAGCCAGGATTTCGCCAGCCTGATCACCCCGGTTGGCAAGGAAATGCTGCGCCAGCAGGCGACCGCCAGCGTGCAGCAAGTGGCCGAGAAGGAAACCGGCAAGGTGGCTGTCGAGCAGGTGCTGTTCACCAACCTCGTGTTGCAATAGGGCGGGAGTTCGCTAATGGCTGTACAAGACCTGCTGTCCCAGGACGAGATCGATGCGCTGCTGCACGGCGTCGACGATGGCCTGGTGGAAACCGAGGAGTTCGTCGAGCCCGGCAGCGTCAAGCAATATGACCTGACCAGCCAGGATCGCATCGTGCGCGGGCGCATGCCGACCCTGGAGATGATCAACGAGCGTTTCGCCCGTTATACCCGCATCAGCATGTTCAACCTGCTGCGCCGCTCGGCCGATGTGGCGGTTGGTGGCGTGCAGGTGATGAAATTCGGCGAGTACGTGCATTCCCTGTACGTGCCTACCAGCCTCAACCTGGTGAAAATGAAGCCGTTGCGCGGCACCGGCCTGTTCATTCTGGACGCCAAGCTGGTGTTCAAGCTGGTCGATAACTTCTTTGGCGGCGACGGCCGTCACGCCAAGATCGAAGGGCGTGAATTCACCCCCACCGAACTGCGTGTTGTACGCATGGTGCTCGATCAAGCCTTCGTCGACCTGCGTGAAGCCTGGGCGGCGGTGATGGACATCAACTTCGAGTACGTCGGCTCCGAGGTCAATCCGGCCCTGGCCAACATCGTCAGCCCCAGCGAAGTCATCGTGGTGTCGACTTTTCACATCGAACTCGATGGCGGCGGCGGCGACCTGCACGTGACCATGCCTTATTCGATGATCGAGCCGATTCGCGAGATGCTCGACGCCGGCTTCCAGTCCGACGTGGACGATCAGGATGAACGCTGGGTCAAGGCCCTGCGCGAAGACATTCTCGATGTCAGCGTTCCTTTGAGCGCCACCGTTGCGCGCCGTCAGCTCAAGGTGCGCGACATCCTGCACATGCAGCCCGGCGACGTGATTCCCGTCGAGCTGCCCGAGCACATGATTCTGCGCGCCAACGGCGTGCCGTCCTTCAAGGTCAAGCTCGGTTCGCACAAGGGCAACCTCTCGCTACAGGTACTCGATCCGGTTGATCGTCACCGCTAGCCCACTATTTCCGCCGCGCCCTGTGCGCAGCCAAGCCGATAAACGCCAGCCGAGGTTGAACGATGGCAGACGAGAACGAACAAACCAGCCCCGAAGAACAAGCGCTCGCCGATGAGTGGGCGGCCGCGCTTTCCGAGTCCGGAGATGCAGGCGGGCAGGACGATATCGACGCGATGCTGGCCGCCAGTGCGGCCAGCCAGCCGTCGGCGCCCCGTGCGCCGATGGAAGAATTCGGCAGCATGCCCAAGGTCAACAATCCGGTTAACCTGGAAGGCCCGAATCTCGATGTGATCCTCGATATTCCGGTGTCCATTTCCATGGAAGTGGGCAATGCCGACATCACCATTCGCAACCTGCTGCAGCTCAACCAGGGCTCGGTGATCGAGCTCGATCGCCTGGCCGGCGAGCCGCTCGATGTGCTGGTCAATGGCACCCTGATTGCCCATGGCGAAGTGGTGGTGGTCAACGAGAAGTTCGGCATTCGCCTGACCGACGTGATCAGCCCCAGCGAACGCATCAAGAAGCTGCGCTGACGCCATGAACAGACTCCTGCTCGCACTCCTTGCGCTGCCGTGCTTCGCCTTCGCCGCCGAACCTTCTGCCCAGGCGCCTGCCGCCAGCGGCGGTATCGCCGGCCAGTTGGCGCAACTGGTGATTGGCCTGCTACTGGTGATTGGCCTGATCTTCCTGCTCGCCTGGATGATGCGCCGCGTGCAGCGTCTGGGCCCCAACAATGGCAAGGTGATCAAGATCGTCGCCACTCAGGCGCTGAGCCCCCGTGATCGGCTGGTGCTGGTGCAGGTCGGCAACGAGCAGATTCTGCTAGGCCTCACACCTGGGCGTATCAACTCGCTGCACGTGATGGGCGAGCCGGTTCACCTGCCTGATGCCGAGCCGGCATCCACCGAATTCTCCCAGCGCCTCATGGAACTGCTGGGCAAGGACCAGAAGGACAAGTCCTGATGTTGCGACTTCTGCTTGTGCTGGTGTTCGCGCTGGGGACTTCGCTGGCCTTCGCTCAGGAACCATCATCGCCCAGCCCATTGATCCAGCAGGGCAGCAATCCGCTTTCTATTCCGGCGATCACCCTGAGCACCGACGCCGACGGGCAGCAGGAATACTCGGTCAGCCTGCAGATTCTGCTGATCATGACGGCGCTGAGTTTTATCCCGGCGTTCCTGATGCTGATGACCAGCTTCACGCGGATCATCATCGTGTTCTCGATCCTGCGTCAGGCCATGGGTTTGCAGCAGACGCCGTCCAACCAGATCCTCATCGGCCTGGCGCTGTTTCTGACCATGTTCATCATGGCGCCGGTGTTCGACCAGATTAACCGCGAGGCCTTGCAGCCTTATCTGAATCAGCAACTGCCGGCGCAGCAGGCCATCGAGCGGGCAGAGGTGCCAATCAAGAACTTCATGCTGGCGCAGACACGCGAGAGCGATCTGGAACTGTTCGTGCGTCTGTCCAAGCGTACCGACATCGCCACGCCGGAAGCGGCGCCGCTGACCATCCTGGTGCCGGCCTTCGTGACTTCGGAGCTCAAGACCGCGTTCCAGATCGGCTTCATGATCTTCATCCCGTTTCTGATCATCGATATGGTGGTGGCCAGTATCCTCATGGCCATGGGCATGATGATGCTGTCGCCGCTGATCATTTCCCTGCCGTTCAAGATCATGCTGTTCGTGCTGATCGACGGTTGGGCGCTGATCATGGGCACCCTAGCCAGCAGTTTCGGCACCTTGTAGCGAGGCTCACATGACCCCTGAAGTTGCAGTCGATCTGTTCCGTGAGGGACTCTGGCTGATCTCCCTGATGGTCGGGCTGTTGGTCATGCCCAGCCTGCTGGTGGGCCTTTTGGTGGCGATGTTCCAGGCCGCTACCCAGATCAACGAACAGACCCTGAGCTTTCTGCCGCGCCTGCTGGTGATGCTGCTGACCCTTATCGTTGCCGGGCCGTGGATGGTGCAGCAACTTATGGAGTACACGCAGAACCTGATCATGAACATTCCGCAGCTGATCGGCTGATTCGATGTTCGAGCTGAGCGATGCGCAGATCGGCAGCTGGGTCAGCAGCTTCCTGCTGCCGCTGTTTCGCATCGGCGCCTTGCTGATGGTCATGCCGATCATCGGCACGCAGTTGGTCCCCACTCGGGTGCGCCTGTACCTCGCGCTCGCCATCAGTGTGGTCATCGTGCCCACCTTGCCGCCGATGCCACAGGTCGATTCGATCAGCCTGCAGGCCTTCATGCTCATCGCACAGGAAATTCTCGTTGGCGTGATGCTCGGCTTCGTGCTGCAGCTGCTGTTTCACGTCTTCGTGGTGGCGGGGCAGATCCTCGCCATGCAGATGGGCCTGGGCTTCGCCTCCATGGTCGATCCGGCCAACGGCATTTCGGTGCCGGTGATCGGCCAGTACTTCACCATGCTGGTGACCCTGCTGTTCCTGGCCATGAACGGGCATCTGGTGGTGTTCGAGGTACTGGCCGAGAGTTTCGTGACCCTGCCGCCGGGCTCCGGCCTGCAGGTTGAGCACTACTGGGAGCTGGCCACAAAGCTCGGCTGGGTAATGGGGGCCGCGCTGATCCTGGTGCTACCGGCCGTTACCGCATTGTTGGTGGTGAACATCGCCTTCGGGGTGATGACCCGCGCCGCGCCGCAACTGAACATCTTCTCCATCGGTTTCCCGCTCACCTTAGTGCTAGGCATGGTGATCGTATGGATTTCTCTAGCTGACATTCTGGCGCATTATCAGGCCATCGCGAGCGAGGCGCTGATCATGTTGCGTGAACTGGCGAGGGCCCGCTGATGGCCGAGTCGGACAGCGGTGCCGACAAGAGCGAGGAACCCACGGAGAAACGCCGCCGGGAATCTCGTGAAAAAGGGCAGATCGCCCGCTCCAAGGAGCTCAATACCTTCGCCATCATGCTGGCCGGCACTGGCGGGCTGCTGGCCACCGGTGGCTCGATCGGCAATGCCATGCTGGAAATCATGCGCGGCAACTTTTCGCTGCCACGCGAGATCCTGATGGATGAGCGCAATATGGCGCTGTGGCTGGCCGCCTCCGGGCAGCTGGCACTCGATGCGCTGTTGCCGCTGCTGGTCGTGCTGCTGGTGATGTCCATCATAGGGCCCATCGCTCTGGGTGGCTGGCTGTTCTCGGCCAAGGCCATGGCGCCCAAGTTCAGCCGCATGAACCCGCTCTCCGGGCTCAAACGCATGTTCTCGATGAAAGCGTTGATCGAGCTGCTCAAGGCATTGGCCAAGTTCATCGTCATCCTGCTGGTGGCGCTGGTGGTGCTGTCGAAGGACCGCGCTGATCTGTTGGCGATCGCCAACGAACCTATCGAGTCGGCCATCATGCACTCGGCGCAAGTCGTCGGCTGGAGCGCGTTGTGGATGTCGTTCGGGCTGATCCTGATCGCTGCCGTGGATGTGCCGTTTCAGCTCTGGGACAACAAGCAGAAGCTGATGATGACCAAGCAGGAGGTCAAGGACGAGTACAAGGACAGCGAGGGCAAACCCGAGGTCAAGCAGCGCATTCGCCAGCTGCAGCACCAGATGACTCAGCAGCGCATGATGCAGGCCGTCCCTCAGGCCGATGTGGTGATTACCAACCCGACCCACTTCGCCGTGGCTCTGAAATATGACCCACAAACCGGCCAGGCGCCCATGTTGCTGGCCAAGGGCGGCGACTTCACTGCGTTGAAAATCCGCGAGATCGCCACCGAGCACAATGTGCTGATACTGGAGTCGCCGGCGTTGGCGCGCTCGATCTATCACACCACCGAGCTCGATCAGGAAATCCCTGCCGGTCTTTACCTCGCCGTCGCGCAGGTGCTGGCGTACGTCTATCAGATTCGCCAGTTCCAGGCCGGCAAGGGCAAGCGTCCGGCGCCGCTCAAGGATCTGCCAATCCCACCCGATCTGCGCCGCGACGAATGAGTGAGCGCAGCCTGCATCTGGCAGGCTGCGCCCAGCCCGTTACTTGATCACGCCGCAGGCGACGCGTGCGCCGCCGCCGCCCAGAGGCTTGGGATGATCGGCATGGTTGTCGCCGCCGGCATGGACCATCAGAGAAAGGCCCTTGAGCTCGTCCACGCTCTTGATGCGCGGCGCCAACACCGGCTGGCTGGCCTTGCCGTCAGCGGTCACCAGTAGAGCAGGGAGATCGCCCATATGGCCGTCGCCCCATGGCAGGTCGTGTTTGCCGGTGTTTTTCGGATCCCAGTGGCCGCCAGCGGCTTCGGCTGCCGATGGTTTGCCATCCTTGGGCGCCGGCTCGCAGCTGGGTTTGCCGTGTACGTGGAAGCCGTGAATTCCAGGTTCCAGATCATGCAGCTCAGGCGTGAACACCACACCGTAGGTGCTCTGGCTGATCACCACCTTACCTACCGAACTGCCGATACCATTGGCATCCACGGCATTGAGTTCGACCGTCTTGTCGGCAGCCTGAAGGCTCGCCGCGCAGCAACTGGCCAGTGCGGCCATCATCCAGCGTTTCATGGTGTTCTCCTTGGTGGGTGAATCCAACGTTCATTGGCTGTGACTGGGCTTCGCCACCGGGGTTCGTGTTTTTGTCTTCAAAGCGCTCGGGGAATTTGTGCCGTGCCTTCTGGGTCGGGCTTTTTCACGAATTGGAAAGGTTCTTGCAATACCGGCTGCAAAGGCGTTCTGGACGTCAAAAGATTGAATCAGTCGGGGTAAACACGTGGCAGTAGATCGCGCACAGATGATTGGCAACGTTCGCAGCACCCTGTCGGGGCTGCGCAACGGCAATCTCGGCATTCCGCTGTTGCTGCTGGTCATGCTCGCCATGGTCATGCTGCCGATCCCGCCGTTTCTGCTGGATGTGCTGTTTACCTTCAGCATCGCGCTGTCGATCGTTGTGTTGCTGGTGGCGATCTACGCACTGCGGCCGCTGGATTTCGCCGTGTTCCCTACCATCCTGCTGGCTGCGACGCTGCTGCGTCTGGCGCTGAACGTGGCCTCCACACGGGTGGTGCTTCTCAATGGCCAGGACGGTCACGACGCTGCGGGCAAGGTGATCCAGGCCTTCGGTGAGGTGGTGATCGGCGGCAACTACGTGGTCGGTATCGTGGTGTTCGCGATCCTGATGATCATCAACTTCGTGGTGGTCACCAAGGGCGCCGGGCGTATTTCCGAGGTGAGCGCACGCTTCACCCTGGACGCCATGCCCGGCAAGCAGATGGCCATCGACGCCGACCTCAATGCCGGCCTCATCGATCAGGTGGAAGCCAAGAAACGTCGCAGCGAAGTGGCTCAGGAAGCCGACTTCTATGGCTCCATGGACGGTGCCAGCAAGTTCGTGCGCGGCGACGCGGTTGCCGGCCTGCTGATCCTGTTCATCAACCTGATCGGCGGTATCGCCATCGGCATGCTGCAACATGGCCTGAGCTTCGCCGACGCCGGCCGCATCTACACGCTGCTGACCATCGGTGACGGCCTGGTCGCCCAGATCCCGTCGCTTCTGCTGTCCACCGCCGCGGCCATCATGGTGACCCGTGTCTCCAGCGCCGAAGACATGGGCGCCCAGGTCAACCGCCAGATGTTCGCCTCGCCGCGTGCGCTGGCTGTCTCCGCCGCCATCATGATTGCCATGGGCCTGGTGCCTGGCATGCCGCACATGTCGTTCATCAGCCTCGGGCTGGTGGCGGCTGGCGCGGCCTACTGGATCGCCAACAAGCAGCGCAAGGTCAAGGAAGCCGAAGTCATCGAAGTGCAGCGTCAGCAGGAACTGCTGCCAGCCCAGCGCGCCCAGGAAGTAAAGGAACTGGGCTGGGACGACGTAGTGCCAGTGGACATGGTCGGCCTGGAAGTAGGCTACCGACTGATCCCGCTGGTCGATCGCAATCAGGGTGGCCAGCTGTTGGCGCGCATCAAGGGCGTACGCAAGAAGCTTTCCCAGGAAATGGGCTTCCTGATGCCGTCGGTGCATATTCGCGACAACCTGGATCTGCAGCCCAACGCCTATCGCCTGACGCTGATGGGCGTCAGTGTCGCCGAAGCCGAGGTTTATCCGGATCGCGAGCTGGCGATCAACCCCGGTCAGGTGTTCGGCACCCTCAATGGGGTGGCCGCCAGAGATCCGGCGTTCGGCCTCGAAGCCGTGTGGATCGATCCGGGCCAGCGTGACCAGGCGCAATCGCTCGGCTACACCGTGGTGGACGCCAGTACCGTGGTGGCCACTCACCTCAATCAGATCCTGCACAAGCACGCCCACGAGCTGCTGGGCCACGAGGAGGTCCAGCAACTGATGCAATTACTGGCGAAAAGCTCGCCCAAGCTCGCCGAAGAGCTGGTGCCCGGGCTGATTTCCCTGTCGACCCTGCTCAAGGTGCTGCAGGCATTGCTGCAGGAACAAGTGCCGGTACGCGATATCCGCACCATTGCCGAGGCCATCGCCAACGTTGCGCCAAGGAGTCAAGATCCCGCCGCCATGGTCGCGGCAGTTCGCGTCGCGCTATCTCGCGCCATCGTGCAGAACATCGTGGGACTAGAGCCGGAGCTGCCTGTGATCACCCTTGAGCCAAGGTTGGAACAGATATTGCTAAACAGTCTTCAGAAGGCCGGTCAGGGCTCCGAGGATGGCATCCTCCTCGAACCTGGTATGGCCGAGAAGCTGCAGCGTTCCCTGGTGGAAGCAGCGCAGCGTCAGGAGATGCTTGGCAAGCCGGTGATTCTGCTGGCGGCTGGGCCGGTTCGGGGAATGCTCTCGCGTTTTGCCCGGTTGGCCGTCCCGAGCATGCATGTTCTGGCGTACCAGGAAATTCCGGACAACAAGCAGGTCACCATCGTTGCGACGGTGGGGCAGAACTAATCGAGGGTACGGGCCATGCAGGTCAAACGCTTTTTCGCTGCCGATATGCGCCAAGCCATGAAGCTGGTTCGCGATGAGCTGGGCGCCGATGCGACCATCATCGCCAACCGCCGTGTGGCCGGTGGCGTGGAATTGACGGCTGCACTCGATTATCAGGCCCCGCCTGTGCCAGCACGTCAGGCCAACCCGGCGCTGGAAGCCGAGTTGCGCAAGACCCAGTCGAAGATCGCCTCGGCCCACGCTGAGCTGAGCACCCGCAGCCAGCTCGATGCTGGCAAGGACCGTCAGCTGTTTGGCGCGGCAGCTGCCACGCCGCCTGCCGACAGCCTGGATGCCGTACTCAAGCGTCAACAGCAGAAGCCGGTTGCGGCGGCAGTCGATCAGTCGGCGCTGGATTCCATGCGCTCCGAGCTGCATGGCCTGCGTGAGCTGATCGAAATGCAGATGGGCTCGATGGCCTGGGGGCAGATGCAGAGCCGGCGCCCGCAGCAGGCCACACTGTGGCGCCGTCTGCAGCGTATGGGGGTACCAGCAGAGCTGTCGCGCGTGCTGCTCGAGCGGGTCGCCTCGATTGCCGATCAGCGCAAAGCCTGGCGCATGGTGCTGGCGCACCTTGCCCATTCGATTCAGACGCCCAAGCAGGAGCCGATGGAAGAGGGCGGCGTGATCGCGCTGGTCGGCCCCGCCGGCATGGGCAAGACCACCACCCTGGCCAAGCTGGCCGCGCGCTACGTTCTCAAGTATGGCGCGGCCAGCATCGCTCTGGTGAGCATGGACAGCTACCGTATCGGCGCTCAGGAACAGCTCAAGACCCTGGGCCGGATTCTTGGCGTCTCGGTGACCCAGGTCGATCCGGGTCAGTCGCTGACCCAGGCGCTTGCACCGCTGGCCCGCAAACGTGTGGTGCTAATCGATACCGCCGGGCTGCCCGCCAATGATCCGGCGCTGCGCATGCAGCTTGAGGCGCTGGCCAGCCGCGGCGTCAACGCACGCAATTACCTGGTGCTGGCCGCCACCAGCCAGGCGCAGGTTCTCAAGGCGGCCTATCACAGCTACAAGCGCTGTGGGCTGGCGGGCTGCATTCTGAGTAAACTGGATGAGGCTACCAGCATGGGTGAGGTATTGGGGCTGGCTATTGGCCATTGTCTGCCGGTAGCCTACCTGGCAGATGGCCCGCGCATCCCGGATGACGTACACGTGCCGCGCAGCCATCAGTTGGTCAGTCGCGCCGTTGGCCTGCAGGCTCCGGACGAGCCGAGCGAAGACACCATGGCCGATATGTTCGCAGGGCTCTATCAGAACCCTGCCAGACAGGCCGGTTGAACGGATTGAATACGGTGACGCGCTGGTCGTGCTCGCCGCGACAGCGCACAATGGCCCCAGGGCCCACAGTGAAGTCAGAATAAGGTGTGTAGATAACATGGGTATGCATCCCGTACAGGTGATCGCGGTGACTGGCGGCAAAGGCGGCGTTGGCAAGACCAATGTGTCGGTGAACTTGTCGCTGGCACTCGCCGACCTTGGTCGGCGCGTTATGCTCATGGACGCCGACCTGGGCCTTGCCAACGTGGACGTGCTGCTTGGTCTTACCGCCAAACGCACCCTGGCTGACGTGATCGACGGCGAGTGCGACCTGCGTGACGTGGTGCTGCAGGGGCCTGGCGGCATTCGTATCGTGCCCGCCGCCTCCGGTACTCAAGCGATGGTGCAGCTTACGCCCATGCAGCACGCCGGCCTGATCCAGGCCTTCAGCGACATCAGCGAGAACCTTGACGTGCTCATCGTCGATACCGCTGCCGGTATTGGTGATTCAGTGGTCAGCTTCGTGCGCGCGGCCCAAGAAGTGCTGGTGGTGGTGTGCGACGAACCGACTTCCATTACCGATGCCTACGCGCTGATCAAGCTGCTCAATCGCGACCACGGCATGAACCGTTTCCGGGTCCTTGCCAACATGGCGCACAGCCCCCAGGAAGGCCGCAATCTCTTTGCTAAGCTGACTAAAGTGACCGACCGTTTTCTGGATGTCGCGCTGCAATACGTGGGCGCGGTGCCGTACGACGAATCGGTTCGCAAGGCCGTACAGAAACAGCGTGCGGTGTATGAGGCGTTCCCTCGTTCGAAGTGCGCGCTGGCGTTCAAGGCGATTGCCCAGAAGGTCGATGCATGGCCCTTGCCGGCCAACCCGCGTGGCCATCTGGAGTTTTTCGTTGAGCGCCTGGTGCAACAACCGACTGCAGACACGGCTGTATGACGACAGCCTCTGGACTCCGAATGTACAGCAAGGCACAAGCACGAGATTCACAGCATCAGTTGATCGAGCGCCATGCGCCGCTGGTAAAACGCATTGCCTACCACCTGCTGGCCCGTCTGCCCGCCAACGTACAGGTCGACGACTTGATCCAGGCCGGCATGATCGGTCTGCTTGAGGCGTCGCGTAAGTACGATGCCGGCAAGGGCGCCAGTTTCGAGACCTTTGCCGGTATCCGCATCCGTGGGGCCATGCTCGATGAAGTGCGCAAGGGTGACTGGGCGCCGCGTTCGGTGCACCGAAACAGTCGCATGGTCAGTGATGCAATACGAAAAATTGAGGCCAGAACCGGTCGTGACGCTAAAGATCACGAGGTTGCTGCCGAACTCCAATTGAGTCTCGAAGATTACTACGGCATTCTTGGCGACACTTTGGGCAGCCGCCTGTTCAGTTTCGACGACCTTTTGCAGGAAGGCGAAAACGGCGGTCTGCAGGAAGACACGAGTTCCCTGCATCACGGGCCTTCGCATGAGCTGGAAGACAATCGTTTCCAGGCTGCATTGGCCGATGCCATCAGTAATCTGCCGGAACGTGAGCGGCTGGTGTTGTCGCTGTACTACGACGAGGAATTGAACCTCAAGGAAATCGGCGAGGTGCTGGGGGTGAGTGAATCGCGGGTCAGCCAACTGCATAGTCAGTGTGCCGCGCGCTTACGGGCGCGGTTGGGGGAGTGGCGCGCATAGGAATTTGTGCCGGGGCTGGAGTTGGTCGAGCCAGCCCTTGTGGTAAATGCAGCACAGCAGGGCGGGGCACACAGTGAACGCAGCAAAGCCGAGCGCAATGGTTTGCGGCGTTCAGCCAGGCCGGTTTCACGATTAATAAGCGCTGCACAAGGTGTAGGCGTTTTAGGACTGTACGGAGGTCGACTTGGACAAGAACATGAAAATCCTCATCGTCGATGATTTCTCGACGATGCGACGGATCATCAAGAACCTCTTGCGTGATCTGGGGTTCACCAACACGGCAGAGGCTGATGACGGGGTAACCGCGCTGCCGATGCTGCAGAGCGGCAATTTCGATTTTCTGGTAACCGACTGGAACATGCCGGGCATGACCGGTATCGATCTGCTGCGCGCCGTGCGCGCCGATGAGCGACTCAAGCAGTTGCCGGTGCTCATGGTGACGGCTGAAGCCAAGCGCGATCAGATCATCGAGGCCGCACAAGCCGGTGTGAATGGCTACGTAGTCAAGCCCTTCACCGCTCAGGTGCTCAAGGAAAAGATCGAAAAAATCTTCGAGCGAGTTAACGGCTGATGTCTGCCGCGAGGTTGTTATGGAACACGATGACTCCAACGAGGTTGACCTCGAGTCGACCCTGAAAAGCAATGCCCGCCAACTGGTCGACAGCCTCGAGCAAGGAAACTTTGGCGAAGCCGTACAGCTGATCAATGAATTGAACAAGGCGCGCGACCGGGGGCTTTACCTCGAAGTCGGCAAGCTCACCCGTGAGCTGCATAACGCTATCGTCAATTTTCAGCTCGATCCCCGGGTGCCTCACGCCAAGGAAATCTCGCAGATTTCCGACGCCACCGAGCGCCTGAACTACGTGGTGACCATGACCGAGCGTGCGGCCAATCGCACCATGGATCTGGTCGAGCAGAGCGCGCCGCTGGTCAATGACCTGAGTAGCGAAGCCGATTCGCTCGCCGAGGACTGGGGCCGCTTCATGCGCCGCGAGATGAGCGCCGAGGCGTTCCGTGAGCTCGCCAAGCGTATCGAGCTGTTTCTGTCGCGCAGCCAGCGCGACACCAGCAAATTGTCGGAGCATCTCAACGACATTCTGCTGGCGCAGGATTTCCAGGACCTGACCGGTCAGGTGATCAAGCGCGTTACGCAATTGGTGACCGAGGTCGAGAGCAATCTGCTGAAACTGGTGCTCATGGCCAGTCAGGTCGATCGCTTTGCTGGTATCGATCACAACCACGAACAGTTGCGTGCCGAGCAAAACAAAGAAAAAAATCCGTCCCGCGGTGAAGGTCCGCAGATTCATGCCGATAAGCGTGATGATGTCGCCTCTAACCAAGATGACGTCGACGATCTGCTGTCCAGTCTGGGTTTTTAGGAGCACGTCATATGAGCTTCGGCGCCGATGAAGAAATCCTCCAGGATTTCCTGGTAGAGGCCGGCGAAATTCTTGAGCAATTGTCCGAGCAGTTGGTGGAGTTGGAAAGCCGCCCGGACGATATGAATCTGCTCAATGCGATCTTTCGAGGGTTTCACACGGTAAAAGGTGGTGCCGGTTTCTTGCAGCTCAACGAGCTGGTCGAGTGCTGCCACATTGCCGAGAACGTGTTCGACATCCTGCGCAAAGGCGAGCGTCGTGTGGACGCCGAACTGATGGACGTGGTGCTCGAAGCACTGGACGCCGTCAACGGTATGTTCGCCGAAGTGCGCGAGCGCGTGGAGCTGACGCCAGCTTCGCCGGAGCTGCTGGCCGCGCTAGCGCGTCTGGCTGAGCCCGCTGGTGCCGAGTCTGCACCCGCAGCAGTCGAGGTCGCGGCTGAACCTGAACCGGTGGCTGCCGTGCCTGCGGAGCCCGAGGTGGCAGCGGCACAGCCTTCAGCAGATATCTCTGACAGCGAATTCGAACAATTGCTCGATGCACTGGGCGACGAAGCGCCGGCGCAGCCCGCCACGGCGGCTGACGAAATCACTGATGACGAATTCGAGTCGCTGCTCGATCAGTTGCACGGCAAGGGCCAGTTCAGTGCGCCTGCCGTGGAACCGGTGGCTGCAGCGCCTGCTGAGCCTGCCGCTGCCGCA
Source organism: Pseudomonas sp. CNPSo 3701 (assembly GCF_028674975.1). Classification (NCBI taxonomy): domain Bacteria; kingdom Pseudomonadati; phylum Pseudomonadota; class Gammaproteobacteria; order Pseudomonadales; family Pseudomonadaceae; genus Pseudomonas; species Pseudomonas sp. CNPSo 3701. The sequence goes on along the minus strand of NZ_JAQZSI010000004.1, from coordinate 45,900 downwards.
ACGCCTGGCGATGAGATCACCGATGATGAATTCGAAGCGCTGCTCGACCAGTTGCATGGTAAGGGCCAGTTCGCTGCGCCTGCCGTTGCGCCGGCGGCGGCACCGGTAGCCGCTTCCAGCGAACCGGCCTCGGCAGCGCCGGGCGATGAAATCACCGATGACGAATTCGAAGCGCTGCTCGATCAACTACATGGCAAGGGTCAGTTCGTCGCGCCTGCCGTAGCGCCGGCCGCGGCCGTTGCGCCTGCTGCAAAACCGGCTCCTGCCCCGGAACCTGCCAAAGCCGCTGCGCCGGCCGCCAAGGCCGAGCCGGCCAAGGTAGCACCTGCGCCTGCCGCCAAGTCGGAACCAAGCAAGCCAGCTCCCGCTGCCGTCAAGGCCGAAGCTAGCAAGTCGGCGCCTGCACCTGCGGCGGCTGCCGCACCGGCCAGCGAAGCGGAGACTACCGTTCGCGTCGACACTGCGCGCCTGGACGAGATCATGAATATGGTCGGCGAACTGGTGCTGGTGCGTAACCGCCTAGTGCGCCTGGGGCTCAACAGCGGCGACGAGGCCATGTCCAAGGCGGTGTCGAACCTCGACGTTGTCACGGCCGATTTGCAGACCTCGGTCATGAAGACCCGCATGCAGCCGATCAAGAAGGTCTTTGGGCGCTTCCCTCGCCTGGTTCGCGATCTGGCGCGTCAGCTCAAGAAAGAGATCAACCTGGAACTGGTTGGTGAAGAGACCGACCTGGACAAGAACCTCGTCGAGGCGCTGGCCGATCCGCTGGTGCACTTGGTGCGCAACGCCGTCGACCACGGGGTGGAAAGCCCTGACGAGCGTGAGGCAGCCGGCAAGTCGCGTACTGGGCGGGTAGTACTATCCGCTGAGCAGGAAGGCGACCACATCCTGCTGATGATCACCGATGACGGCAAGGGGATGGACGCCGAGATCCTGCGCAGCAAGGCCGTGGAAAAAGGCCTGCTGGACAAGGATGCCGCCGATCGGCTGAGCGATCTGGAGTGCTACAACCTGATCTTTGCGCCAGGCTTCTCGACCAAGACCGAGATTTCCGATGTCTCTGGTCGCGGCGTCGGCATGGACGTGGTGAAAACCAAGATTTCCCAGCTCAACGGCACGGTCAACGTGTTCTCCCAGAAGGGGCAGGGCTCGAAGATCGTCATCAAGGTGCCGCTGACCCTGGCGATCATGCCGACGCTGATGGTGATGCTCGGCAACCAGGCGTTCGCTTTCCCGCTGGTCAACGTCAACGAGATCTTCCACCTCGACCTGTCGCGCACCAACGTGGTCGACGGCCAGGAAGTCGTGATCGTTCGCGACAAGGCGCTACCGCTGTTCTACCTCAAGCGCTGGCTGGTGAGCAGTGCGGCTCATGAAGAGCAGGGCGAAGGGCATGTGGTGATTCTCACCGTGGGTAACCAGCGCATCGGCTTCGTGGTCGACCAGCTGGTCGGCCAGGAAGAGGTGGTGATCAAGCCGCTGGGCAAGATGCTCCAGGGCACGCCCGGCATGTCCGGCGCGACCATCACCGGTGATGGCCGCATCGCACTGATCCTCGATGTGCCCAGCATGCTCAAGCGCTACGCACGGCGTCTCTGATCGTCCGCGGCACGGCGACGGCCGTGCCGCTTAGGAGTGTTTATGGTTGTCAAGGTACTGGTAGTCGATGACTCCGGTTTTTTCCGCCGCAGGGTTTCGGAAATTCTCTCGTCGGACCCCAACATCACCGTGGTCGGTACGGCCACCAACGGACGTGAGGCCATCGATCAGGCCCTGGCACTGAAGCCGGACGTGATCACCATGGATTACGAGATGCCGCTCATGGACGGCATCACCTCCGTGCGCAACATCATGCAGCGCTGCCCCACGCCGGTTCTGATGTTTTCCTCGCTCACCCACGAAGGCGCCCGCGTCACCCTAGACGCGCTGGATGCCGGTGCGGTGGACTTTCTGCCGAAGAACTTCGAAGACATTTCGCGCAACCCCGAAAAGGTCAAGCAATTGCTGTGCGAGAAGGTCCATAGCATCTCGCGCAGCAACCGCCGGGGGATCGGCACGGCGTCCCTGACGCCGCCTGCCGGCGGAGGCCTGAGCCGACCTGCCAGCACGCCGAGCACGCCGGCTCCAGCTGCGCGCCCGCAGCCGAGCGTTAGCCATCCGCCGGCCGAGCGGCATGCCGCCTCGTCCAGCGCGGCGCCCAAGCGCAAGGCCTACAAGCTGGTAGCTATCGGCACCTCCACCGGCGGCCCGGTGGCCCTGCAGCGCGTGCTGACTCAACTGCCGGCCAACTTCCCGACGCCCATCGTGCTGATTCAGCACATGCCGGCCGCTTTTACCAAGGCTTTCGCCGAGCGTCTGGACAAGCTCTGCAAGATCAATGTCAAGGAAGCCGAGGATGGCGATATTCTGCGTCCCGGCCTGGCCATTCTGGCTCCCGGCGGCAAGCAGATGATGATCGACGGCCGCGGCACCATCCGCATCCTGCCCGGTGACGAGCGGTTGAACTACAAGCCGTGCGTGGATATCACCTTCGGCTCGGCGGCCAAGTCCTACAACGACAAGGTGCTGGCCGTGGTGCTGACCGGCATGGGCGCCGACGGGCGCGAAGGCGCGCGTTTGCTCAAGCAGGGCGGCAGTCAGGTCTGGGCTCAGGATGAAGCGAGCTGCGTGATCTACGGCATGCCCATGGCCATCGTGAAAGCCAACCTCGCCGACGCGGTGTATCCCCTGGATGATATCGGTCGCCATCTGGTCGAGGCCTGCCTCTGATGGATGTGCTGAGCCTGATCGGCGTCATTCTGGCGTTCGTCGCGATCCTTGGCGGCAACTTTCTGGAAGGCGGTCATGCCTCGGCACTGCTCAACGGCCCGGCGGCCCTGATCGTGATCGGCGGAACGCTGGGCGCGGCGCTTTTGCAGACGCCCGTGGCGGTGTTCAAGCGCGCCGTGAGCATCCTGCGCTGGATCTTCGTGCCGCCCAGGATCGACCTGGCAGGCGGCATTGATCGCGTAGTTAATTGGAGCATGACGGCGCGCAAGGAAGGCCTGCTCGGCCTGGAGGCGGTCGCCGATGGCGAATCCGATCCCTACGCGCGCAAGGGGCTGCAACTGCTGGTCGATGGCGCCGAGCCGGAAGCCATACGCAGCATTCTCGAAGTCGATCTTTATACCCAGGAAAGTCGCGATATCCAGGCTGCCAAGTTCTATGAGTGCATGGGTGGCTACGCACCGACCATCGGCATCATCGGTGCGGTCATGGGGCTGATCCACGTAATGGGTAACCTGGCTGACCCCAGCCTGTTGGGCAGCGGCATTGCCGTGGCGTTCGTCGCCACCATCTACGGTGTGGCCATCGCCAACCTCTTGCTGTTGCCCATCGGCAACAAGCTCAAGTCGGTCGCCATGCGCCAGTCGGCGTATCGGGAGATGCTCCTAGAAGGCATCCTGTCGATCGGGGAAGGCGAAAATCCACGGTCTATCGAGCTGAAGCTGCAAGGCTTCATGAGCTGATCATGGCCCGCCGACGCCGCCACGAAGAACACGAGAACCACGAACGTTGGCTGGTTTCCTACGCGGATTTCATCACCCTGCTGTTTGCCTTCTTCGTGGTCATGTATTCGATTTCATCGATCAACGAAGGCAAGTACAAGATTCTTTCGCAGACCCTGACCGGGGTTTTCAACCAGCCGGATCGCTCTATCAAGCCAATTCCGGTAGGCGACGAACGCCCTCGTACTACCGAACCAGATCGCTCGATGGTCGACGAGGAATCGTCGCAACAGCAGATCGCCGCCTCGACCCTGCAGAATATCGCCGACAGCATCCGAGATGCTTTTGGCGGTCTGTTGCAGAGCGATCAGCTCAAGGTGCGCGGTAATGAACTGTGGATCGAGATCGAACTGAGTTCCGGGCTGCTGTTTCCCAGTGGCGATGCGCTGCCCAATGACGAGGCCTTCGAGATCATCGAGAAGATCGCCAAGATCCTGGCGCCTTATGGCAACCCTATCCATGTCGAAGGGTTTACCGATAACCAGCCGATCAAGACGCCTCAGTATCCCACCAACTGGGAACTCTCGACGGCGCGGGCAGCGAGTATCGTGCGCATGCTGGCCATGGATGGGGTCGATCCGTCGCGATTGGCGGCGGTTGGCTACGGCGAGTTCCAACCGGTGGCCGACAACGCCACCGCCGAGGGGAGGGCGCGTAACCGCAGGGTAGTACTGGTGGTCTCGCGTAATCTGGATGTACGGCGTAGTGTGACGGGTACGGGAAGCGCCAACGCCCGGCAACGGTACCGTCAATTCCCCGTCGCCAGCTGGTCAAGCGGGCAATTAGTCTCGGTCGGGCCTGGCCTGTCCCCGGGAGGAAGAAAATTATGAGAGTGTGGGCGGTATCCAATCAGAAAGGCGGTGTGGGTAAAACCACGTCCAGCATCGCACTGGCAGGCCTGTTGGCGGATGCCGGCAAGCGCGTGGTGGTGGTCGACCTCGACCCCCACGGCTCGATGACCAGCTATTTCGGCCATGATCCGGACACTCTGGAAAACAGCAATTTCGACCTGTTCCAGCATCAGGGCAATGTGCCGGAAGGCCTGCCCAAGCAACTGCTGCTGCCCACCAGCCATGAACGTATTTCCCTGCTGCCATCGAGCACCGCGTTGGCCACGCTCGAGCGTCAGTCGCCAGGTCAGAGCGGCCTGGGCCTGGTAGTCGCCAAGAGCCTGGCGCAGTTGTGGCAGGACTTCGACTATGCAGTGATCGACAGCCCGCCGTTGCTCGGCGTGTTGATGGTCAACGCGCTGGCAGCCAGCCAGCATCTGGTAATTCCGGTGCAGACCGAGTTCCTCGCGGTCAAGGGCTTGGAGCGTATGGTCAACACGCTGACGATGATCAACCGCTCACGCAAGCAGGCGCTGCCGTACACCATCGTGCCGACGCTGTTCGACCGTCGTACTCAAGCCTCGCTGTCGACCCTGCGCCTGCTCAAGCACACCTATCCTGAGCAGCTCTGGCAGGCTTACATTCCCGTCGATACCCGGCTTCGTGATGCCAGTCGGGCAGGGCTCACGCCGTCGCAGTTCGACGCCAATAGTCGCGGCACCATTGCCTACCGCGCGCTGCTCAAGCATTTGCTGGCGCAGCAGCCTGCTTCCCAGGTGGCCTGATCATGCCGGCTGAATATTCTGCGCGAACCGGCTCAAGTCTGTGGCCCTTGCGGCCGATAGCCCATACAGAACTCTTCTGCAGGTTGCCTTCATGAGTCGTACCACTGCTACCGCAACTCGGCCCCAACTGGCGCTGCAGTCTTACCTCGACGGGCTGCTGCAGGATGCGGCCATCGAACTCGAGCAGACGATCGAGCACAGCCCTCTCGATGATTTCGAAGCGGCCGTGCTTGAGGAGCAGGTGCGTGACGCAAAGCTCGCGCCGCGCGCCGAAGCGCCCGCGCTGACCCTGGTGCAGCCTGCCGTCGCCGAAGTGGTGAGCGAGCCGGTTGCCGAAGTTGCCGCTCCGGTCACCGAGGCGCTTGCCCCGGCTATCGTCGAGCCGATTCCGATGCCGCCGGTGGTCGAGCCGATCGCCGACGTGAGTCGTCCTGCGCCACAGATTTTCTCGAGCCAGCCTGACGGCCGTCCTGATTGGGCCGAAGAGCCGTTCGAATGCCTGCTGTTCGATGTCGCCGGCCTGACCCTGGCGGTACCGCTGGTGTGTCTGGGCTCGATTTATCCGCTCGCCGGCCAGGAGCTGACACCTTTGTTTGGCCAACCGGACTGGTTTTTGGGCATACTGCCATCACAGGCCGGTAACCTGAAGGTGCTCGACACTGCCCGCTGGGTCATGCCCGATCGTTACCGGGATGATTTCAAGCAGGGCCTGCAGTACGTGATTTCCGTGCAGGGCTACGAGTGGGGGCTGGCGGTGCATCAGGTCAGCCGCTCGATTCGCCTGAACCCGGATGAAGTCAAATGGCGCAGCCAGCGTGCCCAGCGGCCCTGGCTGGCAGGTACCGTGATCGAACACATGTGTGCGTTGCTGGATGTCGCTGCCCTGGCTGAGCTGATCGCCAGCGGCGCCACCAAGCGCATGCACAACGGGCAGATACACTGATAACGTTCGCACGCGCGAAAGGGCGTGCGATCACTTGAATAGCGGGACTCCCGCGCACCGCAACGCGCGGTCAATGATGAGGCTAGGCCATGAAGAAAAGCTCTGCACAAGGCGCTGAAGATCCGATCCTGCAGTGGGTTACGTTCCGTCTGGACAACGAGACCTACGGCATCAATGTGATGCAGGTGCAGGAAGTGCTGCGTTACACCGAGATCGCCCCGGTACCGGGTGCGCCGAGCTACGTGTTGGGGATCATCAACCTGCGCGGCAACGTGGTTACCGTCATCGACACACGCCAGCGTTTCGGCCTGGATTCGTCTGATGTCACCGACAACACCCGTATCGTGATCATCGAGGCGGACAAGCAGGTGGTGGGCATTCTGGTCGACAGCGTCGCCGAAGTGGTTTACCTGCGTCAGTCCGAGGTGGAAACCGCGCCGAACGTGGGTAACGATGAGTCGGCCAAGTTCATCCAGGGCGTTTGCAACAAGAACGGCGAGCTGCTGATCCTGGTCGAACTGGACAAGATGATGACCGAGGAGGAGTGGTCGGAGCTGGAGAGCATCTGAGGTGCTTGAAGCTGCACTCATCGTTCTCGCTCTGGTCTGCGCCGGGTTGGTAGGCACCTGCGTCTGGCTTGCCGGACGTTTGCGCCTGGCCAGCCAGTTGCAGGCCGAGCGCGATGCCCAGCGTGACCAGCGCATCCGCGAGCTGGGCAAGCGCCTGGACACCTACCTGACCGGTAGCATCCGCATGGGCGAGGAGCTCCATGAGCTGCGTCGCACCGTGGCGCCACTGCCGGACAAGCTGACCCAGATCGAACAGCGCGACCCTACCAGCCTTTCCTTCACCCAGGCCGCACGCCTGGTCGGTATGGGCGCCAGTGCCGACGACCTGACCCAATCCTGTGGTCTCAGCAAGGCCGAGGCGGAATTGGTCGCCAAGCTCCATCAGGCGCGCCGCTCCTAAGCATTCGTTTTATCCCTTCGAGTCTCGCACCTGGGTATCGCTTCGCTCGACCCAGGCTACGTTTAGATCTCCAAATGTCCCGATATTCTGTCCAACGCAGTTCCTTGCGGGCCGCGTCCCGTACCCGTAGCCCAGGTTGAGCGAAGCGCTACTCAGGACAACAGCCGTCGGTTGGTGATCTAGCGCTTGCGGTTTTTACCAGTCGGCCCTTCGAGCATCAGCGGCCCATCGTTCGGCTTACCGCGCGGGTCGAAGCCGGCCGGGAATTTGCCTTTAAGATACCAGGCGAACGCGATGATTTCCGCGATGCAGCGGTACAGCTGCTCGGGGATTGCTTCACCCAGCTCCAGGCGCGCGAGCAGGCGGACCAATTCCGCATTTTCATAGATCGGTACATCGTGGGCGCGGGCGATGGCGAGTATGGCTTCGGCCAGCTCGTCGTCGCCCTTGGCGCTGAGGTTGGGGGCATTCTGGCCGTCGTAGGTGAGGGCGATGGCCTGGCGGGATGCTTTACTGCTCATGCGGTTTCATCCACCCAGCGTTGTTCCAGGGAGGTCTTCGGGCCCTGTGGCGGCGTGCCCTGACTGCAGACCAGGTCACCCACCGTCAGGCCCGCAGCCACCAGGCGTTCACGCAAATTGCCCAGTTCGCGATCGATCAGCCCGGCGGTGCTGGCTCGCTCGGCCCAGAGCTGGCTTGACAGGCTGCCATGGGCCAGCTGCGCCTGCACCTGCAGCGGCCCCAGCGGGTCCAGATCGAACGCCAGGTCGATACGCCATAACGCTTCCTTGGGATCCTGTTTGCCGGATGGTGCGGGTTCTTCGTGTTGGATCTTCACCTGTAGTGGCACCAGCTCGTGCTGATTGCGCATTGGCACCTCCGTCTGCCAGGTAGTCAGCAGCTGGCCTTCTGGGCCGACCTGGCTTTGCGAGAGGCTGGACAGCTGGTGCGTCTGCAGGCGCGAGATGGCCGCTGCTGCGAGCTTGAGCAGCGCTTCCAGGTCGGCCTCTTCATTCATCGACTGCAGTAGGCGGCTGGGCAGTGGAAAGCTCATGGCTTGCTGGCGGCCGCTGCTCTGGCCTATGTTGCCCAGCACGTTGCGGGCGAATGCCGGCAGGGCCTGAGTCATGGCAGTAGCCGAAGCGGTCGCCGCAGCCAACGGCGCAGCACCGGGCAGCAGTGGCAGCAGCTGGCTGACCAGGCGCAGCAGATTGGCCTTCATATCGGTGCCTAGGCCGCCGGTTTGGCCGGTCAGCAACTTGCTCTCCAGAAACAGCCCACTGTTTTCCAGCGCCTTCATCAGGCTCTTGCCATTGCTCAGTTGCTCGCCTGTTGGCAAGCCCGCGAGTAACTTGTCGATGCTGCCCTTCAGGCCATCGGGCAGACCGCCCTGGTCGCCCATGCCCTTGAGTGCTGCCATCAAGCCCTCCAGCGAACCCTGGCGGCTTTGCTGGTTGCCGAGTTGCTGCAGCAGCGCCAATTGGTCGAGGCGACCACTGAGTGGCAGGAAGGCCAGGGACTGATCGCCCTGCACGCGGGCGCTGAGCAGGCTGCCGGGTGGCAGATTGAGCGTGGTTTCCAGGCTAAGGGTTTTGCCGGCCAGCCCGGTATTGAGCAGGTTGACCAGCACCTTGAAGACGGTCGCCTGAGCGATTTGGGTGGGCAGCATTTCACGGGAAATCACCTTGCCCTGCAGCAGGGTGCCAACCGGCAATTGTTCGAGGTCGATGCTGGTCAGCGGCTTGTTACCGCCAGCTAGCACCGCAAGTGCGAGGCGCGTATCAGAGAGCGCAGTGACGGCCAGCGCCGTGCCCTGGGCGAGCGGCTGCGCGCTGCTTGCCTGCACCGTGGTCTGGCGGCCGCCATCCAGGTTCAGGCGCAGCATGAGCTGGAAGCTCTGCGCCACTTCCTTGGATGCAACCACTTCGGCCTTGGCGGTTTCTCCGGGCACCATCAGCCCGTCGAGGGGCTTGAGCAGTTTTACCGCCAGGTCCGCGGCGCTAACGGCCGGTCTGTTGGCGGCGGGTGGTGGCGCTATAGGGCGCGATCCACTGATCTCGGTCATTAAGTCTCATACTCTGGGCCCAATGCACGCTGCGGGTCAGCCTGATGGGCATGTATAATCGCGGCCATTGCGAACGTCCGCACCAGTATAGCGGCCACAATCGTCTCGACTTGAACCAGGTGCCCGCGTTGTGAGCAGTCCTTTTCTTGAAGCCACGGCGCTGTCCTGCGAACGGGACTGGCGCCTGCTGTTCGAGAATCTCGACATTAGGCTGGATGCTGGGCAGATGCTGCAAGTTTCAGGGCCCAACGGCAGCGGCAAGACCAGTTTGTTGCGGGTGCTTGCCGGCCTCAGAGCGCCCACCAGCGGCACCGTACGCCTGAACGGGCAACCGCTTGCCGAGCGCGGTGGCGACCTGGCCTGTGAGCTCTTGTGGATCGGCCATGCCGCCGGCATCAAGGGGCTGCTCAGTGCGGAAGAAAACCTTGCCTGGCTGTGCGCGTTGCATCGCCCCGCGAGCCGCGAGCAGATCTGGCAGGCTCTGGCCGCCGTCGGTCTGCGCGGGTTCGAAGATATTCCCTGTCATACGCTGTCTGCCGGTCAGCAACGCCGCGTGGCGCTAGCGCGGCTGTATCTGGACAGCCCACTGCTATGGATTCTCGACGAACCCTTTACTGCCTTGGACAAACAGGCGGTGAGCCAGCTCGAGGCGCACCTGGCGGCCCATTGCCGCAACGGCGGCCTGGTGATCCTCACCACTCACCATGCCATGAGCGGCATGCCGGATGGCTACCGTGAACTTGATCTGGGACAGCATGGCGCATGAATAGCGTATTTATGCTGCTGGTCGTGCGCGAGGCGCGGCTGTTGTGTCGCCGCCCTGCAGAGCTGGCCAATCCACTGGTGTTCTTCGCTATCGTCATCGCCCTGTTTCCGCTGGCCGTCGGCCCGCAAACGCAACTGCTGCAAAGCCTTTCGCCTGGCCTGGTGTGGGTTGCTGCGCTGTTGGCGGTGCTGCTTTCCCTCGATGGCCTGTTTCGCAGTGACTTTGAAGATGGGTCATTGGAGCAATGGGTGCTGTCGTCACACCCGTTGCCAATCCTGGTGCTCGCCAAGGTGGCGGCGCACTGGCTGTTCTCCGGCCTGGCGCTGGTGGTGCTGTCGCCGCTGTTGGCCCTGATGCTCGGCCTGCCGGCGCGCTGCCTGCCGGTGCTGCTGGCCTCACTGCTGCTGGGCACGCCGATCCTCAGTCTGCTCGGCGCCATTGGTGCAGCCCTGACCGTGGGCCTCAAACGCGGTGGGCTGTTGCTGGCGCTGCTGATTTTACCGCTGTACATCCCGGTGCTGGTTCTCGGCAGCGGGGCCTTGCAGGCGAGTCTGCAAGGTTTGCCGGTCGCCGGGCACCTGCTCTGGCTGGCCAGCCTCACCGCCCTGACGGTAACCCTGACACCCTTAGCCATTGCCGCCGGCCTGAAAATCAGCGTCAGCGAATGATTGAACCGTGTGACCAGGTCGGCCTCCCATTCGGCGCTGACCTAGGAGACAGATGAGTAACCTGATGAACTGGACATGGTTTCACAAGCTGGGCTCGCCCAAATGGTTTTATGAGATCAGTGGCCGCTGGTTGCCCGGCTTGGCCGTTGCCGCTGCCGTGCTGCTGGCTGTGGGGACGGTCTGGGGGTTGGCCTTCGCGCCGCCGGATTACCAGCAGGGCAACAGCTTCCGGATCATCTACATCCATGTGCCGGCGGCATTTTTGGCGCAGTCGATCTACGTGATGCTCGCCGTTGCCGGCGTGGTTGGCTTGGTGTGGAAGATGAAGCTGGCCGATGTTGCCCTGCAACAGGCGGCTCCCGTTGGCGCCTGGATGACCGCCATCGCGCTGATCACCGGCGCTATCTGGGGTAAGCCGACCTGGGGCACCTACTGGATTTGGGATGCGCGACTGACCTCCATGCTGATCCTGCTGTTCCTGTACTTCGGCGTGATTGCCCTCGGCCAGGCGATCAGCAACCGCGACAGCGCGGCCAAGGCCACCGCGGTGCTGGCGGTGGTGGGTGTGATCAATATCCCGATCATCAAGTACTCGGTGGAGTGGTGGAATACCCTGCACCAGCCGGCCACCTTCAGCGTGATCGAAAAACCGGCGATGCCGGCTCAGATGTGGCTGCCGCTGCTGATCATGGTGCTGGGCTTCTACTGCTTCTTCGCCGCCGTGCTGCTGATGCGCATGCGCCTCGAAGTGCTGCGCCGGGAAGCGCGCAGCAGTTGGGTGAAAACCGAGATCCGCGCGCTGGTGGAGGGCAAACGATGAGCTTCGCGTCATTCGCCGACTTTCTCGCCATGGGCAACCATGGTGCCTACGTGTGGTCGGCCTACGGCATCTGCCTGGTGGTGCTGGTGCTCAATGTATTGCTGCCGCTGCAGGCCAGGCGCCGGTACTTGCAGGATGAGGCGCGCCGTATGCGCCGGGAGGAGTCACGTTGAACGCCGTTCGCAAGAAGCGCCTGTTTATCGTGCTGGCGATCGTTGCCGGCGTCGGTATCGCCGTGGCGCTGGCCCTGAGCGCCCTGCAGCAGAACATCAACCTGTTCTACACCCCCACGCAGATCGCCAACGGCGAGGCGCCACGCGATACCCGTATCCGTGCCGGCGGTATGGTGGAAAAAGGTTCTGTGAAGCGCTCCAGCGATTCACTGCAGACCGATTTCGTGGTCACCGACTACGCAGCGCGGGTGACCATTCGCTTCCACGGCATCCTGCCGGATCTGTTCCGTGAAGGGCAGGGCATCGTGGCCATGGGCAAGATCGATGATGCCGGCCTGCTGCAAGCCGATGAAGTGCTGGCCAAGCACGACGAGAACTACATGCCGCCGGAGGTCAAACAGGCCCTGGAGAAGAGCGGTATGAACACGCAATACGAGAAGGCCGGGGAGGCCGCGCAATGATTCCCGAACTCGGCCACCTGGCGATGATTCTGGCCCTGTGCCTGGCCCTGGTGCAGGCGACTCTGCCGCTGATCGGCGCCTGGCGCGGCGACCGCCAGTGGATGAGCCTGGCGCAGCCGGCGGCCTGGGGGCAGTTCGCCTTTTTAGCCTTCGCCTTCGCTTGTCTCACCTACGCCTTCATGATCGATGACTTTTCCGTGGCCTACGTGGCGCAGAACTCCAATACCGCGTTGCCCTGGTACTACAAGTTCAGCGCCGTGTGGGGCGCTCACGAAGGCTCGTTGCTGCTCTGGGCCCTGATTCTCGGCGGCTGGACCTTTGCCGTGGCGATCTTCTCGCGGCAGCTGCCCGAGGAAATGCTCGCCCGCGTGCTGGGTGTGATGGGCATCATCAGCGTCGGCTTCCTGCTGTTTTTGATCGTCACCTCCAACCCCTTCACCCGCCTGCTGCCGAACGTACCGGCCGATGGCCGCGACCTCAACCCGCTGCTGCAGGACTTCGGCCTGATCATTCATCCGCCGATGCTCTACATGGGCTACGTGGGCTTCTCGGTGGCCTTCGCCTTCGCCATCGCCGCGCTGCTCGGCGGCAAGCTGGACGCCGCGTGGGCGCGCTGGTCGCGGCCGTGGACCATCATCGCCTGGGCCTTTCTCGGCATCGGTATCGCCCTGGGTTCCTGGTGGGCCTATTACGAGCTGGGCTGGGGCGGTTGGTGGTTCTGGGACCCGGTGGAGAACGCCTCGTTCATGCCCTGGCTGGTCGGCACGGCACTGATTCACTCGCTGGCGGTGACCGAGAAGCGCGGCGTGTTCAAGAGCTGGACGGTGCTGCTGGCCATCGCCGCGTTCTCCCTGAGCCTTTTGGGTACTTTCCTGGTGCGCTCCGGCGTGCTGACCTCGGTGCATGCCTTTGCCAGCGACCCGGAGCGCGGCGTGTTCATTCTCGCCTTCCTGCTGCTGGTGGTCGGCGGCTCTCTGACCCTGTTCGCCCTGCGCGCGCCGGTGGTGCGCAGCCAGGTCGGCTTCGGCCTGTGGTCGCGGGAGACCCTGCTGCTGGCCAATAACCTGATTCTGGTGGTGGCCGCCTCGATGATCCTGCTCGGCACCCTTTATCCGCTGGTGCTCGATGCCCTGAGCGGCGCCAAGCTGTCGGTCGGTCCGCCATATTTCAATGCGCTGTTCGTGCCGCTGATGGGCTTGCTGATGGCCGTACTCGCGGTCGGCGTGCTGGTGCGCTGGAAGGACACGCCGCTGCGCTGGCTGCTCGGCATGCTCACCCCGGTGCTGGTCGCCAGTGTGGCACTGGCGTTGCTGGCCAGCCTGCTATGGGGCGATTTCCACTGGGCGGTGCTCGGCGTCTGCCTGTTGGCCGCCTGGGTAACCCTGGCCGGGCTACGTGACATTCAGGACAAGACTCGCCACAAGGGCTTTTTCAAAGGCATGACCAGCCTGGGCCGCAGTTACTGGGGCATGCAGCTGGCGCACCTGGGGCTGGCGGTCTGCGCGCTGGGCGTAGTACTGACCAGTTTGGGCAGCTTCGAGCGCGACATGCGCATGGCGCCTGGCGAAGCGGTGGAGTTGGGCGGCTACCGCTTCGTGTTCGAAGGGGCGGCGCATCACGAGGGGCCGAACTTCATTTCCGACCGCGGCACGGTGCGCATCTTCGACGGGGAGAAGCAGATCGCCGTGCTGCACCCGGAAAAGCGTCTGTACACCGTGCAGCAATCGGTGATGACCGAAGCCGGCATCGACGCCGGGCTGACCCGCGATCTGTTCGTCGCCCTCGGCGAGCCGCTGGGGCAAGGCGCCTGGGCGGTGCGAATTCATATCAAACCCTTCGTTCGCTGGATCTGGCTAGGCGCCCTGATGATGGGCTTCGGTGGCTTTCTCGCCGCCGCCGACAAGCGCTACCGGATGAAAGTCAAAACCCGCGTGCGTGACGCGCTGGGCCTGCAGGAGGCTCGCGCATGAGACGCCTGATCTTGTTGCTACCGCTGGTGATCTTTCTCGGCGTGGCGGTATTTCTCTACCGCGGGCTGTTTCTTGATCCGTCCGAGCTGCCGTCGGCATTGATCGACAAACCTTTCCCGGCCTTCTCGCTGCCGGCGGTGGAGGGTGATCAACTGATCACCCAGCAGAACCTGCTCGGCAAACCGTCACTGGTCAACGTCTGGGCCACCTGGTGTGTGGCCTGCAAGGTCGAGCACCCGGTGCTCAACAAGCTGGCGTCCATGGGTGTGAACATCCATGGCGTCAACTACAAGGACGACAACGCGGCCGCGCAGAAATGGCTGAGCGAATTCCATGACCCGTACCAGCTCAACATCAGCGACCCCAAGGGCACGCTGGGCCTGGATCTCGGCGTTTACGGGGCGCCGGAGACCTTCTTCGTCGACGCCAAGGGCATCATTCGCCACAAGTTTGTCGGCGTGATCGACGAAGCGATCTGGCGCGAGAAGCTAGCGCCGCTGTACCAGCAGATGGTCGATGAGGCCGGCCAATGATGCGCCTGTTTAGCGGCCTGGTTCTGCTGCTGGCGTTGGGCGGTGTGGCCCAGGCTGCCATCGACACCTATGAGTTCGCCAGCGAGGGCGAACGTGATCGCTATCGCCAGCTCACCGAAGAGCTGCGCTGCCCGAAATGCCAGAACCAGAACATTGCCGACTCCAACGCGCCGATCGCCGTGGACTTGCGCGCCGAGATCTACCGCAAGCTCGAGGCGGGTGAGAGCAATGCGCAGATCATCGATTACCTGGTCGCACGCTATGGCGATTTCGTGCTCTACAAGCCGCCGGTCAGTGGTCGCACGCTGCTGCTCTGGTACGGCCCGGCGGCGCTGCTGGCCGGCGGTTTCGTGCTGCTCGGAGTGATCGTCCTGCGCCGTCGCAAGTCCAGTGGTGAGGCTGCCACGGGTCTGTCACAGGAAGAACAGCAACGTCTGGCGCACCTGCTCGAGCAGGTGCCTGAGGATAAGAAAGCCCCATGATCGAATTCTGGTTGTCCGCCGGCCTGTTGTGTCTGGTCGCGGTGAGTTTCCTGCTCATCCCGCTGCTGCGCGGGCGCAAGGTGCAGACCGAGGAAGATCGCACCGCGCTCAACGTGACTCTCTATCAGGAACGCCTGCGCGAGCTGGAACTGCAGCATCAGGCCGGCACCCTGGATGCAGCGCAATGGCAGGCTGCCCACGACGAAGCGGCCCGCGAGCTGCTGGCTGACACCGAGGGCAGCGAAGCTCGCCAGGCACGTCGCCTCGGCCGCGCCGTACCGCTGCTGGCGGTGGCGCTGGTGCCCGTGCTGGCCGTGGTGCTGTACCTGCAGTGGGGCGCCATCGACAAGGTCGAGCAGGCGCGCACATTCGCCGCAGAGCCGCGCAGCATCGAAGAGATGACCGCGCGCCTGGAGCAGGCCGTGCAGAGCAATCCGGAGTCCGCCGAGGGCTGGTATTTCCTGGGCCGCAGCTACATGGCTCAGCAGCGCGCGGCGGATGCCGCTCGGGCGTTCGAACAGGCGGTCAAGGTGGCGGGACGCGAGCCCGAACTGCTCGGCCAGTGGGCCCAGGCGCTGTATTTTGCCGCTGACAAACAGTGGAGCCCGCAACTGGACGTGCTGACCAGCGAAGCCTTGAAAGCCGACCCGCAGGAGGTGACCAGCCTCGGCTTGCTGGGCATCGCCGCCTATGAGGAACAGCGCTTCGCTGATGCCATCGGCTATTGGCAGCGACTGGTGGCCGTGCTGCCCGAGGGCGATCCCTCACGCCAGGCGATTGCCGGCGGTATCGAGCGTGCCCGCCAGGAGCTGGGCTCGCAGGCCGAAGACAGTGCTGCCGCGCATTCGCAAGCATCGGCTGGTCTGCACGTGCGTGTCGAACTGGCGCCTGCGCTGCGTGACAAGGTGCAGCCCGGTGATACGGTATTCGTGTTTGCCCGCGCTGCATCCGGCCCGCCAATGCCGTTGGCGGCCAAGCGCCTGACGGTCGCCGACCTGCCCGCCGAAGTCAGCCTCTCGGACAGCGATGCGATGATGCCGCAACTGAAACTTTCCGCGTTCGAGCAGGTTCAACTGGTAGCGCGCATTTCGCGCGCCGGCGATGCGAAAAGCGGCGAGTGGATCGGCCAGGGGCAACCGGTGGCCAGCAGCACCCAGGACGTGCAACGCCTTGTCATCGATAGCCCTGACGGCACACCTCCATGAACAGACTGATTTCGGCTGCCGTGGCAGCCACCTTGTTGAGCCTGGCCGGCTGTACCCTGCATAGCCCGGCGCCCGGCACGCCAGCTGGCGGGCCTTCCACGCCGCCTTCCGGCTCGCCGCAGGTCGCCAAATCCCACCCGCGTTTCGCACCACCGCCGGGCGTTTCCAGCCATTGGAACAACGCACTGGGCGTCTACGAGATCGATTCCGAGCGCGACACCTATTACCGCGAGCGCACCTTCTACCGCTGGCAGGATGGCTGGAGTTGGGCCGGTACCCTGCAAGGCCCGTGGGAGCCGGTGGATAGCACCGGAGTGCCTCCGCAGTTGTATCGCCATCACGCGCAGTGACGCGACGTAACGCCCGCACAGGTATTGATTCGCCAGACTGAGTCGTCCTGACAAAGGGCGGCTTTTTCGTTATAGCGTCGCATTGCTCATTCATTCGCATGCCTGGACCGTTTTCATGCGTCTCGGTTTGCGGCCGCGTGTAGTAGGCCTTGCGTCTTGCGATTATCGAACCGCAGTTCGATAATCGCGCAAACCGTCTGGACGAGTGACAGTGCCATGCCCGAATCCCGTTCCGTGCCCAGTTCGATGGCGCCGCCGATCATCGCGTCGCCGGCCAAGCGCATCGAAGCCTTTACCGGCGACCCCAACTTCATGACGTCGCTGGCCCGTGGCCTGGCGGTGATTCACGCCTTTCAGGAGCGCAAGCGCCACCTGACCATAGCGCAGATCAGCCACCGCACCGAGATTCCCCGCGCCGCCGTGCGCCGTTGCCTGCACACGCTGATGAAGCTCGGCTATGTAACCACCGACGGACGCGTCTACTCGCTGCTGCCCAAGGTGCTGACCCTGGGCCACGCGTATCTGTCCTCGACGCCGATGGCCGTTACCGCACAGCCGATTCTCGACCGCCTGAGCGAGCAACTGCACGAAGCCTGTTCGATGGCCACGCTGGAGGGCGATGAGATTCTCTACATCGCGCGTTCGGCGACGCCGCAGCGGTTGATCTCCGTCGACCTGAGCGTGGGTAGCCGTCTGCCGGCCTATTGCACCTCGATGGGTCGTATCCTGCTGGCGGCGCTGGATGATGCCGCGCTGGACGACTACCTGAGCCATGCGGATCTACAGGTGAAAACCAGCCGTACTCTGCACACCCCCGAAGACCTGCGCGCCAATATCGAGGAGATCCGCCGCCAGGGCTGGGTGATCATCGATCAGGAGCTGGAAGTCAGCCTGCGCTCAATTGCCGTGCCGTTGAAGGATTCCGCCGGCCAAGTGCTGGCGGCGCTCAATGTCGGCACCCATGTGGGCCGCGTGTCGCGCCAGGAGCTAGAGAGCCGCTTCCTGCCCATTCTGCTGGAAGCCAGCCACGAGCTGAGCACACGACTGTTCCAGTAGCGCTCTGAACTCCCGGGTGTCGCTATGCTCGACCCGGGCTGCCTAGCAGTGATCCCGGAACCGTAGCCGGGGTTGAGCGAAGCGATACCCAGGAATAACCGGTCGCGCGAGCCGCGCCATACCCACCCCGCGGTGCGCCCATTCAACAACCTGATGATGGCTGGGCGCCGCCTGTGCCTTCGCTACACTCGGGCTGTCTTTCATTAGCCAGCAGGGCAGGTTGAGCATGAGCAATCGCATGATGATCACAGGGGCCGGCTCCGGCCTGGGGCGCGAGCTGGCATTGCGCTGGGCACGCGAGGGCTGGCGGTTGGCGCTGTCGGACGTCAACGACGCCGGGCTGGCGGAAACCCTGCGCCTGGTGCGCGATGCCGGCGGCGATGGCTTCACCATGCGCTGCGACGTGCGCGACTACAGCCAACTGACGGCACTGGCGCAGGCCTGTGAAGAGAAGTTCGGCGGCATCGATATCATCATCAACAACGCCGGGGTCGCCTCGGGCGGCTTCTTCGCCGAGCTGTCGCTGGAGGACTGGGACTGGCAACTGGCGATCAACCTGATGGGCGTGGTCAAGGGCTGCAAAGCCTTTCTGCCGCTGCTCGAGCGCAGCCACGGGCGCATCGTCAACATCGCCTCTATGGCGGCGCTTATGCAGGGCCCGGGCATGAGCAACTACAACGTCGCCAAGGCTGGCGTGGTTGCACTTTCGGAAAGCCTGCTGGCCGAACTCAAGCCGCTGCAGGTCGGCGTGCATGTGGTGTGCCCGTCGTTCTTCCAGACCAACCTGCTCGACTCGTTCCGCGGGCCGACACCGGCAATGAAGGCTCAGGTCGGCAAGCTGCTGGAAAGCTCGCCGATCAATGCCGAGTTCATCGCCGACTACATCTTCAAAGCCGTCGCCGCTGGCGAGTTCATGATTCTGCCCCACGAGCAGGGCCGCCAGGCCTGGGCGCTGAAGCAGAAGAACCCGCAACTGCTGTACGACGAGATGACCCTGATGTGCGAGAAGATGCGCGCCAAGGCGGCCGGGCAGCGCGAAACGAAGACGTCTTGAACCTGTTCACGAGCGTTGGTTTTCCGGGAGCTTGTATCCCGTGCGTTGGCTGCAAGAAGGCAAAAGCGATCGGTGAGCAGCGTATATTTCGTAGGAGGGGCTTTAGCCCCGAGCTTTACAAGGGGGCAAAGATCTTGGGGCTAAAGCCCCTCCTACGAGTTGCGACCGACTGCTCCCGCCATGCCGTAGTCATTACAGATGCAATTACGGCGAGTGATCCTGAACAGCTTCTCAGGCCATTGCACAGTGCGAGCACTGGCTCGCGCTTGCCCTAATCGAAACGCACGAGTAGGGTTGCCGGCTCGGCCGAACCTGGCCGCATGATCAGGAACTCGTGTGAAACCCGTCTCCCGCGCTTTACTGCTGCTGGCTCTGGTGGCCGCAGCGGTGAATCTCCGCCCCGGCATTACCTCGCTGGCGCCGCTTATCGAGCGTATCGCTCAGGAACTGTCCCTCAGCCGCGGCTTTATCAGCCTCACCACGGCGCTACCGGTGCTGTGTATGGGCCTGCTGGCGCCCCTTGCGCCGCGGCTTGCCGTGCGGCTGGGCCTGGAGCGCACCATCACGCTGTGCCTGGGTGCCATCGCCCTGGCATTGGTGCTGCGCCTGGTCAGCCATTCCAGCAGCATTCTCGTTGGTAGCGCCGTGCTGCTAGGCGCCGCCATCGCCATTGCCGGGCCTTTGTTGTCGGGCTTCATCAAACGCCATTTCGCCGGTCGCATGGGCCAAGTGTTGGCCTGGTACTCGTTGAGCATGGCTATCGGTGGCGCCATCGGTGTAGTGCTGACCATGCCGTTCACCCAGCTGTTTGGCGATGACTGGAGCTACGGCCTGGCCATCTGGGCAGTGCCCGCTGTGCTGGCAGTGGTCATCTGGTGCTGCCTGCCCAAGCAGCATGTCGAGCCGCTGAGTCAGGAGGATGCCTCCGCCGGTTTGCCCTGGCGCGAGGGGCGGGCCTGGTTGATCAGCGCCTATTTCGCCCTGCAGGCTGGGCTGTTCTACGCGGTGGCGACCTGGACGGTGGCGCGTTACCAGGAGGCGGGCTTATCGGCGATGCACAGCAACACGCTGTTCAGCCTGGCCATGCTGATGGGGCTGCCGAGCTCCTTCGTGCTACCCATACTGGTGCAGCGCTTCAACCGTTACCTGCTGATGGTCGGCTGCGGCTCCCTGACCCTGGTCAGCCTGGTGATGATCACCTTTGCGCCGACCTTCATCCCGGAATTCTGGGCGCTGACCCTGGGCTTCGGCATGAGCGGTTCCTTCGCCTTGTCGCTGTTGCTGCCGATCTACGAGGCCGGCTCGCCCATGGCGGTCAGTCGCTGGACTGCCATGATGCTCGGCTCGGGCTACAGCGTCGCATGCCTGAGCCCGGTACTCAGCGGTCTGGCGCGCGACCTTTCGGGCACTTATCAGGTGCCGTTCCTGGTGCTGACATGCATGGCGGTGGTGATGGTGCTGCTGGCCTGGTCGATGCGCAAAGGTCCGCGCCGCCCTCCAGTGTGAATGGCTTTGTAGCCCGGGTAGAGCGAAGCGAAACCCGGGTCATCGCCTAGCCGATTGAATGACCCTCATCACTGTCCTGGCCGCTCGCCTGGCCTGCGGCATTCCCCTGAATCGCGCGCTGTGATAGAAGGCTGCCAGTTTTTAGCGGAGTGCCCCCGTGGAATCGGAATCCATCGTCTACGGCAATATTCGTGACTGGCCGTCGGACAGCGCTGCGGAGAGTCGTCTGCGGCGCCTGCTCAACCGGCAGGTGCTCGACACACTGCCCAGCGGCGACGCCTGGCCGTTCCTCGGTCGCGAGATGTTCTCCTGCTGCCAGCAACCGGGCAGCGGCCTGTATCAGACCCAGGTGATTCACTTCGGCGCCAGTTACCAGACCATCGAGTACGAATGGAAACTGTGGGTCGCCGAGTTCGAGGCGCTGCTCAAACGCCTCTACTGGGCCAGCGCTGTGGTGCACTTGGAAACCGAACTAAACGGCACCCACACCTTCCGTTGGGAAGCCGAATCGGAAAGCGGCCTACACAGCCCGCAGGATGGCGCGTTGCGCGTGCGCTGCGCCTGGGAGCGGGAAGGAGGGCTGCGGGGCTGAGCCGCTGCCTGCGATGCGAGTTCTGGGCTGCCGCCGAAGCCCTATAACGTCCTTACGCTTGCGTTTCGCTCATCCATTTCGGTTTTGGATAGCGACGGTCGGACTTTCCAGCCTTAAGGATGGCGCTCGGCACGTCGTGGCCGATCAGGTCGGGCAGGGTGGCGGCGGCTTCGAGCAGGGCATCGAGGTTGACCCCCGTCTCCAGGCCCATGCGCTGGAACATGTGCACCAGATCTTCGGTGCAGATATTGCCGCTGGCGCCCGGTGCATAAGGGCAGCCGCCAAGGCCGCCAAGGGAGGCGTCGAAGCGGTCGATGCCGGCGTTCAGGGCTGCCAGGGCATTGGCCAGGCCCATGCCGCGTGTGTTGTGAAAATGCGCGGTGAATATCGCCTCGGGCCAGCGCTGCAGCGACTCGCGACAAATGCGCTCGACCTGGGCCGGGTCGGCCATGCCGGTGGTGTCGCACAGGGTCACGCCCTGCACGCCGATTGCCAGCAGGCGCTCGGTCAACTCATGCACGCGCGTCTCGGGCACTTCGCCCTCGAACGGGCAGCCGAAGGTGGTCGACAGCGAGGCGTTTATGAACACGCCGCTGCCGCAAGTGACCTCGATGATCTCGCGAAACTGCGCGAGTGACTGTTCCGGCGTCATGCGCAGGTTGGCCAGACCATGGGTGTCGCTGGCCGACATCACCAGATTGATCTCGTCGACTTCGCACGACAGCGCCCGCTCGCAGCCCTTCACGTTGGGCACTAGCACGGTGTACTCCACGCCTGGCACGCGGGCGATGCCGCGCATCACCTCTTCGGCATCACGCAGATTGGGAATCGCCTTGGGCGAGGTGAAGGAGGTGACCTCGATCTTTGCCAGGCCGGTTTGCGACAGCCTGTCGATCAAGGCGATCTTGGCGTTGGTGGGCACGAAGCTGGCTTCGATCTGGAAGCCGTCGCGGGTGGCGACGTCCTGGATGTAGAGGCGTTTGGTCATGGCATGATCCTGGTTGTTCGCGGTGTAGGGTGTGATGTGCGCACCGGCTTGTATGAGGTGGCTGTAGTGGTGGACAAGCTTCGCGTTGTCCACCCTACGAACTGGTGTAGTGCGCAAGGCCTAGGCGGCCCCGCGACACCCTACGGGCTAAGCGGTAGCTGCTGTTAGATGATGCCGCGCTCGCGCAGGCCGGCGACCTGTTCCGCGCTCAGGCCGAGGCCGGCGAGGATGTCGTCATTGTGCTCGCCGAGCTGGGGGCCGCCGGTGCCGATGCGCCCCGGCGTGCGGCTGAGCTTGGGCAGCACGCCCGGCACCTTGAGCGGGCCGACGCTGGTCTGCACCTGCTCGATCATCTGCCGTGCCAGGTAGTGCGGATCCTGCACGATATTGGCGGCGGTGTAGGGATAGCCGGCCGGCACGCGCGCGCCCTTGAGCGCTTCAATCACTTCGTCGCGACCACGCTGGGCGGTCCATTCGGCGATGGCGCTGTCGATCAGTTCGGCATGCTGGCTGCGCCCATCGTTCTGCGCCAGGCGCGGGTCGTTGCCCAGATCGTCGCGGCCGATCAGGTTCATCAGGCGCTTGTAGATGCTGTCGCCATTGCCGGCGATCAGCACGTAGCTGCCGTCTTTGCAGGGGTAGGAGTTGGACGGCGTGATGCCGGGCAAGGCGCTGCCGGCTGGTTCACGGATATAACCGAAGGCGTCGTATTCGGGGACCAGGCTTTCCATCATGGCGAACACCGACTCGTACAGCGCCACGTCGATTTCCTGGCCTTGGCCGCTACGGCCCCGCTCCTGCAAGGCCAGCAGCACGCCGATCACGCCATACAGCGAGGACAGCGAATCGCCGATGCTCACCCCGACGCGCACCGGCGCTTGCCCGGCATAGCCGGAGAGATGGCGCAGGCCGCCCATGGCTTCGCCGATCACCCCGAAACCGGGCAGGTCGCGGTAGGGCCCGGTTTGTCCGTAGCCGGAGATGCGCAGCATGATCAGTCGCGGGTTGATCGCCTTCAACGCGTCATAACCCAGGCCCCAGCCTTCCAGCGTGCCGGGGCGGAAGTTCTCCACCAGCACGTCGGCCTCGCTCACCAGCTTGCGCACGATGTCCTGGGCTTCGGCCTGTTTCAGGTCGAGGGTCAGCGAGCGCTTGTTGCGTGACTGCACGTGCCACCAGAGCGAAGTGCCGTCCTTGATCTTGCGCCATTTGCGCAGCGGGTCGCCCACGCCCGGCGGCTCGATCTTGATCACGTCGGCGCCGAATTCGCCGAGCAGCTTGCTGGCGAAGGGACCGGCGATGAGCTGGCCCATCTCGATCACCTTGAGCCCCTGCAGGGCCATGTTGCTGGTGTTGCTCTGAGTCATGACTGCACCCGATTTGCCTGTGCGTTTCTCGTGGTGCGCAGGATGGCGCAGCGGCGCGGTGCCGACAATTGCCCAATGGCCAAGCTAGGCTTCGCGTATCGCGAAGTGGCATGCTGTAAGTCAGTCTTCTGGCAGCTTAGCTTCGCCAGGCACGAAATGGAGACCCCATGCGCCGCATCGATTTCGTCACCCTCAAGCTGTTCGTCGCCATCGCCGACGAGCGCAGCCTGACCCGTGCCGCCGAGCGCGAGCACCTGGCCCTGGCCGCCGTGAGCAAGCGCGTCAGCGACCTGGAAAACCAGCTCGGTATCGGCTTGCTCTATCGCCAGCCGAAGGGCGTGGAGCTGACCCCGGCCGGCCACGCGCTGCTGCACCATGCACGCAACATGATGGACAACCTCGAACAACTCAACGCCGACCTCAGCGAGTTCAGCGAAGGGGTGAAAGGCCATGTGCGCATCCACGCCAACACTTCTGCGGTGATCGAATTTCTGCCCGAGGATCTGGCCAGCTTCAGTCGCCTGCACCCGCAGGTGAAGATCGATCTCGAAGAGCGGGTCAGCAGCGAAACCATCCGCGCTGTGCGCGAGGGGCTGACCGATATCGGCATCTTCGCCGGGCACGTGCCGGCCGAGGATCTGCAGGTGTTCACCTACCGCCATGACCAGTTGGTGCTGGTCACTCCGCGCGAACATCCGCTTGCCGAGCGCGACGGCCTGTTCCTGCGCGAGGCGGTGGGCTATGACTTCATCGGTCTGCAGCAAGACGCTTCCCTGCACAGCCTGCTGCAACATTCGGCGCACAGCCAGGGCGTGGCCTTGCGCCTGCGCATTCAGGTGCGCAGCTTCGAGGCCATCTGCCGGATGATCCACACCGGCATGGGCGTCGGCGTGCTGCCGGATCTGGCGGTGCGTACCTACCTGCCAGCGCTCGATGTGCGGGTAATCCCGCTGCACGATCCCTGGGCCCGGCGTGAACTCAAGGTGGCGGTACGTAATCAGGACAACCTTTCGCTGACCGCGAAGCAGATGCTCGATCATCTGCGCGGCAGCTCATCGACAGTGGAGCTTGCAGCGCTGCCTTCGTGAATGCCGAAGGCTCGCTTGTCCAAATGTGAATTTCAGCGCGGGTGGAGGGCGCAGTACAGTCCGGCCCAATCGAAGGGGGTTGTCCCTCGACGCTCAGACAAAAACAACAGGAGCCTCCCATGAAATTCTCATTCGTCCGCCGTGGCATAGCCGGCGTGCTCGCCGGTTGCGCACTACTTGGCGCGCTGTCAGCGCACGCAGCGGATCCTATTCTGATCAAGTTCTCCCATATCACCGCCGACAGCACGCCCAAGGGCCAGGGCGCGCTGCTGTTCAAGAAACTGGTGGAGGAGCGCCTGGCCGGCAAGGTTAAGGTCGATGTCTATGCCAACTCCTCGCTGTATGGCGACGGCAAGGAAATGGAAGCGCTGCTGATGAACGAGGTGCAGATGCTCGCGCCGGCGCCGTCGAAGCTGGAGCAGTACACCAAGCAGTTGCAGCTGTTCGACATGATGTTCCTGTTCGATGACGTGGCCGCCGCGCAGCGCTTCCAGTCCTCGGAAAAAGGCAAGGCGCTGCTCAAATCGATGGAGAGTAAGGGCATCACCGGCCTAGCCTACTGGCTCAACGGCATGCGTCAGCTCACTGCCAACAAGCCGCTGGTCGAGCCAAGCGACGCCCGTGGGCAGAAATTCCGCGTGCAGCCGTCCGACCTGCAGGCCGCGCAGTACAGCGCCCTGCGTGCGGTGCCGCGCAAAATGGCCTTCGCCGAGATCTACCAGGGCCTGCAGACTGGCGTGGTCAACGCCCAGGACAATCCCTGGTCGAACATCTACTCGCAGAAGTACTTCGAGGTGCAGAAGTACATGACCGAGTCCAACCACGCCATCGGCAACTACCTGCTGATCACCAATACCCAGTTCTGGAACGGCCTGCCGGCGGACATCCGCAGCGAGCTGGAGCAGATCGTCGACGAGGTGACCGTCGAGGTGAACAAACAGGCCGAGGCGCTGAACGCCGAAGCGCGTCATGCCATCCTCGACACCGGCAAGAGCGAGATCATCACCCTCACGCCCGAACAGCGTGCCGCCTGGCGTGACGCCGTGCGCCCGGCTTGGAAGAAGTTCGAGGCCGAGATCGGTGCCGACGTGATCGAGGCCGCGCAGGCCGCTAATGCGGGCGGTCGATAGTCACTACACCAAATAGGACGCCGTCATGCTCGACCACCTGGATCATCTTGTGCTCACCGCAACCGATGCCGAGGCGACAACGCATTTCTACACCAAGGTACTGGGCATGCGTCTGGAAACCTTCGGCAGTGGTCGCCAGGCATTCTGTTTCGGTAACCAGAAGATCAACCTGCACCTGCGTGGCCAGGAATTCGAGCCCAAGGCGCACCTGCCGGTGCCAGGCGCGTTAGACCTGTG
The DNA here is from genome assembly GCF_028674975.1 of Pseudomonas sp. CNPSo 3701. NCBI lineage: Bacteria > Pseudomonadati > Pseudomonadota > Gammaproteobacteria > Pseudomonadales > Pseudomonadaceae > Pseudomonas > Pseudomonas sp. CNPSo 3701. The sequence goes on along the minus strand of NZ_JAQZSI010000004.1, from coordinate 20,311 downwards.
CTTCATCGCCAGCCGGCCACTGGACGAGGTGATCGCGTACCTGCAGCAAGTCGGTTGGCCGATCGTTGAGGGCCCGGTAATGCGCACCGGTGCAACGGGCCCGATCCGTTCGATTTACCTGCGCGACCCAGACCTGAACCTGATCGAAATCGCCGAGCCGGTTTAAGCGTCGATGTATTGAGCGCAGCCTTGGTCCTGCTGTGGGAGGGCGCTTTGCGCCCGACCAGTTTCGCAGGCATGGACTGGGAGCCGCCGCCGGCCCCCACCGTTTTTACTGGGGGTTGACGGTCGGCTTGGTGCGCAGCGTGTCGAACAGCGCGGCGGCGGGCATCGGGCGGGCGAAATGGAAGCCCTGCAGGAAGCGCACGCCGCGTTGGATCAGGTACTGAACCTGTTCGGCGCTTTCCACGCCCTCGGCGACCAAGTCCAACTGCAGGCGGGTGGCCAGGTCCAGGATGTTGTCGAGCAGATGCCGGGACAACGAGTGCGAGTTGACCATGGAGATAAAACTGCGGTCGATCTTCAGTATGTCGATGCGAAATTCGCGCAGATAAGCCAGGCTCGAATGGCCGGTGCCGAAGTCGTCGATGGCGATGCGTACGCCCAGTCCGCGCAGTTCGGTGAACAGCTGTTCGGTGATCGAGGTAGGCGTGATCATCTGCCGCTCGGTCAGTTCCAGAACCAGAATTAACTGCCCAGGCGCGAAGGCGCCTAGGAAGTCGCGGCACTCCTCGACCAGTTGCAGGTTCTGGCAGTGCGCCGCGGTGATGTTGATGCCGATATGAAAGCCCATCGGCAACTGCTCGGCTCGGCCTGCGAAATCCTCGCGGATATGGCGCATCAGGGCACGGGTCATTGGCACAATCAGGCCCAGGCGTTCGGCCAGCGGGATGAATTGGTTCGGCGGCACCAGGCCTTCGCTGGGGTGCTGCCAGCGCATCAGGGTTTCGACCCCGTCCCAGGTGCCGGTTTCGGCGTCTATCACCGGCTGGTAATAGGGAACGAATTCGTCCGCCTCCAGAGCACGCTTGAGCGCAGTGCCAGGCGAGCTGGCGCGCAGGCTGAGGCGATAGGTGCCGATGCCTGCCAGTACGCCGAGAATCAGGAACAGCAGCCACTGCGGCTGATAGTGCGCCTGCATGTAGTGCAGGGTAACGCCCGGCGGATAGCCTGCTGCCACCTTGAACGGGTAGCGCGAAGAAGCGACCTCGATTCCGTAGTCGCTGTCTGCGCGGCCAGGCGCGTTGGTCACGTGGCCGTCAGCGGAAATCCAGTTCTGCCCCACGGCGATCTGCAATGACACCTCCTGGCCATTGATCTGCAGCAGGTTGATCAGGTGTTGGCCGTCGATCCCGATCAGCACGCCATGCTGGGCGTCGGTCTGGCGATAGACCAGCACGGCGCGATCCGGAGTGACCACGTTGCCGGCCATCAGCCTGAGCTGCCCTTGGACGTAGCTGGCGGTATCCTCGGTTTTTTCATAGGCACCGAGCAGTGAGGTGCAGTAGATCAGGCCGTCGGCGACCAGATTGACCGAGCGTGAGAAAGGGCTGATGGTCATCTGGCTGCGGAGTGTCTGGACCACGTTCTCGCAGGGTTGCCCGGCAATCGGCAGCACTACGCCGGCAACTCTAGCGGCATCGTCGAGCATGTGTTCAAGCTGCATGCTGGCGTCGGTAGCGCTCTTTTCGGCACGGTTCTGCAGCAGCGTGGCGGCCTGCCAATACATCAGGGGAATACCAAGCAGCAAAGGCAGCGCCGCGACCGCCAGTGAGGTGCTCAGGCGCAGCGTACGTCCGCGCTTGCGCAGGGTGGAGAGGGGCATGGGAGGTAGAGGAATCCAGAGTGGCTTTGCAGAGTCTAGCGGAAGTCGTACAACAAGAATGCTCGCTGCTTCTCGCAATTTTCGCCGCGTGGAATTTCGCCTGGCGGGCTTGGGGCCTGGCTGCCGTTAAGACCATGGTCGAATGGCTGGCGGTGGACGCGATGGTTACAAAGGTAGATATAGAAGAACAACATCAATAACCGAGGTGATTCAATGAGTGCTGCGTCCCTGTATCCCGTGCGCCCTGAGGTGGCGGCCAATTCGCTGACCGACGAGGCCACCTACAAGGCCATGTACCAGCAATCGGTGATCAACCCCGATGGCTTCTGGCGCGAACAGGCGCAGCGCCTCGACTGGATCAAGCCTTTCACCAAGGTCAAGCAAACTTCCTTCGACGATCATCACGTCGACATCAAGTGGTTCGCCGACGGCACCCTCAACGTGTCCTACAACTGCCTGGATCGCCACCTGGAAGAGCGCGGTGATCAGGTCGCGATCATCTGGGAAGGTGACGATCCGTCCGAGCACAAGGAAATCACCTACCGTCAGCTGCACGAGCAGGTCTGCAAGTTTGCCAACGCCCTGCGTGGCCAGGACGTGCACCGCGGCGATGTGGTGACCATCTACATGCCGATGATTCCTGAGGCCGTGGTCGCCATGCTGGCCTGCGCACGCATCGGTGCCATTCACTCCGTGGTGTTTGGCGGCTTCTCGCCCGAAGCCCTTGCTGGGCGCATCATCGATTGCCAGTCCAAGGTGGTGATCACCGCCGACGAAGGCCTGCGCGGCGGCAAGAAGATCCCGCTCAAGGCCAATGTCGACGACGCCCTGACCAACCCCGAAACGCGCAGCATCCAGAAGGTCATCGTGGTGCAGCGCACCGGCTCCGAGATCAAGTGGAACCAGCACCGCGACATCTGGTTCGAGGACCTGATGAAAGTGGCCGGCAGCGTTTGCGCGCCGAAGGAAATGGGCGCGGAGGAAGCGCTATTCATCCTCTACACTTCCGGCTCCACCGGCAAACCGAAGGGCGTACTGCACACCACCGGCGGCTACCTGCTTTACGCGGCGCTGACCCACGAGCGGGTGTTCGACTACAAACCGGGCGATGTCTATTGGTGCACCGCCGATGTGGGTTGGGTCACCGGCCACAGCTACATTGTCTACGGCCCGCTGGCCAATGGCGCGACCACGCTGCTGTTCGAAGGTATCCCTAACTACCCGGACGTGACCCGCGTGTCGAAAGTCATCGACAAGCACAAGGTCAACATCCTTTACACCGCTCCGACCGCAATCCGCGCCATGATGGCCCAAGGCGAAGCCGCCGTGGCCGGCGCTGACGGCTCCAGCCTGCGCCTGCTGGGTTCGGTGGGCGAGCCGATCAATCCCGAAGCCTGGGACTGGTACTACCGCAATGTCGGCAAGGAACGCTGCCCAATCGTCGACACCTGGTGGCAGACCGAGACCGGCGGCATCCTCATCAGCCCGCTGCCGGGCGCCACCGCGCTCAAGCCGGGCTCCGCAACACGCCCGTTCTTCGGCGTGGTGCCGGCGCTGGTCGACAACCTGGGCAACCTGATCGAAGGCGCCGCAGAGGGCAATCTGGTGATCCTCGATTCCTGGCCTGGTCAGTCGCGCAGCCTGTACGGCGACCATGACCGTTTCGTCGACACCTACTTCAAGACTTTCAAAGGCATGTACTTCACCGGCGACGGCGCGCGCCGCGACGAAGATGGTTACTGGTGGATCACCGGTCGCGTCGACGACGTGCTCAACGTCTCCGGCCACCGCATGGGCACCGCCGAAGTGGAAAGCGCCATGGTTGCCCATCCGAAAGTCGCCGAGGCCGCGGTGGTTGGCGTACCACACGACATCAAGGGGCAGGGCATCTACGTCTACGTGACCCTGAACCAGGGGCAGGAGCCGTCCGAGCAACTGCGCCAGGAGCTCAAGGCCTGGGTGCGCAAGGAGATCGGTCCGATCGCCACACCGGACGTGATCCAGTGGGCGCCGGGCCTGCCGAAGACCCGCTCGGGCAAGATCATGCGCCGCATCCTGCGCAAGATCGCTACCTCCGAGTACGACAGCCTGGGTGACATTTCCACCCTGGCCGACCCGGGGGTGGTGCAGCACCTGATCGATACCCATAAATCGATGCAGAGCGCCTGCGCCTAATCTGAGTTGCGCTTCACCCAGCGCCCCATGCCGGCTTCTCCGCGTGGGGCGTCTGCTTTTCTGGCCTTCAGATTTGAGCCGGTAAATTGAACTGGCTGGTCGAAATTGACTGTTTTTTGTTCTGTCAAGACGTCTGGGTGACTGGGCTATGGGTTCTGTAATTACTTGTCGCATCTGGGAAATATCGCCTGCCTCGCTATCGCTAGAATGCCGCACTTCCGTGCGCCGCCCGTAGCCCTGCGCTGCGTTGGCGACGTCACCTTTCCATGGCCCGGCTTACCTGCCTTGCGGCCAGTGAAACCCCATCCCTGTCAGGAGTTTCCCCATGAAGAAGATCGCACTGCTCGGCGCGCTGGCACTATCCCTGCTGTCGCCGCTGACCATGGCCCAGGAGGCCAAGGCGCTGCGCATCGGTATCGAGGCGGCCTACCCGCCGTTCGCCTACAAGACTCCCGACGGCAACATCACCGGCTTCGACTACGACATCGGCGTGGCCCTGTGTGAGGAAATGAAGGTCGAGTGCAAGTGGATCGAACAGGAGTTCGACGGCCTGATCCCAGCGCTGAAAGTGCGCAAGTTCGACGCCGTGCTGTCGTCGATGTCGATCACCGAAGAGCGCAAGCGCGCCGTCGACTTCACCGGCAAGTACTACGCTACGCCTGCCAAGCTGGCGATGAAGAGCGGCGCCGTGATGAACGACGTGGCCACCGACCTCAAGGGCAAGAAGATCGGCGTACAACGCTCCTCCGTGTATGACCGTTACGCCACCGACGTCTTCGCGCCGGCCGGTGCCGAGATCGTGCGCTACAGCTCGCAGAACGAAGTGTTCCTGGATCTTAGCGCCGGCCGCCTTGACGGCACCATCGCCGACTCGGTGAATATCGAAGACGGCTTCCTGAAAACCGACGCCGGCAAGGGCTTCGCCTTCGTGGGCCCGGACTTCACCGAAGAGAAATACTTCGGCGAAGGCCAGGGCATCGCCGTTCGCAAGGGCGACAAGGCGCTGGCCGACAAGATCAGCGCCGCGATCCTGGCGATCCGCGCCAATGGCAAGTACCAGGCCATTCAGGACAAGTACTTCAGTTTCGACGTCTACGGCAAGTAAGACAGCGATGCTGAGCACGGGCCTACGCTGTTCAAGCAGGCTCTAGATATCGTGATTTCTTGTTGTAGGTGGCACACGCTGATTTTCGGCGTGTGCCACTTGTGCATTGCATTTCCGGCGCCTGCGGGCGCACGCATGAGGTAAGCGGATGCTCAACGGCTACGGCTCGACCATTCTCGACGGTGCCTGGCTCACCGTGCAGTTGGCGCTGCTGTCGATGGCGGTCGCCGTCGCTCTGGGCCTGCTCGGTGCAGCGTTTCGCCTGTCGCCGGTTCGCTGGCTGGCGCTGATGGGCGAAACCTATTCCACGGTTATTCGCGGCATTCCCGAACTGGTACTGATCCTGCTGATCTTCTATGGGGGCCAGGACTTGGTAAACCGCATCGCTCCAATGTTCGGCTATGAGGACTACATCGATCTCAACCCGTTCGTGGCGGGCGTCGGTACCCTGGGGTTCATCTATGGTGCCTACCTGTCGGAGACCTTCCGTGGCGCCTTCATGGCTATTCCAAAGGGGCAGGGTGAGGCGGGGCTGGCCTATGGCATGAGTTCGCAGCGGGTGTTCTTGCGCATCCTCGTGCCACAGATGATCCGCCTGGCGATTCCTGGTCTGACCAACAACTGGCTGGTGCTGGTCAAGGCCACCGCACTGATTTCCCTGGTCGGCCTGCAGGACATGATGGCTCGTGCTAAGAGCGCTGGTGACGCAACCCGCGAGCCGTTTATCTACATCCTTCTGGCGGCGGCTGTTTACCTGGCGATCACCAGCGTATCGCTGCTGGTGCTGCGTTATCTCGAGCGCCGCTATTCGGTCGGCGTCAAAGCTGCCGAGCTCTGAGGGAGTCATCATGCTTTTCGATTACAACGTGGTACTGGACAGCCTGCCGCTTTACTTCGGCGGTGTGCTGGTGACCCTCAAATTGCTGTTCATCGCTCTCGGTGTAGGGCTCCTAGTGGCGCTACCGCTGGCGATCATGCGGGTTTCCAGTCGCAAGCTGATCAATTTTTCCGCCTGGTTCTACACCTATGTGATTCGTGGCACGCCGATGCTGGTTCAGTTGTACCTGCTGTACTACGGCCTGGCTCAGTTCGAGAGCGTGCGCGGAAGCTTTCTGTGGCCTTACCTGTCCAGCGCCACCTTCTGCGCCTGCCTGGCCTTTGCCATCAATACCAGCGCCTATACGGCGGAAATTCTCGCCGGCAGCCTCAAGGCCACGCCGCCTGGCGAGATCGAAGCAGCCAAGGCGATGGGGATGTCGCGGGCCAAGCTATACCGCCGCATCCTGTTGCCGTCGGCCTTGCGCCGCGCGCTGCCGCAATACAGCAATGAAGTGATCATGATGCTGCACACAACAAGCTTGGCCTCAGTCGTCACCCTCATCGATATCACTGGCGCTGCAAAGACCGTCAGTTCCCAGTACTACATGCCGTTCGAGGCCTACATTACCGCCGGCCTGTTCTATCTGTGCCTGACCTTCATCCTGGTGCGCCTGTTTAAGGTGGCCGAGCGGCGCTGGCTGGCCTACCTGGCCCCGCGCCGTTCCTGAATCCTCTGACTTTGAAAGAGTGAAAAGCATGTACAAGCTCGAAGTGACGGACCTGCACAAGCGCTACGGCAGCCACGAGGTACTCAAGGGTGTATCGCTGGCGGCCAAGGCGGGTGATGTGATCAGCATCATCGGCTCCAGCGGGTCGGGCAAGAGCACCTTCCTGCGTTGCATCAACCTTCTCGAACAGCCTCATGCAGGGCAGATCCTGCTCAATGGCGAGGCGCTCAAGCTGGTGCCCGGCAAGGATGGCGCTCTGCGCGCCGCCGACGACAAGCAACTGCAGCGCCTGCGCTCGCGGCTTTCAATGGTGTTCCAGCACTTCAATCTGTGGTCGCACATGAGCGTGCTGGAAAACGTCATGGAGGCGCCGGTCCATGTGCTGGGCGTCAGCAGGGCCGAGGCCCGCGACAAGGCCGAGCATTACCTGCAGAAGGTTGGCGTGGCTCATCGCAAGGCCGCTTATCCCGCGCACATGAGCGGCGGCGAGCAGCAGCGTGTGGCGATCGCCCGCGCCCTGGCCATGGAGCCGGAGGTGATGCTGTTCGACGAGCCGACGTCGGCGCTGGACCCCGAGCTGGTTGGCGACGTGCTCAAGGTGATGCGCGACCTGGCCGCCGAAGGGCGTACCATGGTAGTGGTCACCCACGAGATGGGCTTCGCCCGCGAAGTGTCCAACGGGTTGCTGTTCCTGCATCAGGGCCTGGTGGAGGAGCAGGGCGACCCGCGCGAGGTGCTGGCCAACCCACAATCTCAACGCCTGCAACAGTTCCTCAGCGGCAGCCTCAAGTAGTTGGCGTTATCATCCCCGACCTATCACTGCCTTCAGAGCCCAACCTGCCCATCATGACTGCCCCCCGAATCGGCTTCCTGCTTTGGCCATCCACCAAGCCCCTGACCCTGGCGCTGGCGGAAGAGGCCCTGAGCGTCGCCCAGCGCGTCCATCCGGAGGTGGTCTACGAGGTATCGTTCCTGCAGGCCGAGGAGCCCACCGAAGGCGCCTGGCGCCTGCCGGGCAGTTCCTGGACGGCGGGGCTGGAAGGCTATCGCAAGCTATTTCTGCTTGCCGACGAGCCACCGGCTGCCGTAGCGCCGGCATTGGCTACCGCCCTCAAGCAGGTGGCGCGCAACGGATGCTGCATCGGTGCGGTGTCGGCGGGTGTCTATCCGCTGGCGCAGCTGGGGCTGCTTGATGGCTATCGGGCCTCGGTGCACTGGCGCTGGCAGGACGATTTCGCCGAACGCTTCCCCAAGGTGATTGCCACCAGTCACCTGTTCGATTGGGACCGTGATCGCCTGACCGCCTGCGGTGGCATGGCGGTGATGGACATGCTGCTGGCCCTGTTGGCCCGTGACCACGGCGCCGAGCTGGCCGGCGCGGTGTCCGAGGAGCTGGTGGTCGAGCGCATCCGCGAGGGCGGCGAGCGTCAGCGCATTCCGCTGCAGAATCGTCTCGGTTCCAGCCATCCCAAGCTGACCCAGGCGGTACTGCTGATGGAGGCCAACATCGAGGAGCCGCTGACCACCGACGAGATCGCCCAGCACGTGTGCGTCTCGCGCCGCCAGCTGGAGCGCATCTTCAAGCAGTACCTGAACCGCGTGCCCAGCCAGTATTACCTGGAGCTGCGCCTTAACAAGGCCCGTCAGTTGCTGATGCAGACCAGCAAATCGATCATCCAGATTGGCCTGTCCTGCGGTTTTTCCTCGGGGCCGCATTTCTCCAGCGCCTACCGCAACTTCTTCGGCGCCACGCCGCGTGAAGACCGTAATCAGCGGCGCAGCAACAGCCCCTTCGAACTGACCTCGGCCCCGGCGGAGCGAGGTTAGGCGTCCCGCTCGCTCCCACGGCGGCCACCGCTGCCGACGACTGCTCGCCGGCCCGGCTCAGTGGCTCCAGATAATGCCGATCAGCAGATAGCAGAGCACCGTCACCAGGATCACGCAGAACGCGTTGATCATCACCCCGTTCTTGATCATCGACTGGATGCGCATCAGCCCGGTGCCGAACACCAGGGCGTTCGGCGGTGTGGCTACCGGCATCATGAAGGCGCAGCTGGCGGCGATGGTGGCGGGAATCGCCAACAGTTCCGGCGGCAGGCCCTGGGAAACTGCCAGGGCCGCCACCAGCGGCAGGAAGGCGGCGGCGGTGGCGGTGTTGGAGGTGATTTCGGTGAGCAGGTTGATGGTCAGCACCACCACGCCGATGATCAGAATCAGCGGCAGGGTGCCGATGTTCTTCAGGCCCTCGCCGATCCACGCGGCCAAGCCTGTGGAGGTGATCACCGCCGCCAGCGACAGGCCGCCGCCGAACAGCAGAAGAATGCCCCACGGCACCTTGTTGGCGGTATCCCAGTCCATCAGGAACACGCGCTTTTCGCCGTCACGTTCGGCCGGCACCAGAAACAGCGCCATGGCGCCGACCATGGCGATCAGGGTGTCGTCGATGGCTGCGACATACTGCGACAGCAGCGGTTGAATGACCCAGGCGATGGCCGTGCAGGCGAATACCAGCGCCACACGTTTTTCGCCGGCGGACCAGTTGCCGAGCTCGTCAAGCTCCTGGCGCAGCATGGCCCGGCTGTCGCCTTCGAGCTTGAAACCGCCGCGAGTCAGCCACCACCAGGTGAACAGCAGCACACAGGCGGCGACTGGTAGGCCGAGCAGCATCCACTGGCCGAAGCCGATATGCACGTCGTGGTTGTCGCGCAGGAAGGCGGCGAGCAGCGCGTTGGGCGGCGTGCCGATCAGGGTGGCGATGCCACCGATGCTGGCAGCATAGGCGATGCCCAGCAGCAGCGCGGTGGCGAAGCGCTCATGTTCACGCTCATCACCTTGCTGGGTGAGCATGGCGATCACCGACATGCCGATTGGCAACATCATGATCGCCGTTGCGGTGTTGCTCACCCACATGGCCACCAGACCGGTGGCCAGCATGAAGCCGCCAATCTGCCGAGCCGGCTGGTTGCCGACGGTCAGCAGGGTTCGCAGGGCCAGGCGTTTGTGCAGGTTCCAGCGCTGCATGCCTAGGCCGAGCAGAAAGCCGCCGAGAAACAGAAAAATGGTTGGGTTGGCGTAGGGCGAGGTAGCGTCCTGCACGCTGCCGATGCCCAGCAGCGGGATCATCGGAATCGGCAGCAGGGCGGTGGCGGGGATGGGAATTGCCTCGGTGGCCCACCAGGTGGCCATCAGGCCGATCAGACCGGCGGTCATCCAGGCTTCACGGCTGAGATCTGCCGGTGCTTCGCTGAACAGGCAAGCCAGCAACAGCAGCGGCCCTAGAAACAGGCCGATACGTGCCGCGATCAATGCGCCGTGGGATTGTTTGCTTTCGCTCATTGTTCTGTCTCGTTCCATCTACACGGTGTTGGCTTCGAGGCGCCGCTGGCGCGAAAGGTCAGCACCAGCTGTTTCAGCAGGTTTCCTGGCTGTACCGGGCACTTGTGCGCGGGCTGTCAGGCACAGGGCGGCAGTGCGAGGATGGGCAGGGCGATGAACACCACGGCGATGGCAGCAATCAGGTGGCCGGCGGCCGAGACGCTGGCTACGAAGCGTTCGCGCTCGCTCAGGTTCGGTCGCCCGGTGGCGCGGTGGAACAGGTAAGCCAGCCCCAGCAGAATTCCCGCAGCGAACAGCGACAGCAGCCCAAGGGCGAGATTCAGCCAGGTCCAGGGGCCGTCTTCGGGCGGTGGTGGCGCCACCGAGCAGCCAACGCCTTGACCGCCATACAGGGCCACGAACCACAGGCTCCAGATGCTCAGGCCGGTGACCAGATGAGCCGGGTTATAGAACGAGCGCAGGCTTTGCATCACGCGCCTCCGAAAGCAGGTGGGAACAGGACGATGGCGAAGTAGCTGATCCACAGCACGGCCAGGTTGTAATTCCACAATTGGGCCACCACCAACGGCTCATAGGGCGCTTCGGCGCTGACATAGCCGATGCGCACCCGCAGTGCCTGCAACGCACTGAGCGTGCCGGCGAGCAGGGCGTGGCCGAGGCTGTAGGCAAGCATCACGAAGATCACCGCGTCATGGGCGCGCACGGTCGGCTCGAGGGCGTCGCTGCGCAGCGCCACCAACAGCAGCACGACCTGAATCAGGCCGACCACTGCCAGCCCGATCTGGCAGGCGAACAAGCCGCGGTCATCGCGCAGCCGAAGGCGCGCCAGTATCCGGCGGTGCCAGGGCGTCGCTACGCTCAGCAGGGCGGCGCTGGCGAGCAGCAGCCAGTGGTTGAACACCGGTGCCTCCGGCACCTGCCAGTTCGGCGACACCGTCCACAGGTAGAACCAGCCGAACAACAGCGACAGGTACAGTGCGCCGTTGGACAGCAGCGTCACGCCCATGCCCCACAGGCCCGGCCCATCGCAAGTGCGTGAATGCAGCGGCGGCTCGTGGGGCTGGGTGCGGGCGTCCGGAGCGGCCTTGGGGTGGGCGCCGTTTTCCCAGCTCCAGCGCAGCAGCGCCACGCTGGCGGCGAAGCAGGCGAACAGCGCCAGCAGGTAGGTCTTGGTCAGCAGGCTCAGGCACAGCATGGCGATGAAGCAGGCCGCGATGAACGGCAGCCAGCTGTTGCCGGGCAGATGGACGATTTCCCGCACCTTGCCGGTCAGCGGATCGACGCCCCAGGTTTCCCGGCGACCATGATCGATCACCGTCAGCGCATGTTCGCCGCGGGCGATGCTTTCGCCCAGGTCCGGGTCGTGCCATAGCGGATGGCGGTCGGTCAGCTTGGGCAGGCTGACGAAGTTGTACGGATTGGGCGGCAGGCTGGTGGCCCACTCCAGGGTGTCGGCCTGCCAGGGATTGTTGCCGGCCCGCTTGCCGTACCTGTAGTGCAGGATCAGATCCAGCAGCAGGGTGGCGATGCCGATCACCATGATGAAGCTGCCGATCGACGAGATCAGGTTGGGCATGTCCCAGCCCAGGCCGCTCTCGTAGGTGTACACGCGCCGCGGCATGCCCAACAGGCCGGTCCAGTGCATGATCAGGAAGGTCATGTTGAAGCCGATGAACACCAGCCAGAAACCCCACTTGCCCAGGCGTTCGGAGGCCATGCGCCCCGAGAAGTGCGGCAGCCAGTAATACAGCCCGGCGATCAGCGGAAACAACATGCCGCCGATCAGCACGTAGTGAAAATGCGCGACCACGAACTGGGTGTCATGAACCTGCCAGTCGAACGGCACCAGGGCGAGCATCACCCCGGTCAGCCCGCCGCACACGAAGATGATCAGAAAGCCCACCAGCCAAAGCATCGGCACGTTGTAACGCGGCTTGCCGAGCCATAGGGTGGCGATCCAGGAGAACACCTGAATCGCCGTGGGAATCGCCACCAGCATGCTCGCCGCCGAGAAGAAGGCCTGGGCCAATTGCGGAATGCCCACGGTGAACATGTGGTGAACCCACAGACCGAAGCTGATGAAGCCGGTGCTGATCACGCCCAGTACCACGGCGCGGTAGCCCACCAGCGGGCGGCCGCAGAACACCGGCAGCAGGGTGGAGACGATGCCGGCCGCCGGCAGGAAGATGATGTACACCTCCGGGTGGCCAAACAGCCAGAACAGGTGCTGCCACAGCAGTGGATCGCCGCCACGCGCCACCTCGAAGAACGGCAGCCCCGCCGCGCGCTCCAGCTCCAGCAAGATGCTGCCCAGGATCAGCGGCGGGAAGCCGATGACGATCATCAGCGCCATGGTGAGGATGTACCAGGCGTAGATGGGCATCTTGTTCAGCGCCATGCCCTCGGCCCGGGTACGCAGGATCGACACCACCAGCTCGACGCCGGCCGATACCGCGGAAATTTCCACGAAGGTGATGCCCAGCAGCCAGAAGTCGGCGTTGACGCCCGGCGAATGCGCGGCGCTGGACAGCGGCGTGTACATGAACCAGCCGGCATTGGGCGCCACGCCCAGCAGCAGGCTGGAGCAGATGATCAGCCCGCCGAACAGGTAGCACCAGTAGCCCAAGGCCGAAAGTCGCGGGAACACCAGGTCGCGGGCGCCGAGCATTTTGGGGATCAGGTAGACCGCCAGGCCTTCCATCATCGGCACGGCGAACAGGAACATCATCACCGTGCCGTGCATGGTGAACACCTGGTTGAACACTTCAGGGCCCATGAAGGCGTTGCCGGGCAGTGCAAGCTGGGTGCGGATCAGCATCGCCAGCAGCAAACCGAAGACGAAGAAGCACAGCCCGGTGACCATGAAGCGCAGGCCCAGGGTGGTGTGATTGACGATGGTCAGCGCCCGCCAGCCGCGTGGGTTGCCCCATACATCGTCGAACTGGTCGTGCAGGGAGTCGGCGTCCGCCGTTTCGCGGCACTGGTTTTCGCGTGTGTCGCTCATGGTTCGAGGCCCTCCAGCCAGGTGGCGATGGCCTGCAGGTGCTCGGCATCGAGGTCGTCGATCAGTGGCATGGCGGTGCCCGGTTTCAGGCGGCCGTGCTCGCGTAGCCAGGTCAGAGTGGCGCCCGGCTCGTTGGCCAGCAGACCGCCACCCAGATTGCGACGGCTGGCCAGATCGGTAAGGTCCGGTGCGCGATTGCCTTCGGTGACCCCCGCCACGCGGTGGCAGGTGCCGCAGTGCACGGCGAAGGTTTCGCCGGCTGCGCCCTCGAGCGCCTCGACCCGCGGCTCGCGACGGGCGTCGATCCAGGCGGCGAAGTCTTCGTCGCTGTGGGCCTGCACGTCGAGCACCATATGGCTGTGCTGGGTGCCGCAGAATTCGGTGCATTGGCCGCGAAAGGTGCCGGGCTTGTCGGCCTGCAGCCGGATGCGGTTCTCGCGGCCGGGGATCATGTCGATCTTGCCGCCCAGGCGCGGCACCCAGAAGGAGTGGATCACGTCGGCGCTGCTGACGGTTATGTCCACCGGGCGCCCGGCCGGCAAGTGCAGCTGGTTGGCCGTTACCACACCGCTGTCCGGGTAGCGCACCTCCCACCACCACTGGTGGCCGATCACTTCGATCTGCAGCGGCCGCTCGCCGAGAATCGGCAACTGCATCATGCGCTGGCCCACCGGAATGCCGAACGCCAACAGCAGGACGATGGTAATGGACGGCAGCAGGATGCCGCCACCGATCAGCCAGCGCCGCTGGATACGCCGCGCTTGATCGACCGAATATTCGCGCGGCTTGCGCCAGATGGCGTAGATCCACAGGGCGCTGACCACCACCAGCACCAGGCTGAAAAAGCCGCACATCGCCCACCACAGCAGGGCGATATCACGCGCCACCGGGCCGGCCGGGGCCAGAATTGATTGGTCACCACTGCAGGCCGAGATAATCGGAACTGCTGTGGCGAGTGCGGTCAACTTGATTAGGGTCGGCCACGCTCGGCCTTTTCTAGAATCGACAGGGAGGCCGCCATGGCTGAGCAACAAGAATCCATCGTCAGTCGCGCGGCCATCGCCGGGCACCCGCTGCACCCGATGATGATCCATTTCCCGGTCGCCGCCCTTTTGGGGCTGGTGGCCACCGATTTCGCCTACTTCTGGACCACCGACCCGTTCTGGGTGCGCGCCAGTCTGTGGCTGGCCGGTGTCGGCGCGGTCGGCGGCTGGATCGCCAGCATTGCCGGGCTGATCGACCTGCTGACCGTCAAACGCATCCGCCAGAAGATCAGCGCCTGGTGCCACGCGATCATAGCCGTGATGATGCTGTCCCTGGCGTCGCTGAACTGGATGCTGCGCTACCGCCACGGCGAGGAAGGGTTCGAGATCTGGGCGTTCTACCTGTCGCTGTTCACGGCAGGCCTGATCGCCATCGCTGCGTACCTGGGCGGGCGTCTGGTCTATGAGCATGCCGTGGGTGTCGACGTCGATTAGATCCGGCTTTGGCCCGCCTGCATTCATGGGTGGGGAGCTCCTGGTTCAGTAAGGTTTGGCGAGCACCAGCCACAAAGTGGCGGCGATCATGCCCAGCGTGATGCCGCCCAGTGCGGCGCAGGCGATGGTCAGGGCAGGGCGCGGCTGGCGTTCGCACTGCAGGATCAGCAGGCCGCACAGCGCATGGCAGATGACCATGACCGCCACCGCAGTGAGTTTCGCGACGAGCCACACACCGAAGGTGCCATCGCGCAGGAACAGCGCGGTGCCGCTGCCGATGGCGACGAGCGCCGCCGGTGTTGCGACCAGGGTGAAAATGCGCCGATTGAGTTCCGGGTGCCCCGGACGCTCGGCGGGTTGCGAGGCGCGGCAGCTGGCGGCGATCAGCGCGGGCAGGTAGAGCAGGGTGCCGCACCAGGCGAACAGTGCGGTGAAGTGCAGCAGTTTCAGAAGGGGCATCGACGCTCTCCATGGCCAGTCGTCCTGAGGTCTGCCTGTGTGACCCTGGCGCGAGAAACGCGGTTCGACCTTTCCGCCGGGCGTGCCTGACGCCTGCCAAGGCCTTTTTCGATACGCTCAAGGCCTTGTGATTGCTGGCTTTCGGGCGTTACCGAGAGCAGCTGGGCAACGCGTCAAGACCGCCGAAGGGCTACCCGGTTGTGTCACTGAATGTGTGGGCATTGTTGTCCGACCCGACAGGGTGTGACCCCGTGACCGGCGCAGCGCCATAGCGGCGTGGTAAACTTGGCACCACTTTCTGCAGCCAATCGGGCTGCTCACTGTCGCATGGCGACAGCCACTTCCAGCTGGCCACGAGGCCGGGAGATCGGATAGATGCACACGACGCAGTTGGTCGACCCCTTCGGCCGACGCATTACCTACCTGCGACTCTCGGTGACCGATCGCTGCGACTTCCGCTGCACCTACTGCATGAGCGAGGACATGGTGTTCGCGCCGCGCTCCCAGATCCTCAGCCTGGAAGAGCTGTACAACGTCGCCGACGCGTTCATCGGGCTGGGCGTCAAACGCATTCGCATCACCGGTGGTGAGCCGCTGGTGCGCAAGAACCTGCTGAGCCTGCTGCGCCGTCTGGGCGAGCGCCCCGAGTTGGAAGACCTGTCGATCACCACCAACGGCTCGCAGCTCGCCCATATGGCGAACGATCTGCGCGCTGCCGGCGTCACCCGCCTGAACGTCAGCCTCGATTCGTTGCAGCGCGAGCGCTTCGCCGCCTTCACCCGCCGCGACATGCTCGACCAGGTGCTGGCCGGCATCGATGCGGCGGCAGCGGCGGGCTTCAAGCGCATCAAGCTCAACAGCGTGGTACAGACCGGGCGCAACGACGACGAAGTGCTGGGCCTGGTCGAGTACGCCATGGCCCGCGGCCTGGATATCAGCTTCATCGAAGAGATGCCCCTGGGCAGTGTGGTCAGCCATCAGCGCGAGCAGACCTTCTGCTCCAGCGAGGTGGTACGCGAGCGCATCGAGCAGCGCCATGCGCTGGTGCGCAGCAGCCACGTTACCGGCGGGCCATCGCGTTATTGGCAGGTTAGCGGCAGCGACACCCGCGTGGGGTTCATCTCGCCACACAGCAACAACTTCTGCGGTGACTGCAACCGCGTGCGCGTGACCGCCGAAGGCAAGCTGGTGCTTTGCCTGGGTCACGACAACGCGCTGGATCTGCGCAGCCTGATGCGCGCCCACCCGGGCGACAGCGAGCGCTTGCGCGAGGCACTGGTCGGTGCGCTACAGCTCAAACCCGAGCGTCATCACTTCGAAACCGATGAGCAGGTGCAGGTGATTCGCTTCATGAGCATGACCGGCGGCTAAGCCGTTTCGCTTGCTAGCTGTTTTCTGCATCCAGACGAGCGGTTCGCGCCTAGACGCCGCGCGCCTTTGCTCGTTGTCCGCTGATCGGCGCCTGACTGAGTCGTCAGAAATTGCCCTGAACCTCCGCAACAGGGGCTCACTCCACTTAAGGGAGCGGCCCACATGGGCTTTTTTCTGAAGCGACGAGGAGATTCAAAGTGGATAACAAAGACGTTATTTCGGTACTGAATGACCTGATCGAAACCAGCAAAGACGGTGAGAAAGGCTTCAGCGAGTGTGCCGAGGACGTGAAAGAGCCGCGTCTCAAGAGCTTCTTCACCCAACGTTCGCAGGACTGCGCTAGCGCCGCCGCCGAGCTGCAGCAACTGGTGCGTGGCCTGGGCGGCGACCCGGAAACCAGCTCCAGCGTTTCCGGCGCGCTACACCGCGGCTGGGTGGACCTCAAGTCGCTGCTGACCGGTAAGAGCGAAGAGGCCATCCTCAACGAGTGCGAGCGTGGCGAAGACGTAGCCCTGAAGGCCTACCGCGATGCGCTGCAGAAAGATCTGCCGGCCAACGTGCGCGTGGTGCTCGAGAAGCAGATGCAGGGCGTGCAGCGTAACCACGATCAGGTCAAGTCATTGCGCGACTCCGCGCGCGCCAGCTGATCAGCGTTGCCAACGAAAAAGGATGCCTGCGGGCATCCTTTTTTGTGCCCGGCATTCGAGGGAGCGGCGCCTGAACAGTCGACGCAGGCCTGATTGAACCAGCCTTTGAAAGCGTCCGACACACAGCCAGAACGCGCGGGCTCACTCCTACTTATCTAAAAAAACGATCATCAGCGGCAGAACCTTGCATCGATAATGGTTCTTAATGACGTTGCGCTATACCTTTGTTACCCTGTGTTTCAGTTTTTCGCGACTCTCCGTCTTCCGTTCTACTCCGCAGTAAAAGGTTTGTTCCCTCCATGACTATCCCTGCGTTCGTGTTACGTCTCACGGCCCTCGTGTGCCTGGTGTGCAGCGCCGCCGCGCACGCCACCGATTACCCGCTCACCGTTACCGACCTGGCGGGCCGCCAGGTGACCATCGAGCACGAGCCAAAGCGCGTCGTCCTGCAGGACGGCCGCGACCTGTTCAGCCTGGCGCTGCTCGACCGCGAAGACCCGTTCGCGCGCATTTCGGTGTGGAACAACATCATCAAACGCTCGGATCCCAACACTTGGGCGCTGTTCGAGAAGCAGTGGCCGAAGAGCGCTAACAAGGCCACCGACATGCAGTTCGGTGACGATGGCGACATGAATCTGGAAGCGGTGGTGGCCGGCAAGCCCGATCTGCTGGTGTTCCAGCTTCGCGCGCGCAAGTCGTTGGAAGGTGCCGGTGTCGAACGCAAGCTGGCTGCCCTGAAGATTCCGGCGATCTACGTCGACACCGACCTGGATCCGGTGCCCCACAGCCAGAAAAGCATCGAGTTGCTCGGCAAAGTGCTGAACCGCGAAGCGCGCGCCACCGAATACCTGGACTTCTACAAGGCGCGCCTGGCCAACGTCGACAAGCTGGTGGCCGAGCAGGGCAAGCGCCCGCTGGTGTTCGTCGAGGCCAAGGCCGGACAGGGCGGCTCCAGCGCCTGCTGCTTCACCCATGGCGAGGTTTACTGGGGCAAGCTGGTGCAGGCCGCCGGCGGCGACAACCTCGGCAGCCAGATCCTGCCGGGCGTGACCGGTGACGTGACCCTGGAGACGGTGATCAGCAAGAAGCCGGATGTCTACGTGATGAGCGGCACCCAGTTCAAGGACAGCACCTCGATCTCGCCGCCGTTCGGCTTCGGCCCGACCGTGCAGCAGCCGGCCATCGACAAGGCCATGGCGCAATTGCTCAAGCGTCCTGGCATGGCGCAGCTGCAGGCGACCCAGCAGAGCCGCGTGTACGGCGTGTACCACCACTTTTATGCCAGTGCCTGGAACATTCTGGCGGTCGAGTACCTGGCCCAGGCGTTTTACCCGCAGGCCGCTGCCGGGCTCGACCCTGCCGCCAGCACCCGCACCTTGCTGGGCATGACCGGCCTGGGCAACGTGCCGGCTATCCTGTTCAGCCAGGCGCCGCACGGTGAGTGAGTCGGTCGTGGGCGCCGCGCCCGGCGCCGGCGACTATCAGCAGCGCTACGCCCGCGCGGTCTGGCAGCGCAGCCTGCTGCTGGTCGGCCTGCTGGTAGTGGCGCTACTGGCGTTCATCGCCGATCTGGTGGTGGGCTCCGGCACCCTGAGCTTCGCCGATGCGGTGCAGGGGCTGTTCACGCCCGACCAGGTGGATGATTCGACGCGGGTAATCCTCTGGGAACTGCGCATGCCCATGACCCTGATGGCGGTGCTGGCCGGCACCTGTCTGGCGCTGGCCGGGTTGATCATGCAGACGGTGCTCGACAATCCGCTGGCCGAGCCCTTCACCCTCGGTATCTCCTCGGCGGCGGGCTTCGGCGCGGCGCTGGCGCTGACCTTCAATCTGTCGCTGGCCCAGTGGCTGCCCGGCTTCGGTGCGGAGATGCTGGTCACCGCCAATGCGTTTCTGTTCTCGCTGCTCACCGTCGGTGTGATCCTGTTGCTGACCCGCGGGCAGATCGGCCTGCAGGCCATCACCCTGCTGGGGATCGCCGTGCATTTCGTGTTCAGCTCGCTTCTCGGCCTGGTGCAGTACGTGTCCAGCGTCGACCAGCTACAGAGCATTGTGTTCTGGCTGATGGGCTCGCTGCTCCACGTCACCTGGACCAAGGTCGGGCTATGCGCGGTGATCGCCCTGGTGGCGGTGCCGTTGGTGCTGATGCAGGCCTGGGCGCTGACCGCGCTGCGCAGTTTTGGCGACCAGGCTGTGGTATTCGGCATTCGCGTCAAGCGGGTGCGCACCAGCATGCTGGTACTGGCCGCGCTGCTCGCGGGTGCAGTGACCTCTGTGGTCGGCATCATCGGCTTCGTCGGTCTGGTGGCGCCCCATGTGGCGCGCCTGCTGGTTGGTGAGGATCAGCGCTTCACCATCGGCGTGACCCTGGCCTGCGGCGTCATCTTCGTCACCCTGGCGTCGCTGGCCAGCAAGCTGATCGTGCCGGGCGCCGTGCTGCCCATCGGCATGGTCACCTCGCTGATCGGCCTGCCGTTCTTTATCGTCTTGATCCTGCGCGACCGGAGGTTGACGTCCCGATGAGTTTCGTCAGCCAGAATTACGGCGTGTCCATCAACGGCCGGCCGATCATTCGTGACTTCGCCGTGCGCGCCGAGGCAGGCCGCACCCTGGCGCTGCTCGGTGCCAACGGCGCGGGCAAATCGACCTTCATGAAGGGGCTATGCGGCCTGCTGCGCGCCGAAGGCTCGGCGACCATCGACGGCACCCAGTTGCTCGGCCTGGAGCCAGCGCTGCGGGCGCGGTTGATCGGCTACGTGGCCCAGGATATGGCCCACCTCGACGTGCGTTTGTCGACCTACGAGCTGCTGTTGCTGGCGCAGCACGGTGGCGCGCGGGGCTGGTCGACCCAGCGCGACAGCCAGCGCCGGGCCAGCGAAGTGCTCGAACTGCTGGGCCTGCAGCGTTTCGCCGAAAAGCAGCCGGGGCAGCTGTCCGGCGGTGAGCGGCAGATGATTTCCCTCGCCCTGGCGCTGGTGCGCAGCCCACGCCTGCTGCTGCTCGACGAGCCGACCTCGGCGCTGGACCTGGCCAACCAGTTGCACATGCTCGAGGCGGTCAGCGCCTACACACGCCGCGAAAAGATCGTCACCCTGGCGATCTTCCATGACATGAACCTGGCCAGTCGTTATGCCGACGATGCGCTGATGATCAGCCAGGGCCATGTACACGGCTGCGGTACTACGGAAGAAATGCTCACTCCTGAGCATCTGGCCGCGGTGTATGGCGTCGATTGCCGAACCTTGAGCGTGGACGGTGGCGCCTATACCGCGATCTACCCGGTGTCGGTGATCGGCGCGTAACCCGGGTATCGCTGCGCTCAACCCGGGCTACAGGCTGTAGCTGACTAACACCTGTGGGAGCG
>NZ_JAQZSI010000030.1:0-348 GCF_028674975.1 Pseudomonas sp. CNPSo 3701 | reverse complement strand
AGTTTCGAGGGGCCTATAATGCGCACCACTTCCGGCGCAGTCTGATCTGAAAACTCCTTGTAGATCAACGAGTTAGACGAAAATAAAGGTTGCACGGACGGCGAATTCGAGTAGAATGCGCCGGCATCGACAGGGTGGTTTGAGTGGTTCTGTTGATGGTTCGATCAGGTTGATCGAAGGCGGTAAAAGAGGGTGTTGACAGCGGTTTGTAACGCTGTAGAATGCGCCTCCCGCTGGAGAGAAGATGATCTGGTTGGGCGCTGCAAGGTGTTGAGAAGAAAGAAAAAATTCTTCAAAAACAACTTGACAGCAAGTGAGGGTGCTGTAAGATGCGCGCCTCGGTTGAGA
>NZ_JAQZSI010000029.1:0-405 GCF_028674975.1 Pseudomonas sp. CNPSo 3701 | reverse complement strand
GGTACTGCCACGGACAGCGAAGGCTATAGCGTCGACGTCACTGCCCCAGTCCCGACCATCAGCCTCGATGCCAACATCACTGCCGATGACGTGATCAACGTCGCAGAGTCCACTCAGCAGATTCCAGTCACCGGCACTGTCGGTGGCGATGCCAAGGCCGGTGACACCGTCACCCTGACCGTCAATGGCAAGAACTTCACTGGTCAAGTACAGGCCGACAAGACCTTCAGCATCAACGTACCGGGCGCCGACCTGGTCGCCGATGCTGGCAAAACCATCAACGCCAGCATCAGCACCACCGATGCTGCCGGCAACATTGGTACTGCCACGGACAGCGAAGGCTATAGCGTCGACGTCACTGCCCCAGTCCCGACCATCAGCCTCGATGCCAACATCACTGCCGAT
>NZ_JAQZSI010000028.1:0-437 GCF_028674975.1 Pseudomonas sp. CNPSo 3701 | reverse complement strand
CGGCACGCTGACCAGCCAAAGCTTCAGCAATGGTGTGACTTATAACGCCGCGAACGGCACCGTCACTGTTCCGGCTGGCGTCACCAGCTTCACCGTCACGGTACCGACCATCAATGACACCGTTTACGAGCCAACCGAAACCTTTACGCTTAATGTAGGCGGCAAGGTCGGCACGGCAACCATCATCGACAATGACCAGGTTCCGACAGTCAGCACCGTCAGCTCGGCGGTGGACAGCAGCGGAGGCCAGGTCGATGAAGGCGACAGCGCTGTTTTCACCGTCAACCTCACTAACGCCAGCAGTACCGCTACCACTTTCAGCCTCGCGCTGAATGCCGGTACTGCGATTGCCGGTAGTGATTACAACGGCACGCTGACCAGCCAAAGCTTCAGCAATGGTGTGACTTATAACGCCGCGAACGGCACCGTCACTGTTC
>NZ_JAQZSI010000027.1:0-458 GCF_028674975.1 Pseudomonas sp. CNPSo 3701 | reverse complement strand
GTGTGCACCTGCCCGTCGCGGGCGCTGGTGCAGGAGTCGATCTTCGAGCCGTTCATGAACGAGGTGATGAAGAAGATCAAATCGATCAAGCGCGGCAACCCGCTGGACACCGACACCATGGTCGGCGCCCAGGCGTCGCAGCAGCAGTACGACAAGATTCTTTCCTATCTGGAGATCGCCCAGCAGGAAGGTGCCCAAGTGCTCGCCGGCGGCGCGACCGAGAAGCTGGAGGGCGACTTGGCGACCGGCTATTACATTCAGCCGACCCTGCTCAAGGGCACCAACAAGATGCGTGTGTTCCAGGAAGAAATCTTCGGCCCGGTGGTGGGCGTGACCACTTTCAAGGACGAAGCCGAAGCCCTGGCCATCGCCAACGACACCGAGTTCGGCCTGGGCGCCGGCGTGTGGACGCGCGACATCAACCGCGCCTACCGCATGGGCCGCGGTATCAAGGCCGG
>NZ_JAQZSI010000026.1:0-533 GCF_028674975.1 Pseudomonas sp. CNPSo 3701 | reverse complement strand
GCCGGTGCATCGACAGTGATCAGCGGAGCGGTGGTGTCGATAGCGCCGGTATCAGTAGCCGAGCCGGTGTTGCCGGCTGGGTCGGTGACTTTGGCATCGACCGAGTACGGGCCTTCAGCAAGAGGCTGAGTCAGCTCGACGCTGTAGGTGCCACCCGCCAGAACCGGTGTGGTGACGGTAAAGGTGTTGGCACCCTGAGTGATGGTCAGCGTTACGATGCTGCCGACTGGCGCATCGGTGGTACCAACGATAGTCGGCGTCGTGTCATTGGTGATGGCTGGAGCATCGACAGTGATCAGCGGAGCCGTGGTGTCGATAGCACCGCTGTCATTAGCCGAGCCAGTGTTGCCGGCGGTGTCGGTAACTTTGGCATCGACCGAGTACGGGCCTTCAGCAAGAGGCTGAGTCAGCTCGGCGCTGTAGGTGCCGCCAGCCAGAACCGGTGTGGTCACGGTAAAGGTGTTGGCACCCTGAGTGATGGTCAGCGTAACGGTGCTGCCGACCGGCGCATCGGTAGTACCGACGATGGTCGG
>NZ_JAQZSI010000025.1:0-578 GCF_028674975.1 Pseudomonas sp. CNPSo 3701 | reverse complement strand
CGATGCCAAAGTCACCGACCCAGCCGGCAACACCGGCTCGGCTACTGATACCGGCGCTATCGACACCACCGCTCCGCTGATCACTGTCGATGCACCGGCCATTACCAACGACACCACCCCGACTATCGTCGGTACTACCGATGCTCCGGTGGGCAGCACCGTTACGCTGACGGTTACCCAAGGCAGCACTGTCGTTACCGTGACCACACCGGTTCTGGCGGGTGGCACCTACAGCGTCGAGCTGACTCAGCCGCTGGCTGAAGGCCCTTACTCGGTCGACGCCAAGGTCACTGACCCAGCCGGCAACACTGGCTCGGCCACTGACACCGGTGCTATCGATACAACGCCACCCGCTCCGACCATCACCCTCGATGCCAACATCACTGCCGATGACGTGATCAACATCTCTGAGTCCACTCAGCAGATCCCGGTTACCGGTACTGTCGGTGGTGATGCCAAGATCGGTGACACTGTCACCTTGACCGTCAATGGCAAAGACTTCACCGGCTCGGTCGTTGCCAATCCTAACGGCACCCTAGGCTTCAGCATCAACGTCCCAGGCTCTGACCTGGTCGCCG
>NZ_JAQZSI010000024.1:0-583 GCF_028674975.1 Pseudomonas sp. CNPSo 3701 | reverse complement strand
ACCAAGGGTGCCGTTGGCATTGGTTACCAGACCGGTGAAGCTCTTACCATTCACTGTGAGGGTGACGGTATCGCCAATCTTGGCGTCGCCGCCGACGGTACCGGTGACCGGGATCTGTTGGCTCGACTCTGCAATGTTGATTACGTCGTCGGCGGTGATATTGGCATCGAGCGTAATGGTCGGTACCGGAGCGGTGACGTCGACGCTATAACCTTCGGACGCGGTGCCAGTACCGATATTGCCGGCAGCATCGATGGTGCTGATGCTGGCATTGATGGTTTTGCCGGCATCGGCAACCAGGTCGGCGCCGGGGACATTGATGTTGAAGCCCAGCGTGCCGTTGGTATTGGTTACCAGCCCAGTGAATTGCTTGCCATTGATGGTCAGGGTGACGGTGTCACCGACCTTGGCATCGCCACCGACAGTACCGGTGACTGGGATCTGCTGAGTGGACTCAGCGATGTTGATCACGTCATCGGCAGTAATGTTGGCGTCGAGGGTGATGGTCGGCACAGGTGCGGTGACGTCGACGCTATAGCCTTCGGTGTCTGTCGCGGTACCGGTGTTACCGGCGGCGTCGGTG
>NZ_JAQZSI010000023.1:0-649 GCF_028674975.1 Pseudomonas sp. CNPSo 3701 | reverse complement strand
CGACGTACCCCTGGCCGCCGATCACTTCCGCTACTTCGCCGGCTGCATCCGCGCCCAGGAAGGCACCTCGGCGGAGATCAACGAGCACACCGCGTCCTACCACTTCCACGAGCCGCTGGGCGTGGTCGGGCAGATCATTCCCTGGAACTTCCCGCTGCTGATGGCCGCCTGGAAGCTGGCCCCGGCGCTGGCCGCCGGCAACTGCGTGGTATTGAAACCAGCCGAGCAGACGCCGCTGTCGATCACCTTGCTGGCCGAGATCATCGGCGACCTGCTGCCGCCGGGCGTGCTCAATATCGTCCAGGGCTTCGGCCGTGAAGCCGGCGAGGCGCTGGCCACCAGCACGCGCATCGCCAAGATCGCCTTTACCGGCTCTACCCCAGTGGGCTCGCATATCATGAAATGCGCCGCCGCCAACATCATCCCCAGCACCGTGGAGCTAGGCGGCAAGAGCCCGAACGTGTTTTTCGAAGACATCATGCAGGCCGAGCCGGCGTTCATCGAGAAGGCGGCCGAAGGCCTGGTGCTGGCCTTCTTCAACCAAGGCGAGGTGTGCACCTGCCCGTCGCGGGCGCTGGTGCAGGAGTCGATCTTCGAGCCGTTCATGAACGAGGTGATGAAGAAGATCAAATCGATCAAGCGCGGCAAC
>NZ_JAQZSI010000022.1:0-649 GCF_028674975.1 Pseudomonas sp. CNPSo 3701 | reverse complement strand
CGACGTACCCCTGGCCGCCGATCACTTCCGCTACTTCGCCGGCTGCATCCGCGCCCAGGAAGGCACCTCGGCGGAGATCAACGAGCACACCGCGTCCTATCACTTCCACGAGCCGCTGGGCGTGGTCGGGCAGATCATTCCCTGGAACTTCCCGCTGCTGATGGCCGCCTGGAAACTCGCTCCCGCGCTGGCTGCCGGCAACTGCGTGGTGCTCAAACCAGCCGAGCAGACGCCGCTGTCGATCACCCTGCTGGCCGAGATCATCGGCGACCTGCTGCCGCCGGGCGTGCTCAACATCGTCCAGGGCTTCGGCCGTGAAGCCGGCGAGGCGCTGGCCACGAGCACGCGCATCGCCAAGATCGCCTTTACCGGCTCCACCCCAGTGGGCTCTCATATCATGAAATGCGCCGCCGCCAACATCATCCCCAGCACCGTGGAACTGGGCGGCAAATCGCCCAACATCTTCTTCGAAGACATCATGCAGGCCGAGCCGGCGTTCATCGAGAAGGCGGCCGAAGGCCTGGTGCTGGCCTTCTTCAACCAGGGCGAAGTGTGCACCTGCCCGTCGCGGGCGCTGGTGCAGGAGTCGATCTTCGAGCCGTTCATGAACGAGGTGATGAAGAAGATCAAATCGATCAAGCGCGGCAAC
>NZ_JAQZSI010000021.1:0-679 GCF_028674975.1 Pseudomonas sp. CNPSo 3701 | reverse complement strand
GAACAGTGACGGTGCCGTTCGCGGCGTTATAAGTCACACCATTGCTGAAGCTTTGGCTGGTCAGCGTGCCGTTGTAATCACTACCGGCAATCGCAGTACTGGCATTCAGCGCGAGGCTGAAAGTGGTAGCGGTACTGCTGGCGTTGGTGAGGTTGACGGTGAAAACAGCGTTGTCGCCTTCATCGACCTGGCCTCCGCTGCTGTCCACCGCCGAGCTGACGGTGCTGACTGCCGGAACCGGGTCATTGTCGATGATGGTTGCCGTGCCGACCTTGCCGCCCACATTGAGCGTAAAGGTTTCGGTTGGCTCGTAAACGGTGTCATTGATGGTCGGTACCGTGACGGTGAAGCTGGTGACGCCAGCCGGAACGGTTACTGTGCCGTTTGCCGCGTTGTAGGTGACACCGTTGCTGAAACTCTGGTTGGCCAATGTGCCGTTGTAATCACTACCGGCAGTCGCAGTGCCCGCATTCAGCGCGAGGCTGAAAGTGGTCGGCGTGCTGCTGGCGTTAGTCAGGTTGACGGTGAAGACGGCGTTGTCGCCTTCATCGACCTGGCCACCGCTGCTGTCCACAGCAGCACTGACGCTGCCGACAGTCGGCGCCGCATCGTTGTCGATGATGGTCGCAGTACCGGTTTTGCCGCCAACGGTAAGGCTGAAGGTTTCAGTGGGCTCGCT